>JAYPVK010000009.1:45447-70083 GCA_038134565.1 Pseudomonadales bacterium | reverse complement strand
TCAGGGTCCAGTGCGCTTTCACGCCTGGACGCCCAATTATCCGGCGACACACTTACCTTCGGAAGAAGTCGCCATTAATTCCTCTGCCAGCTCCGAGTTCATGGCGCTGGTCAAGTTCACGCTACACCCACTGCTACCAACAGGCCTGATGAGCAATGACCGGATAATACCGCTGGGCTTCAATGTCGATGACCTGGAGGTGATCAGCGCCAACCCGGATAACGACCTGGTGCGGCAACGGGCGCTCTATGAAGTATCACTGCTGCAATTCCGGCCCAGGATCAAAGATGGCATGCCGGTGGCCATCGAAGACGTGAGGCTGGAGTACCTGTTCCCTCCCCAATACAACGTGCTGTCTGTCAGCACCAACTAACTATGACTACCTTCAAACTTGCCACCTGCCTGCTAATTGGAATCATGATGACGGCGTGCCTGGGACCTTCGGGTAGCGTTCACCAGCCGGTCACGCCCACCGATGCGGAGATCGAAGCCTACAATGCCAGTGTGAGCCCGGAGGAGCGCATCGTATGCCGCGAAGAAGTCCCGGTCGGCTCCTACATCGGGCGTCGAGTCTGCCGATTCCAGTCACAGATCGATTCCAGCACCGACGAACTTCGCGGCGAACTGCGCCGAGTCCTGCAATAACAGGCGCTCAGCTGTCAGGCTGACCCGATGAAATCGTAGTCAATCGGCTGTTTCAGATCGATCCTGTGGTGACTCGATGGCATCGGGTATTTGAGCCCCGTGGCACAGTTGAACAGCACCACGTTCTCATCCTTGCCGATACGCCCGCTCTGCAGTTCCTGTCGCAATGCTGCCAGGGTTGCAGCGCCCTCCGGACACAGCAGAATACCTTCCGTCTTCGCGCAGTCCCGGTGTGCGGCGTTGATCGCATCATCGGACACAGCGACGGCAAAGCCGTTACTCTCCCGGACCGCATCCAGAATCAGGAAATCCCCCACCGCCGCCGGTACCCGTATACCGGCGGCGATGGTATGGGCATCCTGCCAGGGTTCAGCATGGCGAGTGCCCTTGTCAAAAGCTTTTACTATCGGTGCGCAGCCTTCTGCCTGCACCGCCACCATACGTGGCCGTTTTAAGCCAAGCCAGCCGATGGCTTCCAGTTCCGCGAAGGCCTTCCACATGCCGATGAGGCCCGTGCCACCACCGGTGGGATAAAGTATGACGTCCGGCACCTGCCAGCCAAGCTGTTCGGCCAGCTCCAGTCCCATGGTCTTCTTGCCTTCGATGCGGTACGGCTCCTTCAGGGTCGAGGTATCGAACCAGCCCATGGTTTCCTTACCTTCACCGACGATGCGTCCGCAATCATTGATATAGCCGTTGGCCAGGAATGTCTTTGCGCCCTGAAAGGCGATTTCCTCCACATTGACCCTGGGGGTGTCTTCCGGGCAGAACACGAAGGTTTCGATATCGGCGCGTGAGCAATAGGCAGCCAGCGCGGCGCCCGCATTACCATTGGTGGGCATGGCCATACGCTTCACGCCCAGTTCTTTTGCCATGGCGACGGCCAGGGCAAGACCACGCGCCTTGAAGGAGCCGGTGGGAAGTCGTCCCTCATCCTTGATGAGTATTTCCCCACAGCCCAATTGTTGCTGCATCTTGTTAGCGGGCAACAGCGGCGTCATCAGTTCACCCAAGCGCACTACATTCTCGGACTTGCGCACCGGCAGGAATTCCCGGTAGCGCCAGAACTCGGGCAGGCGTCTGTTCAAGTCTTCCTTGTTGATCGCCTTGCCGAGCGCCTCGAGGTCATAGCGCACCAGCAAGGGCTTGCCCGCTTCCGAGAGACCGTGCAGTTGATCCGCCGGGTAGGTCTTACCCGTGTAACTGCATTCCAGGTGAGTAACGAATGTTGGGTAGTGTTCCATGCTGGTTGTTTTTCTCCTCAAGCAGGTCGCCCGCGAAGCAGTGTAACGCCAGGGACGAGGAACAAGGAAGGCAGGAGGTTTTCTGGAGCCTGGCGGCGCAAAGGCGCGATGCAATTCGGGTATACTGCCTCTCGTCAGGCTTTAAGCCCCCTGGCTTTGAGCACGCGTTACACTAACTCAGACCAGCCTGGAGATAAACATGTCATCCCAACTTAAATTTCTCATCGCCTCCGGCTGCCTATTCCTCGCCGCCTGTGGCTCAGAAGAGAATACCGCCACCACCCGCTCCGAATCCCTGGAGCCGGTTGCCAGCGAGAGCAGCGCCAGCATGACCGAGGTCGCTGCCGTGCCTGAACTGGGCAGCTTCGGCGTCGATATCAGCTATCAGGATCCCAGCGTACGCCCCGGCGACGATTTCTTCCGCTTCACCAACGGCCGCTGGCTGGACACCTTCGAGCTGCCGGCCGATCGCAGCAATTACGGCTCCTTCAATGTGCTGGGTGACCGCTCCGATGAGCGGGTACGCACCATCATCGACGATCTCACCTCCCTAGAGCCCGCGCAGGGCTCGGTGGAGCAGAAGGTCAGCGACTACTACCTGAGCTACATGGATGTGGAAACCCTCAATGAGCTCGGCATCAGCCCACTGCGCCAGGGGCTGTCTGCTCTGGCCGAGATCGATACCGTGGATGAGTTGATCGCCGGTTTTGGCCGCGCCCAGATCGAGAACACCGCCAGTCCCTTCGGCTTCTACGTGGGTGCCGACCGCTCCGACCCGGACCTGCATATGCTCAACCTGTCCATCGGCGGCATGGGCCTGCCCGACCGGGATTACTACCTGCAGGACACGCCCGAGTTCCTGGAAGTCCGGGCCGAGTACGTGGCCCATATCACCCGTGTGCTGGAATTCGCCGACATTGAGAATAGCGCGGAAAAAGCGGAAGCCATCCTGGCACTGGAAACCCGGATCGCCGAACACACCTGGCCGCGCTCTGAGCGTCGCAATCGCGACCTCACCTACAATCCCATGAGTTACGAAGACTTCAAGGCAGAATACTCTGGCCTGGACTGGGATGCCTATTTCGGTGCAGCCGGCATCGGCGACCTGGAGGCACTGAATGTGTCCTATCCAAGTGCCATGTCACCCATTATTGAGCTGGTGAATACCGCCGACGTTGCCGACTGGCAGGCCTTCATGACCTACCGCTACATCGTGGACAGTGCCAATGTGCTGTCAGAAGAACTCGACCAGGAAGCCTTCCATTTTTACTCCACCGTTCTCGATGGCGTGCCTGAGCAGCGTGAACGCTGGGAGCGCGGTGTCGCGCGTGTTGGCTCGCTGGATAGCCTCGGTGAGGCCCTGGGCCAGGTCTACGTGGAACGGCATTTCCCGGAATCAGCCAAGCAACAGATGGATGAACTGGTGGAGAATCTGCGCGCCGCGCTGCGCCAGAGTATCGAGCAGAACGACTGGATGAGTGCTGCCACCAAGGAAGAAGCCTATCGGAAACTGGAAGCCTTCCGCCCCAAGATCGCCTATCCCGACAAGTGGAAAGACTTCTCCGAGCTGGAGATCCGTCGCGATGACCTGTTCGGCAATGCCCAGCGCGTGCGTGAGTTCAACTACGCCGATGAAGTGAGTCGTCTCGGCAAGCCCACGGATCATGAAGAATGGGGTATGACGCCACAGACGGTGAATGCCTACTACAATCCATCGTTCAATGAGATCGTGTTCCCCGCAGGCATCCTGCAGCCGCCTTTCTTCGATCCGGCTGCCGACCTGGCGGTGAACTACGGTGGTATCGGCGCCGTGATCGGTCACGAGATGGGTCACGGTTTCGATGACCAGGGTTCCAAGTCCGACTGGGCCGGTGTGCAACGCAACTGGTGGACCGATGAAGACCGCGCCAACTTCGAGGAATTCGCGACCGGTCTGGCCGAACAGTACAGTGCCTTCGAGCCAGTACCGGGCTATTTCATCGACGGCCGCTTTACCCTCGGTGAGAACATCGGTGACGTGGGTGGCCTGTCCATGGCCTACCGTGCCTACAAGATGGCACTGGGTGGTGAAGAAGCACCGATCATCGATGGCTACACCGGCGACCAGCGCTTCTTCCTGGCCTGGGCCCAGGTGTGGCAACGCAAGTATCGCGAGGACGCCCTGATCCAGCGTCTCACCACCGATCCCCACTCGCCTTCCGAGTTCCGGGTGAATGGCGTGGTGCGTAATTTCGACGAATGGTACGAGGCCTTCGACGTGAAACCCACCGACGCGTTGTACCTGCCACCGGAGGATCGCATCCGCATCTGGTAAACGGCTCCAGCAAATGGAACCGCCAACTGGCCGGTAACCGAATGCTGATTGCTGAGTCAGTTAGAAACGGGTAGCTTTAGGGCTACCCTTTTTTTGTGTCAGATCCACCGCGATCATAATGCGTTGTCGGAGAAATCAATGGTGAAATTATTTTCCAGGTTGCTGGGCATGATTCTAGTGCTCGCAATGGGCGGCCAGACCCTGGCCCAGGACAGTTTCGACATCCTCATTCGCAATGGGCGCATCATCGATGGTACCGGCACGCCCTGGTATGAAGCCGACGTGGGTATCACCGGCGATCGTATCGTTCGCATTGGCAAGATGCCCAATGCCCGCGCCGAGAGGATCATCGACGCCAGCGGTCTTGTCGTGGCGCCGGGCTTTATCGACCCGCACACTCATGCCCTGCGCGGCATCTTTGACGTACCCAATGCCGATAGCGCGCTGTTGCAGGGTGTCACCACACTCACCGAAGGCAATGATGGTTCGTCACCGTTCCCCGTCGACGCGCACTACCGGGAAATCGAAGCACTGGGTATCAGCCCCAACTGGTCCATCTTCGTCGGGCAGGGAACCATTCGCTCCATCGTGGTGGGTGCGGAAGACCGCGATCCCACGGCCAGTGAAATGGCGCGCATGAAGTCCATGGTGGCGGAGGCCATGCAACAGGGCGCGCTCGGCATCTCCACCGGCTTGTTTTACGTGCCCGGCAGCTTCACCTCAACCGAAGAAGTCATCGAACTCTCAAAGGTTGCCGCCGGGTATGGCGGAATCTACATCTCTCACATGCGGGAAGAGGCTTATCAGTTGCTGGATTCCGTGCAGGAAACCATTCGTATCGGGGAAGAAGCTGACATACCCGTGCAGATGACTCACCACAAGGCCATCGGCGTAGAGAACTGGGGTTCCTCCGTGGAGAGCCTGCGCATGGTAGATGAGGCACGCGCCCGGGGCATCGACATCACCATCGACCAGTATCCCTACACGGCGTCGCAAACAGGCATCACCGCGCTGATTCCGCAGTGGGCACAGGAGGGTGGCAACGATGCGATGCTGGCGCGCATCGACAGCCCGGAAACCCGCGCCACGATCAAGAACGAGGTCGTAGCGAAGATTCTCTATGACCGTGGTGGCGGCGATCCGAAAAACGTATTCATCTCACGCAATAGCTGGGACCCTTCCATGGCGGGCAAGAACCTGGCCGAGCTAACCATGGAAGCCGGCATGGAACCCACGCCGGAGAATGCCGCAGAGATCGTCTTCGATATCGTGCGTGGCGGCGGTGCCACGGCGGTCTATCACGCCATTGGTCCACAGGATGTGGATCTGATCATGCAGCATCCTGCCACTGCCATTGGTTCCGACGGCCCCGTGGGCATCTTCGGTGAGGGCGCACCACACCCGAGGCAATACGGCACCTTCGCCAGGGTGCTCGGCTACTACGTCAGGGAGCGAGGCATCATTAGCCTGGAAGAGGCAGTGAAGAAGATGAGCAGCCAGACCGCCAGGCGGCTTGGGATTCATGACCGTGGCTTACTCACCGACGGCTACTTTGCCGACATCGCTGTGTTCGATGCGGACGAGATTACCGACAAGGCCACTTTCGAAAATCCCCATCAGTATGCCGTTGGCATGAAGTACGTGCTGGTAAATGGTGAAGTGGTGGTGGAAAACGGAAAACACACCGGGCGCCGACCAGGCAGAATACTGTACGGCCCGGGTTACACGGCGGCGCGCTAGTGACTGCTCAGAGGCAGAGAGTGGTGCGGGATGGAACCTGGCGCTGCAGCATCTGGGTATTCGCGCTTCCTGCCGAATGGCAATCCTTCGAGTCAGGGAACAATCAGATCCGACAATAGCCCGATGGACAGGGCATATTTCAAGGCCGGATTGTAGGCCATGATGCCGCAGAAGTTGCCGTAAACCAGATAGGCCTCATCGTCACCGGGATCACCGTAGACCAGCGCCGCCGGAATTGAGCGGCCAGGCAAGTTGCTGCCATCGGTGTTTCTCACACCAAGAGCCTGCCACTGCTGCAGGTCTCGCCATGTGCCAAGGCTGCCGTAGCGGCGGCAATTGCCCGGCGGCTCGACGCTCGCATTCCCGTTTTCCCGGAAGTCCGGTTCACTTCCGGGCGGCAGTGCAACCGGCCTGCCCCAGGTCAGGTCGTCACGCCAACCCCGCGCCTTGATGTAATTGGCGATAGAGGCGAACACATCCGCCTCGGAATTCCAGATGTCCCGATTGCCGTCGCCATCATGGTCCACGGCGTATTGCAGATAGCTCTCGGGTATAAACTGGGATTGGCCCATGGCACCGGCCCAGGAACTCTTCATCTGCTCGTAGGGAGGAAAGCCGCTCTCCAGCATCTCCAGCGCGGCGAAAAACTGGGCACGAAAGAAGGAGGCTCGGCGATTATCGAAGGACAGCGTGGCCAGCACGTTGAACAGCGGTTCGGGGATCGGATAGGTACCGAAATTGGTTTCCATGCCCCAGAAGGCGACGATGAAGCGCGGCTGCACACCGTACTTCTCCCCCACTTCCCTGAGCAGATCCCCATGCGCGATCATGCGCTTCCTGCCATTCTCAATCTTCCAGTCGCTGACCCTGGCACCAAGATAGTCGGCATAGGTCTGTACCCGCTCGGGCTGGGAACGGTCATTGCTGATGATGCGTTGTACCGGTGGAGTAATCTCGGAGAACGCCAGTGCCACCGACTCGGCACTGATGCCGCGATCCAGTGCCTCCTGCCTGAGCTCGGCCAGCCAGGCATCGAAGTCACGTTCCTGGGCCGCTAACGGGGTCAGGAAGATGAGCGTTGCCGTGCTGAGGATGAGTCCGGAGAAGAGTCGGGTCAGGGTCATTGTGTAAGCTTGCCAGAGATGAGCTGAATTAACCGGGTTATCGGCAAGAGAACAATTGGGAACACTGTAAACCTCCACACGTTATTGCTTGTCTTTGTCCAACCTGTCGCTCTACATTCAGCAGAGTCAGTGATGGTCGAGACTGCGCCCGAAGCCAGGGATGAGTAACCCGGTGGCGTGTTTTGATTATCTCTGCGTATTCCGCTAACGTGTTTGCTCAATTTATCTGGCTAACGGGCTTACTGTGATCTCACCTCAGCAAAGGGCTGTATTACGTCGCTACCCAAAGAAGCGGCCGATCCTTTCTGCAGCAATCGCTGAGATCTACGAGGAGCACTATCGGCGTAATCGAAAAGGCGCGGGCACTGCAACCCGATTTGCGCAGAAACTCGAAGCCTGGATGCACCGTCGCGTGGCTTCCGACCTGCAGTCTCTTCACCCTGAGTGCACTGCTACTCTGGAAATCGGCGCAGGTAATCTTAATCAGTTACGCTATGAACCAGCGACAACACCCTACGATGTCGTAGAGCCTTATACTGAACTCTATCAAGATGGGCAGGCGCTGTGCCATCGTGTGCGCTATCACTATCACGATATCGCCGATGTCCCACTACACCACGCCTATGACCGCATCACTTCAATCGCGGCATTTGAGCATCTTCTCGACTTGCCGGCCATGGTGGCCAGAACCGCTTTGCTGATCAAGAACGAAGGGACGCTCCGCGTTGCGATACCTTCTGAGGGTTCGCTGCTTTGGTACCTCGGCTGGAGGCTGACAACGGGAGTGCAATTCTATGCGGAGTATGGTCTCGACTACGGCGAGTTAATGCGCTGGGAACACGTGAATAACTGGCGAGAAATCCAGGCCGTGCTCCAGATCTTTTACGGTACTCTCAACCGGAGACTGCTCGGAATTTCGCCACAAAGCTCTTTCTATCAGTTTTATGAATGCACAGAGCCTGATCGGGGCGCGGCAAAAGAATATCTGCAATCAATGGGGATAGAGGCAACATAGCCTCTTTCTTTGCTCGATTCCCCACAGCGATTTTTCGACTCTGCTTACCATCTACGCCTTACGCATGGCGATTTCAGCCCTGAGACCCCAGGCTCATGAATGCAATCCCTCCTACTATCAACACCGCGCCCATTAACTGTAGAGGCTGAAGCGGTTCTTCAAAGAACATCACGCCGACCAGCGTGACAAGTGCAACCGATAAGCCCGTGTACACAGGGTAAAGAATTGATACCGGGCTACCACGCAGCACAAAGATATAGTAGAAAAAAACGAAGCCGTAGATCGCGAGCGCCAGCAGCACGACGGGCCATTGCCTCAGCAACAGCATCCAGTAGTTTCCGCCCGGTTGTATGGAGACCCATTTTAACAGCCCATGCGAACTCGCCAGGAACCCCGCGAGGAGTATGGCATGCAAGGCCAGCGTTACATTTTTAGGCATCATAATCATTCTTTGTGCTCTTGGCTCGGTCGATGAAAAACGAGGGACGCTGTTTAACCTCTTCATAGATCTTGCCTATATAAATCCCAATGATGCCAATGCTGATCATCAGGATACTGCCAAGCAAGAGAATCAAGAGTATTACCGTAGTAAAGCCGTCGACGGCTACACCGGTTATCCAGTTAAACAGTGCAACGCTGCCGAGAATCAGCGCAAGCAATAAGGTCACGCAACCCAGAAGAGTCACAATCTGCAAGGGTAGCGCCGTAAATGACGACACTGCCGAGAATGCGTAGCGCAGCAGCGCAAGCCGACTCCAGGAAGAGTGGTTCTTTGCAGTCCGCTGCGGAACCTCGAACTCGATTTCATGGGCTGGATAATTCATCCAGCGTATCAAGCCTCTAAAGAATCGGCTTGATTCAGGGCAGCTTAAATAGGCGAGTAACACCTCCCTGTCCAATAGCTTGAAGTCTGTATCGTTCTCAATATCGATCGCAGCGAACCTGTTAAACAGATGAAAAAAGGTTCGTGTGAGCAGATTTCTCGATAAAGATTCTGTGCCACGCCCGGTCTTTCGGGTGTTGACCACCTTATAGCCTGACTCCCAGGCCTTCACGAGTTCGGGGATTAACTGCGGCGGGTGCTCCAGGTCACTATCGATGATAATAACAGCGTCATAATCAAGACAGTGCTGTAATCCTGCCTGAATCGCAGCCTCCTTTCCAAAGTTTCTGGTGAGACTGATTAATTCTATAGACTGGTTTCTGCTGCGTGCGTCCAGTATCGCAGATACAGAATCATCGCTTGAACCATCATCCACGGCGAACAGTGTCCAACGATGCTGTTGCATGTTCTGTGCTGCACCCATGATCGCCTGCAGACCTTCTACAAGGTCTCTGCCTTCATTGAATACGGGAACAACAACTGCCAAATTTGCCATAGTCAAATCCCTGTTTACCGTCGCCATTCAGTACTTGCTAAAGGGTGATTGATTTCCAGCCCTTCAGAGTAAGTAATCCAGCCATCCGGTGAGGTGTACCGCAGATAGAGTATACCGCCATCGGCCAGGCTCACCCTGAGCTGTCCCTGTGACGGCACCTCTGCGAGTCCGCCCAGTTCTTTCGACAGGAAATGCCACTGGCCCTGACGATAAGGTCCGGCGGACCAACTGAAGATGCGGTCGACGTAACTGTAGTCGAGACTCAAGGTAGCGTCCGGCCTGTAGTTTGATTGAAAGTCCTGCATCCGGGACACAAGCGATTCGCTGTCATCCATGAAACAGCGACAATCGCCGTTGTAGACAAGTAATGCGCTAATAGAGCCTGATACCTGATGCAAGAAAAGCGGGTCAATGATAGCAAGCTGAATACCCTCTTCCGGACGATACCGCGTTTTAAGCGCTTCCAGGCCTTGGGCGAACCAGAACGAGGTCAGGATAGCGTCAGAGGGAATATAGGCGATAGCGTCAGCGTTATTCCAGAGCAATTCGGCATGGGCGTCGAACTCCTTGGCGATGGCGAATACCTTGCTGCGCTCAGTCCAGGCATTGGCTAACAGTAACGACAGCAGTATCAGCGCAGCGCTTGGAACAGCCACCTTGCGCAAGGCTGTTCCCTGACTGCCGCGCAGTACGCCAGAGCAGAAAATCACTATGGCAATACACAGTGTCAGCCATACCAGGAAGAGATAGCGGTCGGGAGCGTGGATTCCTGGTGATTCAGTTAGTGGCAGAAGGGGACCCATAACACAGGCCACGACCACAATCATGAAAGGCAGATGCGCAGGGTTTTTCAGGCCATATCCGACGGCGAGCCCACCGACGATGGTCCAAAAGAGGAGGCTAAACGGCCCGGTCAAGAGTTGCGGTATGGCCAGCAATCCGTGAGCCACGCCAAAAAATAGTTCAACTGCACCTTCTTCGCCTGCGACCCCGTAGCCTGCACTCAGTGAACCCAGCATATAGGCTCGCCAGGCGCTGTAGGCAAGCGCCAGCAGCCAGAAAGGTAGGCTGGCCCGAATACGGCTGTTCCAGTTGGATTCCGGAATAAACAGTAAGCCAAGTACCAGGGGGACGTAAATCTCTTTGGCCGTCATCGCCAGTCCATAGGCAAGCAGGCTGGCCAGGAGCAGGCTGATTCGAGGCCTGCGCAGGTATCTGACATAAAGAATCAGCGCAGCCAGCGCGAAAACGGCGCCTTCGATATAGTGACGGGTCATCAGCTGCTGCGAGACGTGGCTTATCGGTGCACCGGCAATGAACAGCAGACATCCCATCAATGCATAAGACCGCCCTGTCCACGGCCGCAATAGTGCGTACAGCAGACCCATCACCGCAGCCAGCGCGCCAATCTGATGGAAGTAAAAGAACGTCGGCATCATGCCAAATAGTGCCAGGTCAATCTGATAGGAAACCAGTAACCAGGGCGTCAAGTTGGCCGGGGTAAAAGCGCGCCAGATCTCTGGCGCAAAGAAATAATCCAGTATTGGCTGCTGATGAATGGCCAGCAAAATTTGTGTGTCATCCCAGCGCCAGTTAGCGCCCAGCGGATCGACCATCAGCACCAGGTATAGGGTTGTGGCAACTACCAGCATGCCAAATAGCAGCATTTCGCCCGCCTTGGCGCTGGAAAAGGGGCTTTTCTTCAAATTGAATCGCTGAATAATGTCGAAAGCTTCGATTAGACAGACATTATCACTAAACAGCGCAGCGTTTCATAGGCACCGCAAAGTCACGCTCTATGACTCCCGAATAAATGAGGACAGTTAACCGGCTGTCCTAGTTGGCGTATTCCAGACCCGTAGTGGCGAGGCCCACCAGATTGATGTTTTGCTGATTAATATCACTGTCTGCCACCTGTCTGACCAGATCCTGCACCGAAAGTGCACCGAGATCCAGAAGAGATCCATAGGTTTGCAGTATGTTAGGAGAGGCCGGAACCCCGGTGAGTGCCTGGTGAAAATGATTTATCAGCGTAGCCGAACTGGGATTGCTGCCAAGCACAGACTCTGTTGCCGCAAGCAATAAGCCATCATAGGAAAGACCATTGTCGAGAATTTCGAGGCCGATCTTTACCAGGTCTGGCCGGGCGATACCGCTGGGGCCAAGAAACGCACCGAGCACTTTCGCGGTTTGCCCGGCATGTCCATCTATATCGAAGGCGAGTGATTTATCAGCAAACTGCACTCGCTCAAGATTGGTAAAGGTATGAGTCCAGTTTCCCGCCCCATCGGTTATCGTAAGTGTGCCATTGTTATTCTGGACAGTAAAAAAGCTCGCCTGTGATCGATAGAGGACCTTATCAATACCGCTATCGGCGTCGATCGATCTATTAACAAGCGGTAGATCAAAAACGTCATTCCCCGTGGTTGATTGAGCCACACCCGCTGTATTGGAATTATTTTGATTTGTTGGAACCGGATCACCCTGGGACCAGAACGTCACCCCACGCTCACCAGCGGCATCCATGTCCCGGCTTGCCACTACCAGGGTTGTCCCATCAGATGTCAGGAAAGCCCATTGCGATTGCTCACCCGGTCCATGTTCGTCATCACTATTGTCTTCTGCCTGGGACAGCAGCTTTCCTGTCAAGTCACTTACGCTGACTCTGCCGCGATCGGCCTGAATCAGGTATTGACTGTCATTGGAGAATATCGCAACACCGTTGATACCGGTCTGGCCGACAAGCTCACCGGTTCGGGCAGCGAAAATATCTCCATAAAAATTTGCAACGTAGTTTCCATCCGGCGACAACACCGCGTCCAGAGACCCGGTTTGTCTGGACCATAGCTCTATACCGGTGTCCAGATCTAGCACTGATGTGTCTTTGGATTTCGTGCCAACTGCTAATAATCCAGCGCTCTCATTGATAGAGAAGCCCATAACGAATGGCCAGCCACCCACATAGGTTCTCCAGTTTAGGGAGCCATCCACTGCGGATAATTTGTAGAGGAAATTATCGCCTGATCCGACATATAAATATTCACCCGCGAACACAAGCTTTCGAACCTGACCATAGGTGCCTACGGCTTTTTCCCAGAGCAGATCGCCGGTCTCACCATCGAGTACACCCAGCGCACCAGTTGTGGAACCAACCGCAACGTATCGACCGTCTGGACTGATCGCGGCTTCCAGACCCTCGAGATAAGACTGCTGGCCGCTCACCTCCCATAGCAGTTCACCAGTTTGACCATCAAGCGCCCCTAATTGCCATTGTCCGGCGTTGTATCGGGTGATATCAGGGTTTCGCAAGAAGACGACCCGACTACCATCGTCGGTCATATCACCACCCCAGGTTTCCCAGCCGGGCGCATACTGCCATAGCAACTCACCGTCGAAACTGTATTTCTGAATCAGGGATGCAGAGCGCAACGCGGCATTGGCAGACTCACTACCCAGATCAGGCCAATTCTCCTGGCCTGGGAACAGCACAAAGGTAGCTTCCGACTCACTCACCGCTCCCCGCCAGAATCCCGTTGGCGTATCCTCAGAAGCACTCACGGCATAGCCGTATTCGAGTGGTGTCGCATCAACCAGATTGATCACCGTCGATTGCGAAAGCTCTTCGGCTGTAAAGACTTGCGCTGCCTTACCCTGCGCGGAAACACGAACCAGCCACTCGTCCGCTTCAGGTACCGCGGCGGAGAAGGTGTAGGATTCGCCTGTGGACACGGTCTCTATTGAATACCAGCGACTATAGGGTGTTGATAGTTCCACCAGAAGGCCGTTTAGGCCATTTGAGGTATTCGCAATTGTTCCGTAAATAGTCTGTTCGCCGAATGGTAGCGTGTCTCCTCTGGTATTAATAAACTCTATTTCTTGAGTCAATTTGCCAACGAGATCGCTGTTGGCGGCAGGATTTTGTTCACGCCAGAGATCCTGATCTAAGGTAATCAGGAAATCGAAGGAATAAATCTTTCTTTCACTGGCCTCGGGAGGTGTGTTGCCGAATCGTGTCTCGTAGATGCCTGCCAGCCAGTTTTGCGCCAGAAAAGACTCGCCGGGGCGAAGATCGATGTTTCCGCCATTGGGGAAGACGGCAAAACCACCATCGCCGGTCACAGCCGGGTAGTCACCAACCCCGTCAATTGCAATCTGGAAATAAATATCGTTGATCGTGGTGTCACCAATGTTGGTCAGGCGGACGACGGCATTGCGATCTTTGCCGTCGAGTGCATAGTCAAATTCCCGCCGGCCCACGTATTCGATTTTGATATTGCGCCAGATTACCGGTTCCGCGTTGCTAGGCATGATGACTTCCTGATGTGTTGCTTTCTTGCCTCAACCATAACGGGTTTTCCGTAGCTTCCCCCATTTGCTTACAAGCCGGATAAGCTGACAGCCGTCGGCAAACGGAAGAATTCGAGGGAGATTGCCAGTTATGAATGAAGACTTCTTGATTGGGTGTTAAGAACTTTCTGGTTTGGTTGAGCACACTCGCAAAATGAGTAGCGATCGCCTCACTGCCAGTTCATTTTCGCATCTGTTTTGGCGATAGCATGAAAATAGTTGTATCAGCCTGCATCAGGCCTCCTGCTTGTTGCGGGTACAACGAATGCGCAATTCCGGGCACTGATAAATTGTGAACTTAGTCTAGCATTTACATCAGGTTACCAGGTTATCAGTGCCCCCGGATGTCTCAGCGACCGCCGGTTATGTCGATGAAGGTGCCGGTGACGTAGGAAGACTTGTCTGAGGCCAGCCAGTAGATCGCCTCGGCGACTTCTTCGGGTTGGCCGCTGCGCTGCAGGGGAATCAAGGGTGCCAGACGCGCGGGTCGACCGGGCTCGCCGCCATCAGCATGAATCGTGGTTTCGATGATTCCCGGCCGTACGGCGTTGACCCGGATGCCCTCGCCGGCAACCTCCAGGGCAAGGCCCCTGGTGAAGGTGTCCATGGCACCCTTGGTGGCAGCGTAGTCTGTGTATTCGTTGGGCGCTCCCAGGGTCGCGGCGATGGAGGAGACGTTAACGATGCTGCCGCCCTGCCCGCCCTGCTGCGTCGACATGCACTGCACCGCCTCCCGGCTACAGAGAAAACAGCTCGTGACATTGGTGACCAGGAGCCTGTTCAGTCGCTCGGCGTTGATTCCGGACAGTCTGCTCTGGGGCAACAGGATTCCTGCATTATTGATGAGTACATGCAATGCACCCAATTCCCTATCGAAAGTCTCGAACAGGCGCAGCACATCCGCTTCCTGTGAGACATCGGCCTGTACCGTTAAGCAACCTGCACCGGCGTCTTTCACTTCCCGCGCAACGGCTTCCGCGGCCTCATGATTGCTTCGGTAGTTTATGCAGATACGATAGCTATGACTCGCGAACAGGCGCGCGGTGGCGGCGCCGATACCACGACTGCTGCCTGTGATGAGTACTGTTTTCTGTGACAAGCGCGCTCCTAGAAAAGTGCGAGTGGATTGAGTGGCGAACCCATGCCTTTCTGGATGCGCAGTGGCGAGGCCATGAACAGGAACTCATAGCGACCCTGCTCTTTGGCCACCCGGGCCACGTCGGCAAAATCCAGGTTATCGAAGATGGAGACACCGAGGGCCACCAGCGCGAGGCTGTGCAAGGGCAAGAAGACATCGCCGACGCCACTGGGTGTCGCATCATTCCACATGTCGTGGCCGATCATGGCGACACCGCGCTCCTTGAGGAACCAGGCGACGTTCGCGTGGTAGCCCGCGACACCTTCCGAGGTAGGCCAGGGACCCAGTGCCGCACGGCGGGTCCAGCGACCGGTGTGCAGCAGAATCACATCACCGGGTTCCACGGTGACACCCTGGATGTCTTCGAGGGCAAGCAGATCGGCATAGGTGATGGCCGTGCCGGGTTCCACCCAGCCCTTACCCTCCGGGTCCTTGCCCGGGAGCAGTGTGGCATCGAACAGGATACCGCGGGTCACAATGCCGTTGCGGTGCGCATGGATGCTTCCCCGCGGACAACCGTCCGCCGCTTCCACCTGTTCCCAGGTGACATCGTTATAGCCACTGCCTTCGTACATGATGTGACAGTCCAGGGAATCCAGGTGGCTATGGATGGTGCCGTGATAGCTACCGGTGTACTCATAACTGTCCGAGGCGCCGGTGGGACTAACCCGCAGGACTTCCCTGTTCAGTACGGCCGAGGTGTCCGGGGATTCGATCTCGTCTGCCTGCACTACGTCATGGGCCAGCGAGACTGTGATGCCCTCGGTGACCAGGGCGGCGGCCTGCCGTCGCTTCTCTGCCGTGATGAAGTTGGCCTGCCCCAGCTCGTCTTCGGGCCCCCAACGCCCCCAGTTCGAGAGTTCCGCCATGGCGCGCTGGAAATCTTCGTTGGTCTGCATGGGGCCGGGGCCCTGGGCATAGAGCGCCTGCGCAGAGATCACCAGCAGACTCAGTGATGCTGTGAGGTTAAGTAGCCGCGCTTTGATTCTTGTTGTCATGACGATTCCTCGATCATTGAGTCAGTAATACGGAGCAGAGACACTAGTCAAAAGACACTATACAGGAGTTCGCTGCACGCGCTGTCAGCGAATGACACAGGGCGCATAGCGCGGGTCGCGGGACAGGCGTTGCGCCTCAGCCACCGTGGCTGACACGGCAGCCAGCTCTCCTGACGCTGCGCTGGCCTCCAACCACAGCCTGGCAAGATTGGCATCGTACGAGAGCAAGCCAGCCATGCCCTTAAACGCACTGGCCGCCGACTGTGGGTCTGCCAGGGCGCTGAGGTAGTCTGGATTCTGTTCCAGCTGCAGCCAGTGCGCACGATGGGGCGCAGCGTCTTGCCGCAGGGCCATGCCGGCGGGTCCCGGGTTGTACTCGGGCTCGCAGACCGCAATGCCGTTCACATACGCCACAGGCGCAGGAGATCGCAGCAGGGTCAATGGCCCCAGCGTCAGCATCAGAACAAGGACGAAGAATGCGGCGAGCAGCCAGCCCTTGCGTGGGGATCGGGTTACTGTGTTCAATTGTCAGCCTCCTTGCCTTTGCTCGCCTGTACTTGCCCGGTCTTATCTCTTGGCACTTGTCACAGCTTACCCTGTGCACCAGGAGCCCGCCGGGCAATCAGGGCTTAGCGAGTCTTGTCTGCGGGGCCAGATGCTAACAGAAAACAGCCCTGGGAAGCCCTGCAGCCACGATGCTCTTACGCCGCGAGCAAGGCAGCGCCCGGGTCGCTGCAAGCCTCCTCATGAAACCCGGCTGGGCGCTGCGCCCTGATCACCACCGAGCTCGCGCCTGAACACGGACAGCACTTCGCCATTGGGATTCCGCGTCTCGCGCTCGAAGTCAAAACCCAGACGTCGCAGCAGCCGGATCGACGGCCCGTTATGGGGCACGGTGATTGCCAGCAGGGTCGGCAAGCCCCCTCAACTGCACCAACCAGAGCCCGCGCCCTTCCCGATAGCCCGGGATAATCCGTTGCTGCAGGCAGGCGCTTGCGCCCTTCACATCGCTCACATCATGATCGATAATGAACTAACGCCAGGCAGGTTCCGACAGCAGACTGAGCATGAAGCGGGCATCCGCCTCGGTAACCTCCCTTAATGACAAGCGCTTCGTGGTTAGCAAGTGCTTACTCAAAAGATTAACTCCTCGCATTAAAACACCAGACTGCCCACCCGCCTGCGCGGCATAACATCCCTCGCGCCGGGCACGGCCGGCCCGCATCCGGGAGTGTAATCGGGGGCGCCCCGGCTTCGCAATTTGCTGCGCTGTCCGCTACACTCTGCCCCCGGATTCAGCGTCGCCACCAGGGCGCGGCGCCGCAATCGGGCACCCTCGGCCGGACTGCTGGCTGAGCCAGACCGAGGGCCTGCAAGCGGCAGCTTCGCCGCGCATCGGCTGGCGGGCTACCTTCATCACCCAAGACACCACACAAGGACATTCAGGCAATGGCTACCATCACGATCGACGGCAAAGAATACGATACCGACACCCTCTCGGACGAGACCAAGGCGCAACTGGGCAGCCTGCGCTTCGTGGACTCCGAACTCGCGCGCCTGCAGGCCCAGGTCGCGGCCCTGCAGACAGCCCGTATCGCCTATGGCCGTGCCCTCAAGGAAACCCTCGAACAGGGCCAGGCGCCGCAGGACGAGGAAGTTGCCATCGAAGGCCTGGGCGACACGATCCGCTTCGACTAGTGGTCCCGGTGCCGCATGCCAAACGGTCGCCTCATGGCGGCCGTTTTTCATCGTACGCCACCAATTCTCTGCATAAAGCATTAGCCATTTCCGGGGCACGCTATCCGTTTCCGGCAGCTCGAGGCCATAAAACGGGCTTTGCGACTCGCCCGCCAGGCGATGTGTCTCTGCAACTGCAACTGTCCGGTTTTACTAGCGCCAGGCTGCCCTCTTACGTGGTGATCACTCCGCCTCCCTAACATCGGAATACCGTACAAATATCGCCTTGATCGCACTGGGCAAAGTAGGTGACGTGTAGGTAGAGTGCCAATTCTAACTTTATGTTATAGCTGGGAAAAATACCGCTATTGACAAAATTTTACGGCAAAATTTCGTGATGAAATGTAGGTGATCTGTAGGTAGCACATAAACTTTTCAAAAACGCCATTGATAAGTCTTTAAATTCCAATAATTTTTCTAAGAGTTCAACTTGGTCGCTCACTACTGGTGCTTTTGGTGGAATAAAACCTAATAGCTATAAGCTTTAGATGAGAATGGCTCGTTTCATCAAAAACTTTAATCGAGAATATGCAGTCAAATAGGTAGTTGATTAATTTAAGATTTGTGAAGTGGGTTCATACAATGCGCTACAACCTTCTGCTTATGTGCTTGCTTATACTTATGTTCAAACTTGCAGTTGCCCAAGAGTTTGAAGTACAAGAGACAGTCAATTCCGATTTCTCGCTATTCGAAAGTCTCGATGGCGACAATAACAATAATGCCTCTGATGTGCCGGGAGCCAATAACCCCGGTCGCCCCGTATCCCGGGCTACTCAGGCCGCGCCGGCCTTCGTCCTACTGGGAACCTCGCGCATCGGGAATACACAGGCAGCCCTACTCAAACATCTCTCCGGGGATGTGATCCGGGTACCGCTCACAGACACTGTCAACCCGATTCCGGGCCATGAGCTCTATTTTGTGGTCAATCATGGGGCCGGGCAGGTGGCTGTGCGCTACCCCGCCGCCGTGCCCTGCGGCAATTTCCCGGAGCAGGGTGTCAGCTGCGATTCCAACACGAATATCACTTCATTGAGCCTGACAACGGCGAGTGCGGTGGTTTTAGCTGAGTCCGGGGAAGAAGTCGCAGAAGCAGAAATAGAGACCATCAGCAATCCGTTCGAAGCGATCCGGGAGCGGGGCAGGATAGGGGATCCCAGTCAGCCTGCGCGGTTCCAGCCCCGGCGTATCCCGCCAGAAGATGTGCCTCCGGGCTATCGGGTGGTTTCAACTCCCTTTGGCGACCGTCTCGTAGAGCAATAAAACCGGGTGTCAGGCCGCCGGACCCGGCTATCCCGCGCACAGGTCGCTCCTTCAGCTGAATCTCGCATAAAATAAGGCTCGTTTACTCAACCTCTGGGCATAGGGCCGGAGACAGAGCGAAGAAGGACTCATCGTGACGGCCAATGCTGCCCCAGAACGCCACCCGACTCTACGCATAGCGATAGTCAGCTACTACTCGCCCCCGGCCGAGTTATCCCGTACGCTGGATTCTTTGATACACGCGATCGCTGCCTTGAAAGCAGGCTTTGTCGGCAATGAAGGCTGTCCATTTGCCGAAATCGTGCTCGTCGATAACACTGAAGACAGCCAGTTACACCTGAATCAATTTTCTGGCTTGAGCGAGTCCTTGAGTGAACTGGATACCGAGCTGCGCCTGATTCAGGGGCAGGGCAATGTCGGCTACGGAGCAGCGCATAATCTCGCGCTGGCCAGTTCCGGGGCACTGTTTCATCTAATAATGAATCCGGATGTCGTCGTCGCAGAGGATAGCCTGGGAATTGGCATCGACTACCTGCAGCACCATCCCGGGGTGGCTGTGGTCAGCCCAGCGGCACAGGATAGCAGCGGTGCGAAGCAATATCTCTGCAAGCAATATCCCTCGCTGCTCAATTTCTTTCTGCGTGGTTTCATGCCAGGCTTTATTCAGGCGCTCTTTCGGCGCAAGCTTTCCCGCTATGAAATGCGCTCTCTCCCGGAAGATGAGCCGAGTACGGGTATACCCATAGTCAGTGGTTGTTTTATGTTGAGCCGCACCGATGCATTGAATGAGGTTAACGGATTCGATGAGCGCTATTTTTTGTACTTCGAGGACTTCGATCTGTCCATGCGTCTGAACAAGCATCATAAGCTGGCCTATCTGCCCAGGATGAGAATTGTCCACGATGGAGGTAACGCCGCAGGTAAAGGCTCCAGGCATATCGGTATGTTTATTCGCTCGGGTAGGCACTTCTTTAATTCCTGGGGTTGGCGATTGTTGTGAGTGAAACCCGGACCTCAGCAAACAATGCGTCATCCATGGAAGCCAATGCTGTCACTTCTACTGAAAACAAGCCCAAAGAAGGCGACCTGGCACTGGTCACTGGAGCCACTGGATTCATCGGTCGACACCTGGTGCGCAAGCTAGTTGAGTCAGGCTGGCGAGTACGGGCCCTGGTGAGGAAGGAAGACGAGTCAGGCTTGCTGGATCGCTGTGAGCAATGGCTGGGAACCTTGCAGGATCAGGAGACCCTGGCTACAGCCTGTGAGGGGGTGGACGTCGTCTTTCACCTGGCCGGGATCGCCCATGCTGGAATCAGTGACAGCAACGCGCTGGATTCGGTGAACGTGGAGGGAACACGCAAGTTGGTTGCGGCCAGCCAGCAACAGCGAGTACCGAGATTCATTTTCTTCTCCAGTATTCTGGCCGCCACCCCCGATGAGTCAGCTTATGCCGCGAGCAAGAAGCGGGCTGAGGTCCTGGTGCTTGAGGCGGCCAATGAAGGATTCCAGCCCGCTATCCTGCGACCGGTCAACGTCTATGGAGTCGGCATGCGCGGCAACATCGCGGGATTGATCAGGCGTATCCGCAAGGGATCGCTGCCACCACTGCCGAAACTGCACAACCCAGTGCCACTGGTCTCCGTGGACGACCTGGTAGAGGTCGCCTGCCGCGCCGCGCAATCCCCTGCCAGCACCGGCCAGATCTATCCCGTTGGCGACGGCCAGTCCTATACCCCAATATCGCTGGAGAGCTCCATATACGCGGCTCTGGGCCGAAAAAAGCCAGCATGGCATACGCCTCATATGGTATTCTTCCTAGCCTCCTTGCTGGCCCAGACGGCCAATAGCGTGGGGCTCTGGAAGAACGATCTGGGGCTCCGAACCTACCGCAATCTGGTGGGGGCGGGATCGCATACTCCGGGGCAGGAAAAGAGACAGGAAGAGAGACAGGAACAGGGGGAGAACAGGGATGATTGCGAAAAAATCGCAGCTGAACTCGGCTACCGTCCGGTGCAGACATTTCAGGACGTTCTCCCACACATTCTGGCTGCCATGGAGTCTTAGGCACTCTCTGCAGGCCAGTCTCAATGCATAAGCAGACACGCACGAAGCACAGCCAATGACGCAAGCCACTCAAGCCGCGAAGGGCATTATCCTCGCCGGAGGCACCGGTTCACGACTTCACCCCATGACCTTCTCCGTGAGCAAGCAGCTCATGCCGGTCTACGACAAGCCCATGATCTATTACCCGCTGGCGACCCTGATGCAGGCGGGTATTCGGGAAATCCTGATCATCACCACCCCGGAAGACAGCGCCGCCTACCAGAATCTGTTGGGGGACGGTGCCGGTTGGGGTCTGTCGATTCAGTATGCAGTACAGCCCAAGCCCGAGGGTCTGGCACAGGCCTTCATCATCGGTGAAGAGTTTGTCGGCGGCAGCCGGGTCTGTCTGATACTGGGTGACAACATCTTCTACGGTAATGACATCGAGGATACTCTCAAGGCGGCGGTGGAACAGAAAGAGGGTGCCAGCGTCTTTGCCTATTACGTGACCGATCCCGAACGCTATGGTGTGGTGACCCTGGATAAGAATAACAATGCCATCGACCTAGAAGAGAAGCCGGCACAGCCTAAATCCCACTATGCCGTGACGGGTTTGTACATGTATGACAACGAGGTCTTGGAGATCGCGAAGAACATCAAACCCTCAGCCCGGGGCGAGCTCGAAATCACTGACGTGAACAAGGTGTACCTGGAGCGCAAGAAATTGAAGGTTGCCCTGTTTGATCGGGGCACCGCCTGGCTGGATACCGGTACCATTCAATCCCTCCTCGATGCGGCCAATTTCATCCGCGTACTCGAGGAACGGCAGGGCCTGAAGATCGGTTGTCCGGAAGAGATCGCCTACCGGCAGGGCTTTATCGACGCCGAGCAACTGAAGGAGCTCGCCCATAAACTGGACAAGAGTGGCTACGGCGAATACCTGCTGGAATTGCTGCGCCAGCCCTGATCCTGATTACAGGCTGCTCATCCCATGATCATAACACCTACCGCCATCCCCGATGTCCTGCTGCTGGAACCCGCCGTGCATGGCGACGAGCGGGGCTATTTCATGGAGACGTTTCGGCGTAGTCATTTTCTGGAGCGGGGGATCGACTTCGATTTCGTGCAGGACAACCAGAGTCGTTCGGTGCAGGGCACCCTGCGCGGGCTGCACTACCAAAGAGAGTTTCCCCAGGGCAAGCTGGCCCGGGCCCTGTCTGGTGAACTGTTCGACGTGGCAGTAGACATCCGCAAGTCATCACCCACCTTTGGGCAATGGGTAGGCGTGGTGCTGTCCGGCGAGAACAAGCGGCAGTTGTGGATACCGCCGGGCTTCGCGCACGGCTTCTATGTGATAAGTGAATCGGCAGAACTCAGTTACAAGTGCACCGAGTACTACCATCCCGAAGACGACCACAGCATTCTCTGGAACGACCCGGACATTGGCATTGAATGGCCCCTCATCGATGCTGAACCACTACTTTCCGGTAAAGACAGGCAAGCCTCGACGCTTGCCAGCGCCACGCTATTCCCATGACAGGCAGAGTGCTTCTCACCGGCGCCAGCGGCCAGCTTGGGCAGAGCTTTTGCCAGTTCTGGGATTCGGCTGAGCAAGATCAGGCGAGGCAGCTTGTCGCCCTGGGCAGGGACGAATTCGACCTGACCGACGAACAGGGGATGCTCGCAGCTCTCGAAACCTGTCAGCCCGACATCCTGCTCAACGCCGCGGCCTACACCGCCGTGGACGGGGCGGAGACTGACAGTGCTACGGCATTCCAGGTCAACGCCACGGCCGTGAACACCATGGCGCGCTGGTGCCAACAGCACGCTGCCCGCATGATTCATGTCTCCACCGACTTCGTCTTCGCTGGTAAGGCAACAAGGCCCTACCAGCCGGAGCATGCAACCGCGCCCCTGGGGGTCTACGGAACCAGTAAACGGGAAGGTGAGAAGCGCTTGCTGGAAGCCTTGCCTGCTGCAACCATCGTTCGCACCTCCTGGCTCTATTCCGAGTATGGTCACAATTTTGTGAAGACAATGCTGCGATTGATGCGCGAGAAAGACAGCCTCGGCATCGTGGACGACCAACGCGGGTCGCCCACGTCTACCCATTCCCTGGCCAGGCTGCTGCACACCCTGGTTACAGAAGCGTGTCCCGCGGGTATTTATCACTGGAACGATGGCGCAGACATAAGCTGGTACTCATTCGCCCAGGCGATCCAGCGACAGGGACTGGCCTGTGGCCTGTTGCATAAGGCCATTCCCCTGCATCCACTGACCACGGCAGACTACCCGACGCCCGCAACGCGCCCGGCCTATAGTGTGATGGACAGAAGCAAGGCGCTCGACCTCAAGGGTGTGGAAGCATCAAATTGGGAAGTCGAACTACGCAGAGTGATAGACTCTCTCGTATTGAATTGAACAGAAGGCAAATGACGATGAAAAGTTTACTGGTGACGGGAGCGGCAGGTTTCATAGGCTCCAATTTTGTTAACTATTGGTTGCAGGAGAATCCGGATGACAGGATCGTTGTCCTGGATGCGCTGACCTATGCCGGGAATAAAAACAATCTGAAAGATTTGTTGTCGGACTCCAGATTCAGTTTCGTACAGGGTTCCGTGTGCGACCAGCCACTCATCGAAAAACTGTTGACCGAGCATCGGGTGAATACCCTCGTGCATTTTGCGGCGGAGAGTCATGTCGACCGTTCCATCACCGGTCCGGATGCCTTCATAGACACCAATATCGTCGGCACTCATAGCCTGCTCAAGGCTGCAAAGAAAGTGTGGCTGGATGAAGCGAACGTGACCGACCATCTGTTTCATCACGTCTCTACCGATGAGGTATATGGCACCCTGGCCGCAGACGATCCGGCCTTCAGTGAAACCACACCCTACGCACCCAACTCACCCTACGCGGCGAGCAAGGCCTCTTCCGACCACCTGGTAAGAGCCTACCACCATACCTATGGACTAAAGGTAACCACCAGTAACTGTTCCAACAACTACGGGCCTTTCCATTTTCCCGAGAAGCTGATTCCCCTCTGCCTGCTGAATATACTCAATGGCAAACCCCTGCCCATTTACGGTGACGGTCAACAAATCCGGGACTGGCTCTTCGTCGACGACCACAGCCGCGGCATCGAATTGATCATCAAGCAGGGCAGGCATGGTGAGACTTACAATATCGGCGGCAACAACGAATGGGCCAACATCGACGTGGTCAAACTGCTTTGTGCGATCATGGATGAGCGATTCGCGGCAGATGCCAGCCTTGCCAGCCGTTTCCCCGAATCACCCTGTGCCCGCGCTGAAAAAGCCGAATCCCTGATCACCTTCGTCAAGGACCGCCCGGGCCACGACACGCGCTACGCGATCGATGCCCAAAAAATCATGGGGGAGTTAGGTTATCTGCCTCAGGAAAATTTTGAGTCAGGACTGAATCGCACGGTGGACTGGTACCTGGACCATGAACCCTGGTGGCAGGCGATACTGGATGGGTCTTATAGAGACCAGGCACCTGTAGTCATCTGATTTCTGCGCAAATTAAGCAATTCCATTATTGTTAACTAGAGTTGGCAATTTCCTGG
This sequence comes from Pseudomonadales bacterium, assembly GCA_038134565.1. Lineage (GTDB taxonomy): Bacteria > Pseudomonadota > Gammaproteobacteria > Pseudomonadales > Pseudohongiellaceae > UBA9145. The sequence continues at coordinate 45,510 of JAYPVK010000009.1, read as the reverse complement.
CTGTAAACTATGCTTAACATTGTACGAACTGCGCACTACTCAACTCTTCGATAACTGGTTTCG
>JAYPVK010000009.1:37797-45347 GCA_038134565.1 Pseudomonadales bacterium | reverse complement strand
TGTATATCACCCAGAGATCGAAAGTAGTGGTCATCCTGCTTGTTGGTGGCAACAAGGCAACGCAGGTCAAGGATATTGAGCTGGCTAAACGATTAGCGAAGCGACTCGAGGAATGAATCATGCCTTTAAAAACCAGGCGCTGGGATTCGGCGAAACTCCTTAAAACAGACGATGACATACGGAACTATCTGGAGGCTGCCCTGGAAGAAGATGACAACGATCCTGATTTCATCGTACATGCCCTCGGCGTAATTGCACGATCGGGAAATGTGAGCCAATTGGCCCGCGATACAGGCTTGTCTCGCGAAGGGATCTACAAAGCACTATCTGAAGATGGCAACCCGAGCTTTGCAACTGTCGCCAGAATCGCAACGGCCTTGGGATTACGAATTAAGTTCGAGTCGGTCGCGTAACTGTAAAACCAACCAGAATTCCTGATATATATCGGTGCGAGATACGCCGCATATTCTCCGGGAACCTATAGGCGATACATTAACGATAGATTAGGATTACAGAATTGCTGGCCTGTCCGTAAACGTCAGGCCCTGAAATACGTTGAATTAAAACTGAGCGACTCGCTGGTCACTGACTGACCGCGAACAGGTTACCGAGCATGCGATTCCCGTTAGTGCCTGCACTGGCCACCGTGATGGTTCTGCTTATGAGCACTTCTGCTGCCGCCTACGATTTCACCGGTTCCAAGTGGCTGGGGGCGAAAGCGGATTTCTATGTGGACATGGACGGCATATCCGCAAGCCAGATCAGCTGGAATGCCGCCTTCATCGCCGCCATGGATGCCTGGTCAGAACAGACCGTGTTCGACTTTACCGCCATTGCCGAGAACACCGATCCCTGCCGCATCGATGGACTCAGCAGCGTGGATTTCACCGCCGATCTTTGTGGATCGGAGTTCGGTGCCAATACCCTCGCCGTCACCATGCGCCGTTTCGCCGGGCAGACCCTGGGGCCATCGCGAATCACCGAGGCCGATATCATGGTGAACGATTCGATTCAGTACAATGTCTATGACGGCCCCTTGATTCAGTTTGGGATATCCGGGATCGACTTCGGTCGCGTGGCGCTGCATGAGTTGGGTCATGTAATCGGCCTCGATCACGAGTCGAGCAACACAGCCATCATGTCACCCAATATTGGCAACGTGTTCGAATTACAGGAAGACGACATCAATGGTGTGACCGCGCTCTACAGCGGGCTGGATGCCTGCGTGATACAAACGCTGGCCTTCGGCGCCAGCAACAATGGCCTGGGCGGCACTGACTGCACGGTGCGAGAGCTGACCGTAGGAGGCACCGACGACAGTTTTCTGGATCTATACCAGTTCCAGGTCAATCAGGCCACTGATTTCAACTTCACGGTCGACTCCGACGTGCTGGATGCCGTGATCATCGTTGCCACAACTGATCTCGAATACCTTGCCTTCGATTTCGATGCTACCGAGCAATGCAGCTCAAGCCTGAGTACCAGCCTGGACGCTGGCACGTACTTCCTCATCGTCAATACCTTCGATCAAGTGGTGAAAGAGGAATGTGGCGTCAGTGGCACCTATCAACTGCGGGCTGACTACAGTTCAAGCGGCAAACCTTCCCTGGGTGCAAACACCAGTCTGCTGGGGAGTTTCAACCTGGCTCGCTATGCGGGTGGGATTAGCGCCGATGGTGGCGCGAGCTACCGTAATGTATTCGCGCCCGATGACGCGCTCGAGATCACCGCGGAAATAAGCACCGATATACTGCACCAGGGGAAGGATGGGTTTCTCGTCGTGGCAGCCCTGCTGGAAAACCAGATACTGATGCTGAATCCACAGGGTAACTTTGTAGACGTTGGCCTCAACCCGGACCCAATCGTGCGTTTCACCAGCAAGCGTCTGGCCGCGACCGAAACATTGACCATCGCCACCGATCTCGTGCCCCGGGCACTGGGTATCGAAGAGATCGAAGCCAATATCGTGGTGGGTTATGGCCTGGACTCGAACCCCCAGAATATTTTCTATCACCGGGTACCCCTCAACCTGACCGTACGGCCACCGGTTAATGGCGGTGGTTAGCCAGGAATAAGCGACAATATATTGCCATTTTCATGGCTTTCCGCTCGCTACAATTGCTGTATAATTCGCCTGCATTTTTCAGGTGATCAAGAGTGCCTGAGTCGCCTTGAGCCAATTACTGAGGGCTCTGGGCCGCGCGAATACCATCCGATCCCGGTCAGTGAACAAGCCGCTAAAAGCGCTTCAGAGAATGACTTCTCTGTCCCGGCTTCGCCATGGGGAAAAAGCCCATCTTCGCTGATGAAAGCGCGCGAATCGGTCTGGCAAATTCAGCAAGGATTAATCAGTAGATAGAGAAAATTCCGTTAGCGAGTTTCGTAGCTTGGCTAAGCTGCGAAAGTTTAAAGCGACAAATTCAAACCAGGTATCTCAAACATGTTTTCTATACGATCCACATCTGTACTCACCCTGGCATTGCTGGCAATAGCTGCGCCTCTCTCGAGTGTCGCACAATCCGTGGCCGATAATATTCGTCCGGTAGGTCAGGTCTGTCTTGCCGGTCAGTTTTGCGTTGGCACATCAGGCAATACCGCAGGCTCATCAAGCCCGGCGGCAGCCGTGGTAGAGACTGTGGTTGAAGTCGTCGAAGAAGCCGTGGAAGAAGTTGCCGACACAGCGGTAGCAGCGGCGGCAACTGTAGCCGCTGCCGAGAGTGATTTCGATGCCGCGGGCACGTATCAGATGAACTGCTTTGCCTGCCACGGTACTGGCGCCGCCGGTGCGCCACAACCCGGCGATGCAGATGCCTGGGAAGAGCGCATGGCCAAGGGTATGGACGCGGTAATGGCCAACGTGATCAATGGCGTGAATGCCATGCCGGCTCGTGGTATCTGCATGAGCTGCAGCGACGAGGACCTGCGCGCTGTTGTTGACTACATGCTGGCGCAGTAGTCATCACCCAAGACCACGATCGTGAATAAATTAAAGGACAACCATAAGCGAACACATTTCGCCGAAACCAACGACTATTTCAGTACAAGCTTTTAAAGACTTTGAAGAAGAGGAGTTAGACCGTGTTAAACAAGATGATGAAAACCAGCCTCGTTTTAATGGCAGCCATGTTTGCCGCAATGAGCACAGCCGATGAGTCCAAGCCACTTCAGCTCGCGCAAGTGAGTGAAGGCTTCGATGCCCAGGCCAAGTACATGGCCTCATGCTTTGCCTGCCACAGCACTGGTGCTGCTGGCGCGCCAAAAGTTGGTGCCGGCAACGCTGCGGCATGGGAAACCCGCCTCGAGAAAGGCCTGGATGCCGTGGTAGCGAATGCAATCAACGGAGTAAACGCTATGCCTGCCAAAGGCCTGTGCTTCGATTGCACCGACGCTGACCTGCGCGCTCTCGTTGAGTACATGATCGAATCCAGCCAGTAAGGTTAAGGTTTACCGATCAAGGAAATGGGCTCTTCGGAGCCCATTTTTTTGTGGTCTTAAAACTTCGGCAAGCCCGTGCCGAATTTTTTTACCTGTTATTTGTCAATATCGCCAGGACTGGTCTATTCCTGTGTAGCCAGCTCGGCTAAGCCCGCTATTTAAAACTGCCCGTCACTGGAACAAGGATGTCTCTTGCCAGAGTTTACTCCCGCGTCATGCTCAGAGTGGATGCCATTGAGGTTTGTGTTGAAACCCACCTCTCCAACGGCCTGCCAGGATTTGCCATCGTGGGAATGCCGGAAACCACCGTGCGGGAGAGCAAGGAGCGAGTACGCTCCGCGATCATCAATAGTGGGCTGGAATTCCCAGACGGGCGAATAACGGTCAATCTGGCACCCGCGGACCTGCCGAAGTCGGGTGCCCAATATGACCTGGCCATTGCGCTTGGCATACTCCAGGCATCACATCAGATTCCCGAGGACTGCCTGGAAAATATCGAGATAATGGGAGAACTGGCGCTTCGAGGGGTGGTGCGCGGGATTCAAGGGGCGGTACCAGCGACCCTGGCGGCACGCAAGGCCAACAGGGAAATCATCCTTCCAGTGGCGAACGCGGCGGAAGCTGAGCTGGTAGGCTACGAAAAAACAGATCTGGTCAGCTCTCTAAACGATTACATCGAGCACGTGCGTACCGCCAAGGATTTAACAAGGCCAAACGGAAGGCATGATCGGCGCAGCAGAGAGCGTGCGCCGGCGGGCTTCCTGTCCGTTAAGGGACAGCTCTTCGCCAGGCGCGCGGTGGCATTGGCTGCGGCGGGAAGCCATAACCTGTTGATGCTGGGTCCACCCGGCTGCGGCAAGACCTTGTTGGCCAATAACCTCATCAAGCTATTGCCTCCCTTGGCGGAGCAGCATGCGATGGAAGTGGCTGCCATACGTTCGGTAGCGGGTGAGCCTGTCAGCAACCGCCATATAAAGTGGCCACCCCTGCGCAGCCCCCATCATTCGGCGACCCAGGTGGCTCTGGTAGGCGGGGGCAATCGGGCCAGCCCCGGTGAGATAAGCCTGGCCCATCGCGGAGTCCTGTTCCTGGACGAATTCACCGAGTTCAAACCCTCGGCGCTGGATGCGCTGAGGGAGCCAATAGAAAATGGGGAAATTACGGTGAGCCGTGCCAACTATCGGGTGAAGTTCCCGGCACGATTCCAGCTGGTGGCTGCCATGAACCCCTGTCCCTGTGGTAATGCCTACGATCCCAGGCGCGAGTGCCGTTGCAGCAGTGACCGTGTCGCTCGCTATCTGGGGAAACTCTCAGGCCCACTGCTGGATCGCATGGATCTGCTCGTAGAACTTCCTTCCCTGACCCAGGCCGAATTGCTGGAACAGGAGCAGGGCGATGATGATCAGAGGCGCTGGGTCGAAGCCGCGGCCACAATCCAGCGTTGCCGACAAACCCAAATGCAACGTGCCGGAAAACTCAACAATGAATTGAGCAGCGATGAACTCGCTACCTATTGTGGTCTGTCGGCACCATTGCGCAAGCTCCTGGCCACGACTATGGAGCAGCTGGGCATGTCCGCCAGGGCGGTGCACCGGGTGATCAATGTGGCCCGCACCATCGCAGACTATGAGGAATCGCAGGAGATCGGCAAGACCCACCTGCTGGAGGCTATCTCCTACCGCAGAAGCCGTTGCGTGCAACAGCTAGGCAAGCTCTGACAAGCTAGTCAGCCGTACCCTCGGTCGCTGCAGCCGACATGGCATTCAACCGGGCTTCCATCGCAGACAGGGTTTGCTCGAGCTCGGCTATGCGCTGCTCCGCTCTTTCCAGCGCCCGGGTCTGTACTTCGAAGTCTTCTCTGGTGAGCACATCCAGATCTTGCAGCGACTTCTTCAGAACGTGCTCTATTCTGGTGCGCGCGTCTTCTCGCAGGTCTTCAGCCATGGGCGCGATTTTCGCGAGTCGCTCACTCAATTCCCGCAATAATGGATTGTCACTCATATTTTTCGGCTTGCACTACATTGCATCGGTGAATAAGTGGCCATTTTAGCATTTCTGCCGGGAGATCCGGACAGTATCTGCCGGCTGCTGCGCACGATATTGGTGCGCGCCCTGTTTTTACGCACTCCCACAGATCAATTTCCCGCCCTACACAGTGCCCCAACCTGTTCCATTTCCGCTCATGCGCGCTAACGCACTGAAATATAAAAGATAAATACTTGTGGCACGGCCCATGCATAGAGGGTTCTGAAATTAATAGATGTAGAGAAGCGGTAAGAGACAGCGTCACGCATCACCTCAAGCCGCACAACGCGCACAAGAAGTTTGCAGGAAAGTCAGCAATAAAGGGTGCGTCGCCTTAATCAACCAAGGAGCGAAAGAATGAAGTTAGTCACGGCTATTATCAAGCCATTCAAATTGGACGACGTCCGTGAAGCGCTTTCTGAAATAGGAGTGCAGGGGATAACCGTTACCGAAGTGAAGGGTTTTGGCAGGCAGAAGGGCCACACCGAACTGTATCGCGGTGCGGAATACGTAGTGGATTTTCTTCCGAAGGTGAAGCTGGAGATCGCCATCGGCGAGAACCTGCTGGATCAAACCCTCGAGGCAATCACGAAGGCAGCCAATACGGGCAAGATCGGCGACGGCAAGATTTTCGTCACTGAACTCGCTCAGATCATACGTATACGTACTGGCGAAACAGGGGAAGAAGCGGTCTAGGGCTGCTGGCAAGAATCAACAATTCAGTGGTCATCAGACGAGGCCACTAACGGAGGTAAAGGTGGAAAACCAAATTTTTGAATTACAGTACGCAATGGATACGTTCTATTTCCTGATCTGTGGCGCACTGGTCATGTGGATGGCCGCAGGCTTCGCCATGCTGGAAGCCGGGCTGGTACGTAGCAAGAACACAACCGAGATATTAACCAAGAACGTCGCACTGTTCGCCATCGCTTGTACCATGTATCTGGTTTGTGGCTATCAGTTCATGTACGACGGCGGCTACTTCCTGTCTGGGGTAACAACCGTTGCCCAGATGGACGATGCAGCTATTGCCCAGGTACTGGCAGACTCTGCTGAGGAAGGCTTCGACGGCGGATCAGTTTACTCTGGCGCATCCGACTTCTTCTTCCAGGTGGTATTCGTAGCCACTGCCATGTCTATCGTTTCCGGTGCCGTGGCTGAGCGCATGAAGCTCTGGGCTTTCCTGGCATTCGCAGTGGTAATGACCGGCGTCATCTACCCGATCGAAGGTGGCTGGACCTGGGGTGGCAAGTCAGTATTCGGCATGTTTGAACTGAGCTACTCCGACTACGCGGGTTCTGGCATCGTGCACCTGGCAGGTGCTGCCGCAGCACTGGCCGGTGTCCTGATCCTCGGTCCACGTAAGGGCAAATACAATGCCCAGACCGGCGCGGTACAGGCCATTCCGGGCGCAAACCTGCCACTGGCAACCCTCGGTACCTTCATCCTGTGGATGGGCTGGTTCGGTTTCAACGGCGGTTCCACACTGAAGCTGGGTGGCATCGCGGTAGCGAACGAAGTCGCGAACGTGTTCCTGAACACCAACGCCGCCGCCGCTGGCGGACTGATCGCCGCATTGATCACTGCCCGCATCCTGTTCGGCAAGGCCGACCTGACCATGGCTCTGAACGGCGCACTCGCCGGCCTGGTTGCCATCACCGCCGAACCTGCTGATCCCTCTCCACTGCTGTCCACCATTATCGGTGCCATCGGTGGGGTGATCGTGGTGTTCAGCATCACCACCCTGGACAAGCTGAAAATCGACGACCCAGTAGGTGCGATCTCAGTGCATGGTGTCGTAGGTATCTTCGGTATCTTCGCAGTGCTGCTGTCTGACTCCGATGCAACATTCGGCGGCCAGTTCATCGGCATGGCGACCATCTTCATCTGGGTATTCGCGACCAGCCTCATCGTCTGGCTCGCTCTCAAGGCCATCATGGGCATCCGGGTTTCCGAAGAAGAGGAAGCCGAGGGCGTCGATCTCGCAGAATGCGGAATGGAAGCCTACCCAGAGTTTGTTACTCAGTAAGTAAACCGATTCAGGGGTGCCAGGCCAATAACCAAAACCTGGTACTCCATGAAACTATCAA
>JAYPVK010000009.1:7247-37697 GCA_038134565.1 Pseudomonadales bacterium | reverse complement strand
CTTTTTTTATTTTTGGCACAAGACCAGTCCAGACTGTGAGCTTTCTCACAAGCCGGGTTCCAAAAAGCGGGTACTCTTCACCGCATGCAGTCTCCCCAGATAAATGCCGCCACCGGCTACCTGATCGCGCTGGACAGTCGAGATTTGCTGGTAGGCATGTATGTCTGCGAGCTGGATTGTCCCTGGTCTGACACCCCGTTTCCCCTGGGTGGCTTTCACGTCAAGCGCGCGGAAGACATTCAGACCCTGCAGAAATTCTGTCGCCACGTCACCATCGATACCAACAAGGGTGCCGAGCCTGCCCGCCGCAAGCGTACCGACCTGACCATCCTCAGCAGCGCCCGCCGCGCCGCACCGGTCGGGGCGACCCTGAAAGTTAACCGGGACACCTATCCCGTTACCCACAGCATCAAACAACTACTGGACAAGGGCAGCGCCGCTTACGATGGCCTGCAGACACAGTTCCAGGCAATCTGTGTCGCCGTCAGGGAAGGCAGGACGATGAACCTGCAGCCGTTGGAACCCTTGATCAAGTCACTTGTGGACAGCCTGCTGGCCAACCCACAGGCGCTTATCTGGTTGTTGTTCACCGATACCAGTGCCCGGTTCCCCAGCAGCTATTGCGTACGCGCGGCCATGTGGGCAGCCATGCTGGGACGACAGGTGGGCCTGAAGCGCAACGATATCGAGATCCTGTTTCTCGGGACCCTGCTCTGTGACATTGGCATGAATCTCCTGCCAGAACGCCTGGTCAACAAGCGTGGCCACTTCCGCAAGAAGGAATTCCTGGCCTATCGCAAGCATATAGAGTTCGGGCTCGAGCTACTGAGCCAGCATAGCCAGGCCGATGAGCGTATCCTGCGCATAGTGCGCTGCCATCACGAACGCCACGATGGACGCGGATTCCTGCGCAAGATCAAGGGCGACCAGATACCGTCTCTGGCTCGCTACGCCAACCTCGCCTACTGCTTCGAGCGACTGGTTGGCACCAACAGTGATAAACGCAAGATTTCGCCGGCGCAGGCTACCGCGCGCCTGTACAAGCAGCGCGTAATCAAGTTCCCCGAGCAGCTGGTGGTGGAACTGATCCATGTACTGGGTATGTACCCCATCGGTACCCTGGTGGCGATCAATTCGGGTGAGTATGCACTTGTGTTGAACCAGAACGAGACCCAGCGCCTGAGTCCGCGGGTGGTGCTATTAACCGATGCAGCCAGACAGCCCTTGAAAACACCCAGGGTAGTCGACCTGGCGAGCGACAACGACAGTAGCAGCCGATGCATCGAACACGCGGTGAGTCTGGAGCAGTTCCCAATAGATCTCAGTGCCTATCGGTTCGAGTTTTTTGGCAAGAAGATAGGGCTCGGCCCCCTGGCGATCCGTCTGTAGCTAATGGCATAACAGGAACCTCCCCAGCCTGCCTCCAGCAAGTCCATACACTCTGCGTACAGACCGCTACATATCACCATAGCGATTCTGGAGAATGGCGAGGGCGGCAATCGGTGCGGTTTCAGTACGCAGAATGCGCGGACCCAGGGTCGAGATAATACAACCCCGCTCGCGGGCAGATTTCAGTTCCCCCTCGGAAAACCCCCCTTCAGGCCCGATAAAGAGCTGCATGCTGCGATCAGCCTCGAGCCGGGAAAGATCGCTATCACCGCGGGGATCCAGCAGGACAGTTGCGCTATTGGTTGCGGAATTGAGTGCGGTATCGAAGGTATCGAGAACGGCCGAAAATTCCACTGGGCCAGCAATGGCCGGAATATCAAGACGGCCACATTGCTCCGCCGCACTGATTGCAATCTTCTGCCAGTGCCGGATCTTTTTCTCAACCCGCTCCTGGGGTTTGATGCGAATATCGCCGTGTTCTGAGTAGAAGGGCCGAATCTCAAATACGCCCAGCTCGACGGACTTCTGGATGCCAAAGTCCATGCGGTCACCGCGAGAGATGCCGAGGAAGAGAGTTATTCGTAAACCCGGCTCCAGATAGGTTGCTGTCTTCTCCCCAACAGACAGTCCCACGTCACTCTTTTTAACGGAGACAATGCGAGCATCATACTCGCCGTCCTGCTGATTGAAGAGCGATACCCGGTCGTCCGTCTTCATGCGGAGTACCGTGGCCACGTGATGGGCACTCTCGGGATTTAGTCTTACGCGCTGTCCGCTGCTCAGGGAGCCTGGGAAGTGAACCCGGGTAATCCTCATAGTGAATCGCTCAGGAAAGAAAGTTCAGATCGTGGAGGATACTACTTTCGTTCTGACAATGAGAGGTTATTCCAGATCTGGGTAACGTTTTTCGACAGGTTCATGGAATAGAAGTGCAGACCCGGCGCGCCGCCTTCCAGCAATTTCTGGCACAGCGAGGTGACGAACTCGAGACCGAAGTCACGCAGCCCGTCTACATCATCGCCAAAATCGAGGAGGCGCTTGCCTAGCCAAAGGGGAATCTCCGCCCCGCACTTGGCGCTGAAACGTGCCAGATTCTCGTAGTTGGTAATCGGCATGATGCCGGGCACGATCGGAATCGTAATGCCTTTGGCGCGGCAGTAATCGACAAAGTGGAAATAGGCATCTGGATTGTAAAAATACTGGGTAATCGCAGAATTGGCGCCCGCATCGACTTTTTGCTTGAAGAAGTCCACATCACTGCGCAGATTTCTGGCTTCCGGATGCACCTCCGGATAGCAGGCGACTTCGATATGAAAGTAGTCACCGGTTTTTTCTCTAAGAAACCTGACCAGTTCATTGGCATAGCGGTACTGCAGGGAAGAGCCACCGCCGGAAGGGATGTCGCCACGCAGGGCGACAATCCGCCGGATGCCTGCTTCCTTGTAGCTGGCCAGTAACTCCAATACCTCCTCTTCGCTGGTGCCACCGAAAGAGAGATGGGGAGCGACGTCGGAACCCAGCTGCCGGTATGCAAGCACCAGCTGTTTCGTACCAGCCTTGGTGCTGCCGCCGGCGCCGTAGGTCACGGAGAAGAAATCTGGCTGCAGTCTGGCCAACTCTTCGTGCACAGCATCCAGCTTTGCTTCACCCTCCGCCGTACGCGGCGGATAAAACTCGATACTGAATGGTTTGGAAGAATTCTCTGCAGCCATGATTATGTCTCGCTAGCCTGGTCCGTGGACCGTATTAGTACTTGTAGCTGTCGGTCTTGTACGGACCGTCTACGTTTACGTGAATATACTTCGCCTGCTCGTTGGTCAGACGGGTAAGCACACCACCGAAGCCCTCCACCATGAGTGCGGCAACTTCTTCGTCCAGGTGCTTGGGCAACACTTCCACTGAAACACTGGACTTCTTGAAATCTTCGGAGAGGTCGGCGAACCTGCGCTCATACAGGTACATCTGCGCCAGCACCTGGTTGGCAAATGAACCATCCATGATGCGCGAAGGGTGACCGGTGGCATTACCGAGATTGATCAGGCGACCCTCGGACAACAGGATCAGGTAGTCATCCTGGTTTTCCAGGCCACTGCGGTAGATCTTGTGCACCTGCGGCTTTACTTCTTCCCAGGTCCAGTTTTCACGCATGTACTTGGTGTCGATCTCGTTATCGAAGTGACCGATGTTACAGACGATAGCACCAGACTTAATGCTATCCAGCATGAAGCGGTCACACACATCCACATTACCCGTAGTGGTAACGATCAGGTCCAATTTGCCCATCAGGTTCTTGTCGATGGCAGATGCGTCCCGCTTGTTCTCACCGTTAATATAGGGTGAAACCACTTCGTAGCCATCCATGCAGGCCTGCATGGCACAGATCGGATCGATCTCCGAGATCTTCACGATCATGCCTTCCTGGCGCAGACTCTGGGCAGAGCCCTTGCCCACATCGCCATAGCCCACTACCAGGGCGTGCTTACCGGACAACAGCATATCGGTGCCGCGCTTGATGCCATCGTTCAGGCTGTGGCGACAACCATACTTGTTATCGTTCTTGGATTTGGTGACCGAGTCGTTAACGTTGATGGCAGGCACTTTCAGATCGCCCGCTTCAAGCATCTCCAGCAAGCGATGTACGCCCGTGGTGGTCTCTTCGGTAATGCCATGGATGTGGTCCAGCATCTGTGGATACTTGTCATGCACCATGGCAGTCAAATCACCGCCATCGTCCAGGATCATATTGGCGTCCCAGGGTTTGCCATCCTTGAGGATGGTTTGCTCGATACACCACTCACCTTCTGCTTCGGTCTGACCTTTCCAGGCGTAGACGGCGATACCCTGCGCGGCGATCGCGGCGGCCGCGTGATCCTGGGTTGAAAAGATATTGCAGGAAGACCAGCGTACTTCGGCGCCCAGAGCCACCAGGGTCTCGATCAGGACAGCGGTCTGTACGGTCATATGAATACAGCCAAGAATCTTGGCATTGGCCAGAGGCTTCTCTTCTGCATATTTACTGCGCAGCGACATCAGCGCCGGCATTTCCCTCTCAGCCAGAGTGATTTCCCGGCGCCCAAAATCAGCCAACTCAATATCGGCAACCTTGTAATCATGTAGACTTTTAACATTGTTTGCTGCAGTACTAGTACTCATTACTTACTCCCGTTAAATTCTGTTAAACACCGGCGTCAGCTTTAAGCGCTTCTGCCTTGTCGATTTTCTCCCAGGTGAAGTTCGGCTCTTCACGACCGAAGTGGCCATAGGCTGCCGTGTCACGATAAATCGGTCGCAACAGATCCAGCATGGCGATCAGACCCTTGGGTCGCAGTTCGAAGTGCTGACGCACCAGTTGCACGATCTTGCTGTTCGGAATCTTGCCGGTACCAAAGGTTTCCACGCTCACCGAAGTCGGTTCAGCCACGCCGATGGCGTAGGAAAGCTGAATCTCGCAGCGATCGGCGATGCCGGCGGCGACGATGTTCTTCGCGACATAGCGGGCGAGATAGGCGGCGGAACGGTCTACCTTGGATGGGTCCTTGCCAGAAAATGCACCACCACCATGCCGTGCCATACCACCATAGGTGTCCACGATGATCTTGCGGCCGGTCAGGCCACAGTCGCCGTGTGGGCCGCCGATGACGAAACGTCCGGTTGGGTTGATGAAATACTTGGTGTCAGCATTGATCCATTCGGTCGGTAATACCGGTTTGATGATCTCTTCCATCACGGCTTCTTTCAGATCCGACTGGCTGATCTCATCACGATGCTGTGTGGAAAGCACGACGGCATCGATGCCAACAGGCTTGCCGTCTTCATAACGGAAGGTAATCTGGCTCTTGGCGTCTGGTTCCAGCCACTTCAGGATGCCATTCTTGCGCACTTCGGACTGCTTCTTTACCAGCAGGTGTGAATAATGGATCGGTGCTGGCATCAACAGATCAGTCTCGTTGGTGGCATAGCCGAACATCAGGCCCTGGTCACCAGCGCCCTGTTCGTGATCGTCAGAATCATCGACGCCCATGGCAATATCGGGAGACTGGCTGCCGATCGCATTCAGCACCGCACAGGTATTGGAGTCGAAGCCACTTTCAGAGTGGTTGTAGCCGATATCATTAACCACGCTGCGCACGATGTGCTCAACATCGACATAGGCTTCCGTGGTTATTTCACCAGCGACGATCACCATGCCAGTCTTCACCATGGTCTCGCAGGCGACACGGGATTTCTTGTCCTTCGCCAGCAATGCGTCAAGAATGGCATCGGAGATCTGATCAGCCATTTTATCGGGGTGTCCTTCTGAAACGGATTCAGAAGTAAATAAATGAGGTTCAGCCATCGAGGTTTCCTTTTACATTTTCTCTACAAGTTAAATTTAAAGTGTTCGATCATTCATTGAATAGCGTTGGGTTCAGAGCGAATCCGCTTTGTGAAAAACACGTATCTGTATCTGGAATCCATTGCGCAGTCCGAGAAACAGGCTTTGCCCGGTTTGCAATTCGGCTTTTTCAGCCCAGTGTTCCAGCTCCGATTCCTCAAAGCCCAGCCACAGGTCACCACAGGTTTCCCTGACCCAGTCCTGATCATGGGGTGACAGCTCTACAATCAGTAAAGATCCACCCGGATTGAGCAGGGTCGCACAGTCCTTGAAGGTCTTCGCGGGGGACGAAATATGATGCAGCACCATGTCAAAGATAATCAGGTCGCCCGACAGCTTTTGCTTGCGCGCGACAGTGGTATCCCCATGGATCAGTGTGACATTGGAAATTCCGGCATCGACCAGAGCCTGCTGTGAGCGATCCAGCATATCCCGCGAATTATCGAGGCCTGTCACCGCCTCAAACTTCCTCGCCAATTGTGTGAGGAGTTGTCCTTCTCCCGGCCCTACCTCGAGCACCTGCATGTCCTTGTCTAGGCCGAGACCCTCCAGCACCGTATGCAGGGTGCTGTGATAATCGTCGTGCTCCACGATGAGGCCCTGCTTCTCACGGAACTTCGCCGCGTTTCTGTTGAAGAAGTTCAATGAGAGCTGCGAGCGCTCCAGCTGGACCTGCTTGATCTTTTTCAGCTGGGCAGTGTCCAGGTCCAGGGCATCCACCTGCAGGAAGACCGCTTCCTTGATGTCGCGGTAGGGGTCTTCATCGGTCAGGAAGCTGCGCCGGTAGAAGATGGAGTTGCCTTCCCGTCGAGTGGAAACCAGCCCGGCAGTGGCCAGGACCTTCAGATGATGGCTCAGGGCCGACTGGCGTATGTCCAGAATCCGGCACAGCTCCAACACACCGAAACTCTCGCTGCGCAGCAGGCGCAGGATCTGCAGACGCAAGCCATCGGCCAGGGCCTTGTGCAGGCTGGCGAGGTGTTCAAGGCCGGTGAATGAAGTCTCAGTCGCTTGCTTGAGAGCGGTTGCTGGCAAGGCGGGCAGGTCCTTTCGCTTGATTCTTACTGGCAGTGGCGTGCTGCGGTCTCTGTTACCTGATACTGGTGTCGGAACTACACAGGCGCTGTCGGTGGCATAGCCATCCGGAATGGGGCGCTACAGTATCAGTTCTTTCGAGGGAATTCAAACCTATATCAAAATATTTTGATATAGATGAGGTGCTGCGAATTCGTCCCGGTAGCAATTCCGGTTGTCGGCAGCCTGACTGGGCGCTCCGAGGGGTCTTATTCAAGAATAGTTGGGAAACGAGTGGGATTGAGTATGGAATTAAGCCCGTCGGTACGGGAAAATAGCCGCCTTCCAGATGAGGCTCATTCCAGCCTCGGCCGGAGTTCAAGGGCACAAGCCACACCAATAAAAATATCCGGCATTCGCAAGGGTAAACAGGAGTTATTTGCATGACCGACGCTGTATCTCGACGAGATTGCGCCAACGCCATCCGTGCGCTCAGCATGGATGCGGTTCAGAAAGTCAATTCGGGCCACCCAGGCGCTCCCATGGGTATGGCGGATATCGCCGAGGTGCTGTGGCGCGACCACCTCAGACACAACCCAGGCAATCCGGGCTGGTTCAACCGGGACCGGTTCGTGCTGTCCAACGGTCACGGCTCCATGCTTATCTATTCACTCCTGCACCTGAGCGGTTATGACCTGCCCATGAGCGAGTTGGAGAATTTCCGTCAACTGCATTCCGCCACACCCGGACACCCTGAATACGGCGATACGCCGGGGGTCGAGACCACTACCGGGCCACTGGGCCAGGGGCTCGCCAATGCAGTGGGCATGGCGATAGCCGAGAAGACCCTCGCCGCCCAGTTCAATAAAGGCAGCCACGACATTGTGGACCACTACACCTACGTCTTCGCTGGCGACGGCTGCCTGATGGAGGGCATCTCCCATGAAGTCTGTTCCCTGGCTGGTACCCTGAAACTGGGCAAGCTGATCGTGTTCTACGATGACAACGGCATATCCATCGATGGCGAAGTGCAGGAGTGGTTCTCCGATGACACCGGGAAGCGTTTCGAGTCCTATGGCTGGCAAGTGCTCGCCGTAGACGGCCACGATGCCGAGGCAATCGACAAGGCAATCCAGCAGGCCAGGGGTGACTCTGCACGGCCAACACTCATCAGCTGCAAGACCGTGATCGGTTTCGGTTCGCCCAACAAGGGCGGCACCGCAGCGACCCACGGGGCGCCGCTGGGTGAGGATGAGATCGCGGCTGTCAGGCAGGAATTGGGCTGGCCCCACCCCCCATTCTTCGTGCCAGAGGAGATCGCTACCGCCTGGAATGCTACCGAGAAAGGATTTCAGTCCGAAACGGAATGGAAAGAGAAGCTGGTTGCCTACGAAGAAGACCACCCGGATCTGGCCATGGAACTGGTACGCCGCATCAAGGGGCAGCTACCCGGCTTTTTCGCTGAGAAAGCAGACGAGTACATTCGCCAGTGCCAGGGCAAGGATGACAACATTCCCAGCCGCAAGGCCTCCCAGCAATGCATCGAGGCATTCGCATCGCTGTTGCCGGAGCTGATAGGTGGCAGTGCCGACCTCACCGGCTCCAATCTCACCAATTGGTCCGGCAGCAAGCCGATCACCCAGAGCGAAGACGGTAACTACATCTATTACGGTGTGCGTGAGTTTGGCATGTCAGCCATTGCATCGGGAATCTCCCTGCACGGAGGCTTCATTCCCTACACCGCGACATTCCTCATCTTCATGGAGTATGCCCGTAATGCGGTTCGCATGGCGGCACTCATGAAGCAGCACAGTATCTTCGTCTATACCCATGACTCGATAGGCCAGGGTGAAGACGGGCCTACCCACCAGCCGGTGGAACAACTCACCACGCTGCGAGTGACGCCCAATATGTCCGTGTGGCGGCCCTGCGACAACGTTGAATCCGCCGTTGCCTGGAAGGCTGCCCTTGAAAACAGCGGTGGTCCCACTTCACTGGTTTTCTCCCGGCAGAATCTTCCCCATCAGGACCGCAGCGATGCGCAACTGGCGGATATCGCCAGGGGGGGATATGTACTGGAAGACTGTGAGGGAGACCCGGCACTTCTGGTCATCGCCACGGGATCCGAAGTGGCAATTTGTCGCGATGCCGTTAAACAGCTGCAGGCCGATGGTATTGCGTCACGGCTGGTTTCCATGCCGAGTGTCGATGTCTTCGAGTCACAGGATAAGGACTACCGTGACCAGGTGCTGCCGCCCTCGGTTCGCAAGCGTCTTGCTGTGGAAGCAGGGGCCGTCGACTACTGGTACAAACTGGTAGGTCTCGACGGAAAAGTTATCGGTATGCGAAGCTTTGGCGCCTCGGCACCTGGCGGCGTATTGATGGAGCATTTCGGCTTCACTACTGACAATGTGGTTGCGACTGCCAAAGAATTGGTCTGATCGACCGGTATTCCGGCAGATAGACGGCAATCACCAGGCTCTCAGCAGGTAAAAAAGTAACTAGTATCGATCCATGACTTACCGAATCGCAATCAATGGCTTCGGTCGTATTGGGCGCTGTATCCTGCGCGCATTCTACGAAGCAACGACCCCGGAGCTTTCTGTCTACCCGGGTATGCGCATCGTTGCGATCAATGATCTCGCCGATATGCCGACCCTGGCACACCTGACCCGCTACGACAGCACCCATGGCAGGTTTCTCGGTACGGTGGAAGCCAGCGACACCCTGCTGCAAGTAAACGGCGATGAGATACAGGTTACCCAGCACGCCGATATCGATGCGATAAACTGGGGTGAGCAGGGTGTAGACCTTGTCATGGAATGCACCGGCTCATTCTCGGATCGTGCGAATGCACAGCGTCATCTCGATGCTGGTGCGAAGCGTGTGCTGTTTTCGCAACCGGCAGAAAGCGATGTTGATGCAACGGTTGTATACGGCATCAATCACGCAGAACTCAAGGCCAGCGACCGGATCATTTCCAATGCCTCCTGCACAACCAACTGTATCGTGCCGGTGCTGCAGGCAATCGATGATTTCTTTGGTATCAGCTCCGGTGTGATTACTACCATTCATTCGGCGATGAACGATCAACCCGTTATCGACAGCTATCACAATGCCGATCTGCGCAAGACGCGCAGTGCCATGCAGTCCATTATTCCGGTAGACACGCAACTGGCGAAGGGTATTGAGCGCATACTCCCGGGAATGGAAGGGATATTGCGCGCGCAGGCGATTCGGGTACCAACGGTTAACGTATCCGCCATGGATCTTACGGTAACGGTCAACAAGGCCACGACGGAAGAAGCCGTGAATGCCGCGCTGGGTGAATATAGCCGCACATTACCGAAGAACGTACTCGGTGTGAGTGCCGAGCCTCTGGCCTCCTGCGACTATAATCATGACGCGCGATCAGCCATTGTGGATCTCAATCAAACCCGGGTGGCGGCAGGCAAGCTGGTCAAGCTGCTGGTGTGGTTTGACAACGAATGGGCCTATGCCAACCGAATGCTAGATGTGGCTCATTACATAAGCAGCCTGGAAAAGTGAGTATCTTCGCCACAGGTGGCAGCAATACCCAATCAGATAAACACAAAACACGCAAACGTAACACCGAGAACTGGCTATGACATTCTTACGCATGAGCGATTTGGGCCTGACGGGAAAGCGGGTATTAATCAGAGAAGACCTCAATGTGCCCGTGCAGGACGGCAAGGTAGGCAACGATACGCGCATTCGCGCTGCACTTCCCACAATCCAGGCCGCGCTGGCATCAGCACAGCAGGTTATCGTGATGTCTCACCTTGGACGGCCGCAAGAGGGTGTGCCGCTGGCAGAGCAAGCGGAGATGTCCCTGCGTCCGGTAGCAGATCATCTTGCCGCGCTGTTACAGAAAGAAGTCACTCTGGTGGACAACTACCTGGCCAGTCCGGAGGCCGTATCCGCAGCCGGGGGTGATCTGATCCTGCTGGAAAATGTGCGCATCAATGTGGGTGAGAAAGGCAACAGCGACGAACTGGCCCAGCGCTATGCCGCGCTCTGCGATGTGTTCGTGATGGATGCCTTTGGCACGGCACACCGCGCCCAGGCTAGTACCCACGGTGTGGCCAAATTTGCAGCCACCGCCTGTGCCGGTCCACTGCTTGCCAATGAACTGGATGCCCTGGAACGCTCCCTGTCCAACCCCGAGCGGCCCATGCTGGCGGTGGTGGGTGGTGCCAAAGTGTCCAGCAAACTCGAAGTACTCAACAATCTCGCCGACATCGTAGACCAGTTGATTGTGGGTGGTGGCATTGCCAATACCTTCTTGCTGGCCAGTGGTGCCAATATTGGTCAGTCCCTGTGCGAACCGGAGCTGGTGGATACCGCCAGGGCGCTGATGGAACGAACTTCCATCCCGTTGCCAACCGACGTGGTCGTGGCCAGCGAGTTCTCAGCAGACGCGAAGGCGACAGTGAAGTCCGTTGCAGACATTACAGACACCGACATGATTCTGGATATCGGTCCGGAATCGGCGAACAGGCTTGCCAGCCTGGTTGGCGAGATGAAGACCATCATCTGGAATGGGCCAGTAGGTGTATTTGAATTCGATCAGTTCGCCGGTGGCACCAAAATTATCGCCGAGGCCATTGCCGCCAATGCGGGCTTCTCCATCGCCGGCGGTGGGGAGACCATCGCCGCGATTGACAAGTTTGGCGTGACCGAGGCTATCTCCTACATCTCCACCGGAGGCGGCGCCTTCCTGGAGTATGTGCAGGGGATCGAGTTGCCGGCAGTGCAGATATTGAAGGAAAGGGCCGCTGCCTAGCGAGACCCGGTCTGGCTGCGAGAGAAAGTGCATGCGGCGGTGCCAGAGGCATTGCCAATCTGCGCCGGCTTGGAAATAATCGAACTCTGAGTCGACGGTGACGATCAGTGCTTCACCGAACAGCGTATGTAAGCAATCAGCTAATATTTCAGGAACATTGACGAGGAAAAACCATGGCACTAATTAGTTTGAGACAACTCCTGGACCATGCCGCAGAAAATGACTACGGCGTCCCGGCATTCAACGTGAACAATCTCGAACAGATTCGCGCCATCATGGAAGCTGCCAGTGAAGTTAACAGTCCAGTGATCCTGCAGGCATCTGCCGGTGCGCGCAAATACGCAGGCGCCAACTTCCTGCGTCATCTCATTCAGGCAGCCATCGAAGAGTTCCCCCATGTGCCCATCGTGATGCACCAGGACCACGGCGTCTCGCCGGCAGTTTGCCAACGCTCAATCCAGTTGGGTTTCTCCTCGGTCATGATGGATGGCTCACTGGGTGAAGACGGTAAGACGCCCACCGACTTCGACTACAATGTGCGCGTGACCAAATTAACTGTGGATATGGCCCATGCCTGTGGTGTCTCGGTGGAAGGTGAGATCGGTTGCCTGGGTTCGCTGGAAACCGGCATGGCGGGTGAAGAAGATGGCATAGGCGCCGAAGGCAAACTGTCCATGGAGCAGTTACTCACCGATCCCCAGGAGGCCGCTGATTTTGTCGATGCCACCGGTGTAGACGCGCTGGCCATCGCCGTGGGTACCAGTCACGGTGCCTACAAGTTCAGCCGCCCACCCACGGGCGACATCCTGGCCATCCAGCGCATCAAGGAAATCCACGAAAAAATCCCCAATACGCACCTGGTGATGCACGGCTCTTCCTCTGTACCACAGGAGTGGCTGGCCGTGATCAACGAATTCGGGGGCGAGATCCCCGAGACCTATGGCGTACCTGTGGAAGAAATCCAGGAAGGTATTCGTCACGGCGTGCGCAAGGTGAACATCGATACGGACCTGCGCCTGGCCTCCACGGGCGCGGTGCGGAAGTTCCTGGCGGAAAACAAATCCGAGTTCGATCCGCGTAAATTCCTCATCCCAACCATCACCGCCATGAAAGACATCGTGAAGGCGAGACTGGAGGCCTTCGGCACGGCAGGGCAGATTTCGAAGATCGGCAAAGTCTATAGCCTGGAAGAAATGTACCAGCGTTATTCCAAGGCCTGATCCAGCAGCCGATGTTCTCGCGCGCTGATGCCGACCGTTTACGGGAGCAACTGCCGCCCCTGAACCTGTCAGCGCCAACGCTCACCAGCGAATTGCTTGCCCGCTATTGCGAGCACTACGCGCTGCAATTCGATCCGGAAATCACCCATCGAATCGGTGTGTTTGAGAGCGACGGCTTCGAACTCGTTGCGCAACACTTCCAGGTTCCGGGGGAGCGCTGCAGGGGAACGGTATTCCTGCTACACGGCTATTACGATCATGCTGGACTTTATGGTCACCTCATCGCGCATCTTCTAGGCGAACGACTGTCAGTCCTGGTCTTCGATCTCCCCGGACATGGAATATCCAGCGGCGAGCCAGCGAGCATCGATTCCTTCGCGCGCTACAGTGCGGCCTTTTTGCAACTCTGCCAACTGCCGACGGTGACTGACTCGCCACGGCCCTGGTTCGCAATCGGGCAGAGCACCGGATCGGCGGTAGTCATCGATTCCCTGTTACACAATGAGCAGATGAATCGCGTGGATTTCGAAAAACTGGTGCTGCTGTGTCCACTGGTGTACCCGGCGCAATGGGGCAAATCGAAACTCCTGTACTATCTCGCCAGCCCTTTCCTGAAGTCGGTAAAGAGAGGGTTCGCCAGAAACAGTCACGATGAAGCATTCCTGCAGTTCCTCAAGCACGGCGATGCGCTGCAGTGCAGGGTTTTGCCCACGGCCTGGGTCGGCGCCATGATGGATTACCACAAGCGATTTCAGTCTTCCGCGGCTCGGGACTGCAAGCTGAACGTGGTGCAGGGAACCGCCGATGGGACGGTGGACTGGAGGAAAAACCTGCCGCTGATCGAAGCCAAATTCAAGGGAGCGAGGAGTTACCTTGTTGAAGGTGCCCGTCACCACATGGTGAACGAGTCAAGAGAATACCGGGATGCGATTTTCACCCGGGTATCAGAGATTCTGTTCGGGCAAAAGCAGGCCGGCCCGCACTCTGCTGCTGTAGGTCAGAATCGCACCGCCACACCGTCATTAATCAGGTCCGAGGGGTAGAGAATGACTCTGTCTCCCTCAGTGACACCACCCAATACCCGCGTAAATTCGTGGTTCCGGGCGCCCACCAGCACAGGCTCCAGCTCGACCCGTCCGTCCCTCACAACGAATGTATGCCAGCCAGCGCTGCGCTGAAAAATGGCGCTGGTGGGAATCGTCAGTGCCGAGTTTGCCTGCCAGGTCACGATAGCGACCTCTACCCGGTACTCGGCGCCCAGGTTTTCTGGCGGCTCAATGAGATCGATGATGACATTAACCCGCTGCTCCTCGACACCGAGCGCGGAGATTTTGGTAAAGGCTTCGGGCTCTATGCTACGGACGATTGCATTGAGAGTGCGATCTCCGCCCCAGCCATCGACATAAACCGTATCCCCGGCTTCGACCTTGACTGCGTCCTGGGTAAGCAAGTCGACGACGACTTCGAGACTGTCCTGATTGCTCAATTCAAGCAGGGGAGTACCTGCCTGGATCACCCTTTCATTCTCCTCGAGAACCGCATAGACCGTACCCGTCACCGGTGCCTTAATCTCGATGAGGGCCTGACCCGAACCCTGGTCGTCAGCCTCATTGCCCAGGAGCTGTGCCCTTATGCTCTCGATATCAGCCTGCGCCGCGAGTACCGAAGCCCGGGCACTCTCAACCCTGGCTGCCTCGGCGTTGGTCAGCTGGCGGTACAGCTCAGTTTCTTCGGCGCTGGCCAGGCTACGGCTGAATAATTCTTCGCGTCGCTCACGCTCCCGGTTTACCCGCTCGTAGGCACCGCGGGTTTCCTGCAGGGAGGCATTGGCGACGGCCAGTCTCGCCTCGGCGGCGGCGAGATTGGCCTGGGCAATGGCTGAACTTCGTTGATCCTGTGGTGCTGGTGCGATGACCGCAATCACCTCCCCGCTACTCACCCTGTGCCCCTCGTCCAGCCGGGTTCTTAAAAGGCGGCCCGACACCGGTGCTGTCACCAGATAAGGGTTTCTGGCGCGCGTTCTGCCTTGCTCCTCAACGGCTTCGAAAAACGGCCGCAGCTCGACCGTTCCCACTTCCACATCGAGTGGCGCAGGCATTAGCAGAAATATTCCTGTCGCAATCACCACAGCCGCAGCGAGTAATTTCAACCACATCGGCATCTTCAACATCGTTTACTCCCGGGTTTTCAGGACTTCGACCAATTCAATCTGGTCGAGTCTTCGTTTAACTATCCAGCCGCTAACGAGGGCCGCCAGTGCGATATAGGAACCTGACCACAGAAAAGTCCTGAGATCGGTAACAAACGGTATGCGATAAATATCGGTCTGTATGCCGGTGGCAATGGCATAACAGAGAGCATAACCAATTCCCCAGCCCAGCGGGATGGCGAAGAACGTCACTATCCCCTGCTCGCCCAGTAACAGGGTTGCGACTTCGCGACGGTGCAGGCCCATGACCCGCAGGCTGGCGAGTTCCCGTCCCCGTTCAGACAGGGAAATACGGGCGGCGTTATAGATCACGCCGACAGCAATAACACCGGCAAAGCCCAGCAGGAAGCCACTGGAAACCAAAAAGCTCTCCGCCAGCACTTCTTCAAAAGAAGCCAGCATACTCGCAGGCGAGGCCACACCGGTAACGGCCGGATAGTCTTTGAGTACGGTGTTGATGTCGTTTCTCGCCAATTCATCGATGCTCAGAAAAGCACCGTTGACGACGGTGGGTTCGCCACTCAATTGCCAGAGTGCTTCCTTGGTCGTGTAGACAGACAGGCCAAGGTAGTCTTCTATCAAACCATTCACCGGCACAGTAACGATGCGCCGCTTGCCCTGCAGGAATTCGACGACTAGCTGGTCACCCGGCTTCACCTGCAGCCGCCGGGCGAGCATGTCGCTGAGCACGAGGCCAGCACCAGGCAAGGGTATCTCGGCTCCACTGGAATTAATGATGCGGCGCAGTTCGCTATCGAAGTCGAGGCCTTGAATGGCGACCTCATCCTCCAGGTGGCCGGCTCGCAGCCTGGCCGCTACGGTGCGATAGGTTTCGACCCGGTTCACGCCCTCGAGATTTGCCAGCTCGAAAGCGACAGCGTCCGGCAGTTGTTCACGAAAGGTCAATGCGAGATCTTCGCGCTGGATGTGGCGAAACTGCAGATCCATCATGTGTTGAACGCTATCGAACATGAAGAACCCCATGGTCAGGATGGCCACAGACAGGGCGATGCCCAGGGTGGAGAAGAATCCCTGTACCGGTTTGCGTTCCAGATTGCGCAGGATCATGCGTCCCGTGGTACCTACAAGATGCCCAATCCCGAGGCTTTCGACTATTCCTGCGCGGTAACGGACGGGCGCTTCCGGGCGCATGGCTTCGGCGGGCGGCAACAATACGGCGCGCCTGACCGCGGCCAGGGCACCGGCGAAGGCGCCAATGACGCAGGCCATAAAGGCGAAAACCAGTAGCCCCGCGGAAGGGCGGTAGGCCAGGTCAGGCATTTGGAAATACTGCTCGTAAATGCCGATGTACGCATCCCCCATGAACAGGCCACCAACCGTACCCAGGGTACCTCCCAGTATCACGGCGACGACAGCAAACATGAGGAAGTGCATACCAACTTCCCAGTCGCTGTATCCAAACGCTTTCAGTACGGCGATCTCGCCGCGCTGGGTAGAGATCAACCTGCCCAGCACGAGGTACAGCAGGAACACGGCCACTCCTAGGAATATCAGCGGGATAATTGCGCCGGTAACCCGGTTCTGGTCCATTTCCGATTCCAGGATCAGGTGTGACGGTTGGTCAGCCCGGGCATAGGCGCCAAGGCCACCATAGGGCTCCAGTAAATCATCGATGCTTTCAATTACCGCCTGGAGCTTGGCATCGGGGGTGAGGGTAACGTAGGCCTCATTGAACGCCCCTTCCAGTTCGAAGGCCGGCCCCAGTGCATCCCGATTAGCCCAGAACACGCCGTAGCGCTCATCCTCTGGATACAGGCTGCCAGGAGGTACGGCATAGGTATGCTCAGGGGCGATGGCGATGCCGACCACTTCGAACTCCCGGGCGCGACCATTGATAATGGCCTGCACGGAATCACCTGGCCGAAAGCCACGGGCCTCGGCAAATTTCTCGCTGATGATCACCTCGTTGTTGGCACCGGTATTAATGTAGCGACCGCTGCGGATTATCAGGTCATTGAGAACAGGCCGGCCGATATCCGGTACCGAGACAAAGCGCCCGTGCGAAGGAATTTCACTGTCGTCGAGATCGAGCGTGGCCAGAAAGGTAACCCGGCTATCGGCTGCATTAACCCCCGGAATCTCCTGTATGGGAGCTAACATGGCGTTGGGAGCGCGTACCAGCGATACCCAGACATCCGCGAATCGGGTCTCCCGATAGTATCGCTCCTGGGTTTCTACCAGGGAGTCGTAGCTGCCGCGCATGGTCACGATCGACATCACACCCACGGCGACCACTGCGGCAATGGAAAACACCTGGCCTTTGAGTTTCCAGAGTTCCCGAAGCAATTTGTGGTTCAGGGAAGACACCGGGTTACCACTCGATATCGTCTACATTAGCGCGGGATTCGTTTACCGTGTACTCCGCGATTTCACCGCTACGCATGCGGACCACCACATCCCCCAGTGCACCGATTGATGCGTTGTGGGTAATGATGGCCGTGGTGGTATTGGTTTCATGGTTCACCTGATCCAGCACAGATAACACCAGCTTGCCCGTTTCCGCATCCAGCGCACCGGTAGGCTCATCGCAGAGCAATATGCTGGGGCGTTTCGCCACGGCCCGGGCAATCGCCACCCGTTGCTGTTCACCACCAGACAGCTGTGAGGGAAAGTGATCGATGCGTTCGGAGAGTCCAACCAGCGCCAGGGCTTCTTCAGGTGCCATCGGATTTGGCGCAATATCGGTCACAAGCGCGACGTTCTCCCGGGCCGTGAGGCTGGAAATCAGGTTATAAAACTGAAAGACGAACCCAACGTGATAGCGGCGGTACTCGGTCAGTTCCCGATCGCTGTACCGCGAAAGGTTGCGACCCTGATAGATCACCGACCCACTGCTGGCAACATCCAGTCCGCCAATGATATTGAGCAGCGTGGATTTGCCACTGCCCGATGCGCCAAGCAGGACGGTCATCTCGCCTTCCCGCAGTTCGAAGTTCACATTCTTGAGAGCGTGCACGGTGATCTCGCCCATGGGATAGTCTTTACACAAATCCTGGGTCGTCAGCACCGCCTTGGCAGGGGCCTGTTGCTTATTGTCGGGACTCATCAATCCTGGTCCTCACAGGGCTGGCACGCACACATGTTCTCACATTGTAACCCTTTAATTCGACTACATACTTGTATGCGACACTTTGATTATCGTCAATTCAGCCCCGGGAACAGAGCACAGGGTATTTGACTGGGCGGTTTTTCAGGCAGTAAGCGCGGCGAGGGTGGCTCTGAGGGGCCAGCAGGGGGACTCGCCTGGCGCGGAGCGCGATCGGTCCACTGTCGGTGCTTCAGACGCAAGGTCTGGCTGCTACTATCAGGCCTGACGGCCAGGATGAAAGCGTTCGAAACAGCTAAAGCTAGAACAGGACGCGACAGCGAATCGTGCCACTGACTTCGTTGAGCCTCTGAAGCGCCAGCTCACTGTACTGCTGATCGATATCAACAACCACGTAACCCACCTTGTCATTGGTCTGCAGGTACTGGGAACTGATGTTGATGCCGGTCTCTGAGAAGATGGTATTGATCTCGGTTAAGACACCTGGCACGTTTTTATGGATATGCAGAAGGCGATGGTTACCTGGATGAGCAGGCAGGGTCACTTCCGGGAAGTTGACAGCTGTTGAACTGGAGCCATTGTCGCTGTATCTCACCAGTTTCTCTGCCACTTCGACCCCAATATTCTCCTGCGCCTCCATCGTGCTTCCGCCCACGTGGGGAGTGATGATGCAGTTATCGAACTCCCTCAGGGGAGAAATAAACTCTTCATCGTTGGATTTGGGTTCTTTCGGAAACACGTCGATAGCCGCACCCGCAATACGCTTGCTGGCAAGCGCTTCGGCCAGCGCATCGATGTCTACCACGGTGCCGCGAGAGGCATTGATGAATACCGCCGACTCCTTCATCCAGGAAAACTCTTTGGCCCCAATCATCTCTTTGGTCTGCGGCGTCTCGGGGACGTGCAGACTGATGACATCACATTCTTCCATCAGCTGTTGCAGGGTATCCACCTGGGTTGCATTGCCCAGGGGCAGTTTGCTGGCCACGTCGTAGAGGAATACCTTCATGCCCATGGACTCCGCCAACACGCTGAGCTGGGATCCGATGTTGCCGTAGCCCAAGATGCCGAGTTTCTTGCCCCTGGTCTCATAGGAGCCACTGGCGGCCTTGTGCCAGACCCCTCTGTGCAGCAGGGCATTCTTTTCGGGAATGCGGCGCAACAGCAGAATAGCCTGGCCGATCACCAGTTCTGCCACGCTGCGGGTATTGGAGAAAGGCGCATTGAATACCGGAATACCCCGACCCAGGGCCGCCGTCAGGTCGACCTGATTGGTGCCGATACAGAAGCAACCCACGGCCAGCAGTTTGCTTGCCGCTTCGAAGACCGATTCGGTGAGCTGGGTCCGGGAACGGATGCCGACGAAATGTGCGTTGGCGATTTTTTCCTTGAGTTCCTCTTCCTCGAGGGAGGTCTTGAGGTACTCAATGTTCTCGTAACCGGCTTGCCGCAGCGTATTCAGGGCGCTCTGGTGCACCGCTTCCAGTAACAGGAAACGGATCTTGCTCTTCTCGAATGATGTTTCTTGCGGCGTGTTCATGGGCTGGTCGGTGGAATGAGGCGCGCATGGTACCATACTTCGCTGGCCGGGGATGAGTTCGCCCGGCGGTAGCCCGATAATTGATAACTGTCCGTGCCCTCAAGGCGCGGGCGTTCCAAGGTAGACAGAATGACTGGTAGCACTCCCTCCTGGAGCACGGCTCTGGCAGAAATCGTGGGTAATGACTGGGTCCTGACCGGTGCCGACGATTTGGAGAAATATGGCAAGGACTGGACCCGGCAATACAAACCGGCACCCGCCGTGATCGTCATGCCAAGAACAATAGAAGAAGTGCAGGCCATAGTCAGGCTGGCCAATGAGCGAGGGTTCTCCATTGTGCCCTCCGGGGGCCGCACCGGTCTCTCCGGTGGCGCTGTAGCCCAGAACGGTGAAGCCGTTGTCGCCCTGGATCGCATGAACACAATCCTGGATTTCAATGCTGCCGACCGGCAGGTGACCTGTGAAGCGGGCGTTATCACTGAGCAACTGCAACAGTTTGCTGAAGAAAAGGGCCTTTTCTATCCGGTGGACTTTGCGTCTTCGGGCTCCAGCCAGCTGGGAGGCAATGTGGCCACCAATGCCGGTGGGATCAAGGTAATTCGCTATGGGATGACGCGGCGTTGGATTGAAGGCCTGAAGGTGGTGACCGGTAAAGGCGACCTGCTGGATCTCAATCGGGGGCTTACCAAGAACGCCACCGGCTATGATCTGCGCCACCTGTTCATCGGATCAGAAGGCACGCTCGGCATTGTGGTCGAACTGGCCATCGCCCTGGAAAAAGCCCCTAAAGACCCTACCGTACTGGTGCTCGGCGTGGAAGACATGGCCGCTACCATGCCCGTGCTGGAAGCCTTCCATAACGGCCTGAACCTGACGGCGTTTGAGTTTTTCTCCGACAAGGCCCTGGCCCATGTCATGCAGGAGAAGAATCTACAGAAACCCTTCGAGTCAGATTGTCGCTACTACACGCTGATCGAGTTTGAGCAACTCGGTGAACAGGACCTCGACATGGCCATGAAATTATTTGAGCACTGCCTCGAAGAGGGCTGGATCGTGGATGGCACCATTAGCCAGAACCTGACCCAGGCACAAAACCTGTGGCGGCTACGCGAGGACATTTCTGAAACCATCGCACAATTTACGCCGTACAAGAATGATATCTCCGTGAAGGTGTCGGCGGTTCCTGGTTTCCTGAATGATGTCGATGAGCTTGTCTCAAAAGCCTACCCGGATTTCGAGATCATCTGGTTCGGCCACATCGGTGATGGCAATGTGCACCTTAACATCCTCAAGCCCGAGACTCTGGAGCCGGCCGAGTTTTTCGAGAAATGCGGCAAGGTTTCAGACTTCGTATTCGACATTGTAAAGAAGTACGGCGGCAGTATTTCCGCCGAGCACGGCGTCGGCCTGCTCAAGAAACCCTTCCTCCATTATTCCAGGAGTGCGGAGGAGATCGCTTACATGCGCGCCATCAAGCAAGCGTTCGATCCGCATAATGTTATGAATCCGGGCAAGCTTCTGGATAACTGACGGCCCGCGCCAGGCGAGCCTTGTCAGAAAATTTCCTGCAAAACCGGCACCGGTAGTCGCCCCGAATCGGTGCCAGTGCCAGAATTGAATGCCTGGCCCAAATGTAGCGCCCTTACTGGTCTGTAGCCGTTCTGGTGGCGCTGGAATTTTGCAGGAATAGTCGCCGAAATGTCACATAATTCGACAAATAACATTTCCATAAGCAGAATGTTCGGCGTACACTGATATTGCAGTTAGATTGTCTGCAGGCCTTCCTTTGGTTTCCGTAGGTTCCTTGGGTCTCCAGGTTCCACAGCTCCTTAGGCTCCACAGGATAGCCGGTTAATTATTTTTAGCACGAGAGCACTATGTCAGACTTAGTTGAGGGTACCGTTAAGTGGTTTAACGATGAGAAGGGTTTCGGTTTTATCGAGCAGGAAGGTGGCAAGGATGTATTCGTACATTTCAGCGCGATCAACGGCTCGGGAAGGCGAACACTTCAGGAAGGCCAGAAGGTAACTATGGAAGTTACCCAGGCTGAAAAAGGTCCCCAGGCGGATAACGTCACTCCGCTGTAAGCAAAACAACGTCTTCGCAACTTCCGTCTTCAGGACTGTTCTTAAGATAGAAGCTCAACCAGGCAGTGTTCTGGTGAGGTGTTAAAGACGCTTTCTGAATGGCTGAAAAGGCTTATTGGTCGAAAGACTGAACGGCTGAAAGGTTGAAAGACCGAATGCCAGAAAGTCTCTTTGCTGCCTCACTGGTAGTAACATTTCTGTTAAGCAGGGAAGCGCGATTGCAGTAAGACTGTTGTTAGAAAGGCTTTCTTAAACGATCGCCGCTTAAACCCTGCTTCCTCCCTGCTTCTCTTTAGCCCATCCGGGCAGCCAATAGAGGCAGAGGTTCTCTTGCGTCAAATCTCTTCTGACACTACGTCGGCTTGAGTGTCTCCACGCCATTTTCGGTTCCCAGCAGTAACAAATCCGCGCCGCGTTCGGCAAACAAACCGTTGGTCACCACGCCGACAATCTGGTTTATGTCCTGTTCGAGTTTCCTGGGTTCCAGAATTTCCAGGTTATAGACATCGATAATGTGATTGCCATTGTCAGTCACGCAGCCTTCCCGATAAACCGGGTCCCCGCCCAGCTTCACCAGTTGCCTGGCCACATGGCTGCGTGCCATCGGAATGACTTCCACAGGCAGTGGAAATTCACCCAATACCTTAACCAGTTTCGACTTGTCTGCGATACAAACAAATTCCCTGGAAGCGGCGGCGATGATTTTCTCTCGGGTTAACGCGGCGCCGCCCCCCTTTATCAACTGCAGGTGATCGTTGGCTTCATCAGCACCATCCACATAGATTTCCAGGATACCGGTGCTGTTCAGGTCGTACACGGGAATCTTGTATTCCTTCAAGCGCCGAGCTGATTCCTCGGAACTGGCAACCGTACCGCTGATGCGGTTGGCTATCTTGCCGAGTTCATGGATGAAATAGTTTGCCGTCGAGCCGGTTCCAACGCCGATTACCGTGTCATCTTCCAGTTTGCTTTCGACATAATCGAATGCCGCTTTGGCAACGGCTCTCTTTAGTTCATCTTGTGTCATATTCGGCTTCCGGATACGTGTTGTCTAATAGGATACAACCAGGGCAGACTGGTCATGTAGTGTGAGTTGCCAGCAATTGCCCCATTTGAACAGGGGAGTTGGCTCGCAGTTCGGCGTGTAGCGTAGCTGCACCTGCCTGCAAGAGTACGATAGCAGTTGAGCCCAGTTTGAAGCGGCCCAATTCCGCCCCTGCCTCCAGCACAACGTGCTGTACGCGGTGGGTATAGTCCTCCACCTGGAGTTGTCTGTGTTTTCGAGGGCAGACGCTGCCACCCCAAACAGTCTCAATGCCCGCAACGATCATGGCGCCCACCAATACCACCGCCATGAGACCGGCTTCCGTGTCGAACAGGCACACCAGTCTCTCATTCCGTGCGAACAGGTCGGGCACGGAATCGGCGGTTACCCGATTTACTGAAAACAGTTTTCCGGGCACGTAGATGGTCTTTACCAGCTTGCCGGTAAGCGGCATATGCACACGGTGGTAGTCGCGGGGTGACAGATAGACGGTGACAAAATCACCATCTTCAAAGTGGCGGGCCATCTCGTCATCGGCCAGTAGTCTGGCCACCGTGTAGTATCGGCCCTTGGCCTGGAGAACACGATCTGCCTCTATCTTGCCCATCTCGCTGATGGCCCCGTCGGCTGGACACAATATGGCGTTTTCCTCGTTAGCCAGGGGTCGCGCACCGGGTTTTAGAGCGCGGGTGAAGAAGGCATTGAAGTTTTCAAACTGTCCAGGATTCTCGATCTCCGCCTCCTGCAGATTCACCCGGTAATGGCGGGCGAAGGCCTTGATCAGTACGTTCTTGAACAGGGTGCCCTCGGCCAGCCAGCCAGTAATTCGGGAAAGGCTGTGATGGGGCAGCAGATATTGCAGGAAGATAAACAATCGGGACATCGGATTATAGAAAGATGGGTTAGCCTGGCCTTGTGGTGAATAGCCTAGTGTATCACTGGTTTCCCAAGGAATTGGTTCTTCTCTATTTTGAATGCATGCATGATGCACTTCAGGCTCTTACTCAGCCCTGTCTGGGATCAATGCTCTGCAGAATCTGGCGAAAACTGGTCATACGTTCTGCACGAATCAGGCCTTTCTCTGCCGCCGCCAATACTGCGCAACCAGGCTCCGTAATATGGCTGCAATCCCTGAATTTACAGTGCAGTGCCTGCTCGGCTATTTCCGGAAAACCGGCTACCACGTCTGCATGGCTCACGTGTCCCAGATCGAATTCCCGAATGCCAGGGGAATCGATGAGGTCGCAATGGGGCAGGTGGAAAAGGCGGGCGGTAGTCGTGGTATGGGTTCCTTTGTACTTGCCCTGGGAGAGCGCGCCGGTTTCAGCCAGTTCGTCAAATTGTCTCGAATCCTCATCCAGTCCTGCCAGCCGGTTGATCAGGGAAGACTTACCAACCCCGGATTGCCCAACCAGCACAGTGGTCTTGTTAGCCAGGCTGGATTCCAGTTCTGCAATTCCCTTGCCCGTTCGAGCGGATACTTTGAATACCGGGTAGCCAAGCCCGGTATAGAGCGCCACCAGTGCCTCCAGGGTTTCGGAATTGCCTTCGTCGAGCAGGTCCTCCTTGTTGAGAACCAGCATGCTCTGCAGTCCCAGCGTGTTGATTGCAACCAGGTAGCGATCAACAAGATTGCCGAATGCCTGTGGTAGTGGTGCGATTACCACGAGTACAACATCCAGATTGGCGGCCACGGGTTTTATCTTGCCGCCGAAGCCCGGTCTGGCGAATACATTACGCCGTTCGGCGCTGGCGATTATTACGCCGATATTGTCATCCTCATATTCGAAGACGACGTAGTCCCCGGTGACCAACTCGGGAAGGTTTGCTCGCTGGAAACAACGAACAATTTCAGGAAGACATGCTTTGTCAGACTCTTCGGATAAAGCCGTTCCGGCGTGTGTCCCGGCAAATGCCTCCACATCCAGTTGCTGACCGAAATGACTGACCACCCGGCCATTACATTTGTCATAGGATGTACCGGTTGCATTGGAATCCGCGCTGACCTGCAGTTCCTGTTTGGCCGTGATCCGCGATTGCTGTTGCCTGCTAAGCTTTCTCTTGCTCACTGCTGCCCAAGCCGTTTAATACACACCCGATTGTGTGCTAGCGGGATTATTACATATTCGGAATTTGGAGGCTTTGCTACAATAGCGCCGTGAGCTGAGAAATTTGGAAACAGGGCCCGGCCGGTCAGGAGCAAGCACAATGGACAAGGAACTGAACCTCATCTGGATCGATCTGGAAATGACTGGTCTGGTTCCCGAGAGGGATCGCATCATCGAGATCGCGACCCTGGTGACCGATTCCCAGCTCAATCTGCTGGCGGAGGGCCCGGTGCTGGCGGTGAAGCAGTCCGATGCCTTGCTGGACGGCATGGACGACTGGAACCAGAAACACCATGGCGCATCGGGATTGATTGAGCGGGTCAAACGCTCCGCTGTCGACGAGGCAGCGGCAGAACGCGCCACCATCGAATTCCTGTCCGAGTACTCCCAGAAGAACGCCTCCCCGATGTGCGGTAACAGCATCTGCCAGGATAGGCGCTTTCTGGCCAACTACATGCCAGAGCTGGAAGCCTTTTTTCACTACCGCAATCTTGATGTGAGCTCGATTAAAGAACTGGTCCGGCGCTGGAAGCCGGATCTAATGGCAGGCTTGAAGAAGCAGGGCACACATCAGGCATTGGAAGATATAAAGGATTCGGTAGAGGAACTGCGTTACTACCGCGAGCATTTTATCAAGGAGTAGGCAGGCCCCTGTGCTGCTGCAATGCCCAGTCGATATGTTCCTTCACCATGGTACTGGCCTGATCGCGGCGTGACTTCAATACACTGACGATTTCCGTACTGGACTCTGCATTACCAAGGCCGATAGCCAGGTTGCGTAGCCAGCATTCATAACCAATGCGCCGGATCGGCGAGCCAGCCGTCCTGTCCAGGAACTCTTGCTCACTCCACTGGAATAACTCGAGCAGGCTTGAATCATCCAGTGCATGTCTTGGCGAGAAGTCTTCTTCCTCGCTCATATGGGTGAACTTGTTCCATGGGCATACGATCTGACAGTCATCGCATCCGAAGACCCGGTTTCCCATGGCCTTGCGAAATTCCTCAGGTATCGATGTGCGCAATTCGATAGTGAGGTAGGAGATGCAGCGGGTGGCATCCATCTCCCGCGGACCAACGAAGGCTTGGGTTGGGCATATGTCGAGGCAGGCGCGACAGCTTCCGCAATGATCAGTTGCCGGCGCATCCACCGGCAACGGGATATCGGTGAATAATTCACCAAGAAAGAACCAGGAGCCTGCCTGCTTGTTGATCAGCATGGTGTTCTTGCCGATCCACCCCAGGCCGGACTTCTCAGCCAATGCACGTTCCAGTACCGGTGCGCTGTCCACGAAGGCACGATAACCGAAATCACCAACTGTCTCCTGAATTCGCACCGCCAGTTGTTGCAAGCGTTTGCGCATCAGTTTGTGGTAATCGCGGCCACGGGCATAGCGGGCAATATAGGCTGTCTGGGACTGTTGCATGGGCTCAAGACTGTTATCAGTTACCTTGGCATAGTCCATTCGTGCACTAATGATACGCAGGGTACCGGGCAGGAGTTTTTCCGGGAAGAATCGCAGTTCCCTGTTCTCTTCCATGTAGCGCATGGCACCGTGATAGCCATTGTTCAACCACTTCTGGTAGCTGTCGTGATAAGGCTTAAGATCGATATCACCGATAGACAGTTGTTGAAAACCCAACTCTAAGCCCCAGGCCTTGATGTCCTGCGCCAGCTGATTGAGTTCCTGCTCATTCATGGATAGGGCTATCTCTAGAGTCTGTTCAATAGCTCGGCAGCCTGTTCCAGGGTGCTGTCGTCTTTGCAGAAGCAGAAGCGAATGATGCGGGTGTCGGGCGCCTCCCGATAGAAGGGTGCCAATGGAATCGCGGCAACGCCTTTGTCCCGGGTCAACTCGGTAACGAACTCCATATCGGGTTTGTCACTTATCTCGCTATAGTCGACAAGCTGGAAGTAGGTTCCCCTGGATGGCGTAAAACTGAAACGGGATTCGGCAATGAGATCACAGAAACGGTCCCTCTTCTGCTGATAGAAGGCTGACAGATCGGTCGCATGCTCCGGACATTCGGCCATGAAGTCTGCAATGGCATACTGCAGAAAGCTGGTTGTGGTGAATGTGACAAACTGATGTACCTTGCGAAATTCTCCCATCAGTGTGGGGTTCGCGACACAATAGGCCAGTTTCCAGCCGGTGGCGTGATAGGTCTTGCCGAAGGAGAACACCGCATAGCTGCGTGTCCTGAGGTCCGGATGACTCAGCACGCTGCAGTGCTTTTCTCCATCGAATACCATGTGCTCATACACCTCATCGCTGAGCACAACTATATCCCGTTCTGCAATCAGGGCGGCCAGTTGATCCAGGTCTTCCCGGGTGAGAATGGCACCGCAGGGATTATGGGGAGAATTGATAATGATTAGGCGCGTACGATCGTTTATCGACTCGCTCAGACGCTGCCAATCGATGCTGTAGTCGGGGAGGCTGAGTGGGATTCGCACCGATACACCGCCCGCCATCTGCACTGCAGGCTCATAGGAATCATAGGCGGGATCGAACATGATGACTTCGTCGCCACGATGTACCACTGCCTGCACGGCATCAAACAAGGCCTCGGTCGCTCCGGACGTGACCGTGATCTCGGTCTCGGGATCTGCCGCATAGTTGTAAAGAGAAGTGATCTTAGTTGCTATCTGTTGACGTAATGATGGTATTCCGACCATTGGTGGATACTGGTTCTTGCGGTCATTGAGGTAAAAAGAAGCGAGCTCTTTCAGACGTTTGGGACAGTCGAAGTCCGGAAAGCCCTGGGACAGATTGATGGCATCGTGATCCTGGGCCATTTTTGACATGACTGTAAAAATAGTCGTACCTACGTCTGGTAATTTACTTTGCAATTTGATTCCCCTATGGTGGGTTTCGAGTAAACCGCTTCCTGACTTACTTGCCGCCTCTGGTTTGCTCGGTCCTTTTCATCAATCCTGCTCATTCTAACCGAATCCAAATAGAAAAAATTAAGTCGAGTTCATCGATCTGACCATCCCGTCCTTGAGAAAAGACAATAAAAAGGTTTAACTATGTTTGTAACTAAAGAAATACTGGTCTCCAGTCCCACTGAATCACGCGTCGAGAAGCTGGATTATCCGGTGATTTCCCTCCCTCTGTTAAACCTTGGAACAGGCCGGGCAGCCATGCTGGCTTATTTTGAGAACACCTGGGGCCTGACAGAGCAGCTATTCTCCGCGTTGGCGAGTGACGAAGCTTTCTTTCTTCGCCCCTACCACAAGACGCGCCACCCACTGATCTTCTACTATGCGCACCCTGTTTGTTTCTATGTCAACAAACTACTAGTGAGTGGCCTTATCGACAAGCCCGTAAACCAGGACTTTGAACTCCTGTTTGAAACAGGTGTCGATGAAATGAACTGGGATGATCTGCATGAGGGCGAGGATGATGTCTGGCCAGAGCTATCGGCTGTCAGGGAGTATCGCCAGCAAGTCTACGAGTTGGTGAAGGATGTTATCCAGAATCACCCGGATCTGGACGGCCCGATATCCCAGTCATCGCCTGGCTGGGCCCTGGCCATGGGTTTTGAACATGAACGCATTCACCTGGAAACCTCTTCGGTGCTGATTCGTGAATTGCCGCTTGAGCATGTCCGGGAGCCCGCAGAGTGGCCTCAGTGGTTGAGTGCCCCGGAAGCACAGAACTACAGTCCAGTTGCCGCGAAAGACTTTCCACGGAATGGGCTGGTGGAAGTTGCAGGCGGCGAAGTGAAGCTGGGTAAACCCGCGCAATGGCCAAGCTTCGGCTGGGACAACGAATACGGTCACGATGAAAGAAGCTATGGCCCTTTCAAGGCCAGCAAGTATCTCATCAGCAATGGCGAGTTCTTTGAGTTTGTAAAATCAGGTGGCTACGAACAGCGCAAATACTGGTCCGAATCCGGTTGGGGGTGGCGCCAGTTCCGTAATATCAAGTGGCCCACGTTCTGGGTACAGGATGGTCCCGCTGGCTCACATCGCTACAAGTTGCGCACGACATTTTCTGAAATCCCCATGCAATGGAGCTGGCCCGCGGTAGTGAACTACTACGAAGCCAAGGCTTACTGTGCGTGGCTGACCGAACAGGATTCAACGAAGCAACCCTATCGGCTCTTGAGTGAGACGGAACATCTCGCCATTCGCAATCCTGCGCAACGGCGTGCCAGGGATTGGAGCTTCGAAAACATGGAACTCCTGAAGCTGGATCCGGTGATGAATGCCGCGGACAAATCCACGGCAAATCACAACCTGCGTTACGGCGGAGAAAGTGCGGTAAATGCCTTGCCGGCCAACGAGCTGGGTTTCTACGATAGCTTTGGCAATGTCTGGCAGTGGTGTGAAGACCCTTTTCATCCCCTGCCTGATTTCAAGATTCACCCTTACTACACCGATTTCAGCACCCCCTGCTTCGATGGAGAACACCAGATGATTCTGGGTGGGTCCTTCATCAGCACGGGCGACGAGGCCAGCATCTGGTCGCGTTTTCATTTCCGTCCCCATTTCTTCCAGCACGCCGGGTTTCGTGTAGTACGTGATAGTAGCGTTGTCGCGAAAAAGGGAGACAAGTACGACACCGACGGAACCGTCAATCAGTACCTGCTGTTCCACTACGGCGAGTCTGCCCAGCAGCGAGATGCGGAACTCTCGACGCGCATGGAATTTCCCCAGGTTGCGAACCTGATTACCCGCACCGTGGTCCTGACCAATGCCTATGCCGGTTCAAAAAACCGGGTGCTCGATCTGGGCTGCGCGGTGGGCAGGGCCAGCTTCGAACTGGCTCGCAGTTTCGAGCGCGTGGTCGGACTGGATTACAGCGATGCCTTCATTCGGGCAGCGGAGACCCTGCAGGAACAGGGCGAGCTGGTCTACCGCCGTTGGGAGACCGGCAGGCATTTTACCGATCTCAATGCCAGCATCGACAAGGATATCGACCGCAGTCGCATCGATTTTGTGCAGGGCGACGCGTCAAGCCTGTCTGCAGTACCCTTGCTACAGGGAGGCAAAGCCTTCGATGCCATATTGCTGAGCAATCTCTTATGTCGCTTGTCCGATCCCCAGCAGTGCCTGCGGCAGTTCGTGCAGTCTGACCGCTTCCTGAAGCCCGGGGGTATCCTGGTGATTGCTTCACCCAATACCTGGATGGAAGAGTACACCCAGCCCGAGAGATTTCTCGACGGCGCCAACAACGAGGGCACCCTGGCGGCAATCGGCAAGCAATTGCCGGGATTCCAGTTGCTCCACGATGAAGACTTGCCGTTCTTGATTCGGGAACATCGGCGCAAGTACGAATACATCATCAGCCAGGTATCGGTCTGGAAGAAACCTGAGTGATGGTGTTGGGGTGGCCTTGCCCTGGGGTGAGGCTGCCGCAGTACTGCGTCGTGATCGTGTGCAGTAATAACTGTTCGCCTCTTATTGCATGGGTTGCAGTCGCGGGTCTGCTTGAATTGTGATAAGGCTCTTATTGTAAGAGTTTCCTTCTCTGCGGTGGCCGTGCCGGCCAGGAGGGGCTTGTCGCCAGCGCCCGGCGCCCCCCCCCGGGGCGCACAAGCCGAAAAAAAAACAGCCCTCGGTTTTGTTTGTGTTTCGCA
>JAYPVK010000009.1:0-7212 GCA_038134565.1 Pseudomonadales bacterium | reverse complement strand
TGGCGGGCGCCGAACGCAATAAAAAACACGATGGGATTTTTCTGGAGAGTGGGGACCATGTTTGGGCGCCGAGCGAGCCGGCGGGAAATTAACCCTGCCGCCCCGCAGCCGCGCTCGAAGGCACTGAATTAAACACCACATACATCAAACAACCAGGCCTCTGTGAAGAACTACACAGTGCGCCGCAAAAAAAGCCACTCCATGGAGTGGCTTTTTTATTAGCATCGCTAAAGCTGATTAGCTTTCGGCTTGCAGCCAGCGATTTAATTCGATCACATCCTGCGGTGTGAGGATTCCGGCAACCTGTTTCAGGATCAGGGTGTCGAGTACGTAGTCGTAGCGAGCGTCAGCATACTGACGCAGCGCACGGTACAGGTTTTGTCGGGCCAGCAGGACCTCAACGATATTACGTGTACCGACTTCAGCACCGAGTTCCGTTGCATCCATGGCGCTCTGGGCCGAGGTGATCGACTGCTGACGCTGCGCAATCACCAGGACGTCAGTATTAACCCGGCGATAGGCATTTCGAATATTCTGGGTCAGTTGGCGCTTTGTCAGTTCCAGGGATTCCTGGGCGGCGATTACATTGTATTCCGCCTGGCGTCTTCGTGAACTGATGGCGCCACCGGAAAACAGGGGAATGGACACGCTGAGCGCCAGGGAGGTGCGATCGAAGGCGCCACCCCCGATCTGGATACCCTGGCTGACGATGGGTGCGGTGACGTTGTGACCGTACTGGCCGGCAAAATCAACGGTAGGCAGGTGATCCGACTTGCGCGCGCGCAGCGCCTGCCGAGAAGCATCGAGGGTATATTCCGCCGAGGCGATGGCGAGGCTGTTGTCCTCCGCCTGATCTTCCCATTCTGTCAGGCTGCCTTCGACTTCAACGATGGGGAAATTCTCGCTCAGCTCATCGATATCGCTATGCGGTTGACCCGTGATTGCCTCCAGAGCCTCGAACCGGGACTGCAGGAAATCGCGTTGCAGGATCGTGGTGTTGCGCGCGAGATCGTAGGCCGCCTGGCTATCGAAGACGT
Source organism: Pseudomonadales bacterium (assembly GCA_038134565.1). Taxonomy (GTDB): domain Bacteria; phylum Pseudomonadota; class Gammaproteobacteria; order Pseudomonadales; family Pseudohongiellaceae; genus UBA9145. Next base: position 6,175 of record JAYPVK010000009.1, on the reverse strand, counting down.
CGGTGATCGCCACCAGACCCACTTCTTCCCGCTGCCGGGTCTGTTCCAGTGAGCGGAGTGCCGCCTCTTCTTCCTGGACATTGGTCTCCAGCAACTCCTGTGCCCGCAGCACGTCGAAGTAGGCCGTGGCCACACGCATGATCAGATCCTGCTCCTGTGCTGCCAGGTTTACCGCCGCGGCCCGGTCATTAGCCCGTGCGCTCTGGAAGCCGTACCAGTTGGCCAGATTGAAGATACTCTGGTTCAGGTTGAGGCCATAGCCGTGGTTGTTCAGGCCGTCGGCATAGCTATGCTCTGGCTGCACCAGCACGTTACTGGTCTGTCCGGTAACCGGATCGGTGATTTGCCGGAAGATGTCGGATGCGGGTCCACTGGTGATTCGGGCCGTCTGTCCCCCAACTCCCAGAGAAGGCAGCAGCGACGACCGGCTCTGTATCAAATTCTCCCGGTTAGCCCGGTAACTGGCTTCTGCCTGTTTCAGCACAGGATCGTTGTCCAGCGCCAGCTGCAGTATAGACAGCAGATCCTGGCTATATACCGGACTGCTGCACAGACTGCCAGCCAGGACGATACCCAATAACTTCTTAAGACTTACCATAATTCTTGACCTTGGTATCACAGGGTCTTGCAGACCCGTCGATGCGATTAAAAGACTGAGGCTCAATAGACGGTGGTGCGGAGAAAGCGGGCATTCTACACAGTGTAACCAAAAGTGACAATTTGCCTTCGGTCAAATTACATTGCCGCTGGGTTCAAACGTTTAGACGCTGCCCCAGGTCAGATGGTTACAGGCTTTGTACACCGGGCCGTTACACAAATTACGGCGTTGGGGCATAATGTCGATCACGGGTCTGGATACTGGCTTTACCCTATCGCACTACCCAGGCTCACCTTCCCCGGAACTGCAGACTCCGTAGCAACCCGCAGTACAGCAATTCTAGTACAGGTATTATGAATGAACGCAAAACCCGAACATCTCTCCGACAAGATCAGCCAGCTGGATACCAGCGCCTCGCAGCATTATCCGAGCTCCCACAAGATCTATATAGAGGGTAGTCGGCCCGATATTCGAGTCCCCATGCGGGAAATCACCCTGACCGCCACCGTCACGGAGCAGGGATTGGAAGAGAATCCTCCCCTGCGGGTCTATGATTCCTCCGGCATCTACGCCGATGGTACGGCCAGCATCGATCTGCGCAAGGGGCTGCCCCTGTTGCGCCAGGGCTGGATCGAAGAGCGGGATGACACGAAACAGCTGGAACGGGCAAGCTCGGTTTTCGGGCAGGCACGGCAGCAGGATGCCAGCACAACCCATCTGCGCTTCGAACATGTGCGTGCCCCCCGTCGCGCGAAGCCGGGCCGCAATGTCACACAACTGCACTACGCACGACAGGGCATCATCACGCCCGAGATGGAATTCATCGCAATTCGGGAAAATCTGGCCCGGGCGCAGCTCAAGAGCGAGAGCCAGCCCATGGAGCAGCATCCCGGCATGGATTTCAATGCGGCCATTCCCCGGGAGATAACGCCGGAATTCGTGCGTGACGAAGTGGCGAGAGGCAGAGCCATTATCCCGGCCAATATCAATCACCCGGAAATCGAGCCCATGATTATCGGTCGCAATTTCCTGGTGAAGGTTAACGCCAATATTGGCAACTCGGCGGTAACTTCCTCCATAGAGGAAGAGGTGGAGAAGCTCACCTGGTCTGCCCTGTGGGGCGCCGATACGGTGATGGACCTGTCTACGGGCAAGAATATCCATGAAACCCGCGAGTGGATAATTCGCAACTCCATGGTGCCGATTGGAACCGTACCCATCTACCAGGCATTGGAGAAAGTGGATGGCGTCGCCGAAGACCTGAACTGGGAAATCTTCAGGGACACACTGATCGAACAGGCCGAGCAGGGTGTGGACTATTTTACGATCCATGCCGGCGTATTGCTGCGCTATGTGCCGCTTACCGCGAAGCGGGTGACGGGCATCGTATCCCGGGGCGGCTCCATCATGGCCAAGTGGTGCCTGGCCCATCACCAGGAAAATTTCCTTTACACTCACTTCGAAGACATCTGCGAGATCATGACAGCCTATGACGTGTCATTCTCGCTCGGTGATGGCTTGCGGCCGGGCTCTATAGCCGATGCCAACGATGCGGCCCAGTTTGGCGAGCTGGAAACTCTGGGTGAGCTCACCAAGATAGCCTGGCGGCATGACGTGCAAACCATGATCGAAGGTCCTGGCCATGTGCCCATGCACATGATCAAGGAAAACATGGAAAAGCAGCTTGAAGTGTGTGACGAGGCACCTTTTTATACGTTGGGACCATTAACTACAGACATTGCGCCTGGCTATGATCACATCACTTCCGGCATCGGCGCTGCGATGATCGGCTGGTATGGTTGTGCCATGCTCTGCTATGTCACACCGAAAGAACATCTCGGTCTGCCTAACAAGCAAGACGTAAAAGACGGCCTGATGGCCTACAAGATCGCCGCTCATGCGGCTGATCTTGCCAAGGGGCATCCTGCCGCGCAGCTGCGTGACAATGCGCTGTCCAAGGCCCGCTTCGAGTTTCGCTGGGAAGATCAGTTCAATCTGGGACTGGATCCGACTACGGCACGGGCCTTCCATGATGAAACCCTCCCCAAGCAGTCCGGCAAGGTGGCCCACTTCTGTTCCATGTGTGGTCCGAAGTTCTGCTCCATGAAGATTTCCCAGGAAGTCAGGGACTATGCGGCTGCCAGCACAGCAGGAGATGTGGAGCAGGCACGTCAGAGCGGCATGGAGGAGATGGCCGAGCGATATAATGAACAGGGGCGTAAACTCTACCACGAGGTTTAGTCGCCCCTCGTATCGCCCATCAAGCCAGTGGCGCAGGCCAGGCCTGCGCCATCACCCCCGCATCTGAGATCTGTCGATCGCAGCCGGAATTACTTTTCCATCAACCCGCTTTCCAGGTAAGCACCCAGCGCTTGCAGGCAGGATACGGCCAACTGCGCGGAGCGTTCTGGTGACCAACCGTACCTTGGGTCAGGTGTTGCACTGGTGTCCTTGAATGGCATTTCCAGAGTCATGGCAAGACAGCCATGATTGGATGCGGTCTGAGCAGTACTCATGGTGAGATTGGCCTGACCGGGTTGCTTGGCGGGATATCCTTCCTTGGTCTGAAAGTCCGGATTCAGGTCGGCGAGTACAGTGCGGTAGAAATCCAGCCTGGCCTGTTCGGTTTCATTCCAGTTACTCAGGCCCTCGGTTCCCGCAATAAAGCAATAAGGGAGAGACTCGTCGCCGTGGATATCCAGCAGGAAGTCGACCCCGGTGACGGCCATCGCCTGTTTCACCAGGAACACTTCCGGTGAATACGCCATCGTCGGTTCGGCCCACTCCCGGTTCAGATTTCTTCCCGCGGCATTGGTACGCAGATGGCCGCGGCTGCTGCCATCCGGATTCATGTTGGGCACCAGGTGGATATCGCATTGTTCAAGCAGGGCGCGTGTGAGTGCGCTGCTGGTATCGAGCAACTGGTTGATACAACCCTCCATCCACCATTCAGCCATGGTCTCACCGGGATGCTGACGGGCAATCATCCAGCATTGCTTTTTCCTTTTATTATCACCGCTTGCAGCAGGCAGGCTGAAGCAGAGTTTGTCGAAGTCCCGGCCATCGAGGGTCCTGCCGAGGAGCTGCAGGGAACAGTGATCAGCGGATTGCGCCCTGGCCACCAGCTTCTCGTGGCAGTCCATGGGATAGGGAGCGAAGTAGGCAAAATAGACCGCATCCTGGGCGGGAGTGAAGCTGAATTCGAGCACATCGCCCTTCAGTTCCGTGTCATGCCGGAGCCATTCGTCCCTGTCATAGGAATAGCAGACCCGGTAGTTTCGGAAACCGTCCGGATAGGCTGCTCCCGATGCGTTGAGAATGCGGAAACAGCATTCGTTCCCCTTGGCGCCGGTTAATCTGAAATAGAACCATTGGTAAAAATCTGACTGCGCATCCAGCCGGATCTTCAGCTGAATATCAGAGGGATCAGAGGCGAAGACAAGCTCGATGTTACCGGCGTCGAAATTACTGGTGATTTCCATGTATTTGGTCCATTGATAATTACCGGGATGACCCCGGTTATCCTTATATTCACGATGTGTTTCCAAAAAGCATTCTGGTATTATTGCCGCCCCCTTTTTCAGGGACCATTTACCGAAGGCCTGTGGCCAAGGGGATCGCTTCCATAGTACTGCCACCTGGGAGCGATACAAAAATCACCAGTAAGCAGTAGAAAAGACAAAAGGTATTACCATGTCAGCCATAACTGACAATCTTAATATAGCGTCAAATGAACCGCTGATCACTCCTGAACAGCTCAAGCAGGAGCTGCCGCTTCAGGGTGCAGCAGAGGCAACGGTCCAGGAAGGGCGGGAGACAATTTTCTCCATTCTTGATCGTAAAGATCCCCGCCTGTTCGTCGTGGTCGGGCCCTGCTCCATCCACGATGTAGATGCGGCGCTGGACTATGCTGCACGCCTCAAGGAGCTGGCCGCCAAAGTCAAGGACACCTTGTACATTGTGATGCGGGTTTACTTTGAGAAGCCACGCACCTCTATCGGTTGGAAAGGCCTGATAAACGATCCCTACCTGGATGATTCCTTCAAGATTGAAGAAGGCCTGCGGATTGGTCGCAAGCTGTTGCTGGATATCGCCGAGTTGGGCTTGCCAGCGTCTACCGAAGCGCTCGATCCTATTTCTCCCCAGTATATGCAGGATCTGATTGCCTGGTCCGCGATTGGTGCGCGTACCACAGAATCGCAGACTCACCGGGAGATGTCATCCGGCCTGTCATCGCCGGTAGGTTTCAAGAACGGCACGGACGGTGGCCTCATGGTTGCAATCAATGCGATGCAATCGGTGTCCAGTCCCCATCGCTTTCTCGGTATCAGCGGTGACGGCAAGGTGTCCGTGGTGACCACCAAGGGTAATCCCTATGCCCATGTGGTGCTTCGCGGTGGCAGTAACGGCCCGAACTATGACACGGTGCATGTTGCCCAATGCGAAGCGGCGCTGGAAAAAGGCGGTGTCAGCAAGAACATCATGATCGATTGCAGTCATGCGAATTCCAGCAAGGATCCCGATGTGCAGCCGCTGGTGCTCAAAGATATAACGCACCAGATTCTTGAGGGGAACAAGTCCATCATCGGTGTCATGCTGGAAAGCCATATCAATCATGGAAACCAGTCCATCCCAGCAGACCTTTCCGAGTTGAAATATGGCGTGTCGGTCACCGATGCCTGTATGGATTGGGCTACCACCGAAGCCGCGATTCTGTAAATGGCGGACAAACTGCGGGACGTCTTGCCCCAGCGCTAACGGCCAAAGACTGCTGTGGCCCGGCTCTTCAGAACGACGAGCCGGGTTGCGTCAGAAACTCAATCTCTTCCGCGGTAGACTCGCGCCCCAATATCGCATTACGGTGGGGGTATCGACCGAAGCGATCGATGATCTCCTTGTGTCTCACTTCAAAGTTGTAATTGTCCTCCAGACCCTCCCGGTCGAATAGGTAGAGGGCGATCTCGTGTATCTCTGCTGATTCGCTGTGCATGAATGGCATATACAGGAAAGCCTTCTGGGTGGCATTCAGCTCCTCATCCAGTTTCCGGCGCACGGCTTCCTGGGCCAATACCAGCGCCAGGGTATCGGATGCAAATGCTGCGGCTGTGTCGCGGTATAGATTGCGGGAAAACTGATCGAGGACAATGATCTCAGCCAGTGCATCCAGCGGATGTTCGCGCCAGGTATAGAGTAATCCCTTGTTGGCGCGGGCATGAGTCTCGCCGAAGCGATCCCGGATAAGTCCATCGAATTCCGGGTCTTTCATGAATCTTTGTTTGGGTTCTATGTCATCGAACCAGAATTTTATGACTTCGCAGGCTGACACGTGTGGCACCATGTAGTTGTAGTGAGATTCCTTACAGGGTATCGACATGTGCTGTGGATTTTTTTACTGTTTAATGTACCGTAGATGGAAATGACGGGCGTTGAAATGACTGTTCGCAGATCCACTGCTGGTTATTTTCCAATGTAGATCAGTGCCCTCGAGCGCGGCTGCGGCGCGCCAGGGTTCCCGCCCCGCCGGCTTGTCGCCAACAGTCAAGCGACAGCGCTGAACGCAGAAAAAAGACCGCAGGG
>JAYPVK010000008.1:48162-110585 GCA_038134565.1 Pseudomonadales bacterium | reverse complement strand
GTTATGCTGTGGATGCAGGGTGTTCGACACTTTGCATTCCCAAATTACCTTTGACCTGCTAATCCTCGCCGCTATCGCGTTTGGGGGACTGCGCCTGCACGCTCTCAGCAGAAAATTTGGAGACAAGAGAATTGGTATAAGCCTGATTCTGGCAGGCTTCGCCACCATCGGCGCCTACTTTCTGTTGGAGGTGCTGGCTATAGGGGTGCTTCCCATTCTGACTGGTTCGCAATCTACGGCACGGCTCTCCGATCTGCTGGGCTTTAACTTGCGGCCGTATTTTAATCTCGCCGCAGCGATTCTGATTGCAATTGGTATACAGCGATTGACCTCATCGCTGCTGGAGACTCGGGCCGAACTGCGCCGAGTGACCGACCAGGTTCAAATCAAGGAAACCGGGAACCGCGTTCTGCTTTCTCAGCTGAGCCAGAAAGTCGAAACTCTGGGTACCCTGGCAAGCGATGTTGCCCACGACTTCATCAACATTCTGGCGTCGATCATCAACAGTGCCGAATTGCTGCAGATCCATGTCGCGGATAACGAAAAAGCGAAAAAATACACGAATCAAATCATCGAGAGCGGAAATAAGGCATCGGGCCTTGTTCGCCAGATTCTCAACTTCAGCCGCATGGACAGTCAGGAAATGAAGCCCTGCGACCTGTCAAAACTGGTAGCCGAAGACCTGGAGATAGCGCGTGCCACAATTCCCAGCTATGTGGAAATCGAGGCGGACCTGGATTCGGACATCGGCATGGTCCTCGCGGATCGTACCCAGATTAGCCAGATCACCCTGAATCTCATTTCCAACGCCTATCATGCAATCGGCGACCAACCCGGCCATATCACCGTTTCTGTGAAGCGCAGCAGTCTCGCCGAATGCAAGACCAATAGCAGCCAGGCCGAGTCACCGGAGAGCGTTGCCATCGTCGTATCCGATAATGGCTGCGGCATGGATGAGGCTATCCAGCAGCGCATGTTCGACCCCTTCTTCACCACTAAGGAGGTCGGCAAGGGCACAGGCCTGGGCCTGTCGTCGGTGCATAGCATTGTGGAGAGTCACAAGGGCGCAATCAGCGTGGATTCTCGCCCCGGCAATGGTACGACGATCAAGGTCTGTCTCCCGGTAAGCGCTGCCAGCGAAGAGGTAGCGAGGCGTCCGTCAAAAATATCAGAGGCCATCGGCAAAGTCATCCTGCTGGCCGAGGACAACCAGGAACTGGGTAGCCTGGTCAAGGAACACCTGGAACGTAGCGGCACCCGGGTACATCACCTGATAGATGGCGTCGCAGCCCTGGAAAAATTTCTGGCCAGTCCCAACCTGTACGACCTGGTCATCACCGACCAGGCCCTACCCGGCCTATCAGGCCGGCAGCTGGCTAAGCAACTGCTGCAATCCAGGCCCGATCTGCCCATCCTGCTTATGACCGGTTACAGCGAGTCGATCTCCGAAGCCCAGGCCAAATCCATGGGCATCCGGGAGTTCATACTCAAGCCCTTCTCGCTGGCGGAACTGGACAGGAGTGTGGCCAACTGCACCAGGGACGCAGCCACCTCCCCCCCGCCCGCAGTCCAGTCAAGCGAAGACTGAGCGCTCGCCGAGCAGGCGCTCTATTATTCAATTTTGCGACGAACCCCCACACATTTGTGACAGTTTGCAATTTTCCACCCTAAGCAAAGTGCGGGATTTTCTTCAAAGCCCCGTATTTCGGGCCTTCCAGCCTGTCGCCCCAAACCCCATTTATTGCATTCTAGGGCAAAAAAGCATAGCCTCGTGGGTTGCTATAACAGCCTTTCAGGCACAACAAAACCGGCATCGGATTCCTCGCGAATCCCGTGCCCTCCCATAACAAAAAACGGAGCAATGTCAGTGAATTCCAAACTAACACGCAGACGTTTTATCAAGGGGGTTATATTCTCCGGAGCAGCCGCGACCACCGGCGCCGGAATGTACCTCGCCAATGCCCAGTCCGGGCAAGGTGCCGCCGAGCGCTTGATAACGCTAAACATTAACGGGCGCAGCCGCCCCGTTGACGTGATGCCTACGGAAACACTCGCCTACACCCTGCGCTACAAACTCGACCTCACCGGCACCAAGATTGGTTGCAACCGGGGCGAATGCGGGGCCTGTACGGTGCTGATCGATGGTGTCGCCAACTATGCCTGCTCTGTCCTCACCCACAACGTGAAGGACAAGGCCGTGATTTCCATCGAAGGCATCAAGGCCACAGACGGCACCCTGCACGCCGTGCAGCAAGCCTTCATCGATGAGAATTCCCCGCAGTGCGGATTCTGCACACCCGGCCAGATCATGTCGGCCGTGGCATTGCTCAACAGCAACCCAACTCCCACCCGGGAACAAGTTCGCGCCGGCCTCTCAGGAAACCTGTGCCGTTGCGGTGCCTATGAACATTACATAAACGGCGTACTTCGCGCCTCGGGGCAGCTGGCATGAGTACACATATTGGAAAGAACTTCACTCCGCCCTGCATAGAGGGCAAGGTAACCGGCGAGATCAAGTACGCCGAAGACTACAAGGCAGAGGGCATGGTCTACGCTCGTCTGCTCACCAGCCCGATGCCCAGTGGCCGGGTAGTCAACATCGATGCCAGTGAGGCATTACGCATGGATGGCGTCGTAGGCATCTTCACCGCCGATGACCTGCCTCCTGTTGCGCCGCCGGCAAACCCTGCCCTGGCTTCTGACTACATCACCTATGTTGGCCAGCCCATCCTGGCCGTGGCCGCCACCTCGGAAGAAGTGGCCGAGTCTGCCCTGGACCGTATCCGGGTGGATTACGAGCGTCGCCCCTTCGTGGTCGACCCTCTCCACAGCCTGGCACCCGGTGGCCCCGATGCCTATCCGGAGGGTAATGCCCTGGTGCGCACCCAGGAGGAAGGTCCCGAGGGTTCACCGATTGTGGGAGCCCAGATCAAGAGCATCAAGTGGCCACAGAGCGCCATCGATGCATTGAAGGCGGGTCGCGAGCCAGTTGGCGCCGAGTTCACCGATGAGTGGTCGTTTGGTGATATCGAGGCGGGCTTCGCCGAGGCGGCAGCGGTTATCGAAGAACCCTTCGTCACCATGGGTTACCCCCACCATTCACTGGAAGCCCGCACCTGTATGGCCTATTGGGAAAACGGCAAGTGCTACTTCCACGGATCATCGCAGAGCCAGAGCGCCAACAATGCAGGCCTCGCACGTATGCTGAACATCGATCTTGCTGATCTGGTGTTTATCAACGAGGCAACCGGGGGCGGTTTCGGCTCCAAGATTGGCCCCTACCCCTACATGGCGATCTCCGGCAACTTCGCCCGGGTACTGAATCGTCCGGTGCAGCTGCGCATCACCCGCGAACAGGAGTTCTATATTGGCTCCGCCCGTTCCGGCATGCAGGGCTGGATCAAGGTCGGCGTGAAGGAAAACGGCAAGGTTTCCGCAGTCGATCTGGTAATCGTCAACGATGGCGGCATGACCGGCGGCGGCAGCGGAAACTCTTCCGCCCAGCACGTCACGGTGGCTTACCAGCCAGAGAACATGCGATTCCGCCATATCTCTGTTTACACCAATACGACGCCGCGTGGTGCGCAGCGTGGTCCAGGCCAGAACGAGATGGCCTCGGTTCTGGCGCCCATGACCGACAAGCTGGCAGAAGCCATCAACATGGATCGGGTTGCCTTCCGCAAGGTTAACGTACTGGACAGCGATGGCTTCCAGGGCGGCAGCCAGGGTCCGGTTACCAGCGCCTTCGTGCGCGAAGCACTGGACCAGGGAGCGCGCGCTTTCAACTGGGCCGAGCGCAGCGCCCTGCCTAAAGACAAGGGCGGCAGCATCCGTCGCGGTGTCGGCGTCGGTCTCGGTTATCACGGCGCTGGTGGTCGCGGTTATGACGGCCTGTTGCGCATCAGCACCGATGGCAAGCTCTACATCCACAGTGGTGTAGGCAACCTGGGAACCTATTCCTACGCAGCCACCTGTCGTGCCGCTGCAGAGGCATTGCAGGTACCTTGGGAGCGTTGTGAAATCGTGCGCGGTCGTTCCGACCGTCACCTGCCACACAGCTCTGGCCAGGGTGGCTCCAACACCATCTTCACCCACACTCGCACCAACTGGGTCGCTGCCCAGGACGCCATTCAGAAGCTGAAAGAAATTGCAGCGACTGACTTCGGCGGCACTGCAGACGACTACGATATTGGTAACGAGACCGTGTTCAACATTGCCGATCCCAGCAAGAGCATGTCCTATGGACAGGCGGCGCAACGCGCCATGGAACTGGGCGGCAAGTTCAGCGGTGAAGAGTATCCCGATGACATCAACCCGTTAACCCAGATTGCCGTGCAGGGTCTTGCCGGCACCGGCCTCGTCGGTGTCGCCAAGGACAACCTGCCGGGTGTGGGTCAGCCTCCGGGCAACGTGGTTGGATTCATGGAGATCGAACTGGACACCGACACCGGCAAGGTGAAGGTTCTGGATTATGCCTCTGTGGCCGATTGTGGCACCGTGGTGCATCCCAAGAACTTCGACAACGCCATGCGTGGCGGTATGGTGTGGGGCATTGGACTCACCAATTATGAACGCCATGTCTACGATCCGCAGAATGGTCTGCCGGCAAACACGGGTCTTTACCAGTGCAAGCCGCCTACCAATCAGGACGTGCCAGTCGAAACCTATGCCGGTGGGGTAAACATCCCTGACCCGCAGAACCCGACCGGTGGTCGTGGTATCGGTGAGCCCACCCAGGGCGCAGCGGCGGCCGCACTGGCCAGTGCGATTCGTGATGCGCTGGGCGGGCACATGTTCAACACCGCGCCCACTACCACGGACATGATCATTAACCACCTGGCCGGTAACGAAATCAGTTCCGGAACAGGTTCCCTTCGAACCAACACTTTCTGAGGTCAACCATGCCAGCACATGATGTAATGCCAAATATGGATCTGTACCAACCGGTACAGGTTGAAGATGCGCTTGCCATTGCTGACCGCCTCGCCGAAAGAGGTTGGTTGGTTGGTGGCGGCCAGGACACCTATGGATGGTTGAAGGACCGGGCGAAGTCTGCCGAAGCCCTGATCGACCTGAGTGGCATCGAGTCACTGCGGGGAATCAGGGAAACGGCAGATGGCATTGAGATCGGCGCCCTCACCACCCTTACCGAAGTGGCCGAAAGCGCAATAATCCAGAACAGCTACTCCCTGTTGTCACAGGCAGCCAGCGTGGTTGCCAGCCCACAGATCCGGAACATCGGAACCCTGGGTGGCAATGTGTCCCAGGACGTACGCTGCTGGTACTACCGTCGCGGCCTGTCCTGCTACAGGGCCGGCGGTAATCTCTGCTACGCCGATACGCCACAGGGTATGAATCGTGAGCACGCGCTGTTCGAACAGAGCCGCTGCGTCGCCGCAGGTGCCTCCGATACAGCACCTGCCCTGGTTGCGCTTGACGCCACCATGGTGATTCAGAATCTGGATGGAACCCGCACCGTGTCTGCCGAAGAGTTCTTCGTCGGCCCGGCCAATGATATTGAAAGCACCACGGTATTACGCCCCGGTGACATTCTAACGGCTGTAAGGATTCCAAACACCTGGGCCAATGCCACGTTCTACTGGGAAAAGGTTGCAGACCGCAATGTCTGGGACTTCTCCCTGGTGAATGTAGCGGCAGCCTTCAAGCTTAGCGGTGGCAACATTCAGGATTCCCGGATCGTTGCCGGCGCCGTACAAACCACACCGCGTCGACTGACCAGTGTGGAGAATGCGGTGCGTGGCCAGGCCAAGAATGCGCAAACCGGCGAATCGGTCAAGGCACTCGCCGCACAGGGCGCTCGCACCCTGGCACATAATGGCTTCAAGGTTCCGCTGCTGCAGAATCTGGTGAAGCGCGCTATCAGCGCCTAGTCAGAAGCTGACGGCGCCAACCCTGGCAATTGATTGCCAGGGAACGCACAAAGGGGGACAGATTGTTAAATCTGTCCCCCTTTTTTTTGTTCATCACAATTCCCGGGAATATGGGATGGCGAAAAAAATCGACTTCAGGGCAGCCTTTCCAGCCACCCCGGTCGATTCTTTCATAACAGACCTGACAGGCTGTTTATGGGATCTGGTAGATCATGTTACCCACGAAATAACCCGTGGTGAGAATGCACAGGTAGAGGCAAAAAAATAGTGGCCACCACTGGTGCCAGATTGTATCTATGTTCTTCAGTATTCACTGTAGCTGTGGACATATCGATTTCTCCTCTAACATGTCTAAATCATGGTGAGGAGAATACCGGGGTCGCCGCAAGCAAGTTTTGATTCAGATCAGTAAAATGATCGGCGACCTATCGATAAGGTCGGACAGGCTTGTGGAGCACTTCCCGCAGTTCAGTATGGAGGAAGGGTTTCCTCAGGAAGCCGTTCATACCCACTTTAGCCGCCTCTTCCGGACTCTCTGACGCCACATTGGCCGTCACGCCAATCACCGGTGTCCTGACCTTGATGCCATGCATGGCGCGAATGATGAAAGCTCGGCGCACCATCAGGCGCGGATGAGTTGCTCACTTGCAATCTGGTAGACCGCGCGGAACCAGGCGGGATTGTCGTTGAGGTTGGGAACCAGAACGAATTCACGCCCGCCGGCCTGCTCGAACTCATGGCGGTATTCCTTGCCAATCTCGAACAGGGTTTCGAGGCAATCGCTGATGAAGGAAGGCGTGACCACGGCGAGTCGCTCTATGCCCTTCTCGCGAAGGGCCAGGATATGTTCATCGAGATAGGGCTGGATCCAGGGCAAGGGTCCGAATCGGGACTGAAAAGCCATGGAATAGAAATTCCCAGACCAACCGAGAGCCTCTGCTATGCCCCTGGTGGTTTGCACACATTGCATTCTGTAGCAGCGCCGGTTCCCGCTCGAAACCTGCTTACAACAATCGCCGAATTTACATACTCCCGCCTTGTCAGCCTTCAGAATTGTCTTCTCAGGGACCCCGTGGTAGCTGAAGATCACATGGTCTACGGCGTCGGTGTCGAGTTGTTCACCTATCAGGCTGACCCAGGCCTGGATGAACGCCGGCTCCTGAAACAGGTCTTCCACGAAGTGGAGTTGCGGCTGGGTTTTCCATTTGCGCGCCGCCTGCTGCACGGAGTGGAATATGGATTCGGTGGTCGCCGATGAATATTGTGGATACATCGACAGCAGGACAATCCGCTCTACGCCCTCGGCCTCCAGCTCTGCCATCACCTCACTAACAAGAGGTGAGCTGTAGGCCATGGCATTGCGGACCAGTACTGTCTCCTGGGCTTCATCGAAACTCGCCTGCACAGATTGCTGCATCCGGTTTGCATACACCTGCAAGGGTGAACCCTCCTCCATCCAGATACTCGCATAATCTTTCGCGACCCGCGGCGCCCGAAAGGGCAGGATAATGAGATTGCGTAGCAACCAGCGCCCTACAGGATTGAAGTCGAATACGAAGGGATCGGCAAAGAAACGCCGGTAATAGCTGCGCAAACCCGCAGGCGTGGGAGAAGCGGGCGTTCCCAGGTTGAGTAATAGAATTGCCTGTTTCATTGAACTTGTCCCCGGGCATCCCTGCTTGGCATTGGTGATCTACTACGCCGATTCATCTTGCTGAGATCACTAGAGCGCAAGTGTACGGGATATGCGGCGCAAATTCAGTACTCGACGTTGAGTATTGCGGGGCAATTTGGCAAGCTCTGTTGGGTAGTTTAATGGAGGCCCCATGACAGAAGAGCTATTTCGGGAAGATGCCTATCTCAGCCACTGTGACGCAGAAGTGGTTCGGGTAGACGGACAGAGTGTGTTCCTTGACCGCACCGTATTTTACCCCGAAGGGGGCGGCCAACCAGGGGATACCGGCAATCTGCTGCTGCCCGATGGCAGCCGGATCAATGTGATCAATACCCGGAAAGATGCGGACGGTCGCGGTATCTGTCATGTACTGGAAGTGGAGGCAATCGCCCCTGTGGCAGGCGACAGGGTAACGGCGGAGATCGATTGGGACCGTCGCCACAAACACATGCGCATGCACAGCTGCCTGCACCTGCTTTGTTCACTGGTAGAGGGCGGGGTCACCGGCGGCTCCATTTCCCAGGAAAAGAGCCGCCTCGATTTTGACCTCCAGGACACGAGCCTGGACAAGGAATTTCTTACCAGTGAATTAAATAGATTGATCGAGGAAGATCACGCGCTCACCAGCACCTGGATCACCGACGATGAACTTGCGCAACAACCCGAGCTGGTGCGCACCATGAGCGTCAAGCCACCTTCTGGCGAGGGCCGGGTCAGACTCATGGAAGTAGAAGGCGTCGATCTGCAACCCTGTGGTGGAACACATGTCCGCAGCACCGCTGAAATCGGTGCCGTGCGCGTCAGCAAGATTGAAAACAAGGGCAAACACAACCGACGCATCAATATCCTGTTTGAAGCAACTGTGATTGCTAAATAACAACATTATCGAGATCAAACAGCGCGACCTCGTGTTATACCAGGACAGTATTCTATTCACGCTGTCAGCTAAGAGTTTGGAAGACAGCATCAAGCGGCGATAGAGCGAGCTGGGCATGGACAATACCCACATCGCCACTGGCCAAGACCTCCGCCTGCGTCCTTTCGAAATGCTTGCCGATTGGCAGATGAATCAGGTCAGCGCCTATGTGTTACCCAGAGTGTTACCGCGTGATGCACACTGTGGGACCCGGCAGCAAGCTTTTAGAATCCGATAACTAGCTTCTGCAGGCCCGGTAGCGCCTGATGTTGCGATAATCAGGAACTGAACTTCCGAAAATCCCGAAATCCTTCGCTTGGTCGACAATTTGTGTAACTTCGTAACATTTTGTTGGAAAAAGGGCTGCAATAGCCCGAAAATCGCGTAAACTTGTTCGATAGTTAAAGCTGTAAACAGATTCATCTGATCTCAACCCAATCTCGACTACTCATTTAAAGACAAATAAAGGGAGCCCTTCGTGAAAAAATCTCTGCTTTTGATCATGTCCACAGCTATCGCGGGCTTGAGCGCCAGCGCCATGGCCGGTGAGCGTGTCGGTGATTTCGCCCTGATTGACCATCTGGGCGCTCAGCACCACATGGCCTGGTACGATGACCAGCGAGCCGTGGTAATCCTGCCCCAGGGTGTGGATAGCACTGACGCCGCAGCCCTGGATGCGCTGCAAGACCTGCGCGCCCGCTACGAGCAGCAAGGCGTAAGCTTCTTCCTGCTGAACCCGGGACTGCAGACCGACCGCGAAGCGGTAGTCGCAGACCTCGCTGAACTGGGCGTGGAATTACCTGTGCTGATGGACGATACCCACCTCGTGACCGAGGCCCTCGGGGTTACGCGCATGGACGAAGTCGTGGTGTACGACCCCAGTTCATTCGAAATCAGCTACCGCGGCCCTATCCAGGCAGCGACAGAAACGGCAATCACTGGCCTGCTGAATGGCGAGCGTAGCGATCTGGTCGCGGTTGCCGGTACCGGCAGCATGATAGCCAATAACATCGCAGAGCATGCCTCACTTTCCTACGTCAACGACATCGCACCCATCATCGCGGAAAACTGCGCTGAATGTCACCGCGAGGGCGGAATCGCGCCTTTCGCCATGGACAGCAGCCTTGCCGTACAGGGCTGGTCGCCGATGATTCGTGAAGTGGTACTGACCAAGCGTATGCCGCCTGGTCAGATCGACAACAAGGTCGGCCACAAGATGAAGAATGAAATGAACCTCAGCGATGAAGAAATGCAGAAGCTGGTACGCTGGGTAGATGCCGGCTCCCCCGTCGATGGTGACGAAGACCCACTGACCGCATTAACCTGGCCTGACACCAAGTGGACTCTCGGTGAGCCCGATATGATCGTTAAGATTCCTGCGACTACTGTGCCTGCGACAGGTGTTGTGGATTACAAGGATATCGTGGTCGATCTGGATCTAGACGAGGAGCGCTGGGTGCGCGGCAGTGAAGTCGCTCCCGGTGCCCCGGAAGTCCTGCACCACATCATTACCACGGTGGTTCCACCCGGCGGTGGCGAAGACCCACAGGCCCTGTTCCTGAAGGCTATTAACAGCCTGCCGGAAGAGCGTGCTGCTGCAATCCGTGCCGAGATGTTTGCCGCGGTTGCGGCGGGTGAACAACCTAACGTCGACAAGATCTTCCGCGACAACCCGGAGATCGATGTAGGCACCCTGCTTGGCGGCGGCGGTCCGGATCAGGCCTCTATTGCGGGCTATGCGCCGGGTAACTCGGTTTCCCTGAACCCTGAGGGTGTGGGTGGCCGTCTGGTACCGGGCACCAAGCTCAGCTTCCAGATGCACTACACCACTTCCGGTAAAGAGCAGACTGACGAAACCGAAGTCGGTATCTACTTCTACCCCGAAGGTTATATACCGGAGGAGCGCATGGGCGGCGGTGTCGGCAATGCCTTCACTATCGCAATTCCTGCAGGTGCCAAGGACCATGAAATGGAACTGGTTACCTACATCAAGAACGACGCGGAAATACACAGCCTGATGCCGCATATGCACTTCCGCGGCAAGCGCATGAAGTTCACTGCTGTGTATCCCGATGGTTCAGAGGAAGTCCTCCTGTCTGTGCCGGCCTACTCCTTCAACTGGCAGTTGGCACACGAACTGGCAGAACCTCTGGCGGTACCGGGTGGCACGAAGATTGTAGCCACTGGCGCTTTCGACAACTCTGGCCAGAACCCTTACAACCCCGATTCCACTATCGAGGTGAACTGGGGTGAGCAGTCCTGGGAAGAGATGTTCATGGGGTTCTATTCGTGGAAAGAACTCAACCAGGGCGGCGACGATTAGTTCTGAGTCGGCGTAACTCATCAAAAAAGGCGACCTCCGGGTCGCCTTTTTTTGTGAGTTACTTTCTGAGCACTGGTCTATTTCACGCGCTGCGTCGTTGTCAATGAGCTCAGTCGGTTGCGTATGGTCACATCAACAGTCTTAAGATCTGCATTCTCAGCCGGGTTGGAAGCGAAGATACTATCGGGAGAGAATTGCAGGGCGATGGACTTAGCTGTGTTGATCGAAGTGAGTGGGAGAGGTGCTCAAGTCTGAGCGGTCTTCGCTGAAGCTGGAACCTTCTGATTCGTCAGAGGTTGCGGAGTTCTGGGTCATGAGCTGTACCAACTCGTCGCGGCTGACCCAGTCCAGGTCCCAGTGTTGAGTACGGTGCTCTTTCACCTTCTCAATGTGTATTTTAGATTCGCGCTTTTCACTCATATCGAAGTCTCCTGACTTGGGCATATCAGTTGTCGCAATCCATAGAGTTGAATCCTAAGGATAGATACGCCTCTAAATCTGATTCGGTTCCATTCACCGAAAAATCGAGAGCCGCCCTAATGCCTTGACTCTTCAGTTATTCCTGACTTACTAAAAAATCGCCGCGGCCTTCAGCGACGCTCACTTGATCAGTTTGCCTGCTTTAATTACAGAGCTAACCCGTTCCAGTTCAGTGATGTCTTCCAGAGGGCTATTGCTGGTGGCTATGATGTCTGCGCGTTTGCCGGGCTCTATACTGCCTATTGTCTCGGATCGGGACAGGAGTTCGGCGGCGGCCAGGGTAGCTGCATGGATGGCGTCCATTTCCGACATGCCTGCCTGTACCATGTAGTAGAACTCCTCACCATTAAGGCCATGGGGTGTGACGGCGGAATCGGTACCAAATGCGACCCTGACCCCGGCCGCGAAGGCGCGACCTATATTGCGCATGGCAGCCTCGCCGGCCGCATAAGCCTTGGCCTTGATGTCGTCGGTGAAGAAGGGATTGCCTTCCATGGTCTCGGGAATCTTGATACCTGGCAACAGCGTAGGCACCAGAAAGGCACCAGTTTCCCGAAACAGAGCAATGGATTCGTCATCGAGAAAGGTACCGTGATCGATGCTGTCCACACCTGCTCTCAATGCAGCGTTGATGCCATCGGCGCCATGGGCATGGGCAGCCACCTTGACCCCCAGGTTGTGGGCTGTCTCCATAATCTCCACCAGTTCATCGTCGGTGAGCTGCTGTCCCAGTCCCGTGCCAGTATCGGAAAGCACTCCCCCTGTGGCGGTGATCTTGATCCAGTCCGCGCCAAACTTGATCGCCTCACGAACCGCCTACCGACAGGAATAGGGACCATCGCAAATGGTTTCGGGGGTCCACAGTTCCAGCAACTCTGGCTTCACGCCATCGACGTCACCGTGTCCACCGGTTGCCGAGATCGCGCTTCCTGCCGCAAAGATGGTCGGGCCATCGATCAGCCCCTGATTGATGGCATCACGCAGCGCGTAGATTGCCTCGGGCTCCGATCCCAGATCGCGCACCGTGGTAAAACCAGCTCGAAGCGTGACTCCCGCAAAGTAGACACCGCGAAGTGCCTCCATGGAGGTAGTCACCGTGAGTGCATCCTTACGGCTGGTCGAATTGACCTCTCCGGTGAGATGGACATGCATATCGATGAGCCCGGGCAGGACAAAGCTGTCTCGCAGATTCACGATCTGCGCCCCAGGCAAGCCGTCGCCATCAATATACCCATCCTGGATAGACTCGATCACACCATTGCGCACCACGATGGACTATTGCGACACGGGGGCTTCACCCGGAATTGCCAGTAAGGTACCTGCATGAATGATCAGCACATCGCCTTCCTGAGCGGCTGCCAGACCGGCAATACTCATTACGAGAGACGTTAGCGCGACCAGATTGATCAGCTGTCTACAGTTCACGCGGCTCCTCCGGAATCCAGACCTGGCTCAGGGCTGGGGGTTTACTGGCCGCGTGGTGGTGGTGGCGTCCAGTCACAGCCTGCACAGTTGGGATCGACATCGTTCTGATCCATCACCTCAAAGATGAAGTCGCGCCACACCTCGTTGGGCTGCCACACGGTATTCATGTCGGCCTTGGCCTCGGCCACAGGCACATCCTCGTATAACACGCGATAGAGGAAGCTGAAGGCCGTGGCCCGGGCATTGACCTGGCAATGCAACAGGGTCTTCTTGTCGGTGTTGCGCTGCATGGAGTCGGCGAACGCATAGAAATCATCGGGCAGGGGATTGGCAAAATCCACGGGCACCTGCATGTATTCCATGCCCAGGCGTTTCACGATCTGATCCTCATCGGGCAGGGCATTCTGGTTATTGGTAAAGGCGATATAGACCACACGCTCGAAACCCGCATCTGCAACGGCCTGCAATTGCTCTTCAGTGGGCTGTCCGGCGCTGGCGAAGGTGGCGCTGTATTGGCGAAAATTGGTGATTTCCGCCAGATTGGCAGGCGGTTCCTCTACGGCCAGGGCAGTGCTCGAAATCAATGCCGCAAGCAGGGTAATTACGCTGTTCTTCATGCTTACCTCAATCAGGGTATGGTTGTCAGTGCTGCTACTATAGCAGCTTGTTCCTGCCTTCAACCATCCAGAAAAGCTGCCCTGCCCTGCGGCCGAACCCGGCCACTGGTACTGGACCGCCGAACGTGGATTTCACGAAGTCTGACATGCTATAAGGCGTTCCCATGAAAGAAGAAATTCTCGATCGCTGGCGACACTCCCACAGCTTCGGCCATGACCAGAAGCGTCCCGGGGAGTTCCGCACCTTCGTGGTGATCGCCATAACCGCCGCTATGATGGTGGTAGAGATAGTCGCCGGCATCGCCTACGGTTCCATGGCCCTGCTGGCAGACGGTCTGCATATGGGCTCCCATGCCGTTGCGCTGAGTATCAATGCCTTTGCCTATGTGTATGCCCGCCGCCATGCCCACAATGCACGCTATAGCTTTGGCACCGGCAAGGTGAATACCCTGGGAGGCTACACGGGAGCGATCCTGCTGGCCGTGTTCGCCGCCATGATGGCCTGGGAGAGCGTACTGCGGCTTTTATCGCCGGTAGAGATTGCCTTCAATCAAGCCATCTTCGTCGCCACACTGGGACTCATCGTCAATGGCGCATCCGTGTTTATTCTCGGTGAGCACCATTCCCATGACCACGGCCATGACCATGACCATGACCATGATGACGATCACCACCACCCTCATGGCCATGATCATCACCATGACCACAATCTCAAGTCCGCGTACCTGCATGTCCTGGCAGATGCCCTGACTTCCCTGCTCGCCATCGTGGCCCTGCTCATCGGCAAGAATTACGGCGCAGTGTGGATGGACCCACTCATGGGCATCGTGGGCGCCGTGCTCGTCGGTCGCTGGTCACTGGGACTCCTGAAATCCACCAGTGCCATCCTGCTGGATGAACAGGGCGGCACAGAGCTCGAGAACAGCATCCGGGAAGCCATCGAAACCGATCCTGATCATCGGGTGGTAGACCTGCATGTGTGGACTGTCGGTCCCGGTATCTCCGCCGCCATTCTTTCCATCGTGAGTCGCTCACCCAGGCAACCAGAACATTTCAAGGCCCTCCTCCCTGACCACTTGCCACTGCGGCATGTCAGTATTGAAGTACAAAAATACGAAGAATTTGAATCCAGTTAACCAATTTCGGATTCCATATCCTGGGATTAAGGCTATATTAATATTTGCGGTTTACACTCTACTGTACTGCCGACTGAAACTTCATCTCCGGCAGTAATTCTGATTCTGGAATATTGCTCATGAGTCATTTCAAACTGTTGCTGCTGCTCTGCGCCAGCCTGCTGCTCGCCGCCTGTAATTCAAGCTCTTCCAGCTCTGCCCGCGGCTAAGAGATGCGCATTCGTTATGCCCAGGTCACCGATGTAAACCGGGAACGGTTGCCGACTGCGGCCCCGGCAGGTGCCATCGTGGGCGGCTTCACCGGGCTCATCCTGTCCAGTGGTCGCTCGACCCGCAGTCAGGTCGCCAGCGGTATTGGTGGTGCCGCATTGGGTGCCCTGGCCACTTCCGCCCTCGAAGGAGATCGCCTCGCCTATGCCTATACCCTGCGCTACTCCGATGGCACCGTAACCCGGTTCGTTACCGAGAAAGGCTATCTGCGGGAAGGCGATTGTGTAGCCGCAGAGCGCGGGCGTCATGACAATATTCGTCGCGTTCCCAGTTCCTTGTGCAGTACGGCGCGTCGGCCCGGCCAGGTCGCTCCCGCGATAGATCCGATGATCGAACAGAATGCACGGCTGTGTGAGGAAGCCAAGGATCAGCTGCTCGCGGCAGAGTCTGAGGCCGACATCAATCTGGCCGCACGCAAGGTGGAGATTCTCTGCGCCTATTAGGCCAGATCACTATCAGGATAGCGGAGCTCGATAAGGGCTGCCGGGCTTCTCAATCAGTTGCCCGGCCACAAATCCAGCCGCTCGAACAGCACCGATTCGATCTTGTCCCGGGAATAGAACGCCGGAAAGACCTGGTCGTTGGCCCAGAGCTCGAACAAATTCGCGTACAGTGGATGATCGGGGTCGCCCACCTGTCCGGGTGTGTTCATACCCAGGGTGTCGTCCCAATCCCGCGTATCCACAAAAATCCTGAATGATGCTCCGGAGGTCTGGTTATCGCCACTGGCGGTATTACCCAGGGTAAAGCCATTACCGCCGCGCGGCAGCGGCCCGACATCAAGTCTTGCCCGGGTCTCTTCATCGACTGCCGCACTCAGCGGATGGCGAATAAGCGCATGCTTGTAATCCGCCTGACCATAGACCCAATTCTGCATGGAAGGTCCCAGCTTCTCGCGCAGGTCGGCTATACCCTCTGCCAGTGTGTCGAGCAGGAACTGGTTGCGGCCTGCGATGGGGTCGTCACCGAAGTCACCATCGGGCGCTAGCAACATATCTATGGTGGTCTTCATGCCCACAGCCAGGTGTGCTTGTGCCGATTCCGGCACCTTGAGCAGCTCGATGTTGTCCAGCAGGCGCCGCTCGAAAGCCACATAGATACCTGCCTCGATAGAATCCTTGTCGAGAACGAAATCCCAGTTCATCAGCATCTGCCGCGCCTGTTCCACCTGCTCATCGCTGGCCCGCAGATCCCTGAAGAATGGAACCAGGGAGCGCGCCGGAATCGACAGGTAGTCATGTTGCAGCGCGATCATGTCAGTCATATTGAACTTGCGCCCGGAACCCAGCACCTCGCTACCCCTCGCCCAGCGATAGGGATCGGTCCAGGTAAAACCAATGGCATCCAGGTATTCGTAGTCCGGCGGTGTGTAATTGCTGTTGGACGTTTCCACGAAACCGCGAGCCGGATTGAACTCATGTGGTTTTGCCTTGATTGGCAGGTAGCCGTCCCATTCATAACGGCCATCACCGGGCACCGGTACCATACCGCTGAAGTTGCGACGAATGGGGGCAATACCCACAGCCTGCCATCCAATATTGCCCTCGCGATCCGCCCAGATCATATTCTCGCCAGGAATATTGCTGTAGTTGGAGGCCTCCCTGAATTCTTCCCAGGTCCGCGCCTGATCCATACGCAGCGAAGCCAGGTACGGGGCACCACCAAACTCCATCCAGGCCGGGCGCAGTGCATAGGCCAGATTCTTGTCTCCGTCTTCGAAGGCAACGGGACCGTGCCGTGTGTATTTCAATTCCACGGTAACCGGGCGCTGGCCTTTCACATTGATGGTTTCCTCGATAATCGACATGGGCTCCCAACGGCCGTTATATCGATACTCGTTTGGATTGGCCGGATTGGTCTCATAGACATAGAGGTCTTCACCATCGGTATTGAACACCGTCAGTCCCCAGGCACCAAACTCGTTGTGTCCAATTGAAATGCCAGGGATCGTCGGTTCACCCCCTCCTATTACGTTCCAGCCTGGCCCGACGAGATGCGCCCAGTAACGCAGGGATGGCACGGCCTGGGTACGGTGCGGATCGTTGACCATCAGCGGCCAGCCGTCCTGGGTCAGCTCGCCGCTGACGACCCAGTTGTTGCTGCCGATGTTATCCAGATCATGTTCCCTGAGATCTGCCGTTTCAGCGGACAGGACAGCGGCCAGCTCCCTGAAGCTGTCATCATCGTTTCGGGCACTCGCCAGCACGATGTCCTCGGGCAGAAACTCCAGTTCATCACGGTAGGCGTTGTACAGATGCAGTATGTCATTGTTTAGCAGGGAGTCGCAGTCGATCAGCGGATCGAGGCTGAGGTCGGGTTCGTGGGGATGGTAGTACTGCAACTCCTTGACCGCCGCCTCGCCAATTTCACAGACAGCGCGACCGGTGCGCAGTTCGAGAGCGATGTTGCCGAGCAGGCCCTGGTGGCGAGAAATGACTACTTCCTCGGTCCAGTGCTTGGGTTCGATTCCCAACAGCCTGAACGGTAGCGGCAATTCGTCGGGCTCCTCCAGCGCCTCATCAATATAGGCATTCACGCCGTGCACGAAGGCAGAGATGATGTCCACACCCCTGGGGTGATAGTGATTCAGTTCCTCTGCCATGGCGCCGCGAAACTTGAACAGCCTGGTGCCGTGATCTCTCTCGATGGCCCGGGGACCGAGTATTTCCGCTGTGGTTCCCGTGGCACGCGCCCGCCACAATTCAAACTGAAACAGGCGATCCCGTGCAGCACTATAGCCCTGGGCGAAAAACAGGTCGTGCTCGGTCTCGGCGTAAATATGGGAGATACCCCAACGATCCTTGAGAATCTCCACCGGCAGGTCCAGGCCTTCCACGTTCAACTGCAGCGAAGACTGCGCCGAAAGTCCGGCGCTGAATAGCGCGGGAATTAGCAAGCAGATGAATTTGATGGATTTTTTGATGGTGCGAAGATTTGCCATGCCCTTGCCTCTTGTTCTTCGTATTCAGGCGAGCATCAACTATACCCCAGCTACAGGCGGCGCTGTAGGGGGTTTCCGGTGTCGGAAATCAACTCTCCAGCTCTGTCAGCAGCTGTAGCGCATAGTCCGCTCGCTCGGCAGGCACAAACACGTGGTCGTGGTAATGCGCTGCGATCACATTGGCAGAGATGCCATGGGCCGCCAATTTGCCCGCAACGGCTGCAGTGAAACCAACTGCCTCGAGACTGGAATGCACTGACAGGGTGATGCCACGAAACACGGCATCGTAGGAGAGCCCTGCCTGGTCCGCCTGTTGCTGTAGCAGCAACAGGCTCAGGCCTTCCTCTTCACGATAGCTAGCCAGTGGTCGCAGGGAATCCAGGATATGGCCAGTTCCCTCCTCTATCGTACAAAACACATAGTAGCCTTCCAGCAAGCGAGGCTGCAGAAGCGTGAGGAGTTTTTCGAGATCTGTTTCACCGGACACAATACGACCACCCTGCTTTGTGTACACCGAGTCTTGTTACTAACGTCTGTTACTAACACCCTTTACCAACACCTGCGACCAGCAGCAGGCATTGAACCGCCCAGGGAATCCAATTCCCCTGCCGAGCGACACGAGCCGGCTATTCCAGCTCTGCGGCAATTTCCGCATAGAAGCCGGGAATACTGCGACTCATGAAGAGCCCATTCTCAGCCTGGGTCCAGCTCAGGGCTGCATCCCTGATCGCATCGGCGGCATCTTCGGCGCGCAAGCCATTACGAATCAGCCCTGCCATGCGTTGCCTGACCGCTTCCATCTGGTTACGGAAATTGATGACAAATCGCCGGTCCATGACCGGGCCATGCCCAGGAATGGCTGTATCGAAATCCAGCTTGAGGATACCGTTGACGGTATCTACCCAACCCTTGCTGCTGCCACCGTTGGCATAATCGATGAAGGGCGCCGTGGTGTGTAACAGGTCGCCGCCGTGAATGGTGTTGAGATCGGGGAAATAGACGACAGCATCGCCGTTGGTGTGCCCCGTGCCCAGATGGAAGGCCTGCACTTCAACGCCACCGAGAAAAACTGCCGTTTCATCCATGAAGATGATCCGCGGTGCGCCTTCCTGATTGTTGCGAATGATATTGTCCCTGGCATTCTTGTGAGCGATTACCTCGGCAGACTGCAGGAAACTGGCATTGCTGCCGCTGTGATCGCCATGATGGTGAGTGTTGATCACATATTTGACCGGCATGTCCGTTACCGAGGCAACGAGGGACTGAATCTCCTCGAAATCCTCAGGGAACTTGTCGTCGATGAGTATGACTCCATCGTCGGTTAGCCGCACGCCGATATTGCCACCGGGACCGGTAATCACATGCAGGCCATCTTTGACTTGTTCGATTGCCAGCCTGCCTTGTCCACTGACCGGGCCCGCCGCAAGCAGGAAGACCAGCGCCGACAAACAGGCAATTAGATAATTTTTCGGTGATGTCATGTCGATCTCCTCCCAGACACTTTCACAGGTCTGAATCTTTTTATTCTTTTGCATAGCTGTATAGCGACTTGCAACAATTGCTACTCTATCAGAATGGCTGCGCTTGCGGCACCTGCTTCAGGAAACTATCTCGTGCATCCGTGCCTGAGTGAGTGCCTGTATGGATTACAGCAACAGTCGCTACAGCAAGCATGCCGCACAGCCGTAAACCGCTTACCAGAGGTAGAGGATCGATTGTGTCAGGCATGCAGATGCTTTTCTGCAGGGTTAACTAATCGTGGAAGCAAAATCTCTTTGCCAGTTCCAAAACCTCGATTGGGTCAAAAAGTTTCAATCCACCTGCGTGGAACCTGGCCAGATCTTCGTCCTGTGGAAAACTGTAGTAAGCACTCTCACCAGTCTGGGGACGACTCTCGAGGACGTCTCCATTGGCGAGCCTCTGTGCCGCCTTCGCCATGGCTTCGCAGCCGTCTTCGTAGAGACTGAGCACATGCCACAGATAGGATTTTTCTCTCCTGACTTCCAGGGTAGTGGTCTCGATGATTGGACCGGTATCGATAGTAGAGTCAGCAATCCGGTGCAATGTAGTGCCGAGGACTTGCTCGTCATTCAACAGGGCCCAGAAGCTGGCCATGACGCCCTGGTAGGCCGGCAGCGCGCCGGAGTGCAGATTGAGTACACCATGTCTGGGCACCGAGATCGCCTCATCCCTGAGAATGACGCCATAGCGAATCGATAGCACCAGATCCGGATTCGAAGCGCGATAGCGTCGCATGCCTTCGGTACCGTTGATGTTATTGAGTTCGGTGCAACGACCCTCCAGCTTCTCCGTTAGGAGTTCGAGGCCCGTCAACTCCAGGGAATCGCGGTCGGCTAATTCCAGTTGCAGAGGAAACACGAAACGGTTGAAGAAATCCTGCTCGAAAAACTTCAGGCGCTGTAGTGGTTCAGGCAGTGGTTTGCTACCAACCCGGGCAGAGTAAAACACGGTAAGCCGATGGGCCGACAGCGCATTGGTCAGGTAATTCAGCGCGAGACAACTCGCCACATCCCTGTTTACCAGTAAGGTGATATTCAATGTCAGTACTACTTCTAATATTCAAAAGCCGCAGGGTATGCCAGAAGCGCCGGTGCGGCAAGCTCGGGGCTAGGGTATAAACAGCCATCAAACAGGAGTAGACTGCTTAGTCTGTGTGTATTCGAAGTTGGAGAATCATTTCCATGAAGCTGCAAGTGAACCCTACCCGCGGATCTGGCAAGGACAAGCTCAGAAGCGCATTATTGCTTGGCTTGAGCCTCTACCTGACCGCCTGTGCCGTGCCCATCGCCACATTTTTTGATGATTCCGGAGGTGGTCATGACCTGGCGAGGGGCGAATCCGCCACTGTTCACTTCTTCACCAACGATCCTAACCTCGACACCGGCGTGAGGCTGAACGCGGGCACTCGCTATGCGGTGGACGTGGTCATCCTCAGCAACTGGATAGACAGCTATATCGAAGAAAACGAAACCGGTGAAGCGCTCGATGAAACCGGGTTTGCCAACAGCGTGATGCCATTCGAATGGCTCGGGTTTACCCGGCGCTCGCGACAGAACCGCTGGTTTGAGCTGATGCTTTACCAACCTGACTGCGGGCGGGAGAGCCTGAGCGGTGTCACGGAACTGGACGTAGATGAAACTAATGGCAGTTATCATTTCATAGCAAGCTGTGATGGCAAGCTTTCCATGTTCGTGAACGACAGCCCTGGCTTTTATGGCAACAATGCAGGCTATGCCAATATCAACCTATCACGCGTGAACTGAGTGCCGTCACTCCTTGCACTGGAGTGAACGATGCATACGGTACAACAGATACTAAATAACAAGCGGATCGATGAAATCTGGTCGATCCTTCCCGATGCCACCGTGTACGAAGCGGTGCAGATGCTGGCGGATAAGCGGGTGGGTGCTCTCATGGTCATGCAGGACAGCGAACTGCTGGGCATAATTTCCGAACGGGATTAAGCGCGGGAAGTAATTCTCAAGGGACGCGCTTCGAAAGTAACCCGGGTGAAAGACATCATGAGCAGCAATGTCATCAGCGTCCCTCCAACCGAAGGCGTGCAGGCATCGCTTGGCGTGATGACCAGTAATCGCATTCGTCATCTTCCCGTGGTAGATGGCGGCGTGGTCCAGGGTGTGATCTCCATGGGCGACCTGGTCAAGGACATTATCAGTGACCAGCAGTCGACGATAGAACAACTGGAAAACTATATTCGCGGCTAGACCCTGCCCTGTTCGACAGCAAAGCCGCCCGAAGGCTTTGCCACAAACTGCAGTTTGTAGTTTATGCAGGAAGGCTGCTCGTCGGCCACGTGACTGACATAGATCAGCCGGGTGCGGGTCTGCTCGGCGATCCTGTCCAGGATACCCAGGATAAACCGCCGGTGATAATCATCGAGCCCCACACAGGGCTCGTCGAGCACCAGCACCCTGGGTTCCTTCACCATGGCTCTCGCCAGCAATACCAGGCGCTGTTGACCAAAAGAAAGCTCATGGTAGTAGGCCTTCTCCAATTCCGCGATTCCCAGCGTCAACAACCAGGCACGAGCCCGATCCCATTCTGCCGAACCGCTATCGTCGTAGAGTCCTACCGAGTCATAGAATCCGGACACCACGACATCAAGCACCTTCCAGCCCTTAATGTACTTGTTATGCAACTCGTTGGAGACCACACCGAAGTTGGCTTTTACATCCCAGATTGACTCGCCACTGCCCTTGCGTCGACCAAACAGAAAGACTTCCTGACCATAGGCCTTGTGGTTTTCTCCATCTATCAGGCTCAGCAGCGTGGACTTGCCGCAACCATTGGGGCCCTCTATCAATACATGGTCGGAGCCGCGCATGGACCAGGAGAGATTGCTGAATACGTCCAGTTCGCCGTAGCTGGCGCTGACGCGCTTGAGCTCTATCAGCACTTGCCCATCATCATCTGCGTCCCTGGCATTGGATGCGGTTGGCAGGGAGTCCGGAACAGTCACGTGTGGATTGGCCAGCCGCGCAAAGTGCTCCCCCTTGAGCACCGACCCCTTCAGCCCCTGCTCTGCAATGCGCAGCCTGTCCATCAATGCCAGGTGTGTGCTGCCGTCGAGAATGTCCTGGCGACGCCGACACAGAAGCAGAGTGGCAAACAGGCTGCCGGTGGCATCGGAGCGCTGGAATTCGGCGATGGTGGCAGCGATGCTTTCCCGTGCCAGCCTGTCGATACTTTCCATGGGATCATCCAGCACCACGAGCTTGGGAGCGCCGACTGTCGCCCCATACAAGGCCCGGGCGATCAATACCTTGCGCAACTGACCGGACGAGAGGAAACGGATACCCTTCTCCACCAGTTCTTCCAGTTGCAGCTTCTCAACGAGCGCCTTCAACAAGCTGTCATCTCTGGCGTCATTTGGCCTGGCGCTGGCGATGATACTCGATACCAGCGTGCCCCTGTCTTCCGCGCGCGCGTCATATTCGCTCATATCCAGCCTGTTGTCCCTGGCCCAGAGCTTCTGCTGCTCTTCGAAAGATACAAACAGGCAATCCCGCAGCGGATCGAAATCGCAGGTCTCGTCACCATACTGCACATAGGAGCCGGACTCTCTTCGTTGCCCACTCAAGAGACTGGCAAATTGGGTCTTGCCACTGCCGTTTGCCCCAAACAGACACCAGTGTTCGCCGGCGCAGATTGTGAAATCCGCAACTTCCAGCACGGCCTTGCGATTTATCCTGCACACCGCACTGCTCACCCGGAGCAATCTTGAAAGAGACTGTGTCATAGAGATATTCGTGAAGCAGGTGTCGCCTCAATTTCCCGAGGCCTTGATTCACTTTGTGTAGTTGTCAGCTGGCAACCGTCCGATGCTTACTTGCCGATCAGGGTCCTGAGCTTGTAAATAATCCGATCCAGCAAGCTTGCGTCCGGGCCCGTTTTAGGTAACACGAAATCGGCGGTTTCGGGAATCCAGAAGGGATTCCGATAGCTGAGTTTCGCCTTCGAACTTTCCATTGGCGTATAGTATTTGCAGCCTTCGAAAAAGTAGTGAGTAACCTGGGAATGTCGGCTACGCTCCAGATCCTTGCGTGGCGCACCGCCATGCAGAAGGTTGGCATGCCAGATCAATGCCTCCCCCTTCCTGACCACACCCAGTTCCGAATCGAAGCCCTTCTCGGCAATGAGTTCCTGGATCTTCTGTTCATAGCGGTGATAGTTGCCGTAACCGGGCTCGAGGCCCAGATCCTGCATGCTATAGAAAGGCAGTTTGTGACTGCCCGGGTAGTAGATCAGGGGGCCATTGTCCTCATCGATATCCTCGAGCGCGACCCAAACCCCTGCCATATAGCCTTCCGGGATGGTGCTGAAATGAAGCGTATCGGAATGCGCATATTGCGAGGTTCCAATGGGGAAGTTCAGGGTTTGAAACGGCAAGGCCTTACGCCCCACCAACTCACCCAGCGCCTGCCTGACCCTGCTATCCACGGCGAGTTGCCGTGATTCATCGACCCACTTCCAGGCGTCCTGCACGCGGGTTGCCAATAGCGGATTTTGCCTGTAGGCATCGTCGTAGTGCGCTTCCACTTTCTCGACTATGGCATCCAGCATGGCCGGATCGAATCCGAAATCCACCCTCAGCACGCCGCGCTCATGGAACTCGGCGATCTGCTGTTCGCTGAGCACTGACTTGCTATGGTATTTTGCGGGATCCAACTTGACTGCTTCTGCTTCCATGATCAGGGCCGATTGCCCAACGCTCTCTGCATGACTTCATATTGAATATTTAGCATATGCCCGATTGATCGGCGCCAATACTCGGAATTGTGATTACCCCGACTCTGCATGTAGTCGAAAGGCACATTGTTCAACATCAGTAACTGCGCCAACTCGCGCGCCACGGTTATCAGGCTATCCTCGGTACCGGAATCGATATAAATATGAGGCAACTGGCTCTTGGGCACATTATAAATGATCTCGAAAGGATCATAAGCCTCAGCCTGGGCCGCCGTTTCGAAGCGGGCACCGGCCGGGGTCCGCTCTTGTTGCGTGCTGAATCCCGGAATATCGATTACCTGGGCGATAAATTCATCTACTTCCTCGAAGCGTGCCTGATCCTCGGTACTGCGCGGCTCATTGCCCTGGGTAACCGGAATACCCGCGGCGAGGCCCGCCGCATTGGTACGGGCGAAGGCCAGCGCGCCGCTGGTACTGCCAATGGAAACGAACAGATGGGGATGCCTTAGGCCGAGGGCGAAGGCACCGAAGCCGCCCATGGACAACCCGGAGATGGCACGTCCCTCTCGTTGCGCCTCACTGCGGAAATTACCGTCGACGAAGGGAATCAAATCCTTGATGATGTGATCTTCCCAGTTATTCAACTGACTATGGTCGCTGCGGGCATAATTTACAAACCAGCTGTTGCCACCATCGGGCAACACCAGGATCAGATCTTCCACGTTGCGCGCATAAAACGCTGCCCCCAGGTTGCGGCCCCACACGGTGTAGTTCTGCATATAACCATGCAGAAGATAGAGCACCGGATAGCGTTTTTTGGAGGCGTGATAATCCCGGGGTAACACGATGTCGAACTTCATCTCCCTGCCTACCGACGGACTGAAGAATTCGATGGTCTGCAGGCCTTCCGGGATCGGTGCCGGTGCTGGCAACTCAACTTCCGCTGCCCGCAGCGGGGTCAGCAGCGAGAACATGAGCAAAATCGCGGCTTGAATAGACTTCCTGAAAGAGAGCATCGTGGGCATGCGAGAACAATGGAGGAGAAACCAAACGGAGCAGCGTGATTTATAGCACTTTTGCGGAAGCGATAGTATCTTGCCAGGTAGCACTCAGCCGAGGAACGACATGGAGGACTCGATCGTGGGCAACAACACCAGGAACCTGGGAAGCACACTCCTGCTGCTGATGGCTGCCTGCAGTACCCTGGCCTCCGGCGCCGCGCTGGCCCAGACTGAAGAGGCAGCCGTGCTCAAGACCGTGGATGCATTCTTCGAGGCCATGACCGACCGTGATGGCGAGGCGCTACGCAAGCTGACCATTCAGGGCTCCCTGAATGTCTGGACCGCCAATCCTCCCGAAGCGCGCGAACTGAACCTCATCAACTACACTCAGCTGATAAGCCGCTTCAGCGGCGCAGGCCCACGGATGGTAGAACGGTACTGGGACCCAACGGTACTCATCGAGGGAAATATTGCCCTGTTCTGGGCACCCTACGATTTTCACGTCGATGGCAACTTCTCCCATTGCGGGATCGATTCATTCCAGCTCGTGAAGCGGGAGGGAAGCTGGCTGCTGAGCAACCTGAGCTGGACGCGCCAGTATGACAACTGCGCACCCAGCCCTCTCGGTCCCCTGCGTCAGGATTCTCGCCAGGCGAGAGTCAGGGACTGAGGCCATCCATCCTGCCCAGTCGCCCTATCAATTCCTCTACCCGGGTGCTGTAGCCCCACTCGTTGTCGTACCAGCTCACTACCTTCACCAGGTTACCACCCATGACCTGGGTAAGCTCGGCATCCACGATCGATGAATGCGTGTTGCCAATGATATCGCTACTGACCAGGGCTTCCTCGTTGTAGGCGAGAATGCCTTTCAAGGGACCCTCGGCGGCGACCTTGAAGGCAGCATTGACTGCCTCGGCCGTAGTCTCCTTCGACACCTGCACCGTCAGGTCCACCAGACTGCCATCAGGCACCGGTACGCGCATGGCCAGACCGTCCAGCTTGCCTGCCAGTTCCGGCATGACCATGCCGATGGCCCTGGCAGCGCCGGTCGACGTGGGAACGATATTGGTAGCCGCGTTACGAGAACGACGCTTGTCTGGATGCGGCGAGTCGATCAGGCGCTGACTTGAAGTGTAGGCATGTACCGTGGTCAGCAATCCCTTCTCTATACCGAAGCTTTCGTGCAATACCTTGCACAGTGGTGCGGCGCAGTTCGTGGTGCAGCTGGCATTACTGATTATCTTGGTGTCCTCGGTGACGACGTGATCGTTGACCCCGGTCACCAGGGTGGCATCGAGAGGGTCTTTGCAGGGCACGGTCAGGATGATCCGTTTCGCACCAGCTTCCAGATGCTTGTTCAGGGCGTCGAGTGTCTTGAATGCACCAGAGCTCTCGATGACATAATCGATACCCATTTCCTTCCAGGGTAATTGCGACGGGTCTTTTTCGCTGAGTACCTTGAACGGATCACCGGAGATCTCCATGGTGTCGCCCTGCACCTTGACCTCGCCGGGCCACATGCCATGAATACTGTCGTACTTGAAGGCATAGGACAGCTGGTCGATGCTGGCCAGGTCATTCACTGCCACGACATTGTAGTGACCGCGTTGCTTGGCGATACGCATGATGGTTCGACCGAAGCGGCCGAAACCGTTAATCGCTATTCGAGGAACTGCCATACACACTCCTTACGAAAATCCGGTGATCGAATAATTTGTGGTATTCAGCCCGATTATAGTGGATGTTCAGGCCAGCATTTCTTCAGTCATTTCCCACAAGCGCATGGCACCCTCTTCACTGGCCGCCCAGGGGGCCACTCCAAAGTACCGCTCCGTTGCATCCGTGGCCAGATCCGCCACATCACAATCCTCACACTACAGTCCAGCCATGCCAGCGAGTTGCGGACTGGTAGCCGCCCATAGTGTAGTGGTGCAGCCCTGGCTCGGCGTCTTGAAGAGGGCAGCCGCCAGCTCGGACAGATTGCCTTCTGCATCGGTCCAGCCCAGGGCATGCATTTCTTCA
The DNA here is from genome assembly GCA_038134565.1 of Pseudomonadales bacterium. Classification (GTDB taxonomy): domain Bacteria; phylum Pseudomonadota; class Gammaproteobacteria; order Pseudomonadales; family Pseudohongiellaceae; genus UBA9145. Next base: position 83,657 of record JAYPVK010000008.1, on the reverse strand, counting down.
TTGTCCAGATGGCGCTGCAAGGGCGTCATGATACCCCCGGGGTGCACGGAGAATGCCTGCAGACCCTGATCACGATACTTCATATCCAGCCCGAGGGCGAACAAGGCATTGGCGGTTTTGGATTGCGCATAGGCTGTCCATTTCTCATAGGGCCGGGAGTGGAAGTGAATATCATCCCAGAGTATGTCCGAACGGCGGTGACCAATTGAGGACAGGCAGACCACTCGCGGCGAATCTGCCGCCAGGATGATTGGCAGCAGTCCGTTGCTCAGCACGAAATGCCCGATATGATTCACGGCAAACTGGCTTTCCCAGTCACTGCCGAGTCGGGTCTCGGGACAGGCCATGATGCCGGCATTGTTAATCAGCAGATCGATGGCTTTCTCTTCCGCCAGCAATTTCTCTACCAGCGTTCGCACGCTGTCCAGATTACCCAGGTCGAGCCGCTCGCTAATCACCGTGCCTTCCACGTCGGCTAGGTTCGTCTGGGCCTTGGCGGGATCGCGCACAGGCACATACACTTTGGCACCGGCTCCAGCCAGGGCCCGGGTGGTCTCCAGCCCGATACCTGAGTAGCCGCCTGTCACCACCGCCACCTTGCCAGTCAGGTCGATGCCCGCCAGTATTTCTGAGGGCTCCGATTTCGGTGGGAAGCCTGAATCAATCTTCTTTTGGATGCGTTCCGCCAAGCCAGCTCCTGTTGCTGATCATCAATGCTGGAAGGGGCACATGCTAGCACGCCACTGCCTGACGCACCGCGCTTTTACAGCACCGGAACTATGCAAAGAGCTCGCCCAGCGCAGTAAACGAAGCCTCTGGATTGCGGCAGACTAGAGCCATCGACGAACGGATCGTTTATAGGCCAGGTACTCCTCACCAAATTTCCGCTCCAGGTAGCGCTCTTCCTTCGCGATCGCGACAGCGTAGACCAGTATCGCGCCCGGGATAAAGGACAGGGTGACCCACAGATTGTTAGCGGCGATGCCTACTCCGATGTTGAAGAGGCAGAAGGCCGTATAGATAGGATTGCGGGACCAGCGATAGAGTCCATCGGTGACCAGGCTGTTGGTCGGTTTCCACGGCTCAATGGCAGTTCCCACCCTGTTGAACACGCCATTGACCTGCAGCGGTACCGCAATCGCCAACAGGCAGATACCAAGGCCGATCCATTGCACGGCAGCCGGCAGACCCAGGGACAAGGGCAGCAGCCACTGTAGTGCGAAGCCCAGGAATACCAGTAGCAGGAAAATCAAGGGCGGTGGAAATCGCACCGCAGCGCCCTTCCTGTCTTCAATTTGTCTGTTTTCGTCACTCATATTCCCATTCCCGAAGTTCTCAACAGGGCGATTTTCCGCAATCCGCATTAGCATCAAGCAATCATACTGCAGCAGCAAAGGCCTGACCCATGACTGACTTTAACAAAATTCTTGTAGTTCTCGACGTTTACAATGACTTCAGGGTTACCACAGCTTCACTGCCGCTGGAAGTAACCAAGGCCATGGGCTTTGTCGGCAATCGAGAGACAGCGATTCTGCACCTCGTAGGCTGCGGTTTTGAAGAATATCTCCATGACAGCTACAGCGACTTCGGCCCGGATGCCATCGCCCAACGCAAGGAATTTATCGCCAGAATGGAAGCGCGTCTCGAGTTGATCGCGCAGGCGCTGAAAGAGCGGGGTTTCAGGGTGGATTGCCGGGTGCACTGGACCTATCCACGCTACGAGCAGATCGCCCGGGAAGCGGAAGAACTGGATGTCGATCTCGTGGTACAGCACGCCCACATGCGGCTACCCCATGAGAAACACAATCTTTCCCATGATAGCTGGCAGCTGATCAAGACCACTTCCCGCCCCCTGTTGCTCACCAAGGACCTGGACTGGCAGGAAAAACCGGTGATCCTCGCCGCGGTGGACCCCGTACACAGCCATTCGAAACCCAAAGGCCTGGATCACAAGATATTGAACTTTGCGCTAAAGACCCAGGAACTCATCGGCGGCATCGTACAGGTGGTGCATGCCTGCCCACAGACTGCCCGCCCCTTCGCCGATGCCGATGCCGATGCCGATGCCATCAGGCAAACTCACGTCGATGCGCTGGACAGACTGCTCGCCGACTTCACCATTCCCGAGGAAAATATCCACCTCATCGACGAAACTCCGGTGAATGCTATCGTGCATTGCCAGGACTCCTTACACGCGGCGGTAACAGTAACCGGCGCCCTGTCACGCAGCCGCCTCGCGGAAGTGATTTTCGGCAATACTGCATCACGCATGCTGGATTACCTGAAGTCCGATCTCCTGATCCTGCATCCCGACGGCTAGCGCCATGGCAGGGGAAGCGTTTCATCCTGCCATGCGAAAGCGAAATATCTTCAGCCCCATCTCCGGTTCACGGTCGGGATATTCTGGCGCGACAGCCATTCTCTCGATGAATTCAGCCGTGGGGCAGTGCGCCTCGAACAATGCATGCATCCAGGAGGATTGCAGGAACGGGCTGTTGAGACAGGCAATAATCTCGGCGCCCGGATTACACAGGCCGCCCAGCCGCTTGACCACCGCCGCATAGTCCTTCTCTGCCTCAAAACTCCCGCGCTGGCGCGTGGGTGGATCGATAATCACCACATCGTAGCGACCATATTGTTTGACCCGCCCCCATGACGTAAACAGATTAAAAGGAATGGCGCGCACAGAGTCAGATGGCTGCCCATTGAGCGCATGATTGCGCTTACCCCAGGCGATGCTTGTCTTGCTGACATCCACATTGGTAACAGAGCGTGCACCGCCCGCCAATGCCGCCACCGACAGGGAGCAGGTATAGGCAAACAGGTTCAGTACGTTGCGCTCGCGGCAGTTTTCAATCAACCACCGCCGAACCAGTCGCATGTCCATGAACAGTCCGGCGTTCTGGCGACGCCCTGGATGCACTTCGAATTTCAAGCCACTTTCCACCACAGTGATATTGTCCAGCGTCTCACCGTAAAGCACTTCCGCAGGCGCGCCCTGCTCATAGCGGCGCTGCAGTACGATGGATTGAATCTGCTGATTCTTGTCCGCGGCCAGCAGCGTAGCGACAAGCAGGCCAGGATCCGCAACGGCATCAAAGGCACTCACCAGCACCAGGGGGGCATACCAGTCCAGGCAGATGTGTTCGAGACCCGGATACAGCTGACCACGACCATGAAAAATTCTCCTGGCTTCCGCCTGTGGCTGTGCAAAGAAGCTTTCAATCGCTTCATTTAATGGCGCAAAGGTTTCACTCATGCTTCATGCCGATGTGGATTGGAGTATCATGTTCACTCTTACTCTATCGATTTAATCTGGAAACACGCAGTCTACTCTATGCGCGACTACGACTACATCATCATCGGAGCGGGAACGGCAGGCTGTGTGCTCGCCAATCGCCTGTCTGCGAATCCACAGAAGCGAGTGCTGCTACTGGAAGCAGGCGGCAAGGATGACTATTTCTGGATCGACATCCCGGTAGGCTACCTGTACACCATAGCCAATCCCAGGACGGACTGGTGCTACCACACCGAAGCCGACCCCGGACTCAATGGACGCAGCATCGGCTATGCGCGCGGCAAGGTGCTCGGTGGCTGCTCGTCCATCAACGCCATGATCTATATGCGTGGCCAGAAGAGCGACTACGATCACTGGGCCGAGCTGGGCAACCGGGGTTGGAGTTGGGAAGATGTACTGCCGGTATTCAGGAAATCGGAAGATTACCAGCACGGCGCCGACCAGTACCACGGTGCAGGCGGCGAGCTAAGGGTCGAGGAGCGCCGGGTCAACTGGGAAATTCTGGATGCCTGGCGTGAAGCGGCAGAACAATGCGGCATACCCAGGATTGAGGAATTTAACCGCGGTGACAATTTCGGCAATGCCTACTTCCAGATGAACCAGAAGCGCGGTCGGCGCTGGAGCGCGACACGGGCATTCCTGGATCCGGTGCTATCGCGCCCCAATCTCACCGTACAAACCAATGCCCATGTGGAGAAGCTCCTGTTCGATGAAAACCCGGGCACTCCCAGCGCTGCAGGTGTACAGGTCAACATCGAAGGCCAGAGCTCGGTAACCTTCAAGGCCCATGGCGAGGTGATACTCGCTGCGGGCGCTATCGGCTCGCCCCAGATACTCCAGCTCAGTGGAATCGGACCGGCTTCACTATTGCAGGAACACGGCATCAGGGTGATCCATGATCTGCCGCCCGTGGGAGAGAACCTGCATGACCACCTGCAGGTTCGCAGCGTCTACAAGGTAAGCAATACGGTGACCCTGAATCAGCGCGCCCGATCCCTGGTCGGCAAGATGGCGATGGGTCTGGAATACTTCGCCTTCAAAACCGGGCCGCTTACCATGCCGCCTTCACAGCTGGGCGCCTTCGCCATGAGCGATCCCGAACAGCCCAGCCCCAATATCGAGTGGCATGTGCAACCGCTATCCCTGGATAAATTTGGCGATCCCCTGCACAGCTTTAACGCCATTACGCCGAGTGTTTGCAACCTGCGCCCTACCAGCCGCGGCCATGTTCGCATAACAAGCAATCAATGGCAGGACTCTCCAGCCATCCGACTCAACTACCTGTCCACCGAGGAAGACAGGCAGGTGGCAGTGGCAGGCCTGAAATTTACCCGTCGCATCATGGCTGCAGATGCCCTGAAACGCTTCGCTCCGCAGGAATGGAAACCAGGACCGGAGATAGAGAGCGACGAGGATCTGGCCGGGGCCGCCGGCGACCTGGGCACCACGATCTTCCACCCGGTGGGCACCTGCAAGATGGGGAGTGGAGCAGACAGCGTCGTCAATGACAGATTACAGGTACAGGGCATACGGAAACTCCGTGTCATCGATGCCTCTATCATGCCACGCATCACTTCCGGCAATACCAATGCCCCCACGGTGATGATTGCCGAGAAAGGCGCCTCTTTTATCCTCAGTAACAAGGCCTGAGTCTTGAAGACAAGAGTCGGCTCTCACAGCCCTTGCTGGCCATTTTGTACTGACTGGCGATATGGAGTAATTTATCGTCAGCAACTGAGCGCGAAAAGGCTGTGAATCTGAATCAGGTAACTGGAATTGGATAAATTAAGCTGGCCCTGGAAACTGTATTGTGCCCTTCTGTTACTGGCGGGCTTCATACAGATGTTTCGCAAGATGCTCACCGATACCGGCGGTCCTTCCTCCCGATACGGCGCGGTGGTCGTCGCTGCGGTCATCGTATCGGTGCTCATCGCCAAGGCAAATCGGCAGGCCATAGGCAAGGTGTGGATGTGGCAGTCCCTGTTTGTGGTGTTGGCAATCGGCTTCTGCGCAATGCTGGGTTTCGGTGTCTATCTGGGCCTTAGCGGTGTCTATTTCAGTGCGGCGCTATTGGCCCTGGGTGCCGCACTTTTAGCGCCCGCTGCCAGCGAGTTTTTTGTCTATGCCTATCGCTCGCCCCAGCTCTGGCCCTGGAAGACAGATGACCCATGCCCGCCGGAAGAGCCGGAAACACTGAACTAATGACTGATACAGCCAGGATCGAACAAGGAAATACGTGAAAATAGTATTTTATTACGCGCAACAAACGGTTTCTGTCGCCTCCCATATCGTACTGGAAGAAATTGGCGCACAGTATGAGACGCGTGTGCTAAACTTTGCCGAGGCAGAGCAACGCTCGGAGGACTACCTCAAGATCAACCCCAAAGGACGGGTTCCTGCCCTGGTCACGGAGCGCGGTATTCTGACAGAGACACCCGCCATCCTTGCCTATCTTGCCCAGTCCTTTCCGGACAGCAACATGGCCCCTCTCGATGACCCCTTCGAATTCGCCAAGCTGCAGGAGTTTAACGCCTACCTGTGCGCTACCGTGCATGTTGCCCATGCCCACCGGGTGCGTGGCCACCGCTGGGTCGATGACGAAGCCGCCATAGTGGCCATGCAGGCAAAAGTCCCGCAGACCATGAGTGAGTGTTTCCAGCTAATTGAGGCCACCATGTTCAAGGGGCCATGGGTGCGCGGTGACAATTACACCATTTGCGACCCTTACCTGTTCACCATAAGCAACTGGTTGAAAAGCGACAGCGTGGACATTAATCATTTCCCTGCAATCGCAGAATTCCACGCGAGAATGCGGCAACGGCCCGCGGTGCAAAGAGTCCTGGAATTGCATGGACTGCCGTAGGTCGGCAATGACAGCTACAGATCCAGCCTGTCTCGCAGGGTCAGGTTGCATCGCAGTTTTTGCGCCGCCCTTTCTATAGCCATGGCAACATCGATGTGCTGAGCGCTGCCAACGGCAGTGTGCAACTCACCGCTGCGGCTCTCCAGATCACACCTGTAGTAGAGCCCTGGGTAACCGGGCTCGCTCTTCATCCTGAGTATCAGGCGGACGAACTGCAAACGACTACCGAAGCTGGACAAGGATTGCCTTAGCTTCATCGCTGTAGTTGTCTCACCATAGACGCCTGTTGGCGTTGATCTGGAAGCACTGCCATCCTTCCTTATTAAAGGTACGACACAGCCACCAGAATCCGGGCCTCCTGGCCCCACAGAAACATTTGCAAAGGGGTTTAAGACTTGGCACCCTTGAGCGCAGAACAATATTCAGAAGAGTGGGGTCTGATCATGTCTTTACGGTCTATTTTTACTGCTTGTGTCTCTGTATTAGTACTCTCATCCGCCACCCAGGCTGCCGATATTCCGCGAGTCGGCAGCTTTGATTTTCCCACCTCCACACACAACCCGGAGGCCCAGGAACAGTTCATGCTGGGGGTGGGCTATCTGCACAGCTTTGGCACGACCCAGGCACAGGAGGCCTTCCGACGTGCCCAGGCCCTGGACCCGGATTTCGCCATGGCCTACTGGGGAGAAGCGTTTACCTACCAGCATCCCTTCTTCGGCGCTTTGAGCGAGGGCCCCGGACAAGCGTTGGCGCGATTGGCCCCCACACCGGAGCTGCGACTCGCCAAGGCACCCAACGACAAGGAGAAGGGGTTTCTCAAGGCTGCCGAAGCCTATGCCCTGACCCCCGGCGGCATGCCCGAGCGCCGCATCGCCTGGAATGAGGCAATGGAAGAACTCTACAGTAAATATCCCAACGACGATGAAGTGGTGGCTTTCTATGTGGTATCGACCCTCGCCGCTGCGGGACACTCAGGCGACATGCGCGAGCGCATGAACATGAAGGCCGGCGCCCTGGCGCTGGAACTGTTCAAGAAGAATGACAACCATCCCGGAGCCGCGCACTACGTGATCCATGCCTTCGATGATCCCATCCATGCACCCATTGCCCTCGAAGCCGCACAAAAGTACCGCGACATCGCTCCCGCTGTCTCCCATGCCCGCCACATGCCTTCTCATATCTTTATTCAACACGGCATGTGGGATCTGGTAGCAGAATGGAATGAGTCTGCCTACCAGGTAGCGCGAGAGCTGTGGCAACCGGGTGATGCCGTGGGTGAACAGAACCACGCCACCGACTGGGGCCAGTATGGGGATCTGCAGCGAGGCGATATTGAACGCTCGCTGTTATGGATTTCCCGCGCCGAGGAAACCCTGGCAGAAAATCCAGGTGATGGCCGCTCCATTAATACACTCAAGATCATGCAGGCGCGGCACACCATCGAAACCCAAAACTGGACGCTAAGTGAACTCAGCAATGACCTGAACGCAGACCAGTTGCTGGCACTTGGCATGAGTGCCGCGAACCTGGATGAACTGGATCTGGCGGAGCAGGTTGCAGCGCGACTGGGTGAATTGGCATCCGCCAGCCCCAACAACAGCGATCTGCAGGTGATGTATGCCGAGGTAAATGCACTGGCCAGGTCGAAGCGGGCAGAAGAGCTACTGCGTGAGGGACTGACCACCGACGGGCTGCCACAGCAGGAAGAAGCACTGGCGCTGCTCAGAGACGCCGTGGCGCTGACTGAACAGGGCCGTCTGCCGAATGGCGCCGCCAATCCCCTGAAGCCAGTACACGAATTATCCGGTGAAATTCACCTGGCCTTCGGCCTTTCGCGAGAAGCGGCGAAGCTGTTCGAGGCTTCACTGCTACGCCTGCCAAATCGCCCCCTGTCCCTGTTGGGTGCTGCGCGTGCCTACGCAGCCATGGGAGACAAGGCGCAGGCAGATGCCATTTACGAGCAGCTGCTTTCCATCTGGAACGATGACTCCTGGCCCCCGGTGCGCGAAGCGAAACAATTCGTTGCGCACAACTAAGAGTTTACACACAAGCTGAACAGAATTTTCCTGACTAGGTAGAAGAAGAATGACAAACAAGCATCTGGAGAAAGTTGCAGGTAACGGACTAATAAACCGCCGCCACCTGCTGGGAATGGGATTGGGCGGCGCCGGCATGGCTGTCGCCAGCAGCGTAATGGGAGCCGATGCCGGCCCGCTGCAAATCCCCTACTGGTCAAGACAGCCAGGCCCCGGCGCCAGCCCCTACGGAGATCGTTCCCGCTATGCGCCGCAACTGGAACGGATGTCGGGAAATCCCAATCCCACCTATCCCGGCGGCGGCGCCTCCCGTACCCCCCTGCAGCATCTGCAGGGCACCATCACCCCGAACGCCCTGCATTTCGAGCGCCATCATGCCGGCATTCCTGACATCGATCCCGCCCAGCACAAGCTGGTGATCAATGGCCTGGTGCGGCAGCCCCTGGTATTCAGCTACGAAGATCTGCTGCGCTACACCATGGTAAGCCGCATCTATTTCCTCGAATGCTCGGGTAACAGTGGAGCGGTACTACGCAGGGATACACCTGACCCTAATGGCTCAGCGCAGAGCCTGCATGGCCTCGTATCCTGCGCCGAATGGACGGGCATACCGCTTTCTACCCTGCTGGACGAGGCCGGTGTCTTGCCGGAAGCCAACTGGATTGCCGCGGTCGGCGCCGATGCGGCCAGCATGGGCCGCTCGGTACCACTGGCCAAGGCCATGGACGACTCCATGCTCGCCCTGTTCCAGAACGGCGAGCCGGTGATGCCAGGGCAGGGCTATCCCATGCGCCTGTTCAACCCGGGCTGGGAGGGCAATACCAGCGTGAAGTGGCTGACCCAGATCAAGCTCACCAACGGCCCGGTACATTTCCGCGACGAAACCAGCAAGTACACAGATACCCTGCCTGATCGCAGCAGCCTGCAGTTCACCTTCCCCATGGGCGTGAAGTCCCTGATCACCTCGCCATCTGGCCAGATGAGTCTCAATCAGCGCGGCATCTATCGCGTGACAGGTATCGCCTGGTCGGGTTCCGGCAGCATTCGCCGTGTAGAGGTCAGTGCCGATGGCGGCCGCAGCTGGGCTGATGCGCTTATCGATAGCGAGCAGCACAAGAAGGCCCTCACCCGCTTCAGCATTCCCTGGGAATGGCGAGGAGGGAGTGCAATCCTGCAGAGTCGTGCCACCGACAGCGCCGGCAATGTGCAACCGACTCGCCAGTCGATTCTCGATGAGCGCGGCAATATCGCCACCTATCACTTCCACGGCATCCAGAGCTGGTCCGTGAACAATGCCGGGGAGGTGCGTGATGCCCATGCTTAAGCGAATCGCTTCACTGTCAGCCTTGTTGATTGTCGCTGCGACATCCTTCCTCGCCAGCTCGCAGGAAACTGTGCGACTTGGCACGCCCATCAGCGAATCACAACTCGCCGACTTCGACCTGATCGCTCAACCCAACGGCAATGGCCTGCCAGCGGGTAGTGGCACGGCCCGTCAGGGCAAGGCTGTCTACGATGCCCGTTGTGCGGCCTGCCATGCAGCAAACGGTGAGGGCATATCCGCCGCTACCGTGATTGTCGGCGGTGACATGCAATCTGCAGGCGATCCACTACGTACCGTGGGCAGCTACTGGCCTGAAGCTTCCACCGTGTTTGATTTCGTGCGCCGCGCCATGCCGGCAGATGCACCGAAGTCACTGAGCGATGACGAGGTCTACCAGGTAGTCGCCTATGTGCTCTTCATGAACGGTATCATCGGCGAAGATCATGAACTCAATGCCAACACCTTGCCCCGCGTTGAGATGCCCAATGCTGATGGTTTCATAGACCGTAGCACTATCCACTGATTGACCACAGCGCCAGGGGTGATGGAGAGAGCCTTGATCACCCCTGGATTCTGCTGCGTTCGACAGCTCTCGCCAGCTCTGCCTCCAGGCCTGGGCGATGCGCCATCGGCGCCCTCTCCAGACTGCAATAAAGTGTAATAACGCCTTGCACTCCATTGTTCAGGCCCTAGTATTCCCGCATCCCAAATAATCACCAAAAACAGGGTCTCTCCATGAAGTCCAGGCTGTCGTACCTCACCGGTACAGTTCTCACTATTATCCTCCTCACCACGTCACCCGCCCAGGGCCAGGTGACGGCAGACGGTATCAGCATTGCCCGCATCAGCGATCAGCCTACCCTGGAAGACTTCGCCGGCATGACACCGGCCACCGCCCTGGCCCGCTCCATGACTAAGGTCGAAGGGTTTATCCAACGCCTGCCTGACGATGGTGATCCCGCGACCCAGCGCACCGAGGTGTATATTGGCTATACCGCCAGCGATCTCTACGCCATCTTCCTGGCCTTCGACAGCAACCCGAACCTGATTCGTGCCAACATGGCGGCGCGGGAGAATATCGATGAAGACGATATCGTCGAACTCACCATCGATACCTTCAATGATCAGCGCACCGCATTCTCATTCCGGACTACTCCCCTGGGCATTCAGTGGGATGCACGCTGGACCGAGGGTTCTTCACGCCGCGCCGGATTCGATACGACCCTGGAAGCCGTCTGGCAGAGCGATGGCCAATTGACGGATCAGGGATACATGGCCTCCATGTCCATTCCTCTCAGCAGCCTGCGTTTCAGCGACAGCGCAGAGCAGACCTGGCGTGTGCAATTCGCCAGGATCATTCCACGCCGCAATGAAGAGTCCTACTGGCCTCCCTATTCCATCGACATCGTAGGTCGTCTCAACCAGACAGCATTGATGCGTGGCATTCGGGATGTAGACTCGGGCAACAATTACCAGATAGTACCCTTCATCTTCGCCCGCGAAGTCGATGCACTCGACCTGCGAGCAGCGGGGGGACCTGCCTTCGATACTGACAGCGAACAGGATGTGGGCGTCGATGCCAAGTTTATCTTCAACGACACCTGGGTACTGGACGTCACACTCAACCCCGATTTTTCTCAGGTGGAGTCCGACCAACCGCAGGTCACAGTCAACGAGCGCTTCGAAGTGCAGTTCCCCGAGCGTCGCCCCTTCTTTATTGAGAATGCCGACTTCTTCGCCACGGACTCCACTCTCGTGTTTACCCGTCGCATCGTCGACCCCGAGGGTGGTATTCGCTTCACCGGCCGCTCAGGCAACTATGGTTTCGGTTCCATCCTCATCAATGATGAAGCCCCCGGTCAGAACAGAAATCCCGGAGATCCGCTGGCGGGAGAGAAAGCCACTATCAGCATCATCAGAGGGTACCGGGATATCTCCGAACAGGACCGAATTGGATTCCTGGCCACCTCCCGCGAATTGGGAGACGGACATAACCGGGCAGCCCTGGTGGATGGACGCTTCCGCTTCGGAGAGAACTGGCAAACTCAGGTCGAAGTAGTGGGAACAGAGACAGACCCCCGTGGCGGCGGCCCTTCCTACACCGGTTACCAGCGCAACATCCAGATCAATCGCACGGGCCGGCTGTTTAACAATCACACCCACTTCATCGAGGCGTCACCGGGTTTCCGCACCGAACTGGGTTTTCAGAACCGCTTCTTCCGTGCGGACACCTCCGGCTTGCATCAACGGGTCGCCCTGAATTTCTATCCAGAGAATTCCACCATCAATTCATGGAACGTGACCGGTTTTGGCGTTTACCTGGAAGATGATGCTGGCACAAAGATATTTTCCCAGTTGGGCCCAAGTGCCGGACTCACATTCGACACAACACGCTATGATATCGGTTGGACCGATTTTTCCGAGATTCTGCGAGTGGGCGATTTTCCGGGACTGGCCACCACCCGGGTATACAAGTACGACAACTGGAATATTGGCTACAACAACAATACCTTGAGTCAGGTTGACCTCAGTGTGAGCTACCGCAGTGGCACCACGCTCAATCTCGTGCCACCACCCGGCTCCCTGCCCGATATTGCCGATACCAGCCGTCTCGATGTGGATTTGCTAGTGCGGCCTTTCGATCGGCTGCGCATCAATAACACGTACCTCTACACGGAACTCGAATCCCGCAACGGTGGCAGGAAGATTTTCTCCAACAAGATTTTCCGCAGCAACTGGAATTACCAGTTCACCAAGGAGTTATCCCTGCGATTCATTGCCCAGTATGAGGACACGGACGCCGAGCTATCCCGTCTCACCGATGACAAGAACCTGAATTTCGACCTGCTGCTACGCTATGTGATCAATCCATGGTCAGCGTTCTTTGTTGGCTACAATAGCAACCAGAGCAACTTCGATATCGCCGAGATGGAGGGAGAGCGGGAGCTGATTGTTACCGATGATCTGAAACGCGATGGCGACCAGTTCTTCGTCAAGTTCTCCTACCTGTTCCAGCGCTAACCGCGTTCATCAATTGAGGGCCAGGTTTCAATGACACCTGGCCGCCAACTCAATACACGGCTTTCCTTCCACGGCAATGCGTTTCCCGCCATAATCAGCCGTCAACCCTCAAGACAGAATGAGTCAAACAAGTGGACCAGTTGGAGATCCTGGCCAGGGCGGCCATCATCAGGAGTTACTCACCCTACAGTGGATTCGCCGTGGCCGCCGCCGTACGTGATGAATCGGGTAATATCCATACCGGGGTCAACGTGGAGAATGCCAGCTATGGCCTAACCCAGTGCGCCGAGCGAACAGCTATCTGCAGCGCGGTAGCCGCTGGCGCGAGGGCGATCGAGTCCATCGTCATCTACACACCCACCCAATCACCCTGCACTCCCTGCGGGGCTTGCCGACAGGTCATTAAAGAATTCGCTGAAAATGTTAGTATCCATTGTGTGTGCGACAGCGACGAGAGACTTGAGCTTGGTCTCGAGGAATTGCTGCCCCATGCATTTGAACTGACTGGCAACAAGGCCTAGTGGCACGATGAGCAACAGTATTACCCGACTCAGTCTGAATGACCTGAAAACAGATCGCGACAGATTCTGCCAGGAACTCTATCTCGGCCTGCGCGAATATGGCTTCGTCATCCTGCGTGATCACGGCATCGACAAGTCACGCCTCGACCAGGCCTACGGCTATGCGAAACAGCTATTCGAACTTCCCGAACACATCAAGCTGAAATACGACAGTGGCAGCGGCGGCAAGCGTGGCTACACGGCATTCGGCAGGGAGAACGCCAAGGGCAATCCCCATGCGGACCTCAAGGAGTTCTGGCACATCGGTCCCAGCGTCGCGCAAGATTCACCCTACTTCAATACCTATCCCGAGAATGTCTGGCCCGAAGAAATACCCCAGTTCAGGGAGTTTTTCACCGACCTCTACCGGGAACTGGAGACCCTGGGCAAGAACATGCTGGAATTGCTTGGTGAAGCGATGGGACTGGAAAAAGAGTTTTTCCGGGATCTGGTAACCGATGGCAACTCCATCTGCAGATTGCTGCACTATCCCAAACTTGAAGGCCTGGAAACCGGCGAAGCCATGCGCGCCGCGGCCCACGCCGACATCAACCTGCTTACCCTGCTGGTAGGTGCCACCGATTCCGGCCTGGAGCTCCTGGACAAGGAGGGGAACTGGATGCCGGTGATCAGTGACGAGGACGAGATCGTGCTGGATACGGGAGACATGATGTCGCGCCTGACCAATGATGTCCTCCCCTCCACCATTCATCGCGTGGTCAATCCCCACAGCAGCAATAAGTCACGCTATTCGATGCCCTTCTTCCTGCACCCCCACAGCAATGCCAGCCTCAATTGCCTGCCCCAATGTGCGGGCCCCGGAGGCGCGAAGTATCCGCCAATCACGGCGGGAGAGTTCCTGGAAGAACGTCTGCACGAAATAGGCCTGTTCAAGACCTGATTCGCAGGGTGCTGCTCGTGCCTGTCAGTCCAATCCCGGATTCAGGTGAGCGACAGGAAGAAGCCGGCAATAGCCGCACTCATCAGATTCGCCATAAACCCTGCAAATACCGCCCGCAGGCCCAGCTCCGCAATGTCGCTGCGTCGATTCGGAGCCATCATGCCGATGCCGCCCAATACGATGCCTATGGATGAGAAGTTGGCGAAACCACACAGGGCGAAAGTGACGATGGCCTGGGCCCGCTCACTCATGGCGGCCATCTGGTCGGTGAAGGCCACGAAGGCAACGAATTCGTTGAATACCAGCTTCTGGCCGATAAGACTCCCTGCCAGTCGTGACTCCTCCCAGGGCACACCGACGATAAACGCCAGGGGCTGGAAGGCGTATCCCAGTATCAGTTGCAGGGACAGCGCCTCGAAGCCAAACAGGCTCCCCACCCAGGCCAGCAAGGTATTCAACAAGGCTATCAGTCCAACGAAGGCGAGCACCATGGCTCCCACGTTGAGCGCCAGTGACATGCCGCTGCTGGCACCGGACGCCGCCGCGTCGATCACATTGACGTGTTCCTCGAATTCCAGTTTGAATTCATCGTCATCGTCTTTCTGCTTCTCCGATTCCGGCAGCAACAGCTTGGCCATGAGGAAGCCGCCTGGCGCCGCCATGAAACTGGCTGCCAGCAGGAAGCGTATTTCGACCCCGAGCAGCACATAACCTGCCAGGACGGAGCCGGCTACCGTGGCCATACCACCCACCATGATGGCGAACAGTTCTGAGCGTGTCATGGTCGCGATATAGGGGCGAACCACCAGAGGGGCTTCCGTCTGGCCGACGAAGATATTCGCGGTAGCCGACATGGATTCCGCCGTGCCTGTCTGCAGTAACTTGCGCAAACCACCACCGATTACCCGGATGAGCCATCCCATGATACCGAGGTAGTAGAGTACGGAAACCAGGGAGGAGAAGAACACGATTACCGGCAAGACATGAAAGGCAAAGATAAATCCGAGCTCAAAGGCCCCTACGCTGCCGAAGACGAAATCGATGCCGTCCTGGGCATTCTCCAGGACACTGGCCACGGCATTGGAAATGGCTTCCAGGACGGCAACACCCACGGGCAGGTAGAGGGCGATACCCCCCAGCACGAACTGCAGCAACAGGGCGAAACCCACGGTGCGCCAATTAACAAACTGACGGTTTGCAGACAGGCCATAGGCCACACCGAACAGGATTACGATCCCACTAAGACTGATTGCTGTATCCACTTGCTTCCTGCTTGTTTCCTGCCCGGCGCCATGGGCGGCCCCGTCATCGTTACTGATGGCGCCGATCACTCACCGCCCATGTCCCATCAGGGAAGTATGCCCTTTCGTTGCAATTCAGTCAGCATCAAGCCGGTCGAATGGCTGGAATTTTTTGTCCCGTCGAGCTGCAGATGGGCATGTTCCCGGGCCGGCGCGATGAATTCATGGTACATGGGCTTCACCGTGGCCTCGAATTGCGCCTGCACGGATTGCTCGGAGCGCCCCCGCTCCCGACAATCCCTGTCCATGCGACGTTGCAGACAAACCTCCAGGGGTGTATCGACAAACAGCCGCAAATCGAATTGCCTGCGCAGCAACGGATTGGTAAACAACAGGATACCCTCGACTATTAACAACTGCACGGGGGCGAGGCTGACAGACTCAGTGCTTCGGGTGTGCTGGCTATAGTCATAGACCGGCACATCGACCGGTTGACCTCCTCGTAATTGCAGGAGGTGCTCCAGCAGCAGCTCATGTTCAATCGAGTCCGGATGGTCGTAGTTGACCCGCTCCCGCTCTGCCATGGCCAGCTCGGCCTGGTCCCGGTAATAGGCATCTTCCGTCAGGATGGCAATGTCGAGGGTCGGGGCATAGCTCTGCACGGTCGCCATCAGCTCCCGTGAAAAATGGGATTTGCCCGCGCCAGAAGCGCCTGTCACTGCAATAATCGTTTTTAACACGCGTGCACCGAAATCCGTTCAGAGGGTAAAAGCCTGGGCCGGCAGGCGTTAGTTTAGCACCCTGAAGTTAGCGAATCCCCGCAGGTCTTAATCGCCGACCAGGCATGCCATCTCCCCAGGCTCCGGGAACCTGTCCTGTTCAAACTTGGAGAAGACCAGGTCGTCCCCAACCGATACCTCGAACACCCCGCCGCTGCCGGCCACCAGTTCGGCTTTGACTCCGGTTAAAACCTCAATCTCGGCAGACACACGGTCCGCGACCGGACGGTAGTTTCAGGCGGTGCAATAGACAATCGTTATCTTCATGGGACACTCCTCCAGGAACACCGCCAGGCAAATACAGCGCGCCCAGCCCGTTCATTTTCCTGTAATATGAAGCCCGCATCATAACAGTTTGAATCCCAGTTTGATCACCGATAGCGGGTTAGCACTATGGCCAAAATTAAATCTCTCACCACCAGCACCCTGACGCTGCTCGCAGCGGCCCTGCCTCTTGGCGAGGCCCTGGCCCAGGAAACGCCACAAAGCTGGTTTGACGCCGGCCAGGCCACGGTACAGCGCAATCTGGCACTGCGAAACCAGGCTGCTACTGGTATGGCGAAGAACGTCATCCTGTTCATAGGCGATGGCATGGGAGTGTCCACAGTTACTGCGGCCCGTATTCACGAAGGGCAGCTGCGGGGCGAGGCTGGTGAGGAAAACCAGCTGAGCTTCGAGGCATTCCCCAATGTGGCGCTCTCCAAGACCTATAACACCGACGCCCAGGTGGCAGACTCCGCCGGCACCATGTCTGCCATGGCTACCGGCATCAAGACCAGGGCCGGACTCATCAGCGTCAATCAAAACGTGTTTCGCGGTGATTGCAATTCCCAGACGGGTAACCAGACCCTGACCTTCCTGGAACGCGCGGAGATGCGCGGACTGGCAACGGGGATAGTCACCACGGCACGCCTCACCCACGCCACGCCGGCAGCCAATTACGCCCACATCATGGATCGCGATTTCGAAGATGACGCCGACGCCGAACGCTTCGATAATCCCGGAGATTGCCCCGACATCGCACGCCAGCTCATTGAGTTGGGCAGCAAGGTGCTAGGCAGCGACGGCCTAGAAGTGGCACTGGGAGGCGGTCGCGCAAGCTTCCTGCCAACCACCCGTAACGACCCGGAATACGGTGGCACGGGGAATCGGCTGGACGGCCGCGATCTGGCCGCCGAATGGGAAACACTGGAACCAAACAGCCATTATGTGTGGAACAAGGAGCAATTCGACAGTATCGACCCCGCCTCCACGGATCACCTGTTAGGACTTTTCCAGCCCTCGCACATGCAATACGAACATGACCGGCCCGGAGACACAGGCGGCGAGCCGAGCCTGAGCGAGATGACGGTGAAGGCCATCGATATACTCAGCAAGAACGGCAACGGCTACTACCTGACAGTGGAATCCGGCCGCATAGACCACGCCCATCATGACACAAACCCGCATCGCGCCCTGGACGATACCGTCGAATTCTCCAATGCCATACGCGCCGCCATGGAGAAGGTCAATCTGGACGAAACCCTGATCATCGTCACCGCCGATCACAGCCACGTCTTCACTATCGCGGGATACCCGAAACGCGGCAACCCCATCCTGGGTAAGTCGGTTGGCATTTCCAGCAGCGGTGATCTGGCCCTGGCTGGCGATGGCCTGCCTTACACGACGCTGGGTTATGCCAACGGGGTCGGCCATGAAGACGGGAACGCCGGTCGATCCGATCTCACCAATGTGGACACCACCGACCCGGACTTCCATCCACAGGTCACCGTACCCATGAGTTCCGAAAGCCACGGTGGCGAGGATGTGGCGATCTATGCAATCGGACCGGGTTCCGACCTGATCCGCGGCGTCATGGAACAGAACGTAATATTCCACGTGATGATGGAAGCTACACGGCTTTCTACCCGCTAAGGGTGCATCCTTGCACCCTTAGCTTTGTCCTCGCCGGAATACTATCCAATCGGAAACTAGCGCTGAAAATCGTAGACAGAGCCAAGCCTTAGCAATTGGCTCAATTCATCAAGCGCCGTTCGGCACTCGACCAGCAAGGACGGGTCCGCAAGATCGGACGGCGCCAATTCATCCCGGTAATGCTTCTCGACCCATTGCCTGAGCTGTTTATACAGCCCTTCATTCAACAGCACATTGGCATGCAGTGCACTCTGCTGCGCCTCACTCATCACTACCCGCAGACGCAGGCAGGCGGGTCCGCCACCGTTGTTCATGCTCTGGCGCAGATCGAAATAGCAGACCTCTCCGATGGCAGTGTTCCCGACCTCCAGTTTCTGCAGATAGGCATAGACAGAAGCAGACTCCCTGCATTCCATGGGAACGATTAGGGTAGCCCTGCTGGAACCGGGTCTTGTGATGAGCTGGGAATTAAACAAATAGGAGTTCACGGCCGCTTCCAGGGAGACATCCGCGCTGGCGACTTCGATATAGTCCAACGCCTCTCCGGTTGCCTTGTCGAGTTCCTTGCGCAGCAAGTGCGTGCCCAGAAAAGCGTCCTCGTGATAGAACAGCAGATTCAGGTTTCCCACGGCAATCACATCGTTGTGGAACACACCGGCGTCGATCGCCTGGGGATTCTGCTGGGCGAAGACTGTCCTGGCGGGATGCAAGCCGTGCGCCCTGGCGATAGCCTGGCAGGCTTCCAGGGTCTGGCGGGCAGGATACTTCGTTGGCAGGGGCACACCCAGCTGACCGCTGCCGTATACGAACAATTCCACGCCCGCAGAATCATAGCTGGCGCAGAGGCGCGTATGATTCGCCGCACCCTCGTCGCTGAATCGCGGTGTGGCAGGCAGCGCCGCATGATGCCTGTAGGAATCGCCGCTAAAGATAGCCTGCAGTATCCTGCCGGTAATCCTGGACTCTATTGACCTGTGCAGCATGTGGCTGAGATTGGCTGGCGTGAAATGGGTCTTGCCGTCTGCCGTATCGGCTGCGGGAGAAACTGTCGCCGCATTGGCAACCCACATACTGGCGGCCGAGGCGGCGCTAGCCAACAGATGGGGTGCTTCTCTCCCCGCGCGTCGCACTATCTCGCCATCATTCTTGCCACTGAAACCCAGCTGCCTCAACAGGCGAACATCGGGTCTCTCCTGTGGCGGCAGTACTCCCTGCACCATACCCATCTCGTGCAGGGCCCACATTTTTTCCAGGCCCTGCAAGGCCGCCTGTTTCGGCGACGAGCTTGCGCCCGAATGTTTCGTCGCAGCGACGTTGCCAAATGCCAGTCCTGAGTAGTTATGAGTGGGACCAACGAGGCCATCGAAATTGACTTCCTGGCTACGTGAACTCAAGGGGTAACACTCACAGCGTGATGCCGGGCGGCAGATTGGCCGGCAATTCCACCGCGTCGGCTGACACACTGGCTACGGGATAGGCACAGTAGTCAGCCGCATAGAATGCGCCAGGGCGGAAGTTACCACTCGCGCGTACTCCACCGAATGGTGCCGCCCCGCTGGCACCGGTGGTTGGGCGATTGAAATTGATGATGCCGGCACGGATTCTGGGCAGGAAGTAGTGCCAGTCTGCTTCAGAGTCGCTGAGCAAGCCGGCACTCAGTCCATAACGGGTATTATTGGCCTCCGCGATCGCCGTATCGAAATCATCCACCCAGATAACCTGCAGCAGCGGCCCGAAACATTCTTCGTCAATGCGTTTGCTGGCGGCGCTGACGTCGACGATGCCAGGACTGAGAAAGGGACGATCGGGCTGGGAGCGGTTCACGGCGAGCAGACTCTGGCCTCCACTGGCCAACAGCTTCTGCTCAAAATCCAGCACCATGCCTGCCGCCTTGTTGGAAACAACTGGCCCCATGAAACAATCGTCTGTGGTACCCACTTTAAGCGCACGGCTTGCATCGAGAAGGCTGGCCAGCAACCTTTCATTATCCGAAGACTTTACCAGCAGCAGCCGCCGCGCACAGGTGCAGCGTTGCCCGGCGGTGATGAACGCCGACTGCAGAATGGTGTACACCGCCGCTCTGTGATCACCGACCTTGTTTACAACGAGTGGGTTATTGCCCCCCATCTCCAGTGCCAGCATCTTGTCCGGGCGGCCGCCAAACTGTTTGTGTATGGCATGGCCAGTTCGCGAACTGCCCGTAAACAACAGCCCATCCAGGCCTTCACTGGCCCCGAGCAACTCACCGGTTTTGCCATCGCCCTGCACCAGGTTGATGACTCCGGCAGGCAATCCTGCCTGTTGCCAACACTGCACCATGAGGTCGGCGAAGCGAGGGGTCAACTCAGAAGGTTTGAACACGATAGTGTTGCCCGCCAACAGGGCTGGAATGATATGCCCATTAGGCAAATGGCCAGGAAAATTATAGGGACCCAACACGGCAAACACACCGATCGCCCGGTGCCGAAGCGCCATGCTGACACCACCGCTTTCATTCACACTCTCTCCGGTTCGGGCATGATAAGCCTTGTCCGACGCCGCAGCCTTGGCGATCATGCTAGCGATTTCGGTCTTGCTCTCCCACAGCGGCTTGCCAGTTTCCTGCTGCAGGGCCTCCGCCAACTCGTGGGAATGGGTTTGCAACTCCTCGACGAAGCGCGACACAAATGCCTGTCTCTGCCCATAATCGAGCAGTGACCAGGAGGAGAATGCGGCTCGCGCGGCTTGCACAGCTCGCTCGATTTCATCTTCTCCCGCAGCGTGTCCCGACCAGAGCAGCTCTGCGGTGGCGGGGTTGGTCGACGCAAAGCCGACGCCGGCGCTGGCCTGCCATCGACCGTTGATAAAATGTTGCTGCTTGCTTTGCATGGGCATGTCTTCCAGATATTCGCGTTTAACTGCGGCTGCGCAATTCCAGGATGCGAACCTTGTCGCCTGCAACCACTTCAAGAAGTTGCGCCGCCCGCGCACTTACGGTGATGTTTTCGTCATCGTGATACTGCACCGGTGACAGTGTCAGTCGATATTTGGCCAGCCTGCCGTTACTCACGATACACATGGCTTCAGTCGCTTCATCCGAAGAACCGGCCGAATCAGAGAGGCCTTGCACCGTCACCTGGCGTGTATTGCGGATTGACTCGATATTCTCTCGCTCGCACTGCATGACGGGCCCTGCATCGAAGATGTCGATGGTGCCCTTGTACTGGAAACTCTCCTTCTCCAGCAGCTTGCGCGCCGGAACGGCATCGTCGTGGGGTCTACCGATGACCTTTACCGCCGCCTCCGGAAGCAGTTCCAGATAGACAGGAAATCTTGGCATTAGGTCGGAAATAAACTGGGAACCATTCACGGCGCTGATGAAATCCGCCTTGTCGAAAGGCAGGTTAAAAAATTTCTGGCCCAGATGCTCCCAGAAAGGAGACGACTGCTTCTCATCCAGCCAACCGCGGATCTCGGCGAACACGATATCGCTGAAACGCTCCGGAAAATCACTCATGAACACATAGCGACATCGGGACAGGAACTGGCCGCCGAAACGGCTGCGGTATTCCGGCATCAGAAACAGGGAGATGAGCTCAGTCTCTCCGGTGAAATCATTCACCAGGTTCAGCAGATTGCTGATAACCCGGATTCCCAGTGCTTCGGACGCCTTCATGTCCTTGCTTAGCTTGTAGTTATAGAAGGGGCGGGTGAGCCCTACTCCGGCAACTATCCCAGCTGTACCTACTATCTTCCCACTCTCCGGCTCCTCCATTACCAGCAGGTAAACAGACTCCGTATCGGTACGCGGGGTTTCACTGAGGCTCTCCTGCACGAGCTCCAGCTTCTTCACCCAGGTGGGTCTGTCGAACGGCATGGAGGTCATACCAGGAGGTAACAGGGCCGACAATTGCAGCAGGGATTCCAGATCCTCGGGTCGAGCAGAACGAATCAACATGGCACCACTCCTTCCCCGGCTTTGCGTTCCACTTCTCTCAAAGCCAGTAATTCTTCTCCCTGTCGGGACAAGCGATCCAACAGCAGCAGGCTGAGCCTGGCCCGTTGTGTGAGGCTGTCGATCAGCATGAATTCCTGGTCGGTGTGGATGTGTCCACCCTGTACACCG
Source organism: Pseudomonadales bacterium (assembly GCA_038134565.1). Taxonomy (GTDB): domain Bacteria; phylum Pseudomonadota; class Gammaproteobacteria; order Pseudomonadales; family Pseudohongiellaceae; genus UBA9145. The sequence continues at coordinate 61,615 of JAYPVK010000008.1, read as the reverse complement.
AGAGTATCGATATTGGGCAAGCCGGCAGCCGCCAGGTTATTGCCATCACAGCAACCACCTGTATCGGCGAAGCGAAGCTCTTCGGACAACTGTCGTCCACAGTCCACCGCCCACTCCATGAATAACTGGTTGGCCGGAGATATGGTCTTGGGTGGACGGCTGAAACCACCATGCAGGCTAAACTGACAGTCGCTGTGCAGGTTCAGGTCCTGCACGAGTTCCTGTAACTGCTGGAGGAAAGCATCCTGTTCCTCTCCACGCCAGCAACGGACATTGAACTGGCAGACGGCATTGTCGGGCACCACGTTGAGCGCGGTGCCACCCTGGATGCGCCCAATATTCACCGTCAATCCCTGCTCACTGTTGCTGAATGCCGCGAGCCTGCTCACAGCATGCGCCAGTGCCACGATGGCATTGCGTCCCTTCTCGAATTCTCGCCCGGCGTGGGCAGATACACCCTTTGCAACGAGAGTGAAATTTGCAGAACCTTTTCGCGCCCGGGAGAGGGTACCGTCGGTCAGACCCGGTTCATAGATCATCCCTGCATGCGCTTCCTTAGCCGCCTGCACCAGGTGCTCAGCCGAGCCATGGGAACCGGTTTCCTCATCGGCGTTCAGAATTACCCGCCAGCCCAGTTGAGCACTGCCAGCGAAACTCTCATAGGCCTTCAGGGCGGTGAGCATGACCAGGATTCCGCCCTTCATATCGGCGACACCTGGCCCCTTCAAAACGGACCCATCCTGGACTTGGGGCGACTGAAAATGGTGCTCAGCCGGAAATACGGTGTCCATGTGACCCACGAGCAGCACCTGTATCGGTGCCTCAGGGCGCAGACGGTAATCCAGCATGTCGCCATAGCTCTCGGTGATCAACTCACCATTGAGGTTGGCCCGCTGCGCGGTAGCAGAAGGCACGACTTCGAGTCGCCCGGAATGACTATTGAGATCTGCAGCGAATACATCCCTGACCCGCGCGATGCCTGGCAGATTCCCGGTACCGGAATTGATTGCCGACAGCTCGCAGAGCCGCGCCAGCAGGGAGTCCCGCTCCGACTCTATCCAGCGAAATGATTCCTGCAGATCCATAATTAATCAGCGCGTACCTCTGACTTGCCGAGTGATTCCAGGGTATCTTCAATAATGGATAAGGCTTTCTCGATGTGCTCATCGGAAACATTCATGGGAGGCAGCAAGCGAATCATATTGTCCCCTGCCCGCCCAACCAGCAGGTGAGCGTTACGCAGAGCTACCAGCATATCCGCGTTGGGAATTTCACACTTCACACCAATCATCAGTCCCAGCCCGGATGTGGCCGAGATCAATGTCGGAAAGCGGGTAATGAGTTCTTCAAGCCCCTGCTTGAGCCGCGCCCCCTTGCGTTCGATGTCTGCCAGCAGCTGAGGCTCCAGCACCAGGTCCAGGATCGCGTTGCCCACGGCCATGGCCAGCGGGTTACCGCCGAAGGTGCTGCCATGGGTGCCGACAATCATGTGCTTGCCCACTTCCTCAGTCGTCAGGCAGGCACCGATGGGGAAGCCACCGCCGAGGCCCTTCGCCAGTGACATCACGTCGGGTCGCACATCGTAGTGTTCGTAGGCGAACAACTTGCCGGTACGGCCCACACCACACTGAACCTCGTCCAGCATCAACAGCAGGCCATGTTCGTCACACAATGCGCGCAGGCCATGAATGAATTCCGGGGTGACGGGTCGAATCCCGCCTTCACCCTGCACGGTTTCCACGATGATGCCTGCGGTGTTCTCACCAATAGCCTGCTTCACCGCTTCGAGATCACCCCAGGCAACCTGGTCGAAGCCATGATCTGTCGGCACAAAATTCTGCATATAGGACGGATTACCCGAGGCAGCCACAGCAGCGATGGTGCGACCATGAAAACTGTCGCTGAACCCGATCAGGCGATAACGCTCTTTCTTACCGATTCCCGCCTGATAGCCACGCACTGCCTTGATACCTGCCTCGATGGCCTCGGTGCCGGAATTGGCAAAGAACACGCGGTCGGCAAAACTGTTCTCCGTCAGCCGTTTCGCCAGTCGTTCACCTTCAGGGATGCGGAACACATTGGACAGATGCCACAGCTTCTCCGCCTGTTCCTTGAGGGCAGCCACCAGGTGCGGGTGGGCATGGCCAAACCCGGTTACGGCGATACCACTGAGAAAATCCAGGTAGGTCTGTCCGTCTTCGGTGAATAATTCACTGCCGCGTCCGTGGGTGAACACGATGTCAGTGGGCGGACTGTAGCTGGGCCACATGGCGTCTCGTGAATCTGGCTTGTTCGCTGCATCCTTGGCAGCAGTATTGGCTGTGTTGGTCACCTTGACCTCCATCGAATTATCTTTAGGTGTATAGGGTATCAGGAAGCCCACGAAAGGAGCTTTCTAAGTTTTTCTAATTGATAAATAAGCTATTTTCAATATCGCGACAAACCGAATAAAATTCGGCTGCTGCCCCGGGCCGGGCCAATTCAGTGAAAAATTCAGCGAAATATTGGAATAGCGAATATGGCGAGCGTCAAACTGGACAGGATTGACCAGAAGATTCTGCAGATTTTGCAACAACAGGGCCGAATTACCAATCAAAAATTGGCCGATCAGGTGAGTTTATCGCCCAGTTCCTGCCTGCAGAGGGTACGTCGGCTGGAGACCGGTGGCGTAATCGAGTCCTATCACGCCAGGGTCAATCTTACCCGGGTCGCACGCCACATAATCTGCATTGCGACAGTGTCACTGCGCAACCATACCCAGGATGAATTCACTGCGTTCGAGGCGCTGGTCGAGGCCATTCCCGAGGTCGTGGAGTGCTTCACGGTCAGTGGGGAGTCCGATTTCCTGATGCGCATCATCTGCCCGGACATGAATCGCTACGTGGAGATCAACGACCAGTTGGTAGCCAGCAACAGCTACCAGGTCACTATCAATTCCTACGTGGTGATGAAAGAGAACAAGCCCTTCCGGGGCATCGACCTGAAGACCCTGCAGGAGACAGAACCCAGCTCGTGACCCCCCCCTGGAAGGGCGTCATCATTTTTACCTTCCCCAAAATCCGCAATGCTCTCCCCCACAAAAAAAACGCTCGCACCGACTAAACGATGCGAGCGTAAAAGCCCAAAACACAGGAACCTGGTTTGTAATGCCGCGAACAGTCAAGGGAGATTATCGACAATCTTCGGCATTAGATTCTGTGCATTTAATTATTTCTTAGCAGGCAGTGTGCCAACTCTGAAGAACAGCCGGAAACGCCTTGTTCAGAGGCTTGCGGGGATCAATGCGAGGGATTGCCGTGGGAAAAAGCGCGCAATTTTGGCGCTACAAGCCCCTGTTGCGCACAATGAGGGTGCAACTTCTGGCCGCACGATCGGCTCGGCCACTCCGCGTCAATTCGCAACAGAGGCACCAGGGCTACCAAGCAGAATGAAGCCGCTAACGGCTCGCGCCCAAGTCGCGTTATCGTGTTTGACGCTCGCCATCAGCTGTGGAGTGCCAACCCGGTCTGTCACTAATCGAAATGCAACTTGCCGCGATTCAGTTCCCGTAACGAGGAGCAGCCCATCAGGATCATGTCGCGCTCAATCTCCTCCCGCAGCCGGGTCAGCGCTCTGTCGACTCCGGCGTAGCCACCGCCGGCCACTGCATAGAGATAACCACGGCCGGTCATACAGGCCTTGGCACCCATTGCCAATGCCTTCAGCACGTGCGTCCCGCGGCGCACACCACCATCGAGGATGACCTCGATCCTGTCGCCAACCGCATCAACGATCGGGCCGAGTTGGTCGAACGGGGCCGTCGAGCCATCCAGCTGGCGGCCGCCGTGATTGGAGATCATTACCGCGGTTGCGCCGATGTCTACTGCACGCCTGGCGTCTTCGACCGACATGACGCCTTTTATCGCGAACGGCCCATCCCAGCGCCTGATCGCCTCTTCGGCATCCTTCCAGGTAATGGAGCGGTCGAACTGGCTGTTCATGTAGCCAACAACCGATGTCAGCTTGCCACTGCCGTCGGCTATACGCCCCGCCACATTCGCCAGCTCAAACTTCTTGCGCAAGAGATAGTTGAAGCTCCAGCTGGGGTGGGTAGCAAAACTGAACAGGCTCTTCAGGGTAAACTTCGGCGGGATCACCATGCCGGTGTACAGGTCCTTCTCCCGGTTTCCCGCCACCAGGGTATCCACCGTCAGGCAGATTGCCGAATAATTCGCCGCCTTGCAGCGGTCGATGAAATCCCAACTCATGCCCCGGTCTTTGTGAATATACAACTGGAAGCACTTGGGACCCGGAGTGGCGGCCCCCACGTCCTCGATACTGGTGGTGGAGAGCGAGGACAGACTGTACATGGTCTTGTGCTCATGGGCTGCACGGCAGACCGCAAGTTCGCCATGGTGATGGAATAATCGGGTCATGGCAGTCGGCGACAGGAAGACGGGCCAATCGATATCCTGGCCCAGCACATTGGTCCGGAGATCCATGCCGCTGAGATCGGCCAGGGCATTGGGTATCAAGCGCACCTGATCGAACGCTTCCGTATTGCGCCGCAGGGTGACCTCATCGTCGGCACCACCATCAATATAATGAAACAGGGGCGCTGGCAGTCGCTTCCTGGCCATACGCCTGAAATCTGCGGTGTTGTTGCAATCCTTCACGCCCACTGTTTACGGTCTCCGCTTTTGATTCTGGTTTGCTCTCGTAGTCCGGAGGGGAAGCATAACAGGAATCCCGATGAATTCAGCAGGAATTTGGGCCAGCCCTGCAGTATGATGAGCCATGACATTCGTTCTGTTTCGTTACCTGCATTTGCTCGCCGTACTGGTGCTGCTCGGTGGTGTGATCATCGAGAACATGGCCATTCGGCCCAGGATCAACGGTGAAGATGCCAAAAACCTGGCGAGAATCGACAGCTTCTGCGGCCTCGCCGTTGCCTGTATCGTCGTATTCGGCTCAGTGCTCTGGTTTGGCGTGGGCAAGCCTGCCACGTTTTACAGTACGAACCCCCTGTTTCACGCCAAGCTCGGGCTGCTTGGCCTGCTGTTGTTGACCGCGATAACACCCGCCGTATTTTTTATCCGCAACCGCAATTTCAATCCGGTCGATGATGCCGAACTCCCCGTTCCCGGAGCAGTCAGAATATGCCTTCGTATTGAACTGCTGATCCTGCTCGCCATTCCGGTGCTCGCCTGGCTGGTCGCTCGCGGAGTGGGACTCGGCTGAACACTAATTCATAACAATCAATACTTGTGTGCCTCCCTGGATATCAAGATGACATCGTGCTTACCCAAACCCCGCTATGCGACCATCGCCACACTACTGGCAGTGTTTACCAGCAGCCAGCTTATAGCCCAGGATAGTGCGGCCCTGCGCCGGGCCCTGGCAGGCCCCGACCGGGAAGTCACCGACTTCGTGCGAGACGAGGCACGCAAACCGGTGGAAGTCCTCGAGTTCCTCGGCATCGGGCCCGGCATGAGCGTCCTCGATGTCTATGCGGCAGGCGGTTATTACACTTTCATACTCGCCAGGGCTGTTGGTCCCGACGGACTGGTTTATGCACAGAACACGGTGCGTGGACTCGCCTTCAGGGAAGACCGGCAGGAAATCTCCCAGGGTGAAGCGCTGGCGAACAAGATTCGGCAGGGTAATCTCAGTAATGTACGCAGCCTGGTTGGCCGGGTAGGCGAACTCGATATCCCTGCCGCGTCCCTGGACGGGATCCTGCTGATGCAGACTCTGCATGATTCCTACAACGGCAGTCCGGAGAGAGCACTCAGTCTGCTCCTCGAATTGAAGCGATTCCTGAAACCCGGTGGCGTGATCGGCATCACCGACCACGTCGGCATCGCCGGCAATGACAACCGGGAACTGCATCGCATGGAACTCGAGCAGGCCATCGAAGTCAGTGAGCAGGCGGGATTCATCGTCCAGACATCTGACCTGCTCCGCAATCCACGGGATGATCACAGTCGCAGCATCTTCGATCCGCGGCTCGCCAGGAACACGGACCGTTTCCTGCTGCGCCTGATAAATCCCGATTGAATCAGGCGTGGCGAAAAGCCATACTTGACCTCCTGACCATTGCCTGAGAATGAGCCGCAACAAGGCTGCCGCACTCCGCGACAGAGTTTCAGCGAACCGCACCGTGAGCTTCATACACCAGTGGCGGGTCGATGCCGCAATCAGCGATGACGCAAAGACAAACAGCTGCATGACCAGCAATACCTGGAGCAATTCGAGAGCCATCAGCCATGAAGAAGCGAGTAGAATCAGGCAACGACAGGCCCGGGAGACAACAGTCCCTGCGTGAGCTCTACCTACGCGACCCACAGTCAGCGGATCGATTGCTGTGGGGTAGAACAGCGCATCCGGTCAGTCGGCGAGGTTTCCTCAAGAATAGCGGGCTGATGGCCATGAGTGCCGCACTGGGAATGAGCATTCCCTTCGCCCGTTTCATGCCCGCTGGCCTGATTCCCGCCGCCTTTGCCGCCGACAATGCCGGCGACACCATTACCGGCAAGGACGGGCTCATCATACTCAATGACCGTCCACTCAATGCGGAAACTCCCGCCCACCTGCTGGATGACGCGATCACACCGAATCACCGCATGTTTATTCGCAACAACGGTGTGCCTCCCGTCAACATAGATCCAGATTCCTGGACCCTGGAGATCGGCGGTGAATCCTGTATTCGCCCCACCACCTTCACCATCGCCGATCTGAAATCCCGGTTCGAAGAAGTCAGCCTGCAGCTACAGCTGGAGTGTGGCGGCAATGGACGCAGCGAGTTCGTGCCGGCCGCCAGTGGCAACCAATGGACTACCGGTGCCGTGGGCTGCCCCCTGTTTACCGGCGTGCGCCTGCGGGACGTATTGAACTACTGTGGTGTGGCCGAGGATGCGCAATACCTAGGTTACTACGGTGCCGACACGCACACCAGCGGCAATCCGGACCTGGACCCCATTTCCCGTGGCGTACCCATTGGCAAGGCCATGGAGCGTGAATCGATTATCGCCTGGAGCATGAATGGCGAGGATATCCCCCTGCAGAATGGCTATCCTCTGCGCCTGGTCTGTGCCGGCTGGCCGGCCTCGGTATCAGGCAAGTGGCTCAATCGCCTGGTAGTCCGCGACCGTGTGCACGACGGTGAAAAAATGGCAGCACCTTCCTACACCGTGCCCCGGTCTCCGGTTGCTCCCGGCAGCCGGGTACCCGATGCAGACATGAAGATCATCGAATCCATGCCCGTGAAATCACTGGTGACATTTCCCCAGTCCGGTATCAGTCACGATTTCCGGCAACGCCTTCCAGTACGTGGCCATGCCTGGGCCGGTGATGATCAGGTGAGCGCTGTGTTTATCTCCATCGACTTCGGCATGACCTGGTTCCCCACCGCCTTGAACAACGCAGCCAACCGACTGGCCTGGCAGAGCTGGCAGTCCTGGGTACAATTCAGGGAGCCCGGCTACTATGAAATCTGGGCCCGGGCGCAGGACATGCGGGGTCGCTCACAACCCATGGTAGTGCCCGGGTGGAATCCACGGGGCTATCTCAACAACGCCTGCCATCGCGTGGCAGTGCAGGCGGTGTGAGCCATGTCCTTGCCTGGATACCGGACAGCCATGTACTGCCTGCCTTTCCTGCTGACCCTGCCTTCGGTGGCCGCGCAGACTGTAGATCCTGCCACCGGCCTGCGTCAGGAGGAAGGATGGGAGACAGTCAGGGCAACCTGTACCCAGTGTCACTCTGCCCAGCTTATCACCCAGAATTCCGGCAGTCGCAGCGTGTGGCAGAGCCGCATCGCCTGGATGCAGGACACCCAGGGGCTACGCCAGCTTGAACCAGAGGAAGAAGATGTGATCCTGACTTATTTGTCAGCCCAATACGGACCGAAACAATCCACTCGCCGAGCCGGCCTGGCAGCCCGACTCCTGCCGACCAACCCCTACCCCGTTGCGGAATAGATAGCCATGACCGCCGAACAGTTTTCCATGTTTGAATCCGAATCGTCTGCGCAGAAGCCCGCGGGTGGCAGCAGCATCACCATCAACAAGACCATCAACGGCAAGCAGCAGAGCGTTTTCGACCACTGGTTGATACCGGTGTTTGTCGGCGAATGGATGTTTGGCCCCAGAGTGCAGGCCGAAGAAATTATCAGCCTGGAGAATACCGTGCGCAGGAACGGCGACTTCGATTACCGGGTAAAACGCCAGGGCAAGGAAGTCAGCCATAGTGGTACCTACCTGGAGCTGGCCATCCCCAACACACTGGTCTTTAGCTGGAACGAGAGCTCTACACCTGACGTCACCAGTCAGGTATCCGTCCAGTTCAGCGAGGCCGGTGACAAGACAAAGCTCAAGCTGACGGTGAAACTGCCTGCCGAACTGGACGCTCAGCGCGACGCGATCAAGGATAGCTGGACCGCGCGCTGCAAGGCCCTGGCAGAGAAGTTCAAATAGGCGCCGCCACTACAGACCCAGGTTCCGCTCCCTCGCTTCCCTAACCGTGCGCCCTGCCGCGAAGGGAAGGATGTAGCCAGCCGCCAGGTTCCCCTCGACAACCGCTTCCACCAGCTCAACATACCGCGCCTTGCTGGGATACAGCGCGCGCAGGGCATCCTGATCGAATGGTTCATGGGAGCCGTACAGGAAACAGAATCGATTGCTCGTGCCGCTGTTCATGCCAGTATTGCGCGCGGTAGGCACCGCATGCTCTGCCAGACGAATACCTCCCAGCACATTGCCATATTCATCACGGGCGAATTCTACTTCCGGCAATGCGCGGCGAACACGAATTCTCTCGGCTACGGGCGGGGGCACATCTTCCCTGATCCAGCGCACCAGATGCTCATAGGCTGCGTTCATGACATCCCTGAACGGAACATGGCTATAGGCGGGCAGCTCACAGGCACTGTCTCGTGGGGTGACATCCTCGATGGGCAAGCCATCCCTGAGGTTGCGTACTTTCGCGTATTCCACTTCGAACGGCACATCCACATGCGACGTGCCGGCCACTTCCCACTGGCGAAAGTTGTCACTGTCGGGCTGCGGTGAACCGGCTCTTCTTGCCATGTCGGTCTCCGCCATGATCTTGAATACCTTGACGGCTTGATCATCCCGAATAAGTCCACCACCGCCATGCACCATGAAACCATCGAACACGGGATCCAGCGGATGAATATTATTAATGTAAGTTGCCAGCCGACTGGCTGACTGGGAATGTCCGGTGGCAATAATCTGCTCGGCATAGAATCCCGGTAGAATGTTCACCGAAGCCGCACCCGACTCCTCGCCCTGGCGATTGACCGCCTTGCCAACAGCGGCAAATATATCGAAGGAGGAACTGTCGCTGCTCAGCGCGCCGTCATTGGTCGTATCGAGACTGCCGTAGCGTTCCGGACTCCACTCCTGCATGGTATCGATGCCCATCTGCTGCGCCGATACCGCCACATAGGCGTAGCCGTTTCTCATCCAGTGGGTACCAGACTGCCACCAGTCGATATCCTTGTCCGGACCACCGGTGACATTGATCCACTCCACCAACACCACACCATTGAAATCGGCGACAGACTCAGGACGCCTGACAACCAGGCGTGTTCGGTAGGAATGTCCACTATCCAGTACCGATCCGGTTTCCAGCCCCTCAGTGCTATAGCGATTGGCTGACCCTTCAATGAAATACTCTTCCTCGATGTAGTCATGGGCAGCCAGGTCGATGGCAGAGGCGCTATAGATAGAATTCTTTGACGGATGACCGGGAGGATCTGCAGCTATCGGTCCATAAATAGTGGCATCTGGCACGGCTGCCGACACTGTGCCTACGAGCAGCAGTCCGGCAGACAGTGTTGCGCGCATAACACGTCGAATTCCTGACTGACGGACTAGCGCTAAAGAAGAATCAGTATTCATGACAGAGATTCCAGTTATTTTTATCAATTTCCTGCATCGCCGATTGGTGATGGTAATCGGTCGTCCAGGCGATCCACCCGCGACCTGAGGGGCCGCAGGCTGGCCAGCGAACCGGGTCAGCTTATCACTTTAAAAATTAGCGCCCAAATAGAAATTTCCGCACGCTTGGCATAAGCTGGCTACCCATGGAAACCGATATCGACCGACAACTGCCCGCACCTACCCTGACCCAGTCGCTGCTGTGTTTCCTGGTGGTCATTGCGCTCATTGGCAGCGGGCTGTTCGTCTTCGCCATCGATCTCCAAGTACTCATGTTTCTGTGCCTGCTGTGGGCGGGTGCTAATGCCAAATTCCTGGGCTACCGCTATCCGGAAATCCGGGCCCTGATGAGCGGCGCCATCAACCGGGCACTTCCCGCCATCTACATATTCATTCTCATTGGCATGGTCATCGCCAGCTTCATGCACAGCGGTACCATTGCCGCACTGATGTACTACGGTCTGGACTGGTTGAGCCCCGCACTGTTCCTGTCCCTCGGCATGATTCTCTGCGCACTCATGTCGGTAGCTACCGGCACATCCTGGGGTACAGTTGGCACCCTCGGCGTGGTCTTCATGGGGATTGGCGATGCCATGGCCATGCCGCTGCCACTGGTAGCCGGCATGGTGGTATGCGGTGCCACATTCGGCGACAAGATGTCCCCGGTTTCAGACACGACTAACCTGGCCGCCATGAGTGCAGGCACGAATCTGTACCGGCATATATACAGCATGCTGTTTACCACTCTGCCTGCCTTTGCCCTGGCGCTCGTAATTTTCACCGCGATTGGCAGTGCTTATAACGACAGCAACCTGGCCACGGCCGACATCGATGTTATTCGCAATGCCCTGGCTGACCGCTACGGCCTCTCTCCCTTGATAAGCCTGCTTCCCATCATCGTGCTCACTGTATTGAGCATCCGGCGAGTAGCTCCCGAGGTGAGCATGTCAGCCAGCATTGTCGTCGCCGCCCTGGTGGCGGTGGTCTATCAGGGCAGCAGTGGCAGCGCCGTACTCAACGGCCTGTGGGCAAACAGCCCCGGCAACACCGGTATAGCCAGCCTCGATGATTTGTTGGGCCGCGGGGGCATCTTCAGCATGGCCTGGACACTGATCCTGGCATTGATGGCACTGGCGCTGGGCGGGATTCTGCACGGTAGCGGGTTTCTCAGGGTGTTATTGGCTGTAATAATCTCCCGTGTGCAGCGCGTGGTGACCCTGGTGGCAACGACGATCGCTTCCGGCTTTATTGGCAACCTGACCATGGGTGAGGCCTATATCTCGATCATTCTGAACTGCCAGCTTTTTCGGGAGAAATACCGGGACAAGGGTGTGGACCCCGCCGTGCTTTCCCGGTCGGTAGAGGAAGGCTCCACCATGACTACCGGGCTCATCCCCTGGACAACGGCCGGCGCATTCTACGCCACCACCCTGGGCGTACCCGTGCTGGAATACGCCCCCTATGCCTTCTTTAATTATCTGAACGCCGTGATTGCGATCGTGGTAGCCAGCCTCGGCATTGGCTTGCTCAGGAACAAGCCCGACTAGGGCTGCAGCCTGGCCCGATACACTTCCCTTGCGGCATCGAACTGGCCATAGACATGAGCCTTCTCTTCTTCCGAGCGCCATCCGGGCCAGGCCTCAGCGAGTCCCTGTAGCTTGTCGATCCACTGCAGGGCATAGCTTGCTGACTCCGGATTACTTATGGCCTGGTCCCCCACCTGCAACCAGATCGGGTTGGTAAACGCCTGGGTGTAATTCACATCCATGGGGAAGCGGTCAGACGTTTCACCCTCGGTGCGCAGGTGACACCAACCGCTGCGCTCAACGTCCAGTTCGTAAGACACATCGGCGCGGGTACGATCCCGGCCGAGATTGAAACGCTCCACCTCTTCGCCGTTGCAGATCAGCAGCAGGCTACTCATCTCCACCACCGAGCGCAGACGCCCGCTGATGGTGATTGTGCCGCCACCCTCGGGCAGGGAAACCGTATCCCCCGGCAGGGCCGTGCCGACACTGAATTCCAGCAATGGCCCCGAACTCACGAAAGCCCGCCCCCGTTTCATGGCATCGAACCAGGCGTGCATGTCCAGGCCCCTGTTGCCGGTATAGACATAGGTACGCAGGGAGCCAACCAGCTTGCTGCGATGCAGGGAACTGATGGAGTCCTCACCTCCCGTTGCAGTAACCCGCAGCCCGTTGTTCCACACCGCATACAGCGGAAAGAACCCGGCCCGATTGGCGTCGGACCACTCGAGTGCATCGGTGGTCTGTAGCGCCGCATCCACGATGAAACCCTTGCCACCCCCCAGGTTCCCAAACAAGGGATCGGCATCCCCGTTGTAGGGATGGACGTAGCCGGTAACCGCACCCTGGCGTTTGGCCTTCAGCATCATATCGGTATTACTGGGGTAGAGGCTCTCGATGGCGGTGCCTTCATAACCGGTGACGAATGGAGAAATCAGATGCTCCTTCATGCCGAACATGAATATATGACCATAGAATGGAGGCCGAAACTCCTGACCAACTACCACTACCTGCTCGGGAATCGAAGCTGAGTGCGCCTCACCACCGGGCTCGAAATAGTGGTAGTCCAGAATGCGATTATCCTTGTTGGCCACCTGTTCCAGCACCAGGTCCTGGTCCTCAGCCATGGACATCATTATCAGATTTTCCAGGGTATTGTGCAGATTACCTGCGTAGTTCGCATGCACATGGGTCGATGCGCTGTACCAGCCCTTCGCAGCCATGTCGGTGAGGCGTTGCAGGGATACCTGTAGCTCGGTCACCTCCCCCTCCACGATCTCCACTTCCAGCTCCTGGGGGAAGAATTCAAAGCCCTTGACGACTGTCAGGCTGCTGCGGCCCACAGGCAGGGTAATCTGAAACTCGCCCGCATTGTGAAACAGCGGATCACCCCTGCCGGAGACCCGGGCATAGGCATCCAGCGGGGCATAGAACTTGTCATCACTGGCAGTGACATGCACACGATTTTGGGTCAGCTCCGTTTTACCCGCTTCCCTCACCTGCACCTTCAACACGCCCATGGGTTGACGATAGTGCATCTCGCTGATTTCCACTGACACCAGTTTGCCGCCATAGGTTTCCAGCAGCATCAGTTGGGACAAACCTTGTTCGTTGGAGATGAAGGCTATCCATTCACCGTCGGGTGACCAGCGTGGGTGAAAGGCATCATGCTCATAAAACGTGAGCTTATAGGGCTCACCCCCGATTGTGGGTTGCACATAGAGATTGTTGTACTGATCAGCCGCACCTCTGGTTGAGGTGTAGACGAAGCGCTTGCCATCTATGGAGACATCGGGCCGCGTGCGGTACAGGCTCTGTTCCGCCAACACGGTAGTCGCACGTTCTATGCCGTTGGCAACAGCGGGTACGCGCAGCACATTGCCGGAGCCCAGGGGAATATTCCGGTTTGATACCAGCAACAGCTCCTCACCACTGGGAAACCAGGCTGGTTCGATGTACATGTCCCAGCGACCGAAGTACAGT
>JAYPVK010000008.1:0-48152 GCA_038134565.1 Pseudomonadales bacterium | reverse complement strand
CGTAGTCATTATCCGAACTCACCGGGATCGGGTCACCCGACCAGCCCCCTGCACTGAATTCGCGGATGAATACATTGAAGTAGCCGTTGGGTGCCGTGCTCACGTAAGCGATACGACTGCCATCCGGAGAAAAGACAGGATCCGTATACACCGCCTGGTCATCCGTCAGTTTGTTCACTTCGCCGGTGACGGTATCAACCACCTCCAACTGGATGCGCTGATGATCATAGTCCGCCGTGTACACGATATAACGGCCATCGGGAGACCAGTCCGGTGACGAGTGATAGGCTTCACTGCGGGTCAATTCATAGGCTATCCCGGTTTGCGGCTCAACCTTCCAGATCGAGCCCTGCATGGCGATGGCTATCCACTCCCCATCGGGCGACCAGTCGGGCGCCCAGGGCGAGGAACTGGGCGCAGGCGGGAAATAGAAGTTATGCATGTAGTTGCCGCCGCTACGGGCATCTGCATAGGTGCCGGTCTGCGCCAGAGACGAGCCTGAACTCGCCTGCAGCAGAAACACGGCAAGCAATAGAAAGACAGGATGGAAGTTTGCCCGCTGCATGATGGATCTCCTCGATGCGATGCTTACCCGGGCTGCAGAGAGCGCATGAAGTCATGCCCTGCACCGCTCGCCCGCGCCAGACGGTTGCTGTTAGCCTGCCGACAAGACTAGCGCAAGGCTCGCAGAGAAGGTAGGTTGGTGAGGAAGATATTCGGTGTGGGCAGGCGAAATTAAGGCTGCACCAGGTCTCAGACAGCCTGGGCTCAGGAACTAGAGACTGGTCTGCTGGAGATAGTTGCGCAGGGACTGTACTTCCTTCTCGGAAAAGCTGTAGCCCAGCTTGGTGCGGCGCCACAGGATGTCCTCGGCAGTCTGCGCCCACTCCCGCTGACGCAGGTAATCGACCTCTTTCTGGTAGAGATTACTGCCAAAGCACACGCCGAGATCGCCCATGCTCCTGAGGTTACGCACGATCTCGAAACTCAGGGTGCCATAGGTGTGCGACCAGCGATTGATAAGGTCGGGCCCCAACCAGCCGTGTTTGGTGGCCAGTTCCTGGAACAGGTTTTCTTCGAGCACGAAGTCGCCACCGGGCAGGGTAGCTTTCTTCGTCCAGCTACCGGGCATCCTGCCCACAAACTGGCCCAACAGGATCATGGCCTGCTCTGCCAGTTCCCGATAGGTTGTCACCTTGCCTCCATAGATCGAAAGCATGGGCGCGGGCAGTTTATCCACGACCAGTTGGTAATCCCGGGACACCTTGCTGGCATTCGTGGACTTCTCCCCGTCGATCAACGGCCGTACGCCGGAGAAGCTGTGCACAATATCGTCGCGGTGAATCGCCTTCCTGAAATACAGATTGGTAATGGAAACCAGATAGTTGATTTCATCTGCGGAAATCTCGACCTGATCCAGGTCTCCGGTAAATTCCTCTTCGGTGGTTCCAATCAACGAATACTTCCCCAGGTAGGGAATCACAAACACTACCCGCCCATCATGATGCTGCAGCAGAAATGCGTTCTTATCCTCATAGAGCCGGGGCACAACGATATGACTGCCTTTTACCAATCGCAGCTTGTAGCGCGATCTGTCGTGCAAGAGTCTTTCATGGAGTTCTGACACCCAGGGGCCCGATGCATTCACCACCACTCGCGCCGACTTGCTTATTTCCCTGTTGTTTACATGGTCATGCAGAGTCGCTCGCCACAATCCGTCCTCGACTTGCAGCCCTGTACATTCCGTGCGCACACGAATATGGGCGCCCTTCTCTACAGCCGACATTGCATTCAGTATCACCAGCCGGGAGTCGTCGACCTGCGCATCCCAGTATTCGAATCCTTTCTTGATCGCCCTGTTTAGCGGGCTGTTCTCGCCGTATCTGAGTGAACGAGAGCCCTTGAAGCGCTCCCGCTTGGCGAGATTGTCATACAGTATCAGCCCCATCTGAACCAGCAGAGAGCTGCGTGAATGCTCCAGCATTGGAATCTGGGTTGCCATGGGACGAATAATATGCCGCGCGGCTCGCGCGAGAACTTCCCGCTCCTTGAGCGCTTTTCGCACCAGGGCAAAATCGTAGTTTTCGAGGTAGCGCAGTCCACCATGAATCAGCTTGCTGCTCCAGGACGAGGTAGCCCCTGCCAGGTCAGACTTTTCGCAAAGCAGCACACGCAGGCCACGGCCGGCTGCATCGCGTGCGATGCCAACGCCGTTGATGCCACCACCAATGATCAGCAGATCGTAGTCCGGAATTCCCTGGTTCACGTGCTCGTTTCAGTTTCCTTGCTGGCAGAACCCTGCTGCGATGAACAGGCGCATCCGCGGGTGCAGCAACGCCTATCTCCCGGGGAAATTTACCCGGGAATTGAAAGAAACTTAGTGTAACATGGCTGCACCCAACCCAAGTGACATCGCGTGGTGAAAGAGTGAACGGGAACAAACTTTCACCCTAAGGAGAGAATCGAAATGGCGGATTACATTCTTGCTATCGACCAGGGAACTACCAGCAGCCGGGCCCTCGTATTCGATAGCGCTGGCAGCCAGGTCAGTGTAGGCCAGCAAGAGTTCACCCAACACTTTCCAGCAAACGGCTGGGTAGAGCATGATCCAGAGGAAATCTGGAAAACCACCCTCGACAGCTGCCATGCGGCCCTCAAGCAGGCTGGCATCGGCGCCAGTAATATCCTGTGTATTGGCATCACCAACCAGCGCGAGAGCACGGTGGTCTGGGACAGAAACACAGGCGAGGCCATACACCGGGCCATCGTCTGGCAGGACCGGCGTACCGCTGGCTACTGCGCGGAACTCAGGAAAGACGCCGGACTCGTGGAAAAAATCCAGCAGAAGACCGGATTGCTTCTGGATCCCTATTTCTCTGCCACCAAGCTGCGCTGGATACTCGACGAGGTGCCGGGGGCGAGGGAACGGGCCACGAGGGGCGAACTCGCCTTTGGCACCATCGACAGCTACCTGCTTTGGCGACTGAGCAATGGCAAGAGTCATGCCACCGATGCCACCAATGCCTCCCGCACCATGTTGTTCAATATCGAAACCCAGCAATGGGATAGCGAACTACTGGCATTATTTAACATCCCGGAATCAGTACTCCCAGAAGTGAAAGACTGCGCGGCCGACTTTGGCCAATGCGATGCCGGTCTATTGGGTAGTGCCATACCCATATCAGGCATGATAGGCGACCAGCAGGCAGCGGCCTTCGGTCAGGGTTGTTTTAGTGAAGGAATGGCCAAGAGTACCTACGGCACCGGCTGCTTCCTGCTCATGAACACCGGTGACAAGATCCTGGTATCCCAGAACAAGCTACTGGGAACCGTCGCCTACCGTCTGAATGGCAAAACCAGCTATGCCATCGAGGGCTCAATCTTCATGGCGGGCGCCACCATGCAATGGATTCGTGATGGCCTTCAACTCATCGACAAGGCCGCCGATTCACAGGCCCTGGCTGAGCAGACCAGTGATGATCTGAGCGTCTACCTGGTACCTGCGTTCACTGGTCTGGGAGCACCCTATTGGGACCCGGATGCCAGAGGTGCGATTTTTGGCATGACCCGGGATACCGGGGTCAAAGAAATCGTGACTGCCGCCCTGCTCTCCGTCTGCTATCAGACCCGCGACCTGGTGGACGCCATCGCGGCCGATGGTTCCAGCCTGCAAACACTGAGGGTAGATGGAGGCATGGTGAGCAATGACTATTTGTGCCAGAAGTTGGCCGACATACTCAATGTGGCCGTGCACAGGCCAGTCATTACCGAAACCACAGCCCTCGGCGCTGCCTACATGGCCGGCTTGCAACAGGGTTTGTTCAGTTCCCTGGATGAGATTGCCCGGAAATGGCAACTCGACAAGGAATACAAGCCCAGCCAGAGTGAAGCCTGGCGGGCGCAGCGCTATCGCGGCTGGCAAGACGCCGTGGCCCGCACCCGGGTGCTGGACAAGAATTAAACAGGGATACGACAGTGGAACTGCATCTCATACGCCACGGCCAAACCAACTGGAACGAGGAACGCAGGGCCCAGGGCCAGAGTGACTCCAGGCTCACCGAACTGGGAGAGCAGCAGGCCAGGGAACTTGGTGAAAAGCTGGACGCCATCGAATTCGATCGCATCTATTGCAGCAGCAGCCTGCGCACGAGGCAGACGGCTGAGCTGGCCTTCGGCCACAGAAACAAGGACATAGAATACCTCGATTCCCTCAGGGAGATATTCCTCGGCCCCTGGGAGGGCCGGCTCTATGATGAAATCGAAGTGGAGTACGGAGACTCCTTTCATCATTTCTGGCATGAACCCCACAAGTTCGCCGTGGCAGGAGCAGAGTCATTCTATGACCTGCAAGCCCGCGCCATGAGCGCCCTGAATGGTATCGTCAGCAATAACAGTCACCAGCGAGTAGCCATCGTCAGTCACGGCGCCCTGATAAAAGCCGTGCTGGCACACATCGAGGCTCTGCCCATGGAAGACTTGTGGCGACCACCGTTGATGCACAACTGCGCACATAATGTCATTGAGGTTAGCGGCGATGGCGATTACCTGATTCATATCTATGCAGACCAACCTTTTGCCTCGGTGCGCTGACTCAATCATTCCAGGGCCTGAAAGCGCGCTGTGATATGCTGTCCAGCAGACGCTGGCCATCACCGCCAGGCCGGGTCGAGAAACCTTCCAGACAATGAACGACAAAGCCATCAATATGCTCAGCTATTTCGCGATTGCGATAGCTGTGCTGCTGCTTTCCCAGGCGATTGGTTACTGGGTGAACAATAATATTGCCCAGAATGCGACACTCGAAGTCAGCAGCCTCGTGCATTTCACCCACATCCGCAATTTCGGCGGTGTATTCGGGCTGGCACAGGGGTCGGGCTGGCTGTTCGGCATGGTCAGTATCGGCCTGCTTCTGGGGATTAGCGTCTATCTCTGGCTCAGCAAGGACCTGCAGCGCTATGAATACATCTGCTTCGGCCTCGTGGTAGGCGGCGGTGCCAGTAATATCACCGACCGACTCGTCTATGGCAGCGTCATCGACTTCATCGATGTACAACACATCCCCTTCTGGAATTACGTCTTCAATACCGCCGATGTCATGATTCACCTGGGCATCTGGCCCATGCTCCTGCTCAGCATTCTCGCCCACAGGAAGCACTCCGACAGCTGAGGCCTGCATCGTGGGACATCGATGCAGGGACAACCTACCTTCTGCGATACCAGGATTGGATGCAGTCGTGCGCCACACAGGATTTCGAATCAAAAAAAGCCCGGACATCGCTGCCCGGGCTTTTTCACGACTGAATGTAAATCTGAATTTACATTACTGAACTTGTCTTACATGCGGTAGCAGAGCGTGTACTCGTTGTCTTCTGAGTAGACACCGCCGCCGCCGCGGCCTGCGGCACCGCCTTCTATAGAAGAGGTACGCATCTGGCGTGATTCGGAATGGATGACGCAATAGCGAGACGCAGTCGAGACAAATTAATGCCTCGGATACTGGGCAGGTCTCAGGAATTCATTCGCTGAGCTCTTCACCCAGATGGTAATCCGGCAAGGATTCCGACTCCTCACAGGCCGCGGTTACCCAGCTGTAGACCGCGCGGTTTTGCATCACGGTACTCATGTAGTCGGAACAGATCTGGGGCAATTCCACGCCGTAGGTACGAAATCGCATGACCACCGGGGCAAAAAAGGCGTCAGCCATGGAAAAATCACCAAACAGGTAAGGTCCAGCGTCTCTATTGGCCTGCAGTGCCTCCGTCCAGAGCGATTCGATGCGGGCGATCTCCGACCGCAGCTCGTCATCGATGGCGATGCGGCGACGGGATCGGCAATTCATGGGCATCTGCTCGCGCAATGCGAAGAATCCACCATGCATCTCGGCGCAGTAGGCGCGACACAGGCCGCGGCGCACCGGGTCTTCGGGAAGTGCCGGCATCTCAAGATAGCGGTCAGAGATGTATTCACAAATCGCCATCGAGTCCCAGATCGTGACATCGCCATCGATAAGAACCGGCACGCGCAGGGTTGGGGAATACTCGGCAAGCTCTTGCCTGCATGTCTCGGTAAACAGCGGAATTCGAATCTCTTCGAAGTCGACCTTGAAATGGCGCAGCAGCACCCAGGGCCGCATGGACCAGGACGAATAATTCTTGTTGCCAATAACCAGCTTCAGCATGACCCGTGTGTCATTCCTAGTTCACCTGTCGAGACCGTGGGACTATAACCCACCAGAGAGAAATAGAAACCCACCCGAACGAGTAGCACAGGAAGTCGCAGTGAGCACAAGCCGATTTGAGAGCGTATTGGCGCCAGTAATCACCCCTTTCAGGGAAGACCTCTCGCCGGACGCCGAGCGTCTGGCCAGACACTGCCAATGGCTCGTTTCCCAGGGTGCCGGGCTTGCGGTGTTCGGCACCAATAGCGTAGCTAACTCACTGAGCGTCAAGGAAAAATCGAGCTTATGGAGGCACTGTGCGAGGCCGGGATCGATCCTGCCAGCATGATGCCCAGCACCGGTGCCTGCGCGCTTCCCGATGCCGTTGAACTGACCGCCCATGCCGCACGACTGAATTGCGGTGGCGTGCTGATGCTGCCGCCGTTCTACTACAAGGGCGTGAGCAACGATGGCCTGTATGCCTTCTTTGCAGAGGTGCTGGAGCGGGTTGGGGATGCGGCACTGCAGATTTACCTCTACCACATACCTCCCATGTCCGGAGTCCCCATTGACCTTGCCCTGGTGGAAAAGCTGGCGAAAGCCTTTCCCGCCAACATCGCCGGCATCAAGGACAGCTCCGGCGATTGGGACAATACCCGGGCCCTGAACGAACTGGGCATGGATGACTTTCGCGTATTCTGCGGATCGGAATCCTTTCTCCTGCAGAATATGCAGGCTGGTGGTGCCGGTTGCATCTCCGCGACGACCAATGTGAACCCGGCCGCCATCAGAGACCTGCATTACAACTGGCAAGCGGCCGATGCCGGGCAGCGCCAGGAACGGCTGAACCAGATTCGGGGCATCTTCCAGTCAGCGCCCATGATCGCCGCGCTCAAGACCGCCACCGCGCACTATGGCCAGGATCCCGCCTGGCTGAGAGTGCGCCCGCCGCTGATTCCCCTGGGTACGCAAGAAACCGAACCTTTGCTCGAAAAATTGCGGGCAGCCAACTTCCAAATGCCTGATATCTAGGCAATTTTTCCAGGCCATGCTGTAAAACTTGGTTACTTTTTGGGCGTAGACAAAGGCCTGACCATCAGTTAGCCTCTTGGCGTACCGTGGGCCTTTTGCACGTGCCTGTCGGCGCGCCAAGTGATTGATTATCAGAATAAAAAATCTTCACAGTCCCCAGGGTTGCGGTACGGCACAAACTGAATTTTTCCTTTCTCAGTGAGGCGTAAAATGACAATAAGAGAAAAACTCCTTCACGGTCTCCTGGCGTCCCTGTTCCTGCTCGGCTCAAGCAGCCTGCTGGCACAGGACTCCATCGAATGGTTCAGCCTGGGTAATGACCTTGGCAACACCCGATACACCGAGGCCAGTGAGATCAACTTCGATAACTTTGACGAACTGGAAGTGGCCTGGGAATGGGATGGCTCCAGCATGGGTGCGGTCAGCGGCCGATCAACACCCAGCTATATCAATGGCAAACTCTACACCGTAGCCGGCCCACGCCGTCACGTGGTGGCCATCGATCCCAAGACCGGTGAGACTATCTGGAGCTATCGCCTGCCGAATACCGGACGCTGGGAATACTCCATGCGCGCCGACTACGGCAAGGGCGTGACCTACTCCGAGGTGAATGGCAAGGGCGTGATCTACGTGACCACTCCTGGCTTCTTCCTCGTGGCTCTGGATGCCGAGACGGGTGCCCCCCTGGAAGGATTCGGCCAACCGGTACCCGTTGACGGCTTTCCTGAGACTGGCGTGGTAGACCTGTTGGCAGATCTTGGCCATCCCTACGACCCCTATGAAGGCGTCCCACTGGAAACCGGCTACATCACGGCTTCTTCACCCCCCGTTGTGGTGAACGACACCATCATCGTGGGCAACTCTGCCGAGCAGGGTTATCACCAATCCCGAATCGAAATGATTCCAGGCGATATCCTCGCCTATGACAAGGCCACCGGCGACTTCAAGTGGAAGTTCAACGTGATTCCACGTCCCGGCGAATACGGTCATGAGACCTGGGAAAACGACGCTTGGGAATGGACCGGTGACGTATCGTCCTGGGCACCCATGTCCGTCGACCTGGATGCCGGTCTGGTTTATATCCCGACCAACGGCGCGACCATCGACTACTACGGCGGCTTCCGCCCGGGTGACAACCTGTTCGGCACCAGCCTTATCGCGCTGAATGCGGAAACCGGCGAGCGGGCCTGGCACTTCCAGATGGTGCACCATGACATCTGGAACTATGACAACCCACAGGCACCAATCATTATGGACCTGGATGTTCCCGGTCAGGGTCGCGTTCCGGCAATCATGCAGGCCACCAAGCAGAGCTTCGTGTACGCCTTCAACCGTCTGACTGGCGAGCCAATCTGGCCAATCGAAGAACGCCCCGTTCCACAATCCACCGTACCGGGTGAGAAGCTGTCTGCAACCCAGCCCTTCCCCACCAAGCCCGCGCCCTTCGATATTCAGGGGGTAACGGTAAATGATCTGGTGGACTGGACTCCGGAACTGCGTCAGCAGGCCATCAATGGCTATGCCGACTACATGATGGGCCCACTGTTCCTGCCACCGATCCAGCGCGGACATGAATCCGGCAAGCGTGCCGCGATGTTCTGCCCAGGTGGTGGCGGTGGTGCCAATATCACTGCACCATCGGTAGCAGACCCAACTACCGGCATCCTGTACGTGTCTTCCCACACCGCCTGCAGCGCCGTACAACTGGTGCCAGGTGAAGAGGCAGACCTGCAGTACGAACTGCCAACGGGTACCACCTATGCACAGTATGCCAACGGACCAGGCGCAGGCTCTCCTCGCCACCCTGCCGGCATACCGATGTACAAGCCGCCCTACAGCCGCATCACGGCGATCAACATGAACACCGGTGAACATGAGTGGATGATCCCGACTGGTGAGACACCCGCCCGTGTTAAGCGTGTGATAGATGATCTGGGTCTGGATGTGCCCAACACTGGAACCGGCGCACTGGTGCCCATGGTTATCACACCCAATATGCTGGTGTATTCAGACTCTGCTACCGACGGCACACCGATGCTATATGCCATCAACAAGGCCACCGGTGAGACTGAGGCATCAATCGAAGTACCCGCTACTAACCGTTATGGCATGAGCAGCTGGGTGCACGATGGACACCAGTACATCATCCTGCAAACCGGCTCCAAGCTGACCGCCATGGCCCTGCCTGCAGCACAGCCCGGTGGCGCAGCACACTAGCTCTCAGCTTAGTATGTAAAACCAAAAAGCCCGGTCATGGTGACATGACCGGGCTTTTTTCTGCTCTACCGAAATTTGCGAGGAAGCAAATTGTGTAGACTGCACGATGACCCTCTTTGCTGCCTGCAATCGTAACGGCATGGCAGCAGGATTCCCGACTCACCCCTCAGCCACTGCTGCGGTGACAGCCGCGTCATCGAAGCTTTCTTCGCATCCGCGCATGATTCAGGCCAGCAACTAGTTCAGCGAGAAGCGGTGAAAGAGATTGAACTGCAGCTGCCCCTTGCCCACATCACCTGTCTCCTGATGCATGTAACCAAATTGCAGTCGAATGTCGTCCGACAGGCTGTAACCCAAGGCCAGGTAGGCACGATTCCTGTCGAAATGATCGACGCTACGGCCATTACCTATGCCCTGCTCAAGATTCAGGAACAGTTCGTTGTAGAAAGAGAGATAAACGGCACCCTCACCCAGGTCGCTGCGGTTGAAGGGATAATTTGCCGCGAGGAAATAGCGTACACGGTTGCGACGATCCTGGCCGTCGACATCGCGTTGTTCCAGGCGGAATCGGTGGGTGAGGAACAGCTTTTGCCCAAGACGCTGCGCAATCAATGCCTCCTGGTAGATTCTGTGCTCCCGACTCTTGCGTACGCTGGGACCGAATGCGCCACTCTTGATATTGGCATAGCCCAGTGTGTAGATGTGATTGGAGCCTTCCGGTGACCAGGTCAGACCACCGCGGATCAGCAACTGCTCGAGGTCGCCTCCCATATCCCAGTTACGATGCTGGATATCCCCCTGGAATCCGAAGTTGCTGCCGGGCAGTCGCGTATTCCAGAAGTACATATACCAAGCGCCAATCTGGTCTTCATCTATCTGGCCATAGGACAGCGGTGAGAATGCCATGCAACCGAAATATAAAAACGCAGCAATAAATACTTTCTTCACAGACAGAATCTTCATTGAAGAATTCTCTACAGATAATCCTTTCATTCACAGATCCTCGAAAAACCTACAGGCCACCTGCCACCAGCAACAAGTAACATGGCCAGCACCGCCAGCATTCGCGAGAGACACACAGCGGCCAATCCAAACTCATGTTGAAGATGATCAGCGGTGACCGATCGGATTGAGCGGATAGTATGGGAGTGATTGCGATATCGCCTTGGGTCTGACAGGCTGCAAGGCGTTGACGCGAAACGCCAGGATCAACCTTGCCAACATGCAAGCCCAAAGACACATTCGACAGGGGCGAGTTCTTGCGCACTATCGATCGCCCAGCAACAACTTGCATAGCAATCAAACGAAAAATACTAGCAAGCCTATCTTTGAAAACTATTCGAAATTGCCTGCTGATTAGTTCGTAAATCTCGAACAGAGAAGTGATTATGGTCTGGCTGCCGTGAACAGCACTCAAGCTTCGGCTGCCCGCGACAAGCGATCTTGAATCGCTTCCCAGTCAGGCAGGTCGGGTACCTTTTCAATAAGCAACACGTTTGCTCCAGACTGTTCCATGCGATAGAAGCTGGCATAGAGCATCGCCGCATAGGCATCAGAGTCCTCGGACATTGTAGCCAGTGGTGCTACCCGCTCACCCAGACTGACGGCTGTGCTTGCCATGCAGATTACTGCCACATCTTCCTGCCACCGCGCCGCCAGGGCCGCTTTGTCGACGAGATACAGTGCCATCCCCTGCGGCTGGTAATGCTTGTGCCTGAGGCCTGGCGATGAGGCTGTATTGATTTCTCCCCCTCGCTCCACCACCCCTATTACTGCCTCAATGGCTTCCTGGGAAACGCCTCCCAAACGCAACAAGCGTGGGCGCTCTGTCGAGATATCCAGAACGGTGGATTCGATCCCTACCCGGGTCTGACCGCCATCGATAACAGCGTCGATTTTACCTTGCAGGCTGGCGAGCACATGACCGGCCGTAGTTGGGCTTGGCCGCCCGGACGTATTCGCGGAGGGCGCTGCCAGGGGGAACTCATATTCGGCAAGCAAGGCCTGAGCAACGGGATTTGCGGGAGAACGTACTGCAACAGTGGGTAATCCCGCGGTGACCTCAAGTGGAACCTGTTCTGAAGCCGGCAATACGAGACTAAGCGGGCCTGGCCAAAATGCACTTGCCAGGCTCTCCAGGCGCTCTCGCTGCACGCGATCGATCTTCCACAGGGGTAAGGCAGAGTCCAGAGACGCGACGTGGAGAATCAGAGGATTGTCATTGGGCCTGCCTTTCGCGAGGAAAATTTTCCTGACCGCTTCGGCATCCAGACCATTCGCCCCCAACCCGTACACTGTTTCGGTCGGGAAGGCGACCAGCTTGCCACTCGCCAGCAAGGCGCTGGCTTGCTGCATCGCGCCGGGTTCGTCAAAACGAATAATGCGGGTGTCCAATAGCATTGCCGAATCCAGCTTACAACGAGGCCTGCAATAAATCACAGGCCGCGATGAATCGCCACAGAATTACCATCGAGGAGTCATGCATGCGGCAGGTGAAACTTACTTGAACTCAATGGTCACTGCCTGTGGCGAACCTATAACGGCTTTTTCAGCACGGACGGTGCCGGCAGGAATGAAGCGCGCATCACCTATGGCATAGGCCTCGGTGAGAGTCACACCGCTTTCGAAAGTGTATTGCAGAATGCCTGGTTCGCTAAACACTTGCACGGCATCACGCTGATAGGTACGCATCTCCCCTTGCTCGCCCTCTTCCCAGCCGTGCACCCACTCCGCCACTCGCTCGTTGTCGATAGCCAACTCCACGCCGTCACGGGGAAAAGCCGCTTCGGTACCGCGCGCTACCGGCTCGCTGCGACCCAGCACCTCTTTGATGTCGAACATGATCGCCCAGCGTTGCGGCGCATCCTCGGGAAAACCGATCATCTCTTCCTTGTGATAGATCTGGGATGGCTGGTAGTAGGGCCGGGGAATATCGAAGGGTTCGCTGGGCGGGTTTACCGTGCCATCCGGGCGGGTAATTCGAATGGGTCCGTAACGCAGGTAAACGGCTGCCATATCATAGCGATGCCGATGAAAAGGCTGCTCCACGCCGCGCAGCCAGGTGACATCCCAGGCGAATACACGGTCATTCTCGAACAGCGTGCGTACACCGGTGCGCGGGTAGGCGTGGGGAAGTTCCTCCTCGGCAACAACCGGCATTGCTGGCAGGCAGAGGGAGGCCATGAGGGTAGTGAGCAACGCAAACCTTGTTATTTTCATGTGTGTTACCGTGGACTGGGAGCTCAATGAAATCAGGACAAACAGTATAGCTGGATCGCGCTGGAGATTCCTCTCCTTGCCGGGACAGAGCGCCTGCCGCACACGCCCCGGATTGCGGGCGCTGAGGGGAAATTTGCGCATCCTAACAATTGGTGTAGACTGAAAGACCTTATTTCAATCCACAACGCTCCAGCCGTCCGGGATACTTGGAGTCCAATTGCCGCGCTGCCATGGGCAGGTACAGGTAGCCGGTAGTGGTATTGGCGTTACCTGGTCCCGTACTGCTGACTGTTCCAATCAGAGGTGGTATCGCTATGACCGAATACGCCGTAAAACATCACTTACCCGAATTTGACGAAGTATGCCTCTCCCCCGGTGAGATTCAGACACGCAGGATAGCGCTAAACGACCTGTTGCACTGTCTGCGGCTGGGATATGTCGATTACGGGCTAAACTTTGGCACCGTCTTCACCCTCTTCGCCTTCTATTTTATCGCCGCACTATTGATTTCCCTGTTCGCAACCGATCAGGCGATCTGGTATCTCGCCTTCCCCATGGTAGCCGGATTCAATCTGTTGGGCCCCATCATGGCCACCGCCTTCTTCGAGATGAGCCGGCAGAAGGAATTGGGCAAGACGCCGAATTGGCGCTCCGCATTTCGCTTCATCCATTCCTATTCGTTCGCTGCCATCCTGGCATTGAGCGTCCTCATGATGGCGCTCTATGTAGGCTGGCTGACGGTGGCGGAGGTCATCTACTTCGGCACCTTCGGCGATCAGCCCCTGGCTTCTTTTAGCGAGTTCTTCAATCAGCTGTTTACCACCAAGCACGGCAACGCGCTGCTGGCCTACGGCAACCTGGTGGGCTTCCTGTTCGCGTTCGCCGCCTTGACGCTGTCGATAGTCGCCTTCCCCTTGGCGCTGGACAAGCCGGTTACGACGGTAACCGCCATCACTGTCTCTATCAGGGCAGTGAGTTCGAATGCATATGTGATGGCCGTGTGGGGACTGCTGGTAGTGGGTTTACTGTTGCTGGGGGCCCTGTTCTTCCTGATAGGCCTGGCGGTAGTCTTGCCGGTGTTGGGACACGCGACCTGGCATTTGTATCGGGCGCTGGTTGTCAAATAGCGAACGCTAAATTGAGCACATGCCGGGGCACCAGCTTTCTACCCCGACTGTGCTCCTTGCCCGCTTACTTTGCTTGCCATCATCTTAGCAAATGATAGACAGACATACCCGAGAGCATGTTTTCCGGCGGCCCCATGCCGTTCACTATGCCTGGGTAGTCAGCGCGATACTTGTCCTGGTAGGCCGCGATGATAGGCAACTGACCCGTGGTCAGACGCTGCGCCGTCAAGGAGTAGGTGGCCGCTTCCATTCTCAAGCTAACCTCTCCACCGTCCCCCAGCATCGACACCCAACCGCTCTCGTTGCTGCCCATCACGTAGAGCTCATTATCCTGTTGGACCACCCAGATGATTACCACGCGGGGTAAGCTACCGTCCACGCGCAGGCGCACCTCATGAAGGTCACGGGTATCACTCCAGACCGCGGGTGTGGCCGCGGGCGTGCCGCCTATGAAAAAACCTGGCAAGGGACCAATGGGCGCCAAGGCCACGAGCAGCGCGATGATCAATAGCAACGCCGTGCCACCTGTCTTGATGAGTTTGCTTGTTCGATCTGAAAGCATGGCCTTATTTGGACTCTGAATCTGCGAGGAATCGGGAAAGGATTTCGACGTACAACTGCGGCTGCCGACTCAAGGAGCCATAGGTGGCAGAGGGACCTGGCGCATGGCCGGCGGGTGGTAATATCGGCAGTAGCATTCTGTTCATGGTCACCCAGAGTACTGTATTTAAGGCTCCAGACCCTAATTTAATCCGGACCGGGAACGGGCATGAACATGGTCAGGGCAACGGCTTTTGGGTAGCATGACCAGGAGCCCGGGAGTCATTCTTCGCGAATAGTGAGCGACTTCTGCCCGCTACTGCTGCCTTGAAGGAGAACAGTCCATGCCAGCCCGTATTCTCGCCACCACTGCAGGTCTTGCAAGCAGCACGCTGCTACTTCTGTCGATGATCACCCAGCCGGTGCTCGGGCAAGCCATGTCGACGCTGGAGATTGTCGACGCCATTCATGCCTATCGCGCGCAAAGGGAACAGCGCATCGTGGCGGACTTCGCCGAACTACTGTCCTTCCCCAATGTGGCCAGCAACCTCGATGACATGGACGCCAATGCGACACACATCATGGGCCTGCTGGACGAGCGGGGATTCTCTACCCGTGTCTTGCAGTCGGGCGGTGCACCCTATGTCTATGCGGAGCTAATGACACCGGGGGCAGAGGAAACCCTGCTGATCTATGCCCATTTTGATGGCCAACCGGTCCAGGCAGAGAACTGGGCCTACCCTCCCTTTCAACCCACCCTGTTGGATGCGCCCTTGCAGGATGGGGGCCAGGCCATCGACATCGACAGTGTTTCTGGCGCCTTCGATCCCGAGTGGCGCATCTACGCCCGTTCCGCCGGCGATGACAAAATGCCTGTGATAGCCATGATCCATGTGCTGGACGCACTGCGCGCCAACGGCATCGATCTGTCGGTGAACCTCAAGCTACTGCTGGATGGCGAAGAGGAACGGGGCTCTCCGACCCTCGGCCAGGTCATCGATGACAACCCCGGGCTGCTGGATGCAGACCTGCTGCTGTTCTGTGACGGCCCCATGCACCAGTCACGGCGCGCGCAACTGGTGTTCGGCGTACGCGGCGGCCGCACCCTGGACATCACCACCTACGGCGCCAACCGCCCATTGCATTCCGGTCACTATGGTAACTGGGCACCTAACCCCATCATGCAGATGGCCTACCTGCTGACCAGCATGCGGGATGAGTCCGGCCGCATCCTGATCGACGGCTATTACGATAATGTGGCTACTCTCAGTGAGTCGGAGCGCGCCGCTATCGACGCCATGCCAGACATAGAGGAACAGTTGAAGGACGAACTGGCCGTGCACACCCCGGAAGGCGCCGGCACCCGCATCGAGGAACTGGTTACCCTCCCCGCCTTCAATGCCAGGGGTATTGAAGGCGGAGGGGTCGGCAATCAGGGACGCAATATCATCCTCACCGAGACCACAGTCTCACTCAACCTGCGACTGGTTCCCAACCAGCAACCGGAACGCATCCGCAGGATCATCGAGGAGCACATCGAAGGTGCAGGTTATTACATCGTCCACGAGGACCCGACGGATGACATACTGCGCAGTAATGCCAAGGTGGTCAAACTGGACTGGCGTGGAGGCGGCAGCCCCGGCCTGCGCACTTCCATGGACGGCGTGATGGCGCAGCGACTCATCGCCCTGATGCAGGAGATGACCCCGGACCTGATTCTGACACCCACCATGGGGGGTGGCCTGCCACTCAACGCATTCGCCAATCGCATGGACACTCCCATCATCGTGTTGCCCCTGGCCAATCACGACAATAACCAGCACGGAGAAAACGAGAACCTGAGACTGCAAAATCTCTGGGATGCGATGGCCGTTTATGCGGTGGTGTTGGCGAGGTTCGGACAACGCTAGAGTCTCCGAGTCTCCTTGCCATGCAGGCGCCGCTGCCGGGCTGCAACACTGCCTATTGCTTGTCGTTATTCTTGTCCTTGCGGGTCACACTGAGCCAGTCTATAACCACGCCTGAAACAGCATTGAATCGCGCCACCCAGAAGATTACTTCGAGCACCTGTGGACGGCGACGTATATCCGTTTCATGCAGGCGTGGCAGGAATCCCAGTGCCACAGCACAGCGAATAAGAGCCGAAGTAATGAATACCAGATACAGCGCAGAACGGGGTTCCCACAAGCCGGAAATCGCCGCCGCAATATCCGGCGTATAGCGCGCCAAATAACCCCCCATGAGTCCCCCGCAGAACACCATCAAGGCATGACTGCCCGATTGCACCGCCGCATAGAGCGCGAAATTGGTTTGATGGGGACGGATATCGTAGAGGTAGTTCGACGTGCTCAGGGTAAATCCACTCCAAGCAATTCCGGAGATCACCTGCACCAACAGGATATAACTGAACTGGGGCGACAGGAGCCAGAGCAGGGGTACAACGGGCAGCAGGGAACTGGCAAACAGCATGACCAGGCGATTGCCAAAACGGTCACTGAACCTGCCCCAGAAGCTCAGCATCAGGAATTGAGTGGCAATTGAGGTCATGCAACTGAGGCTGAACTGCAGATAGCTGAATTCCAGATCGCGCAACTGGTACACCGCAAAGAATGGCGCGGAAACCGCCGACGCTCCCTGCATAAACGCCACGAACAGGCTGTAGTTTCTGAAAGCCGGATCTCCCAGGGACTCGCCGATATGCCGCCAGCTGTCCATGAGACGCATGTTATTGCGACCCGCGTCTGGCTGAGGGTCGTGCATCTTCCGAAACAGCAAGCTGGAGAGGAAGCGACCAAACGCTGCGGCAAAGAACATGAAGGCAAAACCCAACCACGCCAGGTTCCCCACTTCGCCCAGTGACAGCACCGATCCCCCGACCAGGAATACCAGCAACGAGGTCGCCATGGTGAGCCGCGTGCGGGTAGCAAAGAAGATGCCGCGCCGGGAACCCGGCACCAGCCCGCCCATCCACGCCCGCCAGTGAGGCTGGATGGTATTGGTACAGGCAAAGTAGGCAATGGCCAGCACGATCAATACCGTGACCGCGCGATCGGCGATCAAGCCCACTCCAAACAACAGGGCGAGGACGCCCATGCCGGCGACAACCAGGCTTTGTAGCAGCGCGGTATAGATCAACAGCGGCTTGCGCGATACATGGTTGCCTATCCATACAGAGAGTATCTGCAACAAGGCGCCAAACAGCTGTGGCAAGGCTGTGAGCCATCCGATCTGCACCGGACTGGCTTGCAGGTAAATGGCAAAGGCGTTGAGGAAGTTGTCGCTGGTACCCGTCATCGTCGCCGAGGCAGTAGCTTCCTGCTGCGAGTAACGCAGCGTCTGCCGTAACTGCTCCCGACGGTCACGAGGGCTGGTGCCCGATTCGGGGGGTTCTGTATCCATAGTCTGGTCTCAGAGGCGGTTCATGAACTGCAGGAACAGGCCGGCAAGCCCCTTGTTGGTTGAGAAAGCCATACCTCAACTGCAGGAGTCCACCCGGTCAGTCCGCTGTAGTTGCCTCGCGCGTTGAGCCATCCAGACTGGCGGCTGACGAAGGTCCGGCCTCGAATGGCATGATAAGCAGGTAAGCAGCCAAGGCAAGAATCAATGAGAACAGATAGGCAGATTCGTTCTGAAAACCATAGCCCAGCACACCATAGGATGCCATACCAACGAGCATCGAAGCGGCAGCCGCAACCTTCCCCCCGCGGGTGCATGTGAGACCGAGCAGACAACAGGTAAAGATTCCAGCTGACCCGAATGCTGAAGCTTCCTCTACCAACTCTATTACGCTGTCGGCGCTGATTGCCAGCCCGTAGGCGATCAAGCCAAACACGGCCACGGTAATTCTTGAGACACGAACCCGGGCGGCGTCGCTCCGGGTCTGCAGCAGAGGTAGCAATATATTATGAGATGCGAGCGAACCGGCTGCCAGCAAGGCACTATCGACGGTAGACAGGATGGCGGACATCAAGGCACCGGCAAAAATCACGAAGAGCGCGGTCGGTAGATAGGTTTGGGCCAGCAGCGGTAACAGCTGCTCACCATCAACCAGACCAGGAACCAGCTGCGGCCCGATCATACCCAGGAAGACCGGCAACAGGCCGACCACCACATAGAGACTGGCGCCGAGCAAAACGGATTGGCGCGCTGCAGCTGCCGAACGGCTGGCAATGACGCGGGAAATCAGCTCCGCAGTGAACAGCGACCCGATTATGGGGACCGACCAGTCGTTGATGACGCCGAACCAGGACTCGCCTTCCTGCCTGAGCTGAATTCTCTCCATACTGAAGCCGGCACTCAGCACTCCGCTGTCCGGGAGATTAAAGCAGACCACGACCACCAGGATCACGAGACCGATTATCAGTACCACTCCCTGGATAAAATCTGAAATAACATCGGCAAGAAAACCTCCCAATGCCGTATAGGCAATCACCATGGCAGCTGCAAAGGCTATGGACAATTCCAGGGCAAGCGTCGACGCCGCCGACAGCACGTAGCCAAAAGCCAGGATCTGGGCCGAAGCCCAGATCACCGATGCCGGTATCATTAAGGTGACAGCGAGCTTTTCTATTTCAGAGCCATACCTGAGCTTGAAAAAATCCCCCAGAGTGCTGAGCTTTAGCGACCAAAGTTTACGCGCGAAGAAAACGCCCAGCAGGAACATACAGGTCGCGTAGCCGAAGGGGTCGATCCGGGCGCCCGCCAGACCATTTTCGTAGATGGCACCGGCGGCACCAATACAGGTTTCGGCTCCGAACCAGGTTGCGAACACAGACATGGCACCAAAGGGCACGCCGAGCTTCCGACCAGCCAGCAAGTAGTCGGTCTCGTTCTTCAGTCGGCGCATCACGAGAAAACTGATCACCAACTGCATTGCCACGTACAGGAGGATGGATATCAGTACCCAGTTAATCGTTGACTCTGCCAATAAGGGAGACTCTTTGCTGCGCGCCAGCCTGTGGATCGCCGGCGGGATAAAAACCGGAAATATAGAGCATGCGTCGAGGTAGCACCAGCCTTGAAACAGATTTGGACTAACAGTCTGCCGGGCACCCAGCCCTCCCGGCTGGTCCGACACAAGCCGCTGATTTGGCAGGAGAACAGGCGCCAAAAATATTTTTGCCACAAGTGAAATAATTGTTGATGCCGGGGTCACTCATCTGTATAAAGCGCGCGTTGATGCCATGGACCCACTCCTCGCAGAGCCTGAATCGTCAGCCATTGGTTGTGTTTTATGTTCGCATTCTCAGAATAGGAGAAAAGTGGCGATGCTATACCCGAAGAAATTTGGTTCAAACCCCCTGTTTCCGCAGGCTTCAGACTTCAGAGTGGTCTCCAAAGACCAGTCCTCCGGCGACGGTGTTCTTGCGCTTCGCAGCTTCTCGGCTGGCGAGCTGGTAGCTGTCATCAGCGGGGAAATCGTTCCGGATATTCGGCAGCACACCCTGCAGATCAGCGCCAACAAGCACCTGCTGGACCTGTACTTTACCGGCTACCTGCTGCATTCCTGCTCGCCCAATATTTCGGTAGACATGCAGCGCATGACCGTGACGGCCGTTAAAGACATTGCCGCCAACAGCTTCCTCTACATGGACTATGCCGAAACCGAAGAAGTCCTGTACAAGCAGTTCCCCTGCAGCTGTGGCAGTGAAAATTGTCGTGGCTGGATCACCGGCAGCCTGGAGATGCCCGTTGGCAGCTTGATAGGGTCGAACCCTGGCAGCGTGGAGCTGGCCTAAGCAATGCACAATGACCACGCTTACTTCACCTGGTGGCAACGGCCCGATCTGGGCTACCAGCAAGGTGAGCTGAGCTTTGCCGGCTCAACGGTCAGGGAACTGATCGCTGAGCACGGCACTCCTACCTTCGTCTATTCGAAGCAACGTGTGGCGGACAATATCCAGCGGCTCAAGTCAGCGCTCGACGACACCGCCCTTGCCGGTCGCTATACGATCCTGTACGCCATGAAGGCGAATCGTTTCGCTCCCCTGCTGCAGTTTCTTGCCAGGCAAGGCGTGGTGGGCATCGACGCCTGCTCGCCGAATGAAGTTGCCCACGCTGTCGCCTGTGGATTCGAGCCAGAGCAGATATCCTTTACCGCGGGAAGCCTCTCACAGCGGGATGTCAGTCGACTCGCCGAATTCGAAGGCCTGTTTATGGACTGTGATTCCCTGCATGCCATCAAGACCTGGGGGCAATTAAAACCCGGCAGCGAGATCGGCATTCGCGTGAATCCCGGCCTGGGCGTAAGTCGTGCCGGTAACGACCGCCTGCAATATGCCGGTAACGTGACGACGAAGTTCGGTATCTACAAGGAACAATTCGCTGACGCGCTGGCATTGGCGAAGCAATACCAACTGACCGTCAGCAAGATTCACTTTCATACCGGCTGTGGGTTCCTGACATCCGAGCTCAACCAGTTAGACCAGGTGATCGGCGCCTGCCTGTGGTTCGTAGACAACTGCCCTACCGTCAGACGGGTCAACGTCGGCGGTGGCCTCGGCGTGCCCCACTTTGCCAGTGACAATCCGATGGACCTGGGCAAGTGGGCAGCTGTGCTTGCAAAACACTTCGCCTCGCGGGACATCCATCTGGAGATGGAACCGGGCGAGTATATCGTCAAGGACTGCGGCTTGTTGCTGCTGAGCAAGACCTACCTGGAGAAGAAGCGCAACACGCTGTTCCTGGGTGTGGACGCCGGCTTTAACATCGCGCCTGAGCCTGCCTACTACAACCTGCCTTTCCAGCCCGTGCCGCTCATCGACCCCCAGGGCGATGCCGCATCCACTCTGGAAAAAGTCATGGTGGTAGGCAATATCAATGAGGCGCTCGATGTCTGGTATGAAGACGCCCTGCTCCCTGACATGCAGGAAGAAGCCCATCTGGTACTGATCAACGCCGGCGGCTACTCCTCCTCCATGGCCTCCAATCACTGCATGCGCGGTGAGTTCAAGGAAGTCCTTCTGGACTGATCCTGCCTTGGTACCTGCCAATCCGGAACGACTGTTCGTGTACGGCACCCTGCGACCGGGGATGAGCAATGCCCACTATCTGCAGGATGTCCGGGGAACCTGGGTCAACGCCACGATCAAGGCTGTCTACCTGCCCGAAGGTTACGGCGCGACCATCGGCTATCCTGTGCTAATTCCGACCGTGACCGGCCAGGCGGTACACGGCCAGATTCTGGAGGCCCGGTTTTCCAAGGCCCGATGGCGCATGCTCGATGAGTTCGAAACTGACGCCTATGAACGGGTGTTGCTACCGGTCGAGACAGACCAGGGTACCGAGTTGCTGGCCTGGGTCTATGTCCTCAACGCGGCAGACGCCCTGACCCTGCGGGCTGAGAAACCGCAACTATTTGACCCCAGTGCGAACTAGCCTTCCGGCCGCATTGCGCCCACAATCATATTTTCCCAACTGTTACGGCAATTAAAGCCAGGCTTTGATGAGCGACACCCAGGACAAGATTCCCGAAAAATTTGGCACCGTACTCGGCCACGCACCCGGCGAGGTTCCCGCCTATTCATCGGACTATGCCTCAGTGGATGCAGAGTTATTGCCAACCCGAAGCGCTTTTCGCAGCTACCTGGATGGCGTCTATCTCGGCTTCAAATGGCAGTGCGTGGAATTCGCCCGGCGCTGGCTGTATGTTAATTGTGGCTATATTTTTGATGATGTCGCGATGGCCTACGACATCTTCGAACTGCGTTCGGTACGCACTGTCAGCGACCGCAAGGAGCTTCCGCTCCATGCCTTCGCCAATGGCTCACCGAGACGCCCCGAATACGGATGCATGATCATCTGGGCCGAGGGTGGTGAGTTTGAACAAACAGGCCACGTCGCTATCGCCATTGAGGTGACTGACGACTACGTACGTATCGCTGAGCAGAATGTGGGGCACCAGCGCTGGCCCGCAAGCTGCAATTGGTCCCGACAGATCGATGCGCGCGTCACCGAGGATGGAGAATACTGGCTTGAATGCTCATTCGGCGATGCAGAAATTTTAGGCTGGGTAATTCAGACTGAGGACAAGACTTTCGGCGAGGAGTTGGACAGGGTTCCTGTCGAACTGTTGAACCTGCGTGCACGGGAGTTGCCTGCGCGCGCATACCCTACACGCTCATGGCTAAATATTGCCAACGACGACGAATCCGCCTACGTAAGCATGATGGGCGGCCACAAGCTGACCAGTGTCGACGCCGATGCTCGCAAGTTCTATGTGATGTCGGAGTCGGCACACGAAGAACTGATCCAGGCCAGCAAGCAACTGCACTCGATGTTCATGCAGGCGACTGATCACGTCCTGAAGCACGACCACCTGCTGAGACGCTTTGCCTTCCCCGATTCCATGCTGCCCAAGATAAGAAAGTCATGGGATAACAGACTGAACCAGCTCATCACCGGGCGGTTCGATTTCTCGATTTCCGACAAGGGCATAAAAGTTTACGAATACAACTGCGATTCGGCGGCCTGTTACATGGAAGTGGGAAAGGTGCAGGGTCGATGGGCGGATCATTATGAGTGCGAAGCCGGTGACGACCCGGGCGAGACGCTTTTTCATCGGCTTGTTGATACCTGGAAAGACAGTGATGTGGATGGCTTGCTGCACATCATGCAGGACGACGACCCCGAAGAAACCTATCACGCTCTCTTTTTCAAAGACGTACTGGAAGCCGCAGGCAAACGCTGCAAGATCGTCCTCGGCCTCGATGGCATGCACTGGAACGAGGCCGGCGATATCGTGGACGAAGACGGGGAACTGGTGCGCTGGGTATGGAAAACCTGGGCCTGGGAAACCGCTCTAGATCAACTGCGCCGGGAAACGGATAACGACAGTTCAGCCCCGGCAGGGGCCAATCCCGGCTTGCAGGCAAGACAGCTGCGGCTAGTCGATGTGCTGCTCAATGACAGGGTCATGGTATACGAACCTCTGTGGACCCTGATCCCAAGTAACAAGGCCATACTGCCCGTGCTCTGGTCGATGTATCCGGGGCATCCCCTGCTGCTGAATACGGATTTCGAACTCACCGAATCACTCGCAAGCGGTCCTTATGCCCAGAAACCCGTTGTAGGCCGCTGCGGCGCAAACGTGAAGCTGTTCTCCGAACTGGACCAGCTACTCGAAGGGACGGCCGGGAAATTCGAAGACAGGGACCAGATCTACC
This sequence comes from Pseudomonadales bacterium, assembly GCA_038134565.1. GTDB lineage: Bacteria > Pseudomonadota > Gammaproteobacteria > Pseudomonadales > Pseudohongiellaceae > UBA9145. Next base: position 24,696 of record JAYPVK010000008.1, on the reverse strand, counting down.
AGGAATACTTCCCGCTTCCCAGAGTCGGTGACTACTTCGTGCAGGTATCCACGTTCGTCGCCGGAAGATCCTGGGCAGGCACCGGCGTCAGGGTAGACAGGTCGCGAATCGTCACTGGTCGTAGCGACTGCATGGCACTCCGCGTGGTGCCTGACTCGGAACTCTAGGACTGAGCCGTACATTTTTTATGGACCGCTCTTGGGAAGAGAGTAGCGAGCGAGGGCCGTCGGAGTGAGGCGCGGAGAATTTCTGGTTGGGGAGCTTAATGACAGTAAGTGACCCGACCGAAAATTCTTCGCAACGAAGCTCCGGCGGGCCGCAGCCGCTACGTCAAATAGTCCGGACCTGGGTGTAGTCGGTATACCCCATCAGTATCTTGTCGATACCGTCCTGTTTCCGCGTTCTCATTCCAGACGCAATTGCCTCGAAATGAATATCCGCCGCAGGCGCCCGCTGCAGGATCATCTTCTTGATCTGAGGAGTACTCATCAGCGACTCATGCACACCCATGCGGCCGCGGTAGCCAGTGTCCAGGCAGGCCGGACAGCCGGGTGCCTTGTAGAGGGTGAACTGACCATCGTGGGAAAACTCTTTCTCCCAGATTTCCAACTGTGTCTTTATTGCTTCCTTCGGTGGATCCGAGCGGGTGCCGTCCGGAATTGCCTCGCGGCAATACTCGGTGGCCAGGAATTCCAATTCGCTCCGCTCCGGCACGTAGGACTTCTTGCAGGAGGTGCACAGGGTCTTGGTCAGACGCTGTGACAGGATACCGATCATGGCATCGGCGAAGTTGAAGGGATCCATATCCATATCCAGCAGACGCACGATACTCTCTGCGGCGCTGTTGGTGTGCAGGGTGGACAATACAAGGTGACCGGTAAGTGAGGCCTCGATGGCCCTACCCGCCGTTTCCGTATCGCGCATTTCCCCCACCATGATGATGTCGGGGTCGGCACGGAGGAAGGCTCGCATGGCGCCGGCGAAGGTCATGCCCACCTTCTCGTTCACGTCCACCTGGCGCAGCCCAGGCTGGGTGATTTCCACCGGGTCTTCCGCCGTCCAGATCTTGCGCTCGTTGTTGTTCAGGTAGTTCAGGATCGAGTGCAGGGTTGTACTCTTACCGGAACCGGTTGGACCGCAGACGAGGAACATGCCGTAGGGTTTCGACACCCCGGCCAGTAAATTATCCAGATTGGGTGTACTCAGGCCGATCGCGTTCACCGGCATACACTTACCGCCGGAGAGAATTCGAATCACCACGTCTTCGATACCACCCTAGGTCGGGATGGTGGCGACACGCAACTCGATATCCACCGGAGCGAAGTGACGGAAATTAATCTTGCCGTCCTGGGGACGGTTCTTGTTGGAGATATCCAGGTGCGCCATCACCTTGATACGGGAAACGAATACACCGCGATACTTGGTGGGAAACTTGTAGTAAGTAGTCAGCACACCGTCCTTGCGGAAACGCACGATAACCTTCTGCTTTCCAGTGCCAGGCTCAATATGGATATCAGACACTTTCTGGCGATGGGCATCCTCAATGATCTTGTTGACGATACGCACCACCACATTGTCTGTGACCTGCTGGGTCTCCAAAGCGGAGAAGATGGTGGCATCGTAATCGTCTTCGGCATCGGCATCTTCCATCTCCTCTTCATAGTCGGCGATGGTCGATTCGATGTCTTCGGAGGAGTAATAGAACTGCAGGGCCCAGTTGATGTCCTCTGGCGAAGCCATCACCGGCTCAACATACTTGTTGATATTGAAGCTCAGGGCATCGGTGATCTGCCAGTCCATGGGATTCTCGATGGCCACCACGATCTTGCCTTCATACACATACAGGGGCACGACCTTGTGTTTGAAAGCTACGGCCGCCGTCATCAGGCGAATGATGTCGGGCTCTACCACGAATTCACGCAGATTTACAAAGGGAATACCGAGCTTCTTGGCAAGAGCCTGCTGAATTTCAGTCTTGGCGATAACCCCCCGGTCTACAAGGATTTCACCCAGCGCACCCTTACGTTTCTTCTTCTGTTCTTTCAGCGCCTCATTGAGTTGCGCCTCGCTGACCAGATCCTCACCGACAAGAATCTCACCCAGCTTGAGGTTGGGCATGTGCTTCTGGCGGGCCAGCGCCTTTTCCAGCTCAGAAGAGTCGACGATTTTCTGGGTAACGAGGTACTCACCCAGCAAACGTGAACGCTCGGCCTGTTGATCCTGCAGGACGGTATCCAGCACCTCCTGGGAGATCGCCTGTTCCTCCACAAGCATCTCGCCGATCTGACCACCGATGACATGATTGTCTATGGCGGTATGGGCAACGAACAGGTGAGTACAGTAACGCCACTTGCGGCCGACCTTGGTCTGTTCGTAAAGATGAATGCCGTTCTTGTCCTGGCGCGTGCCGAATGTCTTGCCAGTCAGTTCCGACTTGTCCTTGAAGAACACCTCGAAGGAACGGGCGTCGGCATCCACGTCGAATCCAGGGTTGGGGTTATTGCTCTTTAGTACGATCTGGTAGGGCTTTTCCAGGCGCATGTACTTGATACCCGACATCTCGACGGTGGTCGGCTCTTGTGTGCGAGGTTCGTAAATGCTGATGGTTTCAGAGGCCGCATTAAACTGGGCCAGGCGGCCCTTGATGCGGGTCGAGTTGGTCAGCTCAATGGTGACCTGGGCCTTGTCGAGTTCCGGGCCCTCATGGACTTCAGCGAAAGGCGGTGGCTGCAGGTCGATTTTCGGGGCGTGTTCCCCTTCAGCCCCAGTCTGTTCAGACTGTTTCGGCTGCTCCGTCAGCTCAGAGGCGTCGATCTATTCATTCTCGTCGTTGACGATTACTGTATCAGATTGCATCAGCCTTTCTGTAGTAGGTATTACTGGCCTAAACAATTTACTGTTTATAGCCTTAGCCCTTTGTTTTTATTGTATATTTTAGAGTTTTTTACTGGCTAATCCGATACCTTGCCAAGGACTTCTTCGACGCCTAGCTGCCTTCCGTGGAATAGTGCCGCAGCAGACGCTTCAACCCCGGCAACCTTCCCGTGGTCATTCCCACGCCCAGCAGTACCAGAATACCGCCCATCACCATGAATAAGGTGACACTCTCCTCAAGAAATACATTTCCCCACAGGATGCTGAACAGCGGCACCAGGTAGGTGGTCATGATGGCCTGCTCCGAGCCCATGTGGGCGATGAGACGATAGAACAGCATATAGGCGAGCCCGGTACAGATCACACCGAGGGCTATAACCGCCGCCCATACAGGCATCCCGGGCATTTGCTCAGGACGCTGCCAGATCGCCAGCGGCAGCAGTAACAGGGTCGATATCAACAGGCTGCCTGTGGTGATGGCGAGCCCGGACACGGTGGTGAGCTTCTGGGCAACCAGGTTCAGGGCCAGGCCATAGAGTACACAGGCGAACAGGGCGGAGGCGGCAGCGAGCAGGCTCATATCACCCGCCGCGATGGCAGCGGGGTCGAATACCAGCACGATGACCCCCAGGAATCCCAGGAGCATACCCGCTACCGCGAGCGCAGACAGACGTTTACTCCAGATCACGAAACCGATAATGGCCGTGAAAAAGGGTACCGTGGCATTCATGATGGAAAGCAATCCGGCACTCATGTTCATTGCGGCCAGGGCAAAGAAACAGAAGGGAATGGCCATATTGGTGATGCCGACGATAACGATCAGCAGCCAATTGTCCCGAAGCTGCTGCCATTTCCCTAACAGGAAACACAGAGGCAGCATAACGATCAGACCGCTTGCGACTCGCATCTCCACCAGGAATATTGGCCCCATTTCCGGCGCCGCTACCCGCAGAAACAGAAAAGAGAAACCCCACACCGCGGAGAGCATCAACAGCTCCACGTAGAAACGGACAGGAATAGCCGGAGCCGGTTTTTCAGACATGCTTGGTTAACACCATCGAACGCCGGCCAGGCTTCACCCGGCCAGCAACACTGGAATCACTCTCTGGTTACACGCGGCCCCTGTCCCTGAGGTTCACTGTCAGGTTCGGGCCGCGACTATCAGAGCGCGGCGTACTTCGCCCTGGCGGCAGCCACCGCCGCGGCAGGATCGCAGTTAACACCCTGTGCATTGAGTACATTTCCCAGGGCGGACAGGCAGAGCAAGACGTTGCGGCGATTACTGGCATAGCCCATCAGGCCGATACGCCATACTTTTCCAGCGAGGGCGCCGAGCCCGGCGCCGATCTCCAAGTCGTAGTCATCAAGCAGCGCGGCACGCACGGCGCCATCATCGACGCTGTCCGGGAAAGACACGGCATTGAGTTGGGGCAGGCGGTATTCCTCTGCCACAACAAAACCCAGACCCAGGGCCTCGATACCCGCAGCGAAGGCAGCGTGATTATCGGCATGCCGTTGCCAGGCATTTTTCAGCCCCTCTTCCTGCAGGATTACCAGGGATTCGTGCAGCGCATAGAGTGAATTGACTGGCGCCGTGTGGTGATAGGAGCGCTTGGCATCGGCGCCCCAGTATCCTATGACCAGATTGGTATCGAGAAACCAGCTTTGTACCTTGCTGCTGCGTGACTTGATCTTCTCTACCGCCCTGGGAGAAAAGCTCACCGGTGACAACCCCGGCACGCAGGACAGGCATTTCTGGGTGCCGGAATAAATGGCATCGATGCCCCACTCGTCGACCTCGAGTTCTATACCACCCAGCGAAGTCACGGCATCGACGATCGCCAGGCAGTCATACTTCTGCGCCAGCGCACACAGGGTCCTGGCATCACTGCGGGCTCCGGTACTGGTTTCAGCATGCACGAAGGCTAGCGCCACAGCGTCTTTGTGCTCCTGCAATGCCTGCTCAGCCTTGCCAGGATCAATGGGAGCACCCCATTCCGTTTCGACCATGATGGCGACGCCACCACAGCGCTCTACATTTTCTTTCATGCGCCCGCCAAACACGCCGTTCTGGCAGATGATCACCTTCTCACCGCGCTCGATGAGATTGGTGAACACCGTTTCCATACCGGCTGAACCTGGTGCGGACACCGGGATGGTAAGTTCATTTTTAGTACGAAAAGCGAATTGGAGCAATTGCTTCACTTCATCCATCATACCAATGAACGCCGGATCCAGGTGACCTATGGTGGGGCGCGACAGCGCCTCCAGGATTCTGGGGTTTACATCGGAAGGCCCAGGGCCCATGAGGGTGCGCTGTGGAGGATGAAATGAATCAGTCATAGCTTGTCTCTGGAATGGAAAGGGGACACTAATAGTGTAATCGCTTAAGGAAATGTTTGAAGATACTAGCAGTTTAAACAGTTTAGAAGTTCAGCGTTCATCTGGATTTTTATGCATGCCAGATGAATTAAACTCTTAAGCTATCAAACTATTAGTGTCCCCAAACGAAAAAACCCGGCGGTCGATTCGTGAATCAGCAGCCGGGTTTCAGTTTTGTCGGGAGAACTGAGGATTAATCCTCTGTCGTTGTCTCCACTTCGCTGTCGAAGCCACCTTCACCAGCCTGAGGACGGCCTACCAATTCGACATAGGCCATTGGCGCCTTGTCGCCGGCACGCTCACCGCATTTAAGAATGCGAATATAACCACCGGGGCGATCCTGGTAACGGGGACCCAACTCATTGAAGAGCTTGCCCACGGTCGCCTTGTTACGGGTGCGTGAGAAAGCCAGACGGCGATTGGCTACGCTGTCTTTCTTGGCCAGGGTGATTAAGGGTTCGGCAACTGTACGCAACTCCTTGGCCTTGACCAGGGTAGTCTTGATGATTTCGTGCTCAACCAGTGACGCAGTCATGTTGCGGAACATGGCTGTTCGGTGAGAACTGTTGCGATTCAGTTGGCGACCGCTGTGTCGATGACGCATAACTCTATACCTTTAAGCTTTAACCAAGCTTTTAGCTAACGCTTTTCAGCTTATCTCTCTAATACCTCAGGCAGCGCGATCGTCTGACTTGAGGCTTGAAGGAGGCCAGTTTTCGAGACGCAGACCAAGAGACAGTCCACGAGTCGCCAGCACATCCTTGATCTCAGTCAGTGACTTCTTGCCAAGGTTTGGTGTCTTTAACAGTTCAACTTCAGTACGTTGAATCAGATCCCCGATGTAGTAAATATCCTCGGCCTTCAGACAGTTAGCGGAGCGAACAGTCAGCTCTAGATCGTCTACGGGACGCAGCAGAATCGGGTCAATTTCATCTTCGTGTTCTTCCGGCTCGGCAATGATCTCGCTCTGCAGGTCAACGAACACGCTCAACTGGTGCTGCAAAATAGTGGCAGCACGGCGAATAGCTTCTTCCGGTTCGATAGTACCGTTGGTCTCCAGATCAATGATCAGTTTATCCAGATCGGTACGCTGCTCAACGCGGGCGTTCTCTACGGAGTAGGAAACGCGTATAACCGGGCTGTAGGACGCATCCAGAACCAGTTTGCCAACGGCACGGGTTTCTTCATCGTCGGACACACGAGTGTCTGCTGGAGAGTAGCCGCGACCCTTGCGTACAGTGATGCGCATGTTCAGCTCACCATTGCTGTTCAGGTTGGCGATTACATGATCAGGATTCACGATCTCAACATCGTGATCCGTTGCGATATCACCGGCAGTCACCGCACCCGCGCCCTTCTTGGACAGGGTCAGTACGGCTTCGTCCTTGTTATTCAGCACAACAGCCACACCCTTCATATTCAGGAGGATCTCGATGACGTCCTCACGCACACCTTCGATCGTGCTGTACTCATGCACAACACCATCAATTTCCACTTCTTCAATCGCACAACCAGGCATGGAGGAAAGCAGAATACGACGCAAGGCGTTACCGAGGGTATGCCCGAAACCGCGCTCCAGCGGTTCCAGCACAACCTTGGAATGACACTTGTCGAACTCGTCAACTTGTATCACTTGCGGTGTCAGGAAATCAGATAAAGTAATTTGCATGTATGCTCACCTTTTGTGTGATTGGTTCACTACTTGGAATAAAGCTCGACGATCAGGTTCTCGTTGATCTCGGATGACAGGTCATCACGGTCAGGCAGACGTGTAAATTTGCCTTCGAGCTTACCGCTGTCGACGGATATCCAGTCGATATCGCCACGCTGGGAAGCGAGTTCCAGAGCAGATTTGATTCGCAGTTGCTGCTTGGATTTCTCACGAATCGAAACCACATCACCTTCACTAACCTGATAGGAAGGGACGTTGACCAATTCGCCATTCACCAGAATCGACTTGTGTGACACAAGCTGTCGAGCTTCCGCGCGGGTAGAACCAAATCCCATGCGATAGACAACGTTGTCCAGACGACATTCCAGCAGCTGCAGCAGGTTTTCACCGGTTGCACCCTTACGACGAGCAGCTTCCTTGTAGTAGCCACGGAACTGCTTCTCCAGCACTCCATAGGTACGACGAACTTTTTGCTTCTCGCGGAGCTGTACACCGTAATCAGACAGGCGGCCACGACGCTGGCCATGCTGACCAGGAATAGTGTCGGTCTTGCACTTGCTGTCGATTGGGCGTACTCCACTCTTGAGGAACAGATCTGTTCCTTCCCGGCGAGAGAGCTTGCACTTAGGGCCTAGATAACGGGCCATAGGTTTTCTCCTAGTTTAGACGCGCCGCTTCTTGGGCGGTCGGCAACCATTGTGAGGAATTGGTGTTACGTCGGTAATGTTGCCGACTCTCAGTCCGCAGTTATTCAGGGCGCGGACGGCTGATTCACGACCTGGACCAGGTCCATTGACCTTCACGTCCAGAGTCTTCAGGCCATACAGTTCGATGGCTTGCTTGCCAGCCTTCTCCGCTGCAACCTGTGCCGCGAATGGAGTGGACTTACGCGAGCCGCGGAATCCAGAGCCACCTGAGGTTGCCCAAGAGAGCGCATTACCCTGACGATCTGTAATGGTGATGATCGTGTTGTTAAAAGAAGCATGAATGTACGCCATGCCGTCGATGACGGTTGTGCGTGCCTTCTTCTTTCCAGATTTTGGTGTTGCCATCTTAATTTCCTGGTACTCCGATCGAAGTGCAAATCACTCCTCTCGAGAGTTTCATTAATTAAATCCTGTTACTTACGAATCGGCTTACGTGGGCCCTTGCGTGTACGCGCATTGGTCTTCGTACGCTGACCCCTGACTGGCAGGGAACGACGGTGACGAATGCCACGGTTACAACCCAGATCCATCAATCGCTTGATGTTCATGGAAATTTCCCGGCGCAGGTCACCCTCGGTAGTGAGTTTGGCAACCTCAGCACGAACCGCGTCCAGTTGTTCCGGACTCAGATCGCTGGTCTTGGTCGCAGGCGCAATGCCTGTGGCCTCACAGATTTGGGCTGCTGTGTGATGACCGACTCCAAACACATAACTCAGTGAAATCACTATGTGTTTGTTATCCGGTATGTTTACCCCGGCAATACGTGCCATAGATATACTCCGTCTATCTCCGTGGCTTAACCCTGACGCTGCTTGTGTCGGGGCTCTGCACTACAAATAACTCGAACCGAACCGTTACGTCGAATGATCTTACAGTTGCGGCAAATCTTTTTTACTGATGCTCGTACTTTCATGGTTCCTCTCCAGTTGGGGAAACTCACAACTTAACAAATTAAGCCTTGGTTCAGACCAATGATTACGCTGTCGCTGCCTTAAGTTGTTAAGTTGTGAGTGTCCCCTTCTAAATTCCTGTGCGCCCGTAGTTACCCAATTTCGACTTCTTCATGAGTGAGTCGTACTGGTGTGACATCAGGTGTGATTGCACCTGGGACCAGAAGTCCATGGTCACTACTACAGAAATCAACAATGCTGTGCCACCGAGGTTAAACGGCACGGAGGCAATCATCTGCATGAAGTTAGGCAGCAGACAAACCAGCGTGATGTAGACCGCACCGAACATGGTCAGGCGCGTAATCACACCATCAATGTATTTGGCAGTCTGTTCGCCTGGGCGAATACCGGGGATAAACGCACCGGAACGCTTCAGGTTTTCCGCTACATCGCGGGGGTTAAACACCAACGCGGTATAAAAGAAGCAGAAGAAAATAATCATGGCGCTAAAGATGATGATGTACAGGGGCTGGCCCGGGCCAATCATCAAGGCCAGGTCCTGCAGCCACTCCGCGCCTTCGGATTGGCCAAACCACTGTCCCAGTGAAGCCGGGAACAACAGTATTGAACTGGCAAAAATCGCCGGGATTACACCAGCCATATTGATCTTAAGCGGCAGGTGGCTGGCCTGGGCCTGGTACATCTTTCGCCCCTGCTGGCGCTTGGCATAGTTCACCGTGATGCGACGCTGCGCGCGCTCAACGATCACGATGCAGAACACAACGCCGATGGCGATCAAGCCAACTATCAGCAGCAAAATACCGCTGATTTGCCCCTCGTAAGCCTGGCTCAGGGACGTGCCGACCGCAGCCGGGAAGCCCGCCACGATACCGGCAAAGATGAGCATGGAAATACCATTACCAATGCCCTTCTCGGTAATCTGTTCGCCCAGCCACATGAGGAACATGGCACCAGTCACCAGCGAGATGATCGCGGTGATGTTAAAGGCCACGCCTGGGTTATAGGACATGGGCGCCAGTAGTCCCACCGTCATGCCGGTACCCTGCACGGTCGCCAGCACCAGCGCACCATAACGGGTGTACTGGGTGATCTTGCGACGGCCTGACTCCCCTTCCTTCTTCAGCTGATCCAGCTGTGGGCTGACCGCAGTGAGGAGCTGCATAATAATGGACGCGGAGATGTAGGGCATGATGCCAAGGGCCACGATACTCATACGCTCCAGTGCACCACCGGAGAACATATTGAACAGGTCTGCGAAGGTACCTTCCTGCTGGTTAAAGAACGCCTGCAGCTGCAGGGGATCAATACCCGGCACAGGAATGTGTGTGCCAACGCGATAGACGAATATGGCAAACAGCAGGAAGAACAGGCGCGATTTGAGCTCGCCCAGCCCAGCGCCTATGTTTTCCGGATTAATGTTCGGTCTGTTTGCCATCGTCGTTAAAAATATCTCTGTCTAATCTAAATCTGTGCTCTCGCGTATACGCAATCGCGCAGTCTGCTTACTCGGCATCGCCTTCAGCAGGTTTGTCTTCAGCCTTGGCCTTCTTGGCTTTCTTCACTGGCTTGGCGGGGGCTTCTGCCACCATCTCAAGCACCTTGCCACCAGCCTTCTCGATCGCTTCCTTTGCACCCTTGGTGACACCTACGCCTTCGACGGTCAGCTTGCGAGTCACATCCCCGGAAAGCATCACTTTCGCGCGCTTGATGCTGGCAGAAATCAGGCCAGCCTTGCGCAGGGATTCCAGGTTTACAACATCACCTTCAACCTTGTTCAGTTCGCCGCTGCGAACCTCGGCTGTAACGCGACCAACGCGAGAGCTGAATCCAAATTTCGGCAAACGCATCTGCAATGGCATCTGACCGCCCTCGAAACCTGGCTTAACAGTGCCACCACTACGGGCCTTCTGACCCTTGTGACCCTTACCGCTGGTTTTACCCCAGCCACTGCCAACGCCACGACCAAGTCGCTTCTTGGCCTTAACGCTGCCTTCTGCCGGGCTTAAATCATTCAGTTGCATGTCGTTTACCTATAATCTCTAAATTGCTATACGCTCAGTCTTGACCGGTTTTATTCAACCGAAAGCATGTAGCTGATCTTGTTAATCATGCCGCGCACTGCTGGTGTGTCTTCCACTTCCACAGTCTGATGCATGCGACGGATACCGAGGCCTTGCAGGCACAGCTTGTGCTTGGGCTGGCTGCTAATTGGGCTTCGAACCAGTGTCACTTTGACAGTCTTTGACTTGGCCATTTTCTACTATCCCACGATCTCATCTACTGACTTGCCACGCTTGGCAGCAATGTCCTCAGGTGCGCGCATATCACGCAGACCATTGAAAGTTGCACGTACCACGTTCACTGGATTAGTTGAGCCGTAGCACTTTGCGAGTACGTTCTGCACTCCAGCAAGTTCCAGAATAGCACGCATCGCGCCACCGGCGATGACACCAGTACCTTCAGAAGCTGGTTGCATGTAAACCTTGGATGCACCGTGACGAGCCTTGATCGGGTATTGCAGGGTGTGGCCATCCAGATTCACAGTAATCATGTTGCGACGGGCAGATTCCATAGCCTTCTGGATCGCCAGAGGCACTTCACGGGCTTTGCCACGGCCGAAGCCAACACGTCCGTTTCCGTCACCAACCGCTGTCAGGGCTGTGAAGCCGAAAATTCGACCACCCTTAACCACTTTCGCTACACGGTTAACCTGGATCAGTTTTTCTTGCAGGCCTTCTTCGTTCTTACCTGGCTCGTCTTTAAATGCCATAACTAATGATCCTTAAAATTCCAGTCCGCCTTCGCGCGCCGCCTCAGCCAGGGCCTTGACTCGGCCATGGTAGGCATAACCCGAACGGTCAAATGCAACCTTTTCAACGCCGGCTGCTTTCGCGCGCTCTGCGATCAGCTTGCCAACATTTGCGGCAGCGTCGACGTTGCCTGTCTTGCCGCCACGGCTTTCTTTCTCAACCGTAGAAGCACTGGCCAACACCTGGCTGCCATTTGGAGAAATGACTTGCGCATAAATGTGACGTGGTGATCGGTACACACACAGACGAATCACACGTAATTCGCTGATCTTTGCTCGGGCCCGCTTGGCGCGGCGTAAACGAGCTGTCTTTTTGATACTCATAACCCGGAAACCTATTTCTTCTTCGCTTCTTTTCTGAATACTCGCTCATCGACGTAGCGAATGCCCTTGCCCTTGTATGGCTCAGGTGGTCGAAACTTCCTGATCTCGGCAGCAACCTGTCCCACCAACTGCTTGTCCGCGCCAGAGATAACGATCTCGGTCTGGCTCGGCGTATCTGCTGTTACACCATCGGGCAACTGATAGTCGATCGGGTGTGAATAACCCACAGTCAGGTTGATGGTCTTGCCTGCAGCCTTGGCACGATAACCAACGCCCTGCAGTTCCAGCTTCTTCTCAAAGCCTTCGCTCACACCAACAACCATGTTGTTGATCAGGGAACGAAACGTACCTGCCATGGCACCCGCTTCGCGAGTCTCATTCTTGGCAGAAACCTTGAGCTCTTCACCTTCCTGGGCAACACCAACCAGTTCATGCAGATCCAGCTGCAATGAACCCTTGCTTCCCTTTACAGAAATCTGTGAACCGGACAGTTTCGCTTCCACTCCCTTGGGAATCGCTACCGGTGCGTTTGCTACTCTGGACATGCTTAAGTCACTCTTGAACTAATTTGCTTGGCTACCGTTTAGAATACGGTGCACAGTACCTCACCACCGAGTCCGGCGGCTTTAGCTTGCTTGGCAGTCATCAGGCCCTTGTTAGTGGACAAGATGGCAACGCCAAGACCGGCCCTGTTCTCGGGCAGGTCATCTTTACCTTTGTAGTTACGAAGACCAGGACGGCTAACCCGCTTGATCTCTTCAATTACAGGCTTACCCTGGTAGTACTTCAGATCCACACTGATCACCGGCTTGCCATCTTCTTCTTTGATGGCGTAACCAGAGATATAACCCTCGTCCTGCAATACCTTGCTGATCGCCTCCTTGATCTTGGAGGACGGGCAAGTAACCGATGGATGTTGCGCCATCTGGGCATTGCGGATGCGAGTCAGGAAATCGCTAATAGGATCGGACATGCTCATATTTCGTAACCTCTTACCAGCTGGCCTTGGTCAAGCCAGGTACGTCACCGCGCATGGCTGCCTCACGCAGCTTGTTTCGGCACAGGCCGAACTTGCGGTAAACACCGTGTGGACGACCAGTCACTCGACAACGACGTTGTTGGCGAATAGGGCTAGCGTCACGTGGCAGCTTCTGCAACTTGATCTGAGCAGCCCACTTGTCATCATCGCTGGCGTTCGGATCTTTCAGAACGGCCTTAAGCTCGGCTCGCTTGGCCGCAAACTTTTCTACGGTCTTTGCGCGCTTGTTCTCTCTGGCTAGCATTGAAGCCTTTGCCATATCAGGACTCCTCTTTGCCTTCGCTGTCTTTAGCGTCAGCGTTGTTATCATCGCTCTGCGGGCTCATACCACGGAACGGGAACTGCATGGCTGCCAACAGGGCTCGACCCTCGTCATCATTACGCGCAGTAGTCGTGATAGTGATATCCAGACCGCGCAGCTTATCGATCTTGTCGTATTCAATTTCCGGGAAAATGATCTGCTCGGTAACACCCATGGCGTAGTTACCACGACCATCGAATGCTTTCGGGCTCAGGCCACGGAAGTCTCTGATACGTGGAATAGCAATGCCAACAAGGCGTTCCAGGAATTCGTACATACGCTCGCCGCGCAAGGTAACCTTGCAGCCAATAGGCCAGCCTTCACGAATCTTGAAGCCTGCAATACTCTTGCGCGCCTTGGTTACCACCACTTTCTGGCCACTGATCATTTCCAGTTCGGCTGTTGCATTCTCCAGAAGCTTCTTGTCAGCAATCGCTTCGCCCACTCCCATGTTGAGTGTGATCTTGGTGATCTTTGGCACTCGCATAGGATTATCGAATCCGAACTGCTGAGTCAGTGCGGGTACCACTTCTTTCTTGTAATACTCTCTTAACTGAGCCATGACTAATCTATTTCCTGACCGTTAGATTTGAAGACCCGCTTCTTCGCGCCGTCTTCCAAAATTTTGATAGCAACGCGATCGGCCTTGTTGGCTTGCGCGTTGAAAATCGCCACGTTGGAGATATCCAAAGGCGCTTCGCGCTCAATGATGCCCCCAGGCTGCCCGGCATTCGGGTTAGGCTTGGTGTGGCGCTTAACCATGTTGATGCCTGCAACAATCACCTTATCCTTACCAAGCAGGCGAGAGATAGTTCCGCGCTTGCCCTTATCCTTACCGGCAATCACTATCACTTCATCATCAGTTCTTAACTTGTTCATATCTCTTCTCAAATTATCTCTGAGTGGGGGCACTCTCTAAGTCTTTAAAGCACTTCCGGTGCCAGCGAAATAATTCGCATGAATTTCTCGGTACGCAGCTCACGAGTTACCGGGCCGAATACACGGGTACCGATCGGCGCTGACTGAGCGTTCAACAGAATCGCCGCATTGTCGTCGAATCGAATCAGGGAACCGTCACCACGGCGAACACCTTTCTTGGTGCGAACAACCAGCGCGTTCAATACCTGGCCTTTCTTCACCTTGCCCCGTGGAATTGCTTCTTTCACAGTAACCTTGATGACGTCACCAATGCGCGCGTAACGGCGATGGGATCCACCCAGCACCTTGATACACATCACACGTCGGGCGCCGCTGTTATCTGCGACATCTAAAAACGACTGTACTTGAATCATCGATTCGCTCCATCATGTATTCGATCCCGAATACAGACTGTCTAACTTCCAAATTCCCAAACAAACCGACTCTGTGAGCCGGGTCGGCTGAATACTAATTTTCAGCCTTAAATCTGTGTAGCCTTCTCATCAACGGAAACCAATGCCCAGGACTTGGTCTTGGAGATTGGACGTACTTCCTTGATGGTGACTTCATCACCAATACCGCACTCGTTATTGGCATCGTGCGCGTGAATCTTGGTAGAACGCTTCACAATCTTGCCATATACCGGATGCTTAACGCGGCGCTCGATCAGCACAACGATGGATTTATCCATCTTGTTACTGACAACTTTACCGCTTACCGTACGTGCCACTTTTTCCTGGCCGTCTTTAATATCAGTTTCTGACATATCTACGCTTCACTCTTCTGCTTTTCAGTGATGATGGTCTTGATACGTGCGATATCTTTCTTTACCGCGCCCACCAGGTGCACCTGACCCAACTGACCAGTAGCGTTTTGCATGCGATAGTTAAACTGGTCTTTGTAGAGCTCCTGCAGTTGTGACTGCAACTCTTCTACCGACTTATCTCTCAACTCACTCGCTTTCATCACATCACCGTTCGCTTAACAAAAGTGGTATCGAAAGGCAGCTTGGCTGAAGCCAGAGTAAAGGCTTCTCGTGCCAGCGCTTCGTCGACACCTTCAATTTCAAACATTATTCGACCTGGCTGAATCTGGGCTACCCAGTATTCAACATTACCCTTACCTTTACCCTGGCGAACTTCCAGAGGCTTCTGGGTAATTGGCTTGTCAGGAAACACGCGGATCCAGATCTTCGCGCCACGCTTCACTTTACGAGTCATGGCACGACGTGCCGCCTCAATCTGACGCGCTGTCAGACGACCACGGGAAATGGCCTTCAGACCAAATTCACCGAAATCTACGCTGCTGCCACGATGCGCCAGACCGCGGTTGCGGCCCTTCATCATCTTGCGAAACTTTGTACGTTTTGGCTGTAACACGCTCTAATACCTCTAACTCAGACCTTTTAGTTCGCTGCCGGCTGTTGCCGCTTGGGCACGATGGCCTCATCCAGGCCCAGAATCTCGCCTTTAAAAATCCACACTTTCACGCCGATGATGCCGTAAGTAGTACTGGCCTCAGATGTGGCGTAATCAATATCTGCACGCAGGGTGTGCAATGGCACGCGGCCTTCGCGGTACCACTCGCTTCGAGCAATTTCAGCGCCACCCAGACGACCACCAACCTGCACTTTGATACCCTCAGCGCCCTGACGCATGGCGTTCTGCACGGCACGCTTCATGGCGCGACGGAACATTACACGACGCTCAAGCTGTTGGGCCACGCTGTCTGCCACCAACTGGGCATCTAGATCGGGCTTGCGAATCTCTTCGATGTTGATCTGTACAGGCACACCCATCTTCTTGGTCAGTACGTTGCGCAGAGCCTCTACATCTTCACCTTTCTTGCCGATGACAATACCGGGTCGCGCGGTATAGATAGTCAGCTTGGCGGTCTGGGCTGGACGCTCGATATCGACTCGTGAAACAGAAGCACTAGCCAGACGCTTCTTCACATAGGCTCGCACCTCGAGGTCCTGCAGCAGGTTATCTGCATACTCCCGACCTTCGGCAAACCACACCGAGGTATGCTTCTTGACAATACCCAGGCGAATACCTGTTGGATGTACTTTCTGACCCATAATTTATTCCTGGCTATCCGCGACTATTATTGTGATATGGCAGGAGCGCTTGAGAATGCGATCGGCGCGACCCTTCGCTCTCGGCATGATGCGCTTCATAGTCATACCTTCATCAACGTAAATCGTTGACACTTTCAATTCATCAACATCGGCACCTTCGTTGTGCTCGGCGTTAGCAATAGCCGAGTTCAACACCTTCTTGATGACACCAGCGCCCTTCTTGGTGCTATAGCTGAGAAGCTCAAGCGCTTCTTCAACGCCCTTGCCACGAATCTGGTCAGCAACCAGGCGTGCCTTCTGGGCAGAGAGCCGAGCACCTTTCAATCTTGCAGATACTTCCATCTCAATCTCCTAGCGCGCCTTCTTGTCGGCAACGTGGCCTTTATAGGTTCGCGTCAGCGCGAACTCACCAAGCTTGTGGCCAACCATGTCTTCATTGACGAAAACCGGTACGTGCTGACGACCATTGTGAACGGCAATAGTGAGGCCGATCATTTCCGGTGAAATCATGGAACGACGGGACCAGGTCTTGATTGGTCGCTTATCGTTGTTCTCAGCAGCGGTCTGCACCTTCTTCATCAGGTGCAGATCCATGAATGGGCCTTTTTTAAGTGAACGTGGCACGAATCAATTCCTCTATCACTTGCCGTTAACGGCTTGATTTCCTGCGGCGAACAATCATCTTGTCCGTACGCTTGTTAGTTCTGGTCTTGTAACCCTTGGTAGGAGTACCCCAGGGTGAAACCGGATGACGACCACCGGAGGTCCTGCCTTCACCACCACCATGCGGGTGATCTACCGGGTTCATGGCAACTCCACGAACCGTTGGACGCACACCGCGCCAACGCTTGGCACCCGCCTTACCCAGCGAACGCAGTGCGTGCTCTGAGTTCGATACCTCACCCAGAGTGGCGCGGCAATCGCTCAGCACTTTACGCATTTCACCGGAACGCAGTCGCAGTGTTGCGTAGTCACCCTCACGGGCAACCAGCTGCAGGGAAGTACCGGCGCTGCGCGCAATCTGCGCACCCTTGCCTGGCTTCATTTCCAGACAGTGAACGGTGCTACCCAGCGGGATGTTGCGCAATGGCAGGCAGTTGCCCACCTTGATTGGCGCATCGTCACCAGAAAGCAGGACATCGCCCTTGCTCACTTTCGCCGGAGCGATGATGTAACGACGCTCGCCGTCTGCATATTTCAGCAGCGCGATGTTGGCAGAGCGGTTTGGATCGTATTCCAGACGCTCGACCACAGACTCGATACCATCCTTGTTGCGACGGAAATCGATAATGCGATACTTCTGCTTGTGGCCACCACCCTGGTGACGACGAGTAATACGACCCTTGTTGTTACGGCCACCAGTCTTGGACTTGGCCGCAGTCAGTGGCGCATAAGGCTCGCCCTTGTGCAGATCGGGATTGACAACCTTGACGACGAAACGGCGTCCTGGTGATGTCGGTTTACACTTAACTACTGGCATGACTTAATCCTCTACTCCCGATCAACCAATTTCCGCGAAGTCGATTTCATGTCCGGCTTCAAGGCGAACATAAGCCTTCTTCCAGTTAGAACGGCTGCGCGTCTTGCCGCGGAATGAACGCTTGGTTTTGCCCTTCACGTTCAGAATCTGAAGATCATCAACAACCACGTTAAAGATTTTCTCCACTGCTTCTTTCACTTCCGGCTTGCTGGCATCGATAGCAACACGGAACGCGTACTGATTGTTGTCTTCAGTCATCAGAGTGGATTTTTCAGACACGTGTGGCCCAAGAATTACTGAATACAGACGTTCCGGGTTCATGACAGTACCTCCTCAAGCTTCTTAAGTGCAGGCACAGTGATCAGAACATTCTCGTGACCGATAAGGCTCACAGGATCCAGACCAAGCACATCCAACACGCCAACCTTGTGCAGGTTGCGTGCCGCGAGGAACAGGTTTTGTTCTACTTGATCGGAAACGATCAGGACGTTGTCTAGCTCGTATTCTTTAAGCTTGGTAACCAAGTCTTTTGTCTTGTGCGATTCGACTGAAAAATCATTTACGACAACCAGTCGCTCTTGTCGGATAAGCTCGGAGAGAATGCACTGCATTGCTCCACGATACATCTTCTTGTTCAGTTTCTTGCTGTGGTCCTGGGGACGCGCTGCAAATGTCACGCCTCCACCGCGCCAGATCGGGCTGCGGATAGTACCGGCACGGGCACGGCCTGTGCCCTTCTGGCGGAACGGCTTGCGGCCACCACCACTTACTTCGTGACGATTCTTCTGCTTAACAGTGCCCTGGCGCGCGCCAGCAAGGTAAGTTACAACGGTCTGGTGAACCAGGGGCTCGTTGTACTCACGGCCGAAGAACTCGTCATTCAGCGAAATTGTTTCTTTGCCCGCTTTCTTACCAGGCAGTGCAAGTGCTAATTCCATGCCTTACCTACCTCTTGATCTTGATCGTTGGACGGACGATAACATTGGAGCCTGTGGCACCGGGAACTGCACCTTTAATAAGTAAGAGGTTGTTCTCGGCATCCACGCGAACCACTTCCAGACTCTGGGTGGTCTTGCGCTCGGAACCCATCTGGCCCGCCATCTTCTTGCCCTTGAATACACGACCGGGTGTTTGACACTGGCCGATGGAACCCGGGGCGCGGTGAGAAATGGAGTTACCGTGAGTGGCGTCCTGCATGCGGAAATTGTGACGCTTCACACCGCCCTGGAAACCCTTACCCTTGGAAGTGCCAGTCACATCGACTTTTTGGCCAGCCTCGAAGCGATCGACCTTGATTTCACCACCAAGCTCAAATCCTTCCAGGTCTTCCGTGCGGAATTCCCACAGGCCTTCGCCTGCTTCGGTATTGGCCTTGGCGAAATGACCCGCCATTGCCTTGCTCACACGAGAAGCACGGCGACCACCCATGGTTACCTGAATGGCGTTATAGCCATCAGTCTCAGATGTCTTTATCTGAGTCACACGGTTGGGCTGCACTTCAACCACAGTTACGGGTACAGAAGCACCTTCTTCAGTGAAAATGCGGGTCATGCCGCTTTTTCGACCGACTAATCCTATCGACATTGTTTTAAGACCTCTTAGTGCAAGGGGCTCAAACCCGCTATGGCCACTGACGTGTTGCACTTAGTTCGCCGTCGCCCCAAAGCCGGAGGACAGCCAGACAGTTCAGTGCACCAAATCTTTTTAAACAGTTTTTAAAAAGGGTTGCGAGGACTGATTACTCGCTACCTGGTTATGTTTTTTTGTTCGGGGACTGGCTCAAGCCGGCCCCTTTACAAGCGGTAACAGACCAAAGTCAGTTCCCACCCCGGTTTTAGCCGAGGCTAATCTGTACTTCTACACCCGCGGCCAGATCCAGCTTCATGAGGGCATCTACTGTCTTCTCAGTAGGTTCCACGATGTCCAGGAGGCGCTTGTGGGTGCGGATTTCGTACTGGTCACGCGCGTCCTTGTTGACGTGGGGTGAAATCAGTACGGTATAGCGTTCTTTGTTCGTTGGCAGAGGGATAGGTCCTTTGACCTGAGCCCCGGTGCGCTTGGCGGTTTCTACGATTTCCTGCGTAGACTGGTCAATCAGACGGTGATCGAAGGCTTTTAGCCGAATTCTGATGCGCTGATTTTGCATCTACGTAAATCTCCAAAAAATCGTTGTAAAAGAGCAAGTTACTGCCAGCTTTCTTGCAGGCAATTTTTGCCTAGCCAAAAAAGGATGCGCATTGTAAGTGGCTGGGTTGGGCAAGTCAACAGTATTTCTGAGGGAAAGCCTTGTTTTTCGGGGGCTGAAGAGAGTTTTAAGGGCAATGAATTGCCTGGCATTTCCCCGTCTATATTGAGGGTAATTTCGCGATTTGAAGTCGGGGCTGCGATTGCGGCAGACCGGGGCAGGTGGCTGACTCGGGAGGTGCTGGTGGATGCGGGGAATTTCGCCAGGTTTATTGGTGGGATTGGCTAAACTGGCCAGTGCCGCTTACCGGAAGCAAATCTAATTCATTGAATAAATTAGGATTTTTATTCTGGCACCCTCTTTGCTTTGCAAATAGATGGGGGCCGTAGTGCCACACGCTGGCTTGAACTGCCATTTGCGGTGACAACAATGCGCAAAAGGATGCTGACAAGGAGCCGCTAACCGGTCTTTCACCCTCGATTTTGCTGCGGAAACCGTCAAATCGTTGAATTGCAAGCTCAGAGGGGTAAACATGGGTCGCTGGACTCAGGGACTATGGCATCGCCCTGCAGAATAGAAGGTAGCTGGCCCAATGCCGAGGCTGGCCTTCGGCCGCGGAAGCGGCTGGAATCGAATTCAGCCGCTACCAGGATGGCGGCTACAATGGCTACACGCCAGGGAGACAGGGAATGAGTACCGATAGCACAGTCCGGGAATCGGCGTCTGGGCCCATGTCCCCCATCACCCTGTTCATCAATATGCTCACCTCCCCGAACGAGGCCTTCGATGAGTTGGGTCGCCGTCCCAGCAAACTGCTGCCGCTGCTGGTGGTGATTGGGCTCAATGCGCTGATGATTTTCTGGTATTTCTCGTCCCTGGATTTCGACTGGTTTGTGGACGATACCTTGCGTAATGCCAACATTCCCGAGGATCAGGTTGACCAGGCCCGGGAGAATATGGCGCAGATGGGGCCCGCAACGCTCAGGGTATTTGGCATCCTCGGCTCCAGCGTCGCGCTTCTGGCCCTCTACACGGTCCAAGCGGGGTATCTGACCCTGGCGTCAGCCATCGCGGGTTACAGGCAGAAGTTCAGTCAGTGGTTCTCGCTGGCGGCCTGGACCGGCATCGTGGTGATCTTCGCCCAGATTGGTATGGCGGTCACCCTGGCGCTGGACGGCAACGGGCAACTGGGACAGTACGATCTGGACCCGACCACCCTGCGCAACCTAGGCATTCGACCCGACAACCCGGCCCTGGAGAGGATGCTGGGTTCGATCAACCTGCCCATGCTCTGGAGTCTGGTGTTGCTGATACTGGGGCATCGGCGCTGGCTTGGAACAAGCCTGCTGAAGTCCGTGTCTATAGTAAGCGCACCCTATCTGTTTATATTCGGGATCTGGACATTTGTCAGTCTTGGCTGATCACCCAAAAGGAGTAACAAATGGCGCACTACGCCGTTAAATTCAGGGAAAGGCTCTATAATTGCCCCCTCTACAATAGCGGCATCACCGTGCTGGGAAACAGGAGTAAGCGGAACTAGCCATGGATAAGAAGAGAATCATCGTCGTTGTTTTCCTGGTGGCTGCCGTGGCAGCTCTCCCCTTCATCAATCGCGCCGTATTTGGCACCAGCGCCAAAGAGGTGGAAGTGGCGTCCGTCAGTACCCGTATTATCAGTCCTTCCATTCTGGCGTCCGGCTTCCTCGCCCACGAGGAAGAGGTGATGCTGAGCAGTGAGGTGATTGGCAAGGTGTCCGAACTCTATATCGAGGAGGGCGACGTGGTTCATCGCGGACAGACGCTCCTTGAGGTAGACGACACCAATTTCCTCGCCAGCCTGGAACAGGCACAGGCCGCCGTGCGCATCAACACAATCGATATAGAGCGCCAGGAGATTCGTATCGCCAACCTGGAACGGCAGTTCGAGCGCACTTCAAGCATGTATTCGCGCGACCTCATCGGCGCCGAGGAGTACGATAACGCACGCAATCAGTTAGACCTGGCCCGTGTTGACCTGAAGTCGGCTCGGGAGAGATTAGCCCAGGCGAATGCACAGCTGGCGCAGGTTAACGATCAACTGAGCAAGACCAAGATCATGTCTCCCATTGAGGGCGTTGTCACCAGCCTGGATATCAAGGTTGGGGAGACGGCAATTGCCAGCTCCACAAACATTCCTGGCTCATCGCTGATGACCATTGCCAATCCTGCGAGTATCTACACCGAAGTGTTGGTAGACGAGGCAGACGTGGCCAATATTGAAATAGGTCAGACGGCCGAGATTGTCGCCATCGCCTACCCGGACCAGCCCATGCGAGGAGTGGTGCGTTACATCGCCAATACAGCAAAAGTCGCACCGGGTCGGCAGGGACTGAGCTTCACGGTGAAGATCGATATCGTGGATCCGGGCAATGTCGTGCTGCGGCCTGGCATGTCCTGTCGCGCCGAAATCTTCACCCGACAGGATCTTGAAGTCCCCGCTGTGCCTATCAAAGCGATTATCTTCGAGGAAGATCGTTCGAATCTGGTGAATGAATACTATGTGTTCGTGAATGATAACGGTATCGCCCGCAAGACCCGGGTCGAGGTAGGCATTTCAGATGATGAATACCAGGAACTGACCACCGGTGTGAATGGCGAGGTACAGATCGTTGTCGGGCCGAACCAGGAACTGCGTCACCTGCTGGACGGCGACAGACTCGAAGCCTCATTGAGCGAAAACCAGTAGGCTAAAAACCCCCGACACCTACAGCAATCCAGGACCAGGCATGTCGCTGATCAGTCTGCACAACATCAAGAAGTATTATGAAATGGGCACCCAGGTGGTGAAGGCCCTGGACGGCATCGACGTATCCATCTCGTCCAACGAGTATGTCGCCTTCATTGGTTCCTCAGGGTCCGGTAAATCCACCATGCTGAATATACTTGGCTGCCTCGATTCCCCCACCGAAGGGAGCTATCACCTGAATGGCTCCAACGTCGAATCTCTCAGCCAGAATGAGTTGAGCGAAGTACGCAACCGTGAGATTGGTTTCATCTTCCAGAGTTTCAATCTGTTGCCGCGGGCCAATGCGTTGCAGAATGTTATGCAGCCATTGATCTACCGGGCTATAGGCAAGACGGAGCGCAAGCGTTTGGCCAGCGAAGCGCTCGATCGGGTAGGTCTGGGTTCGCGCATGGACCATCTGCCAAATCAGCTCTCCGGGGGCCAGAGACAGCGGGTTGCGATTGCCAGAGCTCTGGTGACCGAACCCTCCATTCTGCTGGCGGATGAGCCTACCGGTAACCTGGACTCGCGCACCAGCATTGAGATCATGCAGCTCTTCGATGAACTCCACAAGGAAGGCCAGACACTGATCATCGTTACCCATGAAGATGAAATCGCTGAGCATTGCCATCGCGTTATCGAGATGAAGGATGGCCGCATCCACAAGGATGACCTCGCCGCCAGAGAGCTGGAGTCAGCCTGATGTTTTTCGTATTGATGGAAAGTACACGCTCCGCCCTCGCCTCCATCTGGGCACATGGCCTGCGCAGCTTCCTCACAACTCTTGGCATCGTTATCGGTGTCGCCAGTGTAATTGCGGTGGTATCCGTAACCCAGGGTATGAGCGCCTTCATCGGCGACACCTTCGCCTCGTTGGGATCCAATTCCATCACTATCGGCTCTTATACGCCCTATGAAGATCGCATGAAGGGAAACATCGCCCGGCTCACCAGTGATGATTTGAACATGCTGGAGGCACGGGCCGACGGTATCGCCTATATCACACCCATTCTTTTTGCCCCACGCTCTTCACAGATCAAATACGGTTCCCAGACCGCCTTCAGCCAGATTCTGGGAACCACCTACGCCTTCCAGGACATCACCGCCAACTACCCGCAGGTTGGTCGCTTTCTCGCGCCCAGTGACAACGACACCCGGCGGCGCATCGCCGTCATCGGCGCCAAGGTACGGGAAAATCTGAGCCTGCCGGAAAACCCATTGAACGAGTATGTCGAGCTGGGCGGAGAATGGTTCAAGGTGGTTGGCTTGCTGGAGGAAAAAGGCGAGATCATGGGCAACAGCCAGGACGATATGGTGCTAGTGCCCTACGCCACCATGCAGAGTATCGTGGGTAATCAGGCGCAAACTGACATCCAGATTCAGATGGGGCTTAGTGAAGGCGCCAATGTGGAAACCGTGGTGCAGCAGATCACTACCCTGTTGAGAAATGCGCACAATCTTGAACCCGGGGAAGAAGATGATTTTCGGGTTCAGACGGCAGAGCAATTGATGGACACCTTCGATGAAATCATTGGCATGGTAACCGTGGTCATCGGCGGTATCGTGGGCATCTCACTGCTGGTCGGCGGCATCGGCATCATGAACATCATGCTGGTGTCGGTGACCGAACGCACGCGCGAGATAGGCATCTGCAAGGCCATAGGCGCCAAGCGTCATCACATACTGGCTCAATTTCTCATCGAAGCCCTGCTGCTCAGCCTGCTAGGAGGCATGATCGGGCTGGCCCTGGGATTCGGACTGGGCACTCTGATTTCCAGCAATATTCCGGACTTCCCTCCAGCAGTTATTCCGGTTTGGGCGGTGGTGTTGTCGCTTGGGTTCTCTGGGTTTGTTGGGGTCTTGTTTGGGATCTTGCCGGCGGCCAAGGCGGCTAATCTGGATCCTATCGATGCCTTGAGATACGAGTAGCTTTCACTCTTTTTCTCTTTAGGCTTTGTTCGGGGGCAGATTGGGGCGGGAGCTTACTGAAGTAAGTGACCCGATCAAAAATATTTCGCAACGCCGTGCCACGCTTCCGCAGCCGCTGCGTCCCGGGCAAGCTATGGGCCAAAAAAAGCCAGGCGTTTTGGCGCCTGGCTTTTTTGGAGGTCTGAGCTCTCGAATTACTCGATGATTTTCGCGACTACTCCGGCACCTACTGTTCTACCACCCTCACGGATAGCAAAGCGAAGGCCCTCGTCCATCGCAATCGGGGCGATCAACTCAACAGTCATCTTGATGTTGTCACCAG
>JAYPVK010000007.1:0-117079 GCA_038134565.1 Pseudomonadales bacterium | reverse complement strand
CACGTATATTTTTTTAAAATTTTTTTATGAAGGATCTTTTTATGAAGAATCTTTTTATGAAGAATCTTTTATCAAAATATGGCAAATATTTTTGGTATTTACCGCTTGCTGTAAGTTTATTGTCTTGGTGGTCATTCTTTTCATTACCTCTAAGATTTGGAGATATTTTTTACCCAATCTTTCTTTCCGCATTTTCTTATTACTTCTTTCTAAAGTGCACAGGAAGACTTACCGACAAAGACGATCCCTTTGTAAATTGATTGGCAAAATAGAATAATTATCACAGGAACAGTGACAAATAGTGGTGTTGTTGAATTACGTAGTCCGTTACGGTGGAGTAAATATAACTGTCTAAATAATATGAGCAAAAATTTTAAAAATCTTAAAAATACCGGAAGTTGGATTGGGGTTGGAACAGCAATAGGGGCAGCAGTTTTTGCTGCAACAAATGAACCAACTTGGATTGCGGCAGGTATTACAGTCGGTACCCTGATTAGCTGGAGGAATCCGATAAATAAAAAAATAGGAAGTGTCTTTAATTTTTAATAAAAATTTACAACCCTGGAAGTAGACAGCTAAATCTAATCACTGACTGTTGATTAGTGAGCCAAGATACGGGTTCCTGACCGCGTAGATCAGGCAGCCTCAATCCCGACTCGGATTCTGGGTGCGCAGGGCATTCTGGCTCTTCTCGAGTTTCTTTATGTGCTCTTTCAGGAACGGTTTGCGGTGGATTGCCACGCCCGTGGCTAACACATCGATAACCACTAGGTGTGCTATACGCGATGAAACGGGTGTCGCTGCCTGCAGATCTTCTTCCATATTGACAGGTATTGAGATACTGCAGAGCTTGGCCAATGGTGTGCCTTCCGGTGCCAGGCCGATCACTGTCGCGCCAGCCTCTATGGCCAGGCTCACACTCTCCAGGAGGGCGCTGGTTCTACCCGATTGTGATATGGCCACAACCACATCGTCGGTGCCCAAGGCGATGGCAGACATATGCTGGATGTGAGGGTCTGTGTAGGCACTGGTGGAAAGTTGCAGGCGGAAAAACTTGTGCTGGGCATCGGTGGCGACCGAACTGGACGCACCAAAACCATAAAACTCGACGCGCCGCGCATTGTTGATGGTGTGGATTGCCTGCTCGAGAACCACAGGGTCCAGTTCATCCCGAACAGTCAGCAACGAGCCAATGGTTGTATCAAAAACCTTGTTCCGCAAGTCCTCTACGGTGTCACTGTCGTCGACGGCAAATTGGGTGAAGACGCTGCCCAGCCCCATTTGCTGAGCCAGCTGCAACTTGAAGGCCTGGAAGCCATTAAAGCCAATGGCTCGGCAGAAACGAATCACGGTAGGCTCGCTGACTTCCGTAGAGGAGGCGAGGTCCACGATGCGCATATTGATCACGTCATTGGCATTGGCAAGCACGAAGTCTGCCACCTTGGCTTCCGACTTGCGTAAGTCGGGCCTGCTCTCGGTAATTCGTCGAATCAGATTAGGTGAACGCACGGCTGGTCTGTAGAATAATTATCATTTGGTAATGCTACCTAATAAGTCCTGGATAGTCACAGAGAAGCAACGCTTTCCATGAATACCGTCACGCTTGCGCCTTCGCTCCGCTTTGTCTCGAGCATTGAGGAAATCGGCCGCGAGCGCTGGAATGCTCTCACAGGCACCTCCAACCCCTTTACTCGCTATGAGTTTCTCCATGCTCTTGAAACAACAGGCTGTACCACTGCACAGTCGGGGTGGCAGCCCCATCATGCCGTCGTCTATGGCGGCACTGTGAGCAGCGAGGATACAGGGGAAAGCAATAAGGATTTCCTGCCAGTTCTGGCGGTGATGCCCCTTTATCTCAAGACCAACAGTTGGGGAGAGTATGTATTCGACTGGTCCTGGGCGAACGCCTATCAGAGCTACGGTTTTGACTACTATCCCAAGTTTGTAACCGCCGTGCCGTTCACGCCGAGCTTCGGGCGGCGAATTTTCATTGCCCAGTCCCAGGACCGGGCTGCCCTACTTAAACTTATTGTAGAAAAAACCCGGGAGAAAGCCGAAGTCCTTGGGGCTTCCTCCTGGCATGTCCTGTTTCCGCTGGAAGAAGAATATGAATCCCTGTCAGAGCTGGGCTTGTTGACTCGAATCGCAACCCAGTTTCATTGGCAGAATCGCGGCTATGGTAACTTCGATGACTTTCTGAATGACATGAATTCCCGTAAACGGAAGTCAATCTACAAGGAGCGCAAGCAGGTCAGTGAACAGGGAATCAGTTTCAGGGTCACCGAAGGAGATGCAATCAGCGATGAACAATGGGCGGATTTCTATCTCTACTACCAGACAACGTATTTGACTCGTGGCATGCAGGGCTATCTGAAGCGAATCTTCTTCAAGACCATTGCGAAGACGATGCCACAGCAACTCTTTTTGGTTAATGCGGTAAAGGACGGCAGGGACATAGCGGCGGCGCTGTTCTTCAAGAATGAGGAAAAGCTGTTTGGTCGCTACTGGGGTTGCCGTAATGAGTACCAGTTTCTGCATTTTGAAACCTGCTACTACCAGGGGTTGGATTACGCTATCGCGCACGGCTTGCAAGTATTCGATGCGGGCGCCCAGGGCGAGCACAAAATCCAACGAGGTTTCCGGCCGGTGACCACCTATTCAAATCACTGGATCGGCAATCCAGGATTTTCTGACGCGATAGCAAACCTTCTCAGGGAAGAACGTCCGCATATCCTTGGCTATCAGCGGGATGCAAGCTCACTACTCCCTTTCAGAAACAGTAATCAAGGCTAGAGAACAAGAACGTCGACTCCCATCACCAGGAAAGCCAGCGCAACTACCCAGGTTGCACAGGCCAGACCATCGATTATCGAATAGCGCAGTCGTGGATAGGCCGAGACTCCCACTACAGCCGGTAGAATGCTGCGCAGGGCAGGGATAAACCGGCCTATGAAAATTGCCATGCCCCCGAACCGGCGGACCATGGCCTCAGCGCGCAGGAGTTGGTCGCGATAGCGTCGCCCCACGGTCGGATCCATCAGTCGTGGTCCAAGCAGGTAACCGGTGTAATAGCCGAAATGATCGCCCACAGCAGCCCCAATAAAGGCAAGAGCCGCGATGGTTTCCACGCTTCCTACCCCATTGCTATAAAGAAAAACTGCCAGCGCAAATAGCAGTGCACCGGACACAAAGATGCCAATACCAATACAGGCTTCGGCAAAGGCAAGTACGGGTACCAGTAGCAGGGTGGCCTGTCCGTACTGATCAAGCCATTGATTGAGCTGGTCTTCTATGGGAATGCTCCTTGCCGGGAAAGTCCTGTCTACGTCTGTCTGGAACTACTATACGAAAAAACAGGACTTCCGGCTCACCCGGATTTAGAATGATGGCGGATTACAAGAATTCACCTCTGCACCTATAAAAATGTGCCCAGAAAGGAGGCTCAAATGAATCGACCCGCCCCAGGCTACAGGCCTTTTTCAATAAAGACGCTCCTCCCTGCTTTGCGAGTTGGTACTCTGGCCCTGCTTGCGATAGCTGTGTCTGCACAAGCGCAGCAACAAGATACCTACGACTACTGGCAACATCAAAGAGAAATGATTCGCCGTGGGCAACAGGCCGTCTTCATGTGCAATGGCCTGTTCACCTCAGGTCGCAGCCTTGAGGAAGTCTATGCCAGGGAACTGGCTTTCTTGCCTGACCCCATTGGAACGCCAGAAGGTGGCGACTATAACGTGGATTGGGAGTTGCGGGCGGTGGAGATTGGCAGCGCAGGCGCAGTTCCCACCATGCGAGCAGCCTTTCGTGAAGGCATAGGCTGCATCGTGTTACCACCAGACCAGACGCTGGCCGATGTCGATCGATTGCCGGAACTGACACTCCCCTATCCTCCAGGTAACCCGGCACAGATTCCATGGCCAGACGGCGATCTCGTGGAAGACAAACCACTTCCTTCCAACATAGACCAGGCTGCGCTGCTCGTCGCCTCAGACTGGGCCTTTGACAGGGGGACGCCAGAGCAAGCAACCATTAGCCTGCTGGTTGTATACGAGGGCGAAATCATTCATGAGCGCTATGCACCCGGTTTTGATATGACGACTCGCACTCGCACCTGGTCCACGGCCAAGAGCATGGCGTCCACATTAATCGGCATGCTCGTCGACCAGGGCCGCATGGATCTGGATGAGCCTCTGGGCTTCGAATGGTACCCGGAGGCACGATCACCGGAAGCGGATCCAAGAAATGAAATCACTCTGCGCCATGTGCTGAACATGTCCAGCGGCCTTGAGAGCATCGACAACAACCGGCTCGAATATGCAACGGGCTCCGGGCTTTCCTATTGGGCCGGTGCCAGTTCCGTAATCGGTGCTAGGAACAGGGCGCTCATCAGGGAACCCGGTACCCGTTTCGACTATGAGAACTACGATACCCTGCTAGCCGTGTATGCCATGAAACTCGAGCTGGGTGGTGAGAAAGAGTATGCAGAGTTTCCACGCAAGGCACTGCTGGATAGGATCGGCATGCGGAACACCCTGGTAAGCACTGACCGCTTTGGAGATTTCATTCTCAGTAGCCAGGTATATACCAATGCGAGGGACCTGGCACGTTTTGGGTTACTGTATCTCAACGGAGGTGTCTGGAATGGAGAAAGACTGCTGTCCAAAGAGTGGATAGATTTTGTCAGGACACCTGCTCCATCAACTAGGGAAATCGGCAGCATGTATGGTGGGCAATGGTGGCTGGTTCCGGATAACCGCAACGATGTGCCCAAAGACGCGTACTCCACGGCTGGTAATCGAGGCCAATTCACTATCGTCGTGCCCAGTCATGATCTGGTTATAGTGCGCCGGGGACTCGATTATGGCCGGCAGGGATTCGATCGTTGGGATCTTACCCGGGAGGTCTTGAAGGCCATAAACCAGTAGAGAGCACGTGCCTGCTGTGATTAATGTAAAAAGGTTTTACAGATGCAAAAGGGGCCACAACGGCCCCCTTTTTTGCGTGATTTTTTTGGGGGGGGATGGAGATCAGAATGCCCGGTAGATTTCCCCAAAGAGATTGGTCACCCTGGGCAGGCCATCGGGTCCGACGCTGATATCGAGACCGTCTCCATAAACCCTGTTCCAGCTCACACCATTCCAGCGATAGATGCCTTTCAGAGCATCCCAGTCATCATCGGCGGTACCAACGACCCATACCGAGCCATCTGCCCCTACGCCGATATCACCGGCTTCACCGGGTAATTCCATCCAGCCTGCATCCGTCAATGTGTAGATGTGATCACTGAACCCAACCACCCAGGGCTGGCCGTCGGGGCCGACATCAATACGGCTGCCAGAACCGCCGAAACTATCCCAGAACGATCCATTCCAGCGGTACACACCCTCAAAGGACGCGACCCAGACTGAGCCATCCGCCCCGATGCCAATATCCAGTGCTTCACCCGGAACTCGCTCCCAGAAGCCGAAATCATCAAGGCGGCAGATCTCGTGATCGAAGTTAACGACCCAGGGCCTGCCGTCTGGCGCCACATCGATCCTCAGGGCGCCACCGTCAGACCTGTAGGCGCCGGGGCCACCCAGGCGGTAGATTCCGTAGCCACCGGGTCGCGGGTCTGTACCGATCACCCAGGTATCCCCATTTGCGCCAACAGCGATGTCGTAGGCAAACCCGTGCATGAGGCGCCAGTTCGGGAAGGGTGTAAACGGCCGCGGATGCTGGGGCGGAGGAGGCCGGTGTTGGCCATAATTAACCAGCACAAAACGATTGTCTCCCCGGCTCTCGAGCTCCAACCAATACGATGAGCCCCCAATTGATGCTTGAGGTATGGTTAGTGAGTCTTCACTAAATGCTGCAGCTAGCAGACTGCCACTGGGATCGACGGGTGACGAGGCCACCAGTATAAGCTCCACCTGGTCGCCACGATCCACGACCTCAAACTCGGCGTGAAAGGCACCTCCGGCGGACGTGATTTCCGGGACCAGCAGGATGTTGTCCTGTAACTCGGCGCTCTGCGCGAGGGCGCTGGTCGCTTGCAGTACAGCCGTGGAGGCCAGAACAATACGAAGTCTGAGGGCTTTATCTGAATACATGCCATGCAATGTACGGGCTACAGGCTGAATGAATTCTTAATAGCGGTAGCAGCAATAGCTGTTATTTATTCCACACCAGCATCTGATTGTTGGCGGGCATGGCATTGTCTTCGAGCAGGGTGAATCCGGCGCGTTCCGCCAGACCCCCGACCCATTCGAAATCCCGTAGTCCGCTTGCCGGGTCACGGTCTTTTAACCACAGGTCAAAACGGGCATTGGACTCTGTCGTGAACTCATCCCCGTATTTGAACGGGCCATAGATAAGCAGCTTGCCGCCAGGATCCACATGTTGGCCTACGGCCTTGAAGAAGTTTTCCACCGAGGCTGCGGACATGATATGCAGGCTATTCGCCGTGAACACCGCAGAATAACGACTAAGTGGCCATGGCTGATGATCTACATCCAGGGCGAGTGGCGGTGCCAGGTTGGGAAGGTCAGCCGCGACGATTCTCTGCCTGACAGTATCGATGGCAGCGGGAATATCCGTTGCCTGCCAGACCAATCTCGGAAAATGGGCGGCAAAATACACCGCGTGTTGTGCCGTGCCACTACCGATTTCCAACAGGGAGTTGGCACTCTGCAGGTGACGATCCAGAACTTCCCGAATAGGGATTTTGTTGTTCTCAGCCGCCTGGCTGAAAGGGAGCGCGTCAGGCATGGTCAGGAACTATCAGTTACTCGGAACGATTACAGGGCGGTGGTGAACACCGTGTTCACGGCTTCTGTTTGCGCTTGAATACCAGCTTCTTGTCTGTTGATTCAGACTCATCGAAACGATACCCCTCAACATCGAAGTCTTTCAACCGGGCAGGAACTTTCAGTCGGTTCTTTACGATATAGGAAACCATCTGCCCCCGCGCCTTCTTGGCGAAGAAACTCAGAACCCGAAACTGACCATTCGACCAATCCTTGAATTGAGGCGTGATCACTTGTCCGACAAGCTCTTTACCCTGGATCGAGTTGAAATACTCATTGGACGCCAGGTTTATCAGTATTCGCTTGTCTTCGGGGTAGGCGGCCAACTCAGTATTCAGTTTGTCTGTCAGCCTGGAGCCCCAGAACTCGTAGAGGTCTTTGGCCTTGCCGCTGGCGAACTTGCGACCCATCTCCAATCGGTAGGGCTGCATGAGATCCAGGGGGCGCAAGAGTCCGTACAGACCAGAGAGGATGCGCAAGTGCTTCTGGGCAAAGTCGAGATCGGCAGCGCTGTAATCCTCGGCTCGCAGGCCGAGATATACATCACCCTTGAACGCAAAGAGCGCCTGCCGGGCATTCTTCAGATCGAATGGTGTATGCCAGTTCAGGTAACGCTGAAAATTCTCTTCAGCTAGCGATGAGGAGATATTCATCAATTCAGCCAGGTCAACCGGCTGTAATTTCTTGAGGCCTTTTACAAGCTGTTGGGATTCAGCGAGGAAGTCCGGCTGACTGTGCTTGCGGGTTTTTACCTTGGATTCGTAGTCCAGCGATTTGGCTGGGGAAACTACCATTAACATACTCTATTCCTGTATATCGAATTCCAGCCACCATTGCAGTGGGGTTACGCCATCTTCTGGATCATAGACATTGCCATAATACCAAACCGTATCCGGGCAGGCTGCACAGGCGGCATCGAGATGTTCTTCAATAGTCTTGAAGCCCAGTGACACATGCACACTGTAGACTAGGCCCCGGTCACTGACCAAATCGCGCGCACCGCCCAGCTTTTCAAGGCGGGGGGTTAGAAAGTCATCAACCGCCTCTATGCCTCGTTTACGAAAAATACGCACACACAGATTACCGCTGCGCCGCTCGAGCTCATACTGAGCGATTGCGGGATTGATCAGTCTTACGGTATCGCCGCTGGCCAAATTGCGGGCAAACAGGGGAGAGCGGATTAAACGCACTCGCCTGGGGTCGTCCTCGAGGTACTCTGCCTGTATTGTCTCGAATACGGGAGCGCCGTCTGGTCCGAGACCGGCCAGAAATGGGAGTTCCACTGATTTTGAGTTTTCCATTGCCCGAATAGCCTGTGCAGGGGCCATGCCTTTATGATGGGGGGCTATGATAGAGAGACTGCATCGAATTGCCACCCTGTTGAGCCGATATAGACCGGTCTTGCTCATATTGGCTGCGCTGGGCTTCATCCTGGTGCTGGGCAGCCTCGTTGGCAATCCCTGGCTGGCCTCGGATGAGTGGCTCATGCCGGCCCTGGCTTTGTTTCTGTGGGCGCTACTGCTCTACAGCCTTAGCTGGCTATTTCTCACAATCCCAGGTCCGGAACAGTCGGGCATGGCCTGGCGACAGCGAATAGCCCGTCGCTTTCGGCGCGCCTTGCTGTGGGTGGCAGCTGCGCTGTTCCTGGCCTTGAGCGTGGCGGTGCTATTCCTCAGTTATCAGCTGCTGCGGGTGGCGTTGCTCTGACCCAGGCTTGCCGGAGTCCCCCGATATGTCGCTTTATCGGTGCCAAACTGGGGATTTGTGGCATTATAGGGCGGCTCGAAATCACTGCTGGTATCCCCACACAAGATGGAAACACTCGTACGCTACATAGACGCCGTGTCCGAGCGGCTTGGCCGCTCAGCCGCATGGCTCTCGCTTCTGATGGTGCTGGTGATGGGACTGATAGTTCTGTTGCGCTATGTATTTCAGTACGGCTCTATCGCCCTCCAGGAATCGGTTATGTACATCAATGCGCTGATCTTCACTTTCGGCGCGGGATACACATTAAAAGTGCAGGGCCATGTTCGCGTGGATGTGTTCTACAACCGACTAGGTGGCAGGTGGAGACACCTGGTGGACTGCATCGGTGTGGTCGCATTCCTGTTCATTAGCGTGGGCTTCGTCATCTGGGCGAGCTGGGATTACGTGGCTGTGTCCTGGCGTATTCGAGAGGGGTCTCCCGAGTCCAGCGGGCTACCCTTCGTCTACCTGCTCAAGACTTGCCTGCTATTGCTGCCCGCATTGCTGGCCCTGCAGGGAATCGCCGAACTGTGGAAATCTGTATCTGCGCTACGAGTGAGCACCGAAGGCCTGCGGACAAACGAACAACTGGATTAACGTGGTCGAACTCTTACCCATCATCCTGTTCCTCACGGTGTGCCTGTTTCTCATGGCAGGTTATCCAGTGGCACTTACCTTGTCCGGGGTATCACTACTCTTCGCGGGTCTTGGCCAATTGGCAGGGGTCTTTGACCCCGCCTTCATCTCCCTGATTCCCAATCGTCTGTTCGGCATATTTTCAAATCAGAATCTGTTTGCCGTACCGCTGTTTGTGTTCATGGGGTCAATGCTGGAGAAGTCCCGTATCGCTGAAGACCTGTTAAAGAACATGGAGCTGGTGTTCGCACGCCTGCCGGGAGGTCTGGGAATCTCGGTG
This sequence comes from Pseudomonadales bacterium, assembly GCA_038134565.1. Taxonomy (GTDB): domain Bacteria; phylum Pseudomonadota; class Gammaproteobacteria; order Pseudomonadales; family Pseudohongiellaceae; genus UBA9145. The sequence goes on along the minus strand of JAYPVK010000007.1, from coordinate 107,629 downwards.
ATTCTTGTGGGCATGCTGCTCGCGGCCAGCACCGGGATAGTAGGCGCCACGGTCGTTACCATGGGCCTGCTATCCCTGCCGTCCATGTTGAAAGCAGGTTACCGCCCATCACTGGCTTGTGGCACCCTGTGCGCTACCGGCACGCTTGGGCAAATCATTCCGCCTTCGATTTGCCTGGTACTCCTGGGCGAAGTGATCGCCAACGCCTATCAGCAGTCTCAGTTAAATGCCGGCGTATTTGCGCCGGATTTTGTGTCGATCGGGGATATGTTCGCCGGAGCCATCATCCCCGGACTAATTCTGGTTTTGGCTTACGCTGCCTATGTATTGTTTATAGCCGTGACGCAACCGCAGGCAGCGCCGTCGGCAAAAATCGCTGAGGGTGTCGACAAACGACAACTCCTTGTAGCACTGGTAAAAGGTCTTTTTCCGCCAGTGCTGCTGATGATCGCCGTTTTGGGTTCCATACTGCTAGGGATCGCAACACCGACAGAGGCCGCCTCGGTAGGTGCAATAGGCGCCATGTTGCTCGCATTGAGTCGCGGCAAGCTGAATATCGCTATTCTGCACGGGGTCTCACTCGAGACACTGCGCATCACCTCGATGGTTTACCTGATACTCCTCGGCGCGACGATATTTTCGTCCATTTTCAGAGGTTTCGGTGGGGAAGAATTGATAGAGGGATTCTTCACTGCCATGCCAGGCGGTGTCGTCTCTGCCACCATTGTGGTGATGCTGGTGATCTTTCTATTGGGATTTATCCTGGACTTTATCGAGATCACTTTCATGGTTGTGCCCCTGATTGGTCCCGTATTGTTGGGCATGGGCCTGGATCCCATATGGCTGGGGGTGATGATTGCTGTGAACCTGCAGACCTCATTTCTCACACCCCCCTTCGGTTTTTCACTGTTCTATCTGCGCAGCGTGGCACCGGATAGTGTAGCGACCACCGATATTTACAGAGGCGTCATTCCTTTTGTCGTATTGCAATTATTACTGTTGCTGCTGCTGGCCTATCAACCGGGTCTAGTGACCTGGTTGCCTTCAATTTTGAACTGATCCGGAGAACTACATGTCTTCAAAAGAGGCAGAGAAACCCGATATACAGGGTGAGCTGGCTTTACAAACCCTGGCCATGCCGAAAGACACGAATGCCAACGGCGACATTTTCGGCGGCTGGCTCGTGTCACAGATGGACCTCGCCGCCGGCATTATCAGCAAGCAGGTAACCAAGGGCCGATCCGCTACCGTGGCTATCGAAAACGTCTCATTTCTGAAGCCAGTGAGCGTGGGTTCAACAGTGAGTTGCTATGGCAGAGTGACCCGGCGTGGGCGGACATCCGTGCATATTGCGGTGGATGTCTGGACCTGGCACATGCTCACCGATACCGACGGTGTCAAAGTGGCGGAGGGTCTATTCGTCTTTGTAGCCATCGATGACAACGGCAAGCCGCGCCCGCTACCCGCATTGGAATGAAACTGGATCCGGTAAGATTCGTCGGCCCCTTGATCAGCTTCGGCCTGGTTTCCGCTGCTGCGTTCATCTATTTCACGATTTATGGTTTGTCCTGGAATATTCAAACCGACGAATCAGATTTCACAATTGTCCAGCTCGCCGAATTCAGCGAAATGCTCGAAGAGTCTTCCGCCCTGGTCCAATATGGCGGGCTGCTGTGGACACTCAATGACAGTGGTGCCGATGCCGTGGTGCATAGCCTGGACCCCGATGGCGGTGAACAGCAAGCTATCCCGATAGCAGCTGCCGAGAATGTGGACTGGGAATCCATGGCTCACGATAGCCAGTTTCTCTATGTAGCCGATACCGGCAACAACGCCAATACGCGGGATGTATTTACTGTCTACCGAATCGCCTGGTCAGGACTATTGCAGGGTGAGGGGACCGCAGAAAAAATCGAACTGCGCTATAACGACTACCAGTCCGGAAGGCGAACAGCCCATAACTTTGATGCAGAAGGTCTGGCTGTACGAGGCGATGAGCTGTGGCTGTTCACCAAGAACCGGGGTGATCGCCAGACCAATCTATACAGATTTCCCAAGCTACCCGGTAGTTATTCACCAGACCCCTATCAACAATTACCAGTGGATGCCCTGGTGACAGCAGCCGATATCCATCCGGAAACTGTTGAACTGGCTTTGCTGGGAGTACGCCGTAACAGGCAAACCTACCTGTGGAGAGCACCGACGATCAATGAGGGTGTAGATTGGTCCAGAGTGGTGGAGACAGAAATCCAGCCCGCGGATCAATGGGAAGCCGTACTGTGGGACAGCAGCGAGCCACGGCTCCTGCTCACCCACGAAAATAACACGCGCGGCTTCGCCGGTCTCGCCGAGCTAAAATCCTAGTTGGCTTCCAGTCTTCGTGCTTCGATGAGGGCCTCTTCGGCGATGGCGTTATAGTTCATAACCCCTTCACGAAAACTGGCCCAGGACTCATAGATACGGCGAGTCGTTTCATCGGTCGCTGCCAATTCCCGCACAACGTCATCGGACAGGCGGCGTAATTCGAGTAGTACATCATCCGGAAGGCGGCGTAACTCGACCCCTTCTTCTTCAACCAGAGTCCGCAAGGCCTCATTGTTCTTTGCCATCAGCTCATCCAGCAGAGTCTGATTCATCACCTCGGCTCCGGTCATCAGGATAGCCTGCAAGTCTTCCGGTAGCGCCTCGAAGCGCTCCTTGTTGAAGATGGTTTCCAGCGTGGAGCCGGGCTCATGCCAGCCAGGATAGTAGTAATAGTCGGCCACGGTATGATAGCCGGCGGCAAGATCGTTATAGGGGCTCACAAACTCAGTTGCATCCAGGGCCCCTGTCTGCAGTGCCGTGAATACTTCGCTTACCTGCATGGTAACCGGAACGCCACCGGCTCTCCTGAACACTTCACCACCAAGACTGGGTATGCGCATCTTCAAGCCCTGCAAATCTGCGAGGGAGCTAATCTCCTTGTTAAACCAGCCAAACATCTGGGTACCCGAGTTGCCACCACGCACCGGAATCAAATTGAAGGGCGCATAGATTTCCCGCCACAATTCATTGCCGCCACCGAATCGCAACCAGGCGTCCTGCTCGTAGCTGGTCATACCAAAAGGAATTGATGAGAAGAATGGTGTGCCAGGAATCTTGCCCTGCCAGTAGTAAGCGCCGGTGTGGCCAATCTCCGCGACCCCCTGAGATACCGCATCGAATACCTCAAGGCCACCTACTAACTCATTGGCACCGTAGACACGAATACGCATGCGTCCGTTACTCATGGTTTCTACGAGGTCTGCGAAATACTCTGGTGAGGTACCCAGCGCAGGAAGATTTTTAGGCCAGGATGTAATCATCTTCCATTCGTATACTTGCTGCTCAACTGCGGCGCCGTTTCCATTCGCCTGGGCAGTTTGCTGTTGCTCACCACAAGCTACTAACAGCCCACAGAGAAGTGAAAGCAACAAAACCTGATAATTTTTCTTTTTCACTAAGCCATAACCTCTCGTAGCTTCATCACCGAAAGTGATCCGCTACCGATTTAATTATCCCAATACTTCCAGATTCGCGTAGGAGAGCACCAGCCACTTGCTACCCACTGCGTCAAAGTTTACCTGTACCCGTGCATTGCTGCCCTGACCTTCGTAGTTTAAAACCACACCCTCACCGAATTTTCCGTGAGCAACCCGCTGGCCAAGGCTGATTTCTGTATTTGGCACCGCAACGTCATTTCGCAGGCTCTTACCGTCTCCGAGGCTACTGCTATTGCCCCGGCCTGCAGAGAAGCCTCTGTTAATCGTCGTCTTGAGGCGAATTTCCTCGACGAGTTCCTGGGGTATCTCTTTTATGAATCTCGACGGGCGACACAGGTTAACGTCACCGTGCAGACGCCGTGATTCCGCATAGCACATGTAGAGCTTGCTCTTGGCACGTGTTATACCCACGTAACAGAGCCGCCTCTCTTCTTCCAGGCCCACCAGGTTGTCCATAGACATTTTGTGAGGGAAAAGCCCTTCTTCCATCCCTGCGAGAAAAACCAGCTGGAACTCGAGTCCTTTCGCCGAATGCAGAGTCATCAACTGCACTGCATCTTCCGTATCGGCCGCCTGTGTATCCCCGGCATCCAGCGACGCCTGATCGAGGAAAGCGGCCAACAGTGAAGTAGACTTGAGGTCTATTTCTTCTTCTCCCATACCTGGGTCGTCGAAACTGGTAGCGGCGGTTACCAGCTCTTCAAGGTTCTCAATGCGGGCTCGGGCCTTTTCACCGCCTTCCTTCTCATGGTGTTTAATGAGTCCGGAGTTTTGCACGATGTATTCTGCTTTCTCATGCAGCTCCAATGACTCGCAGGCTTTTGCCATATCATCAATCAATTGCAAGAAGCCGTGCACGGCATTGGCAGCTCGAGAGCTGAGTAGGGATTGGTTGATACACTCCACACAGGCTTGCCATAGCGAACAGTTATACTCGCGCGCGACCTGGCGGACGGTTTCCACGGTTCTTCCACCTATACCCCGAGTAGGGACATTGATGACCCGTTCCACCGATGTATCGTCGTGGCGATTTATCAGGAGTCTCAGATAGGCCAAGGCGTTCTTGATTTCGAGACGCTCATAGAAGCGATGTCCACCGTAGATACGGTAGGGCATCCCAACCCGTAGAAGCGCGTCCTCCAATTCCCGCGACTGGGCATTGGAGCGATAGAGCACGGCGGCGTCGGCCCGCTGGTTGCCACCGTTGCTCCAGTCCTGCAAGCGATCCACGATGAAGCGAGCCTCATCCTGTTCGTTGAAGGCCTCGTAGATATAGATCGGTTCCCCTTCAGCCCCATCGGTCCACAGGTTCTTCCCGAGCCGGCCCTGGTTGTGGGCAATCAGCTTGTTAGCCGCATTTAGAATATTGGCGGTGGAGCGATAATTCTGCTCGAGCCTGACCGTTTCTGTATCGGGGAAATCCTTGCTGAACTGCTGGATGTTTTCGATGCGAGCGCCACGCCAGCCATAGATCGACTGGTCATCATCGCCCACTACCATCAGCTGGTTGTCCTGGCCGGCGAGTACACGGAGCCAGGCATATTGGATCGTGTTCGTATCCTGGAACTCATCGACCAGTATGTACTGAAAGCGTTTCTGATAGTGCTGCAGGATCTGCGGATTGTTCAACCACAACTCATGGACACGGAGCAGAATCTCACCGAAGTCGATCATGCCGCCCCGTTCGCAGGCCTCTTCGTAGGCCTTGTAAATCTGCAACATGGTCTTGGTGTAGTCGTCATCGAAGTGTTCGATGTTGTCAGCACGCAGACCCTCATCCTTCTGGGCATTGATGTACCACTGGCACTGGCGGGCGGGCCAGCGCTCCTCGTCAATACGCAGTGATTGATTGAGTCGCTTGATGAGCCTCAATTGGTCATCGGCATCGAGAATCTGGAAATCCTCGGCCAGACCGGCTTCCTGCCAGTGGCTTCGCAACAGGCGATGGGCCAGACCGTGGAAGGTGCCGACCCACATACCACCAAATGACATGCCAGCCAGCTCTTCGATGCGGCCACGCATTTCCCGAGCCGCCTTGTTGGTGAAGGTTACCGCCAGAATGGCAAAGGGAGACACGCCTTCCGCCTGCATCAGCCAGGCAATACGGTGCACCAGCACCCGGGTCTTGCCGCTGCCGGCACCGGCCAGTACCAGTAAGTTCCGGGCGGGACTTGCTACTGCATTGCGTTGTTCGTCGTTCAGAGAATCGAGTAAGTGGGATACATCCATAGGGGAAGCATTTTAGCGCCTCTGCCGCCAATGTTCCCTGACTTTCTGCATTCCGAGGACTGCGGATCGCGTCGTGTCACCAGCGCATATTTGCTAGAATGCGCGCTCGCCGCCCTGTTGGCGTGCCACTGTTTAAACAGGCCCTGATACCGTGGGATCAGGCCAGAAACCCCAGGAGACAACTATGTCGGTTAGACAAGACGACGCGCCATTCAACTGGCAGGATCCATTTTTGTTGGAAGAGCAGCTGACCGAAGAGGAGCGCATGGTACGGGACACTGCCCGCCAGTATGCCCAGAACAAGTTGCTGCCAAGAGTGCGTGAAGCCTACCGCAATGAGGAGACCGATCCCGCCATATTCCGTGAAATGGGAGAGTTGGGTCTGCTGGGCCCAATGATCGAAGGCTACGATTGCGCTGGCATGAATTACGTTTGCTACGGGCTCATCGCCAGAGAAGTGGAAGCCGTGGATTCCGGCTACCGCTCCATGATGTCAGTGCAATCCAGCCTGGTGATGCACCCAATCAACACATTCGGTAGCGAGGAACAGAAGCAGAAATACCTGCCGAAACTCGCCAGCGGCGAATATATCGGCTGTTTTGGACTCACCGAGCCCGACCATGGGTCAGATCCGGCCGGCATGAAAACCCGCGCCCGATCCGTGAGCGGAGGCTATAGCCTGTCCGGCGCCAAGAACTGGATCAGTAACTCACCAATCTCCGATGTCTTCGTGGTATGGGCAAAGGACGATGACGGTGTCATCCGCGGTTTCATCCTGGATAAGGGCATGGAAGGCCTCAGTGCCCCCAAGATCGAAGGCAAACTGGCACTCCGTGCCTCCATTACTGGTGAAATCGTCATGGACGAGGTCTTTGTCCCCGAAGAAAACAGATTGCCGCTGGCCCAGGGTCTCGGTGGCCCATTCAGCTGCCTCAACTCAGCCCGCCTGGGTATCGCCTGGGGCGCATTGGGTGCCGCCGAAACCTGTTGGCATGAAGCCCGCCAATACACTCTGGACCGAAGTCAGTTTGGCCGCCCACTGGCGGCGAATCAACTCATCCAGAAGAAACTGGCCCAGATGCAGACCGACATTTCCCTCGGCCTGCAGGGCTGCCTGCAGGCATCCCGCCTGCGCGACCAGGGCAAGCTGGCCCCACCACTGATCTCCCTGCTCAAGCGCAATTCCTGCCTCAAGGCACTCGACGCCGCACGGGAAGCCAGGGACATGCTGGGTGGCAATGGTATTTCCGACGAATACCCGGTAATGCGCCACGCGCAGAACCTTGAAGTGGTAAATACCTACGAAGGCACCCAGGACATCCACGCCCTGATACTCGGCAGGGCGCAGACAGGCATACAAGCCTTCACCGGCTAGCAATTAACAAGTGCACCTGATCGCGGCATGCCGCGATCAGGCTCCCCCTTCCCACATCCCTCGTCGATGAGGGTGTGGACAATCACCTGCCGAGTAAAATCTATCGGCTACTTTTCGTTCAATTGGTTCATGAATTCAACGGAATAGTTGAATATGGCTGGTAGGGCGATCATGTGCGGTGGCCCTCGATCAACAGCAGGTGAAGGGATTCGATATCTCGCTCAAAGGTAACTGAGCAGCACACCAACAAAGATCACGGCCCCAACCCAATTATTGTTGAGAAAGGCACGAAAACAATAGCCTGGCGCCCGATCACGGATCAGGTACTGTTGGTAGGCAAGCAAGCCAGCAGCAATAAGCAGAGAGGCAAAGTAGGGCCCTCCCATTTCGAAGCGACGCCCAGCTAACCACATGGCGACGATGAACATGACTTGCAGCATCCCGATCATCATCTTATCCGCTTCCCCGAACAGTATAGCCGTAGACTTGACCCCTATTTCCTTGTCGAATTCCCTGTCGACCATGGCGTACTCCGTATCATAGGCCACCGTCCATAAGGCATTAGCAACAAATAATAGAAACGCAGCAGAAGGCAGAGCATTGGTTTGTGCCGTAAACGCCATGAGAATTCCCCAGGAGAAGGCGACACCCAATACCAGTTGAGGCAGGTTAGTAAATCGTTTCATGAAGGGATAGAGGGCGACGACTATTATCGCGCCGAAGGACAGCATTACCGTGAACTCATTAGTGAGTAGTACCAGACCAAACCCGATAACTGACAGGAAAATAAAACAGTAAAGCGCGTCCTGCCGGGTTAAGGCGCCCCTCGCCAGCGGCCGCTTCTCCGTACGGCTTACCTTGCCGTCGATGTTGTAGTCAGCAAAGTCATTCACGCAACAGCCGGCGGCACGCATGACTGTTGTACCGGCGATAAAGATTAACAGCAGATCAATATCCGGAAATCCCGCTGCGGCGATCCAGAGTGCAGTCAGCGTAGGCCACAACAACAGGAAAATACCGATGGGACGGTCGAAGCGGGTCAACTCCACGTAGGCCGGCAGTTTGGCAGAGAATTCTGGAAACCGGGCACGGAACTTGATGCGTAAACTGGACCAGATTGAGTCCGATTGTGACATGGGGGCTCACTGCGGAAATTGCATGGCAAGCGCGTAGCATAAAGATTTTAGGGCATTGTCACAACGCAGTTTTGTCGATGTCCGGGCTCGAGCTTTCGCATGTTTGAGCCGGGCGCACAGGATGCGCTAGTCAGCGAAATTGCGAGCAATTGCATCGATTTCTCCCCTCGAATCCACCACTTCCTGGGTCACTTCCAGGACCCGATCAATATCGAGCTCTTAACGATCAAAAAGATGCTCGGGAATATCTTCGCAGGGAGCGTCTCAATGCCGTGCTGACGCAATAAGCGCAGGGCGAATTAGAAATTTTTTGCCCTAAACCTGTGGTGGCTTAGACGTTGACGAAATGAATGCGCTCGCCGATCCAGCGCCGAATGAGTGGATCTATGATTTCGGGGTAATTGCGCGTAATGCTCTCTGAGGCAGCCTTGACATGATCAAGCAAGGAAGCATCCCTGCCAATATCGGCTACCCGGAATGTCATCAAACCCGTTTGCTGCGTGCCGAGGACCTGGCCTGGCCCTCTTAGCTCGAGGTCCTTCTCAGCAATATAAAAACCATCCGTACTCTCCCGCATTACTGTGAGACGTTTCTTGCCATTAATTGACAGGGGAGTCTGATAGAGCAGCAGGCAGTGGCTCTGGGTGGAGCCTCGACCAACCCGGCCTCGTAGCTGATGCAACTGGGCAAGGCCGAGTCGCTCCGGGTTTTCAATTACCATAAGACTGGCGTTAGGCACATCTACACCGACTTCAATCACGGTAGTGGCAACCAGCAGTTGTAGTTGGCCCTGCTTGAAGGCCTGCATGACGGACTGCTTTTCTTTCGCTTTCATACGCCCATGCACGAGGCCAACCTGGAGAGAAGCCAACTGCTTACCGAGTTGTTCGAATGTGGCCTCTGCCGCCTGCGCCTGCAGGGACTCAGACTCCTCGATCAGGGTACACACCCAATAAGCCTGACTACCGCCGCGGCAGGCTTGCTCAATGCGACCGACTACATCATCACGACGCTCATTCGATATCAATACCGTGTTAACCGGCGTGCGACCCGGAGGCAGCTCATTAATGATGGAACTATCCAGATCGGCGTAGGCGCTCATGGCCAGGGTGCGCGGAATGGGCGTGGCGGTCATGACCAACTGGTGGGGATGGATATCGGCATTGCTCGCCTTGTCCCGCAGGGCCAGTCGTTGATGCACACCGAATCGATGTTGTTCATCGATGATGACCAGGCCGAGTCTGGCGAATTCCACGTCATCCTGGAACAAGGCATGGGTACCGATTAACAGCTTGATCTGCCCGCTTGCCAGCTCTCCCAGAAGTTGTTGTCTCGCTTTGTCCTTGCTCTTGCCACTTAGCCAGCCAGGTTCGATACCCAGTGGCGAAAACCACTGGCTGAAATTATTGAGGTGCTGCTCCGCCAGGATCTCTGTGGGCGCCATGATTGCCACCTGGTAGCCACTGGCAATTGCCGCCAGCGCTGTCATGGCGGCTACCACTGTCTTACCGGAGCCAACATCGCCCTGCAGCAGACGCAACATGGGGAAGGACCGTCCCAGGTCGGCCTGTATTTCATCGATGGCAGATTGCTGTGCCTTCGTTAGCTGGAAGGGCAGCGAATCCAGGAACGCGCCGGCGAGTTCCTTATCCATTAGCAAGTTGGGAGCTAGTTGTGCCTCGCTACGTTGTTTGAACTGGCGCATGCAGAGCCGATGGGCGAGCAACTCCTCGAAAGCCAGACGCCGCTGGCCGGGATGACCACCGGTTTCGGACCAATCCATATTGGCATCCAGTGGTGGCGCATGAATTAACTGGATCGACTCCATGAGTGAGGGCAGCCCATATTCTTCGACCAGGGATGTTGGCAGATAGTCACTGAGATCCTTTGCCTGTTCGAGCAGCTTCAGCGCCTGGCCGATGACATTTCTCAGGCGTCCCTGCTGAATTCCCTCGGTGGTGGGGTAGATGGGAGTGAGGGAATTGGCAACCGGCTCTTCCCTGCCCGGCTCCAGTACCTTGTATTCAGGGTGGTAGATTTCCAAGCCGGCGCGGCCCCTACGCACCTCGCCATAGCATCGAATGCGAGTGCCGGGTGCGAGGGCATCTTTCTGTGCCGCGGTGAAATGAAAGAATCGAAGGCTGATCAGGCCCTTGCCGTCGGTGAGTACGCAATGCAGGCTGCGTCGGCGGCCAAACTGGATCGAGTTGCTGGCGATCTCTCCCTCCAGCTGTACCGTCATTCCCAGCCGGGCGGTATTAACGGGACTGATCCTGGTTCGGTCTTCATAGCGCAGTGGCAGATGAAACAGCAAGTCCTGGACATTGATAATCCCCAGCTGTTGAAACTTTTTTTGGAGGGCGGGACCAACACCCTTGAGCCGCGTCAAAGGCATCCGATCCAGTTGCAGACTAGCCATTGCTTAAAACTGAATTATGAGTATCGCGACTACTGACAGTAGCCGAATCTGCGGCGAAGTAGAAGAAATGAGTGAAATAAGGGGACAGAAACGGGACTTAGCCTTAAAGGGACAGCACAGCTTCGACTTCAACCAGTGCTCCCCTGGGTAGGGCTGACACCTCAATCGTTGCCCGGGCCGGATAAGGCCCATTAAAGTAGCCAGCCATGATCTCATTCACCTGCGCAAATTCGCCGAGGTCGGTGAGGAAGATTGTGAGCTTGACCGCATTGTCGAGACTACCGCCCGCAGCCGCTGCCACAGCCTTGAGATTGAGGAATACCTGGTGAGCTTGCTCTGCGACGCCGCCATTAACGATTTCCATGGTGACAGGATCCAGCGGAATCTGCCCCGAACAGAATACCAACGAGCCGACACGTACAGCCTGCGAATAGGGCCCGATTGCGGCTGGCGCGTTTGTGGTCTGTATTACGTCTACATCCTTGCTCATTGTAATGGGTCTCCGAGAGTGCGTTTTATCACCTTTCGAACCTTCCGGCTCTTCACCCGGCTGACCGTCGAAACGGCCTTGATAGCACGTACCCTGCGCATGACTCGCGCCAGGTGAACACGATTCTTCACATTAATGGACAGGTTAACAATACTGAAACGGGCATCCCGCTCGACGGTGCTGATCTTCTCGATATTTGCCTCGGCACCGGTAATGGTCGTCGCCAGTGTGGCAATAATGCCGCGTTCGTTTTCCAGCTCTACCCGCAGCTCTACGGAGAACTCTCCTTCCACGTTGGGGTCCCAGCTGACAGCAACACATTTTTCCGGATTGTCGCGAATCTCAGCAATGTTATTGCAGCTATCGGTGTGAATAACCATGCCACGACCGGAGCTGATGTGACCGACGATGGGATCGCCAGGAATCGGGTGACAGCACTTCGCATAGTTCATCACCATGCCTTCAGAACCGCGGATGGCAAGTGTGCCTTTTTCTTCTTTCTGTACGGGCTGATCCTCTTCCGCGCCCTGATGGGCGGTAAGTCGCTGTGCGATCATATAGGACATGCGATTGCCCAGGCCGATGTCTTCCAGCAGGTCGTCCAGGGACTGCAGCTGGGTCTGTGCCAGAACCGCGTCGATGTTTTCCTGCGGAACAGAATCGAGTTGGCTGTCGAAGCTGGCCAGCGCCTTGTTCAGCAAGCGTCGACCAAGGGCTACCGACTCAGAATGCTTCTGGTTCTTCAGGTAATGGCGGATATTGCTTCTTGCCTTACCGGTGGAAACGAAGCTGAGCCAGGCCGGATTTGGTTGGGTGCCTGGCGCCGTAAGGATTTCCACGGTCTGTCCGCTTTGCAGCGGTTCACTCAGTGGCGCAAGACGGCGATTGATGCGGCAGGCGACACAGGAATTACCGACGTCGGTGTGAACCGCATAGGCAAAGTCCACTGCGGTAGAGCCAGTGGGTAATTCCAGGATCATGCCCTTGGGGGTAAACACGTAAATCTCATCCGGGAACAGGTCGATCTTGACGTGTTCGATGAATTCCAGGGAATTTCCCGCATGCTTCTGCATTTCCAGGAGACCACTCACCCACTCTCGCGCTCTCAGATGCGCGTTGGTTGGTAGGTCGTCACTGGACTTGTATAGCCAGTGCGCAGCGATGCCGTTATTAGCCATCGCCTCCATTTCCTCGGTGCGAATCTGGATCTCGATAGGAACGCCGTGCATGCCAAACAAGGTGGTATGCAGTGACTGATAGCCATTGGCCTTGGGAATAGCTATGTAGTCCTTGAATCGACCCGGGACGGGTTTATAAAGATTATGCACAGCTCCTAACACTCGATAGCAGGTATCGACGGAGTCCACAATAATGCGGAACGCATATACGTCCATGATTTCAGAAAAGGATTTACGCTTGCTGCGCATCTTCTCGTAAATGCTATAGAGATGCTTTTCACGGCCAATGGTTCGCCCTGGCAGTCCTTCACGTTCCAGACAGGCCTCCAGTGAGGTCTGGATCTGGGAAACAATCTCTTTCCGATTACCGCGAATCTGTTTGACTGCCGCCGCGATGCGCCGGGCGCGCATGGGATAGAGTGCTGCAAATCCCAGGTCTTCAAATTCAATCCGCACATTGTTCATACCAAGGCGATTGGCAATCGGGGCATAGATATCCAGTGTTTCGCGAGCGATGCGGCGGCGTTTCTCCGGTGTCAGTACATCCAGAGTCCGCATGTTGTGAAGGCGGTCCGCTATCTTCACCAGGATCACGCGCAGGTCTTTGGCCATCGCCATGGCCATCTTCTGGAAATTTTCTGCCTGTGCCTCGGCGCGGCTGCTGAAGGTTATCTTGTTGAGTTTGCTGACACCGTCGACGAGGTCTGCGACGTTGTTACCAAATTGGGATTTGATCGCTGTCTTGGTGATGCCCGTGTCTTCGATTACATCATGCAGCATGGCAGCCATGATTGACTGTGGATCCATGTGCATTTCACCGAGAATCCCGGCTACGGCTAGCGGGTGGGTGATATAGGGGTCGCCACTACGGCGGAACTGGCCATCATGGGCCTGCTCCGCGTAGTAATAAGCTCGGCGTACATTGTTTATCTGCTCGTGGGGCAGATATCCGGAAAGGCTGTCCGCGAGTGAATCAATGTTTCCAGCGACTGCTTGCAAGATTCAACTCCTGGAATCATTTCATTGTGGACACTTGTTGCGGGATTAGATTTCTGTAGTTGGCTTGTCTTCCTGTTGTTCGGCGACTGCCTCAGCCATTTCCTCTTCAACTTCTTCCAGCTCCACGACGGGCTTTTCAACGAGGATACTGGCGTTCACGTGATTTTCTGCGATTTCCCGCAGAGCGATTACGGTCGGCTTGTCGTTGTCGACGCTAACGTAGGGGTCCTTGCCACCTGTCTGAATCTGGCGGGCGCGCTTGCTGGCCACCATGACCAGTTCAAAGCGGTTATCTACCTTGTCCAGACAGTCTTCAACTGTGATTCGTGCCATCTTAATACCTATTTATATGTGCCCGGAGCCGAATTTCAATGGTCTGGGCGGGAAATCGGAGGACCGGGGATTTTACTGGATTCTGCCGGAAAATGCATAGTTTTCCGCCAATTGCCGCCTCTAGTCGCTGGTAAGTGACCGCAGCAGCCCTGCCAGGTTCTCCTGCTGGGCGCTGGCCTTGAGGGAAGTGCTGCGGATGATGGCGTGCATATCCGCAAGCGCGGTATCGAAATCATCGTTAACCACGATGTAGTCGGCCTCACAGACATGCTGTATCACGCTGCGGGCCTGTTTCATGCGCTCAGCGATGGTCTCCTCACTGTCCTGGGCTCTTTCCTGCAGGCGCTGGGTGAGGGTTTCCAGTGAGGGCGGCAGAATAAAGATCGAGTAGGAGTCTGGATGCAGGTTTCTTACCTGGGCAGCACCCTGCCAATCGATCTCAAGGATGACGTGGCGCCCGCTATTCAGCTGCCCATTCACCCAGTGCTGGGATGTGCCGTAGTGGTGACCATAGACTTCTGCACTCTCCAGGAAGGCGCCCTCGTGGAGCATGCCGAGGAAGCTGGCCTCATCGACGAAGTGGTAGTTGACTCCGTCAACTTCCTTGGGACGCCTGGGGCGCGTGGTGTGGGAAACAGAGACACAAAGCGACCTGTCGCTGTCCAGCAGAGCCTTGACCAGGGTCGTCTTGCCTGCACCAGACGGTGCCGTGACGATAAAGAGTTTACCTTTCTTCATATGCCTGAATTTGCAACCTTGCCAGCTTTCGCTGTTATTCGATGTTTTGAATCTGTTCGCGCATCTGTTCGATCAGGACCTTGAGCTCCACGGCGCCGCGAGTTGTCTCTGCCACGATAGACTTGGACGACAGCGTATTGGCCTCCCGGTTCAGTTCCTGCATGAGGAAATCCAGGCGCCTGCCTTTCTGACCGGATGCCCGCAGCACTCTTTCCACCTCTGAGAGGTGCGAGTCGAGCCGATCCAACTCCTCGTCCACGTCTGCCTTCTGTGCCAACAGGGCCACTTCCTGTTCGAGACGTGTTGGCTCCAGTTCGGCCTTGAGCTCTTGTAGCCGGTCGAGCAGGTTCTGCCGTTGCGCGGCCAGGATTTCCGGCATCTTCTCTCGTGTGTCAGCGACCACAACTCGAATACTATCAATGCGTTGCTGCAGGAAGCCTTGCAGGTCACTGCCTTCCCGCTTGCGCGTGGCTACCAGGTCATCCAGAGCAGCGATGAACAGAGTGTGGGCTTCTTCTTCAATCCTGCCAAGGTCAACCTGACGATCGGCGATAACGCCAGGCCAGCGCAGCACATCCATGCTGTTGATGGCGTTTTCACTGCCAAGCTGTGCCTGTATGTCGCGATTCGCCTGCAACAATTGCTCAACCAGATCACGGTTAATGGCGATGTCTAAATTGCTGCTCTCGGCCGACTGGAACCTGAGTTGACATTCGACCTTGCCTCGCGACAGACGCTTCCTGACCGCTTCACGAATCCGGTTTTCCAGGCCTCGGAAAGTATCCGGCAGGCGGACGCTGGTCTCGAGGTACCGGTAATTAACGGAACGGATTTCCCATATCAGTGAGCCCCATTCCTGTTCTGTTTGCTGCCTGGTGAAGGCAGTCATGCTTGCTGTCATTGAAGTGGCCTGAAAAAAAGGAGCTATTCTATCCCATCATTACTGCAAAGACAGGTTCCCCGGCCTCGGAAAGACCAAGAAAACCCACCCGACTCGCACTGTGCAGGTAATTCCCGCATAATTCTGCCTCCCACACATCCAGGAAAAATGACGAATTAAATGAGTAACAGGCCCAGTAAACGCGCAACGAATGAATTACGCGAGATCAAGCTCACCAGGAATTACACCAAGCACGCGGAGGGCGCAGTGCTCGTGGAATTCGGTGACACCAGGGTTTTGTGTACGGCAAGTGTAGAAGATTCGGTTCCACGCTTTCTCAAGGGCAGCGGCCAGGGCTGGGTTACGGCAGAATATGGCATGCTGCCCAGATCAACTGGGAGCCGTATGGACAGGGAGGCCGCTCGCGGCAGGCAGTCCGGGCGTACTCAGGAAATTCAACGCCTGATAGGCCGCTCCCTTCGTGCTGCCGTTGACCTCAAGTTACTGGGTGAAAATACCATCAAGATCGATTGCGATGTGATCCAGGCGGACGGAGGAACACGCACGGCATCCATAACCGGAGGCTGTGTCGCCCTGGTGGATGCGCTTCGCCACCTGCAGGAAACCAGGAAAATCAATACCGACCCCCTTGTGCAAATGGTAGCTT
Source organism: Pseudomonadales bacterium (assembly GCA_038134565.1). Classification (GTDB taxonomy): domain Bacteria; phylum Pseudomonadota; class Gammaproteobacteria; order Pseudomonadales; family Pseudohongiellaceae; genus UBA9145. The sequence continues at coordinate 91,664 of JAYPVK010000007.1, read as the reverse complement.
CTGTCTCTGTAGGCATCTACCAGGGGCAGCCCATCCTGGATCTGGATTATGCCGAGGACTCGAGTGCCGAGACCGACATGAACATCGTGATGACCAGCAAGGGTGGTTTCATTGAGGTTCAAGGTACTGGTGAGGACGGTGAGTTTAGCCGCGAACAGCTGAATCAGATGATTGAGTTGGCGGAGCAGGGAATATCAGAATTAATTGAACAGCAACTGGCAAGCCTCAATTGAATTTCGCGCAGGAGCCGTTGGGGGCATGACTAACTTTTATTATTTTAGCGGACAGTAATTACGGTGCAAGAATTTCAAAAAGCATTTCTGGAATTTGTTATCGAAAACAATATTCTGCGGTTCGGCGAATTTACACTAAAGTCGGGGCGCATCAGCCCCTACTTCTTCAACGCAGGACTGTTTAATACGGGCAAGAAGCTGGGCTTTCTGGCGCGCAGTTACGCGGCCGCAATTGCCTCTTCAGGTATCAAATTTGATGTACTCTTCGGACCGGCCTACAAGGGAATCCCACTCGCCGCGGCTACAGTACTCAGCCTGGACAGCGATCAGCAGATCGATAAGCCTTATTGCTTTAACCGTAAGGAAGCCAAGGATCACGGGGAAGGCGGCTCCATTGTAGGGGCGGAATTGGCGGGCAAGGTCATGATTATCGATGACGTCATCACCGCAGGAACGGCGATACGGGAAGCAGTAGATATTATTCACGGTAATAATGCCTCGCTGGCAGGTATTACCGTTGCTATGGATCGGCAGGAGCGCGGTACCGGCACGACTTCTGCAATTCAAGAAATCGAACAGAGTTACGGCGTTGAAGTCGTCAGCATCATCACCTTACAGAACATCATCGACTACCTGCAATTGGTCGATGACCCATCCCTGCAGTCGAATTTGTCCACCGTGCAACAATATCGGGAAGAGTACGGCGTCTAGTTGCCGCTGGGGGTAGTTGGAGCAGCGTAAGGCGTGAGCAGATTGCTGCTGAGGTACTGCCACTGCAGGTCCCAATGTTCCAGGGGAGAGTCTTCGAATTCGCTGCGCACGAATTGAAGGAGCCGACCCTCGCAGGTGGCGAGCAGCAGGTTTGCCAATGATATTGCCGAAATTCTCGGCTTCATGTTTTCCCGGATCTGGGCTTCTCTTAACACCTGCTTGAGCTGTGCTTCGAAGCGATCGTAGAACTGCGCGATTCGCTCCCGTAAGCGCTCGGTCTCTCCGGCCAGGGCATCACCGGTAAGAAGTCGCGTCATGCCAGGATTCTTGTCTGCAAAAGTCAGGAGCAGGGTAAGAATCTTGTGACATCGTTCGTGAGCGTTCTCTTCCTCTTTCAGGATACGGCTGATGCGCTGAAACAGCGTGTCCTCAATAAACTTGATGAGACCTTCAAACATGCGAGCCTTGCTGGGGAAGTGTCGATACAGCGCCGCCTCTGAAACCCCAACTTCCTTGGCCAGGGCGGCTGTAGTGATGCGTTCACCGGGCAAGGCTTCTAGCATGCGAGCCAGTGACTGCAGAATCTGGTCTTTACGGGAAATCTTGTGACTATTGGGGTTTTCCATTCTTTGATTCCGATCGCGTCAGGACGCTCGCTTCTGTGCTTTCTTTGCCGTTTTCTTCGCCGTGCCGGTCTTCCGTGCCGCGCCAGTCTTGAGCGATCTGCCTGGAGTAAGGCCAGCCTTCGTGATCAAGGTGCCTACACCTTCATCGGTGAAGATTTCTAGGAGCACTGCGTGTTCAAGCCGTCCATCAATAATATGGGCGCTGTTTACACCACCCTTGACCGCGTTCAATGCGCACTCGACCTTGGGCAACATGCCTCCTTGTAAGGTCTTATCGGCAATTAACTTGGCAACTTGCCTCACACTGAGGCCCGTCAGCACCTTGCCCTTCTTGTCCTGCACACCCGCGACATTGGTGAGCAGGATCAACTTCTCTGCACCCAGCACGCGGGCAATTTCGCCAGCCACGGAATCGGCATTGATGTTGTAACTGGCGCCGTCTTCACCTGTGCCGATAGGAGCAATGACGGGGATAAAGTCACTGTCCTTCATGACTTCGAGCACCTTGGTGTTGATACTCTCCACTTCGCCCACTTGACCGATATCTACGATATCTGCCTTGGCGGTTGACCCTTTGCGCTTGAGCTGAAGCTTTTTGGCCCGAATGAGGTTTCCATCCTTGCCTGAAATCCCGATGGCATTGCCCCTGTTTCTATTCAGCAGATTGACGATTTCCTTATTAACCAGGCCACCGAGGACCATTTCCACGACATCCATGGTTTGGCTGTCGGTGACCCGCAAGCCATCCACGAAGCTGGATTTGATGTTGAGCTTCTCCAGCAGGTTGCCGATTTGCGGTCCACCGCCATGAACCACAATAGGGTTTATACCAACCAGCTTCATCAGCACGATGTCACGGGCAAAGCTTTGCTTCAGCGTATTGTCGACCATGGCGTTACCACCGTATTTCACTACGACAGTCTTACCGGTAAATTTCTGGATATAGGGCAGGGACTCGGTGAGAACCTGAGCGATGTTTTTTGCGCTGTTTATTGTGAGAGACATGTTACTGAACCTGAACTTTTCCTGTGCTAGAAGTTCAACACTAAGCTGTTATCTGCTTTACTTATCAAAGCTTTAAAGCGGTTTTTGATACGCTCCAGACTCTTCTCTGACCGTGCCTCAAACCGCAACAACAGGGCGGGACTGGTATTGGATGCGCGTACCAGCCCCCAGCCATCTGCGAACTCGGCCCTGACACCATCCAGGGTGATCAGTGTGGCGTCTTCGAAGTCTGCGAGGTCTTCGATTCTGTGCATAAGAGCAAACTTTTCCCGCTCATCCACCGCCAGCTTTATTTCGGCAGTGCCGATAGTGCTTTCAAATGCGGAAAATATTTCCGAGCAGGACTTGTCTGACTGCGAGAGCACTTCCGCGATTCTTGCGGCGGTGTAGATTCCGTCATCGAAGCCATACCACCTGTCCTTGATGAAGACATGGGCAGCGAATTCTCCACCCACAGGCGCACCGGTTTCCTGCATCTTTTGTTTCATGAAGGAGTGACCACTGCGATGCATAACGGCCCGCATACCACGTTCAGAAATCAGTTTCGGCAGGCTGGCGCTGCATTTTACATCGAATACGACCGCTTCCCCGGGATAGCGGTCGGCCATGGACTGCACCAGCAACATAAGCAGCTTGTCGGCATCAACGCTGGCACCCTGCTCTGTGACAATACCCAACCTGTCGCCGTCGCCATCGAAAGCGACTCCCAGGTCTGCTTTCTCGGCAATAACCGTTTCCGCCAGTTGTTCCAGGTTGCTGACGATAGTGGGGTCAGGGTGGTGATTAGGGAAGTGGCCATCGAGTTTCCCAAAAAGCGTGATCACTTCACAGCCCAGCCCTTCGAACAGGCGTGGCGCAATGACGGCGGGTACGGCATTGCCACAATCCACTACGACTTTTAGCGGCCTGGCCAGATTTACGCCGCTACATACTTTTTCGACATAGGAGTCGCGGATATCCAGTTCGCTTATCGCTCCCTTGCCATGCAACAGCCTGCCATCGAGGATGCGCTGGCGTATGGCCGCAATCTGGTTATCAGCCAGACATGTCTTGTTAAACACGATCTTCAGGCCGTTGTAGTTAGCCGGGTTGTGGCTGGCCGTTAAAATGACCCCGGAATCGAATGCAGTCGTATGGGTTGCAAAGTACAGCAACGGTGTAGGGACGAGGCCAAGAACAACCACGTTGCAGCCGCTACTGGATATGCCCAGGATGAGCGCCTTGGATAATTCAGGGCTGGATAGTCGGCCATCGAAAGCGAGCAGCAAGTTGTCGATGCCCTGATCGAGAGCCTCACTTCCAACGGCCTGTCCGATTAGCTGGATCGAATTGGTACTTAATTGCTCTTCATATATTCCGCGAATGTCATATGCGCGGAAAATGCTCTCCGGCAAAACCGCCGCAAGATTTTCAGCGGTAACTGGCTCGTCCATGTCTCTACCCGCATGATCGTCAAGTGCTGCCATGATAGCTAATCTCAGGCCGCGTGGCCCTTCTGCTTGCTATTGAGTATCTCGGCAATTCTGTTAAGCATGGTCCTCGCGACAACTTCCTTCCTGCCTTCCGGCAAGTTGTCTTCGCCATTAGGGGTGATGGCAGTGACAGCTACCGTGTCGCTATTAAAGGTGTCAGTCGCATGATTGGCGAACAGTAAATCGAGATTCTTCTTTGTCAGCTTCTTCTTGCCATTGGCGACGACATCTTCAGTCTCTGCAGCGAAACCCACGACGAGGGGCCGTTGCGAGAGCCGCGCTACTTCGCTGATGATGTCAGGGTTTTTTACCAGTGTGAGTTGTAGTTCATCACGGGATTTCTTGATCTTCTCCGGCGCTACCTCAGCGGGCCGATAGTCGGCAACTGCCGCCACGCCGATAAATACATCTGCCCCGGAAATGCGGGAAAGTACCGCCTCCAGCATCTGCTGGGCAGATTCCACGTCGATGCGTTGAACCCTGTCCGGGGTATTCAGGTTCACCGGGCCACTGATCAGTATGACCTCGGCTCCCGCGGCGGCCGCTTCGCCGGCAAGCGCATAGGCCATCTTTCCTGAGCTGTGATTGGAAATGAAGCGCACGGGGTCAATGGCTTCCCGGGTTGGCCCACCAGTAATGATGAGCTTGCGACCAGCCAAGGTACCGCTTTCCCACAGGCCGGCACAGTGGGTAGCCAGCTCGGCGGCTTCCAGCATTCGTCCAGGGCCCACATCGCCGCAGGCCTGATCGCCACTTGCCGGACCCCAGATCAGGAAGTCCCGATGCCGCAGAAGGTCAAGGTTTGCTTGTGTTGCCGGATCCGACCACATGGCCTGATTCATTGCAGGGGCAATTGCTACCCTGGCCTTGGTGGCCAGTAACAGGGTGCTGAGCAGGTCATCCGCCTTGCCGTGGGCGGCACGGGAGATAAAGTCGGCGGTGGCAGGTGCTACCAGGACGAGGTCAGCCCAGCGCGCCAGTTCAATATGGCCCATGGCCGCCTCCGCCTCGACATCCAGCAGATCGAGGTGGACACGATTGCCGGACAGGGCCTGCAGGGTCAGCGGCGTAATGAATTCCTTTGCTGCCCTCGTCATGACCACACGCACCTCGGCGCCGGCCTTGCTCAGGAGTCGGGTCAGCTCTGCACACTTATAGGCGGCGATGCCGCCGGTAATGCCCAGCAAAATGCGCTTGTTAGTGAGGCTTAACATGGGAACCCAGATGTCAGGGGCGTTTCGGGTCGCCAGAGAACAGGAAGGCTAGCCTAGCAGGTCAAATAGTCAGGTGCAATTTGCCCTAAATGCGGCATATGCCCCGGCCTGGGCTAAGCTGGAAGCTGTGTTTTTGATGGCGGGATACCCGGGAGGACAGCGATGAGTCTGGCAGCATGGCCTACGGCGGAGCAACCGCGGGAAAAGCTCATGGCGTCCGGTGCCGATGCACTCAGCGACGCGGAATTGCTGGCCATACTCATCCATTCGGGCATTCGGGGCAGGTCGGCCCTGCAGATCTCCCGGGAATTGCTGCAGAAATTCGACAGCCTGGGCGGTCTGATGGCGGTGGACCGGCAGACACTGTGTGCGGAACCAGGCCTGGGCCCGGCCCGGATAGCCTGCCTGAAAGCCGCGCAGGAACTGGCCCAGCGGCAATTACTGGAAGAAGCGAAGGCCGGCGATGTGCTGACCAGCTCAGTCGCTACCAGGCGTTACCTGCTGGCGAGATACAGGCACTACGACCATGAGGTGTTCAGCTGTGTGTTTCTCAACAATCAGCACCATGTTGTCAAGTTTGAGGAGATGTTTCGCGGCACCATAGATGGAGCGGCAGTCTATCCCCGCGAAGTGGTAAAGCGCAGCCTGCACCATAACGCCGCCGCTGTGATCTTTGCCCATAACCACCCATCGGGGGTTGCTGAGCCGAGTCAGGCGGACCTGGCCATCACCTCACGCTTGCAACAGGCGCTGGGAACCGTGGATATCCGGATGCTCGATCACCTGGTAATCGGTGCCGGCACGGTGGTTTCCCTGGCCGAGAGGAACCTGCTGTAAACTCAACATACCCCGGCTCAGCACCGCCGAGGCTGTGTCACTGAAACATTCTTGGGCCGCCAACGCCCAAACTAATGAAAAACCGCATATTTCTTGCTATCTAATAGGTGTTTTGGTATAAATCGCAGCTCTTTTTTGCCCCCCAAAAGTGTCAAGAGGCTTGGGGCGGCAAACAACCTGATTTTTCATAGTTTATTTGCGACGAGGCAGTCCGATGTCCAGGGTTTGCATGGTAACGGGTAAGAAACCGGTTACAGGAAATAATGTGTCACATGCACACAATAAGACCAGACGCCGATTCTCACCGAATCTGCACACACACCGTTTTTGGGTGGAATCTGAGAAGCGCTTTGTGAAGCTGAAAGTATCAGCCAAGGGCATGCGCATCATTGATAAATTGGGCATCGACAGCGTTCTCGCTGATGTGCGCAATAAAGGCTTTCAGGTCTAATCGAAACGAGGTATTGAGAAATGAGAGACAAGATCAAACTGGTTTCGAGTGCAGGCACTGGCCACTACTACACCACCGACAAGAACAAGCGCAACATGCCTGACAAGATGGAGATCAAGAAATTTGATCCCGTGGTTCGCAAGCATGTGATCTACAAGGAAGCGAAGATCAAATAGGCTGTCCTGCGAATCGTCAGACAGCGCGGCCACTCATTGAGTCGCCCAACAAAAAAGCCGGCATCAAGCCGGCTTTTTTGTTTCTTACCCAAGCAATTTTACTTTCCTTTGCTCAAGCGCTTGGCCAGTTTCTCAGTTCTGGCGAGCAATTTAGGGTCTTCTACGAACTCAGCCTTAAGCTTGCCCACGGTAGTGGATACCGTGCCGTAGCGCTTGAGCCTGAATAATTTAGCGATGGCTTGCAATGTCACGGCCGACAGCTCCTGGCACAGGTACATGGCGACCCAGCGTGGAACGTTTTTGGAACCGGGTCCCCGGGCTGCCTTGTAGATGCTGGGTTCACTGACCTTGAACTCGTTGGCTACGGCAGTGATGATCTGTTTGCAGGACGGACGCCATTTGGCGTTCGCACCCTTTGACACACCTCGGGCACTGGTAGCAGAGCGCTTGCGCTGTGCAGCTGAGCGGAATTTCGCACCGCCCATAATGGACGACAGGTTCTTATTCCCATAAAAATGGGACATCTCCTCGTCCACGCCTTCAGCCACATATTTCTTGTAGGCGGTAGGACGCTTCGCCGCCGCAACGTGAAGCTGTTTCAGTGTCTCATCACGATTGAACCATGCTGGCGGTTTGGCCTTTCGGGTGAACAGGCTAAAGCTGCTGTATTTGTAGCTGTTGCGTTCGGCAGGCCTAATCATGCAATGCAGATAGCGGGACAGAGGTAACAGGTAGTTATCTGCCTGAACCAGAACGGCCTTGTATCGTCCCCGGAACAGCGATCCATCCGATACTTTCAGTCGCTGATAATTTTGCGTGTAAAGGCCATCGACCTGGCGCATAAAGCGGCTCAGGTTCCCTTCAGGAGTTTTGATTACCAGGTGATACTGGTCCCGCAGCAGGCAGAAGGCATGTACTTCTACATTCAGGCGTGAGCAGGTTTCTTCCAGGCCTTCCAGGAAGGCGTCAAAATACTTCGCCGATGGGAAGACGCGTTGGCCGTCCAGTCCAAAATTGGAAACGTGATATACGGCGTCCGGATATTCAATTCGCAGCGGTCTGGCCATGATTTATCTCTGTATCTTGTTGTTGATTGATTTGCTGATTTATTCGGCATTCGAATAGAGCGGATAGAGTTAGAGCTGACCCTATGAGAACCACGCTTATAGTTATCGTAATTGCTACGGAGCGTCAATAGAATTTCGGGTTATGCCGGGATTTAGCGAGAGAATATGGAAAAACAACGTTGGATCGCTGCTGTGTCACTGCAATTGCAAACTTCAGTTACAAGGAGAAGAGCGCTGCTTTTCCTTTAAAGCGAGGCTTGACCCCTTTTGGGAATCTCAGGAACCGGACTTGTCACAAACAACAACGACTCGCCTGGGTGCTGGGTAGCCCTCTATAGTTTGCTCCAGCTTCTCCCCGGAGAGTGCGCCTGCCAGTGAGTCATACGGCATCCATGGAGTCTGCCGCTGCTCGTGATTCGTCGTGAGTGATTCATCGACCACTTCGATATTCACAAAACCGGTCTTCTCCAGCCACTGGATCAGGCTGGATACACTGGGAATAAACCAGACATTGTTCATGCGAGCGTAGCGGTCTCTGGGAACCAGTGAATAACCGTCTCCACCATCGACATAGATTGTCTCCATGACCAACTGGCCACCCGGTCTTAGCTGACCGAATAACTGCAGCAGGTGATCGAGAGGGGATCGCCGGTGGTAGAGGACTCCCATGGAAAAAACCGTGTCAAAGCCCTCAAGCGACTCGGGCACCTGTTCCATAGCCAGGGGTAGCACATGAACCGGGGTGTCTGGCGCATAGTGCTTGATGGCACAGAATTGTCCGTAATAGGGTATATGCGGTTCCAGGCCGATGACCAGGCTGGCGCCGGCGCCGAACATTCTGAAACTGGAATAACCGTTACCGCTGCCAACGTCCAATACACGGCGGCCATTCAGGGGCGCAATCCGATTCGCCAGTCGCGCCCACTTGAGCTGGGACTGCCATTCGCTGTCTATGTGGATACCAAACAGCTCGAATGGACCTTTGCGCCACGGTATGAGCTCACGCAGTGATGATTCCAGGTCTGCCAGCTGCTCGGGTTCACCATCCGTCCGCTTGCCAATACCTACAGTTTCCCCAATGCGCAGTTCACTGGCCTGCAGTGAGGGCAGGTTGGCGACGAGCCTGCGCCAGCGATAGTGGTCGCCGTGGCGAATACCATCGAGGAAGTCATCCGCAATGAAGGGCAGCAATGCTTGCAGCTGCGTACCTGTGAGGCTGTCTTTGAGTTTGGTGAAATCCATGTCAACAGACTGCTATTTGAAGGCCACCATGGAGGCGAAATTGAAGCATTGAAACCAGACATCGAAGGCGCGGAACCCCGCCTCCTGCAGCCGCGCCCTGTGCGCTTCGAGAGTTTCCGGAATGAGTACATTCTCCAGGGCATTGCGTTTGCGACTAATCTCGAGGCGGCTGTAGCCCATACTTTCCTTGAAGTCATGGTAAAGCTCGATCATGAGTTCATTGATTCCGGGATCCGGCAGAACGATTTTCTCCGAGACCACGAGTATGCCTCCAGGCCGCAAACCGGCATAGATCTGTTGCATCAGGGCTCGTCTGTGATCCGGGGGAATGAACTGCAGTGTGAAATTGAGCACCACAACGGAGGCGTTTTCCAACCGGGTTTCCAGGATGTCTTCGCAACGACAATGAATTGAATCCATCCCGGCCTGCTGCAATCTGGCCCTGAGCCTCGAGATCATGGCCGCTGAATTATCGATGGCCTGGATGTTCAGGGCACCGGTGTTGACCTGGGAGGCCATAGCCAGGCTGGCTCCCCCCAGGCTACAACCCAGATCATAGATGGTGGACCCTTCCTGATAGTAACGACCGGCCAGTACGCCAATCATGGAGAGAATGGTCCGGTACCCAGGCACCGAGCGGTTAATCATGTCTTCAAAAACCGCAGCGACTTTCTCGTCAAATACGAAATCCTGGGGCGCCAGTTCTTCGGCAAACAGGCGGTCTTTCTCGCCTTTTCTTTCTTGCTCCGCCATGTGCGTGTCACATACCTGTTGTTGCGAATCTGGCATGGCGGATTTGCTATGCCCCGAATCGGCAAAAATCGTCACTGGAAACATTGTGCCCAGCAGTTGATTCACTTATTTTACGCACTGCTGTACAGCGCATCCATTTGGCTATTATCCGATTATCCATGACACATTCAAACGCCACTGTTTCCCCGTTGGTGGCCGAGAACCTGTCACTGCTCACCGCACTGCCGGCTGAGTACGGTGTTCTGGATCTGGCCTGCGGCAGCGGACGCAATGGTATACATCTGATCAGGAATAACATCGCCGTCACATTCGCCGATCATAATGCGGCGGCCTTGGCAGCGATAGAAAGCAGCCTGCCATCCGGCAGTGGTCTGGTTAAGACCTGGTTGGTAGATCTGGAAGCAGGGCAGTCGGATCCACTGGCGGGGAAGCAATTTGATGCCATACTGGTATTCAACTATTTGCACCGGCCACTAATGAATGCCATTGGTCGGGCGATAAAATCTGGCGGGCTGGTGTTCTATGAAACGTTTACCACAGCCCAGCGAGAGTTTGGCAGGCCGAGTAATCCGGATTTTCTGCTCAGGCCAGGTGAACTGCAGGAATATTTTGTTGATTGGGAAATAGTGCAGTATTTCGAAGGCGAGCGCGAGAATCCGCAGCGTGCAGTTGCCAGCCTGATTGCAAGAAAACCAGGGCCCCAGGCCGGATAGACGATGGCAAAATCCAAGTCCAAAGTTGTTCCACTGAATATCGGCGGCATCGAGCGCCAACACGTACTTCCGTACCAGTGTGAAGTGGAGCGTAGCCGCCGCAAAACTCTGGCTCTATATGTCAAACACCGCACGGTAATCGTTCGCTGCCCCTGGCAGGCTTCCCGCAGGGAGGTAAACGAATTTATTGCCAGCAACCAGCAATGGATCGAACAACGGCTTCTCGAAGAGGCCCAGCGTGAGCGGGAGATGCTGCGTATCGAGCGTGGCGCGAAGATCTTCTACCGGGCCAGGGAACTCACCATCGTGTTCAGGGAAGGCCGCAAGGAACGGGTATTGGTGAACGGTAACCAGTTCATTATTCAGGGTCACAAACTCAACCCTTCCAAGGCACGGATACTGGTAGAAGACTATCTGATCGACAAGGCCAGTGAATACATCATTCCCCGGGCCCATGGCCTGGCACGTCATCTCGGTGTAGATCACAAGATCAGGGAGATCAAGCTACGCAAGACCAAATCGAAATGGGGCCACTGTACCTCTCAGGGAATCCTGCAGTACAACTGGCTCATTATGCTGGCACCCTATAGCATCATCGACTACATGATCACCCATGAGGTCTGTCACCTCATCCACATGGACCACTCCCGGCGCTACTGGGAGCTGGTGCAGTCCATCTGTCCCAACTACGACCACTACGTGGATTGGCTAAAACAGCACGAGCACCGATTCTGGTTCTAGGAAGAGCTGCCCCGGGATAAGCCGGGCAAGCCTGAATTACAGGCCAGCATTTTCTACTTTTCGATAGAGCAGATCCCAGACACCGTGGCCCAGTCGTTCCCCGCGGCGCTCAAACTTTGTCTGCGGCCGGTCTGGATCCAGCCAGAACTTGCCCTTGCCGTTGGCATTGACGAGGGCTGGCTCGTTCTCAAGAACCTCTACCATGTGTTCTGCATACTGTTCCCAGTCCGTAGCGAGATGCAGGCTGCCGCCGGGTCGTAGCCGGCTTGCCAGCAGGGATGCGAATTCGGGCTGGATAATGCGGCGCTTGTGGTGCCGTTTCTTGTGCCACGGGTCGGGAAAGAAGATCAGCACTCGCGCCAGCGAGCCGCTAGCAAAACAGTGCTCCATCACTTCGGTGGCGTCATGGCAGATCACCTTCAGGTTCGTCAGTCCTCTCGCTTCTGCACCATGCATCAACTTGCCAACCCCGGGACGATGAACTTCAATTCCCAGGAAGTTCTGGGCGGGATTGTCTTCGGCCATCTGCACCAGGGAATCACCCATGCCGAATCCAATCTCCACGGTCAGCGGAGCGTCCTGGGGAAAAACACGGCCCAACTCCAGCAAGTCGGGCTGGTACGCGATGACGTAATCATCCCAATGCTGCTCCAGCGCCTTGCGCTGGGACTCCGTCGTGCGACCGGAGCGAATGACATAGCTGCGAATAGGGCGTTTTTTAGTTTCAGAGTCAGACATCAGGAGTAAGGGATCAGGGGTGAATTGGGTTCGGGCAAGCGTGCAGGGCTGGTTTGGAACGGCCTTTCGCTGTCAATGGCTACACATCCTTAACTGATGGTGCCATCCAGAGGAGAAGATGCACTGGCGTAAAGTCGTCGCGGCATACGGCCAGCAAGGAAAGCCTCGCGTCCCGACTCCACGGCCTTCTTCATGGCGGATGCCATCAGCACCGGCTGCTTTGCCTCCGCGATTGCCGTGTTCATCAATACGCCATGGCAGCCGAGCTCCATGGCGATACTGGCATCTGATGCCGTACCGACGCCGGCATCCACGATGATAGGCACCGATGCATTCTCCAGTATCAGGCGGATATTGTAGGGGTTGCGAATGCCCAGACCGGAGCCGATGGGCGCGCCCAGCGGCATAACCGCCACACAGCCAATCTCTTCCAGTCGCTTGGCGATCAAGGGGTCGTCACTGGTATAGACCATTACATCGAAGCCGTCCGCCACCAGTTGTTCCGCGGCGACAACGGTTTCGGTGACATTGGGGTAGAGGGTCTTCTGGTCACCCAGCACCTCGAGTTTGACCAACTTGTGTCCATCCAGCAGCTCTCTTGCCAGGCGACAGGTACGCACTGCGTCCTCAGCCGTATAACAGCCTGCGGTATTCGGCAGGATGGTGTAGCTCTCCGGTGAGATGACATCGAGTAAATTGGGCTCGTCGGGGTTTTGGCCAAGATTCACCCGGCGGATGGCGACGGTGATCATCTCGGCGCCACTCGCTTCGAGGGCGGCCAGGTTTTCTTCAAAGGATTTGTATTTGCCACTGCCGATGATCAATCGAGACTGGTAATCGACACCGGCGATACGGAGAGCTTGGTCTTGCATAGCGGTCATAATGAGATTTTTCTGAAGTATTGGTACCGGGTGGTTTGTGGCCCGGATTGAATTATTGCTGGCACGGCTAGGCTCAACCACCGCCAATAGCGCGCACGATTTCGACGGCGTCATTGTCCCGCAGCACATAGTCCTGGTGCTGACTCTTGGGCACTATCTCCCCATTCACTTCCACCGCAAAGCGCCCTTCGGTGACGGCTAATTGCTGCAGGAGCGAGGCCAGGGTATTGCCACCTTCGAGCTGATGCTGTTTGCCGTTAACCACAAGTTCCACGACTGCGACCTATCGGGTGAGACCATGGCTTAGGCCAAGCCATGCAAGGCTTCCCCAGCCGACGAGAAAAGCCACGCCGCCCAGCGGGGTAATGGCGCCTAGCCAGCGAATCCCGGTCACGCTCAGTATGTACAGACTGCCTGAAAATAGCAGTATACCAGCTACGAATGACCAGCCGGCGATGTTCAACAGGCGAGCAGGATCAGACTGGGTGGACAGGATGGCAACACCGAACAGGGCCAGGCTGTGATAGAAGTGGTACTGCACCCCGGTTTGGTAGGTGCGCATGCTGTCAGGGCTCAGGACCGATTCCAGGCCATGGGCTCCGAAGGCACCGATCGCCACGGCAAGAAAGCCACTGCAGCTAGCCAGGGTGAGAAACAGATTAGTCATAGCGCGTGCATTGTGGAGGCAAGCAAACCTTGATTGCAAGCCGGAATAGGGCCTTGTTACAGAAGGTACGCAGGAAACAGAAATCAGTATGCAGAAAAAAGCCGCGATAAATCGCGGCTTTCAATTTCGTTCAAATCGCACGAGGCGACATCTCAGGGAGTGATCAGGCTTCCATCCTTGCCTTGATCTTATTCATGGCGTTCTTTTCCAGCTGTCTGATGCGTTCGGCGGATACGCCATATTTGTCCGCCAAATCATGCAGAGTCGATTTCTCATCGCTCAACCAACGGGCTCGCAGGATGTCCTGGCTGCGCTCATCGAGTTCGCCAAGGGCCAGGTGCAGGCTGTTGTTGGTGACCTCTTCCCACTCGGCGTCTTCGAGATTGACAGCCACGTCGGAACTCTGGTCTTCCAGATAGTAAGCCGGCGCCCGATAGACACTATCGTCATCACTATCAGGCTCGGCGTCGAAAGAGGTGTCGTAGGCGCTCATGCGACCTTCCATCTGGCGAACCACTTTCGTGTCCACGCCGAGGTCCTGCGCGACTGCTTCCGCTTCTTCGCTGTTCAACCAGCCCAGCTTTTTCTTGGAGCTGCGCAGGTTGAAGAATAATTTCCGCTGCGCCTTGGTGGTCGCAACCTTGACGATGCGCCAGTTACGCAGGATGTATTCGTGCATCTCTGACTTGATCCAATGCACCGCAAAGGACACCAGGCGTACACCCACTTCCGGGTTGAAACGCTTGACCGCCTTCATCAGGCCGATATTGCCTTCCTGGATGAGGTCGGCAAGTGGCAGGCCATAACCGTTGTAGGTCTTGGCTATGTGCACGACAAATCGCAGGTGAGCCATAACGAGTTGGCGGGCAGCTTCCACGTTGTCTTCGTAGTAGTACTGCTGGGCCAGCTCAAGCTCCTGCTCAGGCGTTAACACCGCGATGCTGTTCACGGAGGCCATATAAGCAGTCAAATCGCGACCCGGGGATGCCGGATCGATAACTTGTAAACCCTTACCTGTGTTCATTCGTCAGTTAATCTCTTGATTAAGCAAAACAGATTTCGTTACTGATTAGACCCAATTTTAGCAAAAAAAGTTCTTTTGCACACGCTGTGGGAGTCTTGCCGGGCCTGTGGTCATGGACAGTAAAACCACCCCATTTTCCTGTTTTCCCACGCTTCCAAGACAGAGATCTTGATTCAGGCGACTGTAATAACTGAGGTCGAAATGCAGAATTTCAAGGACGGCCCAGATAAAATTGCATCAACCCCTGTTTATGTCGACAAAATTCATTAAATGTCGCTAAATATTGCTTGTCATGGGTCAATTGCGGCGATATTTCGATAACTGGAAATTAGTGCCGACACCCATCCCGTGCCGCCACCCAACAGCACCAGGCCGAGTGCCGATAACGGGGACAGGCTGCTTAATTCGAAGCCGCTGTTGTACAGCGCAGCAAGTTCCCGGCTGCTTGCGCCGAGCAGCAACCAGAGCATAAGCAGTAGCAGGCAGGCCGTAACTCCCCCTGCGCTCCCCAACAAGAATCCGGTGTACAGGAAGGGCCTGGCAATATACCCATCTGTGGCCCCCACCAACTTCTGTACCCTGATTTCCTGCCGGCGGTTCTCAATCGCCAGTCGAATGGTATTGCCTATAATGGCAAACAAACCCAGCAGCACGAATATCAGCAGGGCCTGTCCCAGCACGCTTACGACGTTTCTAATGGCTTGCAGGCGCGCAATCCACGCGCGATCCAGCTCTACTACCGCCACTTCCGGGAGGGCTTCCAGCTCCGCCTGTAAGGCTTCGAGCTGCTGTAAATCGGCGGAGTCATGAACCAGAAGCAAGGTCGCCGGCAACGGGTTTTCGGCCAGGGATGTCAGCACCTCGCCCAGGCCGGCGTTCTCGGAGAATGCCGCCAGCGCCTGGGAGCTGCTAATCAATTCTACAGATAATAATCCATCCCAGGTTTGTAAGTGGTTGCAAACTTCCTGTGCCTTCGCATCACTCAGGCCTGCTTCCAGATAGACCGAGATCCTTGCACTGCGATCGAGCTCGGCAATGCCACTGCCCAGGTTCTGTTGAAACAGTAGCAGCAGCGCAGGCAGCAGCAGCGCGATCGCAATCACCGCCACCGTGACCGCGGTGGCAAGCGGGCTGCGGAGCAGGCGCTGCAGGCTATCTCTCGCGACCACCCGGTGTTGCCAGAGCAGTTTCTCCAGAGCGAAAGTCTGGGGCCGCTTCTGCCTGGAATGTCCCTGGGAAGTAGGTGTCATGATCGGCCATCCCTGATCAGCTTGCCCTCGGACAAGGTGAGCGTGCGGTAGTTCAACTGCTTTACCAGGGAGAGGTCGTGGCTCGCCAGCACCAGGCTGACCCCGACACTCTTGAACTGTTCGAATACTTTCATGACATCGGCAGACAATTCCGGGTCGAGGTTGCCAGTAGGCTCGTCTGCCAGGATTATCTGCGGCCGATTGACCACGGCCCGGGCGATGCCGACCCGCTGCTGCTCGCCGCCGGACAATCGTTCCGGGAACAGCTTCTCCTTGTTGAGCAGGCCCACCTTGTCCAGGGCGGCACGCACCCTGCGACGGGTTTCCTGTGGGTGAAAACCCGCAATCTGCAGGGGCAGGGCCACGTTGTCGGCCACACTACGGTCGAACAGGAGCTGATGATCCTGGAATACGGCACCGATATCGCGGCGGTGGTAGGGAATCTTTTTTCGAGGCAGCCGGTTGAGATTACTGCCATTCACGAGGACCTGGCCGGCACTGCTTTTTTCCATGGCCAGGATCAGTTTGAGCAGCGTGCTCTTGCCCGCCCCGGAATGCCCGGTGACGAATACCATTTCACCCCTGGCGATTTCAAAGCTCACCCGGCTCAGCGCGGCCTGACCACCAGCGTAATGCTTGCTGACATCGTCAAATTTAATCATCTGACCCTGGGAGCGGACTTGGGGTAATTAGGGCCGAACCATCATGCGCCTGATTCGGTGTTGTCGGCGGCAAACAAGGCATCTACGAACTGCTGGGCATCAAAAGGTCGCAAGTCATCGACCTGCTCACCCACACCGATGAAGCGGATAGGCAAGGCAAACTTTTTCGCCAGGGCAAAGACAACGCCACCCTTCGCCGTCCCGTCCAGTTTGGTGAGGGAGATGCCAGTGACCTGGGAGGCGGCCTGGAAACTCTCCGCCTGGTTGATTGCATTCTGTCCGGTTGTCGCATCCAGCACCAACATGACTTCATGGGGTAGCTCGGCATCCTGCTTTTTTAACACACGGACAATTTTCTCAAGCTCGTTCATCAAATTGTCTTTGGTATGCAGGCGGCCTGCCGAGTCCGCGATCAGGACATCCGCGTTGCGGGCTTTTGCGGCCTGCAACGCATCGAAGATAACGGATGCACTGTCGGCACCGGTATGCTGGGCTATCACCGGCACCTGGTTTCTTTCTCCCCATACCTTGAGTTGTTCTACAGCCGCGGCCCGGAATGTGTCACCCGCCGCCAACATGACCGACAGGCCCTCGCCCTGGAAACGCTTCGTGAGCTTGCCGATGGTGGTGGTCTTGCCAACACCATTCACGCCGACGATGAGAATCACATAGGGACGTTTATTACGGTCGATGACCAGTGGCTGGGTGCAGGGGGTGAGAATCTCCTGCAGTTCCGACTTCAGTGCTGCCATGAACGCATCGGAATCGGCGAGCTGTTTACGGTCGAGTTTCTGCCGCAGGTTTTCGACGATTTGATCGGTGGCTTCGAGGCCAACATCGGCAGATAGGAGCTGGGTCTCAATGTCATCCAGCACATTGCTGTCGATGGTCTTCTCACCCAGGACCAGGGACTGCAAGCCTTCTGTAAATCGACCCCGGGTTCTACTCAGCCCATTCCTGAGTCGTCCGAAGAACCCGACATCAGAGGATTCACCTTGAGAAGTCTCAGCAAGCCGAGTGGAATCACCGGCCGCTTTGGGTTTTTCCTCACCCTGGGGTTTTTTGTCTTTACCAAATCCAAACATGCGCGGAACGAAAAATATATAAACAGTAGCTAGGCGTCTGCGGCCGACAAGAAAGCCTGTGAAGGATCGATGCGGCAACAGCGGGGACGCTATGCTATCACTACCCATGGCAGGCTTGTACTGCATTGCTTATTATCTGCACCCAGCATGAGCAAGTCTGATAAATCGAAAAACAAAGTCAGGATCATCGCGGGCAGCCACCGCAGCCGCCTGATCAGCTTTTCCGACCGCCCGGGGTTAAGGCCGACTGGCGATCGCGTAAGGGAGACCCTGTTCAATTGGCTGCAGCTGGATATCGCTGGAGCGCGTTGCCTGGATCTGTTTGCCGGAAGCGGCATCCTTGGCATAGAGTCCCTATCCAGAGGGGCGAGCTGGGTTGATTTTGTCGATGCGGACCGCCGTGTTTGCCAGGATGTCGACTCGAATCTGAAACTATTGGGTATCACCAATGCCAGTATTGTGTGCAGCGATGCCCTCAGCTGGCTTGCGTCCCATACTGCCTCAGACGCATACGATGTGGTGTTTCTGGATCCGCCATTCGACAGCGAGCTGCTGGAAAAAATAGTGGATGCTCTCAAGCACACAGACTCCCTCAGCGAACACTGCAAGATTTATGTAGAGTGCAACCGACAGCAGGAAGCCAGTGTTGTGGAAAGCGCCACAGCGGCAAATTGGCAACAACTGAAACTCAAGCGCGCAGGTGAAGTGAGCTTCATGCTCTATCAACGCGATAAATAAAATGACGTCCGACCCGTTATTGAAAACTGAAGACTCCATGTTTCGGCCAGCCTGGTGGTTGCCCAACGGGCATTCCCAAACCCTGTGGCGGAAAGTGGCCGGGTCAAGGCCGGTCACCCACCGTCGACAACGTGTAGAGCTGAGTGATGGTGACTTTATTGATCTGGATTGGTGTGACGAAGTTGATGTAACTGATTCGGAGACTATCGTACTGGTAGTGCATGGCCTCTGTGGCTGCTCCAAATCTTCTTACGTATTGGCCTTGCAGAGCTTGCTCGCTTCCTGTGAAGTGGCCAGTGTCGCCATGAACTTGCGTGGATGCAGTGGCGAGGTGAATCGCAAGGCTCGAACCTATCACTCAGGGGTATCCGACGATCTGGCTGAAGTAATCGCTGCCCTGCATGCTCAATACGAGAACAAGAATCTCATGGTGGTTGCCTATTCACTTGGCGCCAATGTGTTGCTCAAGTGGCTGGGAGAATCTGGCAGGCACTCATCAGTCGAGCGGGCGGTTGCAGTGTCTACCCCATTTACCTTGCGCCTATGTTCACAGTCCTTGCTGTCTGGCTTTTCACGACTCTATGGACGCTATTTCACCCGTCGGCTGGTGAGCGATCTGCAGAAAAAAATTGCACACTTCGAACGGATTGGAGATGGCGAGCAGCTGGAACAACTGCTGGCGCTTGGCGATAGCAGCACGATCAATACAGTTTGGGAATTTGATGAGCGAGTTACGGCACCCCTGCACGGTTTCTCGGATGCCGAGGACTATTATGGTCAATGCAGCTCGATTGGATTTCTGGGTGCTATTGAAACGCCGACTCTGCTGATCCAAAGCAGCGATGATCCGATGATTCCACCGGCAGCCTTGCCAAAGGGCACACAACTCTCGCCGGCACTGGAGTACGAGTTGCTGGGCAAGGGAGGTCATGTTGGATTCGTCAACGCCGAGCGCAATCCCTGGCTGGAGCACCGGATCTTGCGCTATGTCCTGGCTGATTGAGCCCCTCAGGGCAATTCGCTAGAATGCACGCTGCAAACGGGGTGAGCCATGAAAACAGCAGTCTATCCGGGAACATTCAATCCCATTACCAACGGTCACACCGATCTCGTGGAAAGAGCCGCCAGGCTGTTCGACAAGGTTATCGTAGCAGTCGGCTCCAATAGGCAGAAAGACACCAGCGTGGCGGTCGAACAGCGCGTTGACCTGGCCCGGACTGTGCTGGCCCATATCGAAAACGTCGAAGTGCGGTCTTTTGACACCCTGCTGACCGAATTCGTGAAGTCCACCGGAGCCAAGATTATTCTGCGTGGTTTACGCACGGTTGCTGACTTTGAATACGAATTTCAGCTGGTAGGCATGAATCGCGTTCTGGAGCCAGAAATCGAGACCGTGTTCCTGGCACCCGCAGAGCACCTCTCCTACATATCCTCTACGCTGGTGCGGGAAATTGCCTCCTACGGGGGTGATATCTCCAAGTTTGTCCATCCTGCAGTAGAGGCAGCCATGATCAAGGAAATGCAGTCCTGAATCGGCTACACCGCTATTTCTGACAATTAACGCAATACACTGTGCTGCGTTGTCCGAGGCGTATCTCCTTCAGCACTTCACCGCACACCCGGCAAGCCTGTCCCCCGCGACCGTATACCTGTAAAGACTGCTTGAAATAGCCTGGGTCACCATTGCTGTTCGTGAAGTCGCGCAAGGTAGTACCACCCACTTCGATGGCGCGTGCCAGCACGGTCTTTACAGATTCGACCAGGGCGGCATAGCGCAGCCTCGAAATATTCGCGGCCTTGCGTCTCGGGTTTATGCCGGCCATGAACAGCGCCTCGTTCGCGTAGATATTTCCCACGCCCACGACGATATGGCTATCCATAATGAAGGTCTTGACTGGCGCTGAGCGCCCCCGACTGCGTTGCCACAGGTAGTCTGGTGTGAAATCCTCGTTCAGGGGTTCCGGCCCGAGGGATGCCAGCAATGGATGTTGTTGCGGGTCGCCTGCCTGCCAGAGCCAGCACCCGAAGCGGCGGGGGTCGGTGTAGCGAAGAAGCTGGTTATTCTGCAGCAGCAGATCGACATGGTCGTGTTTTCCCGGCTCGATTTTGCTGTTCAATACGCGCAGGCTACCGGACATGCCAAGATGAATGATCAGTGTTCCTTGCCTGGAGCCAAGCAGTAAATATTTGCCTCGCCGCTGAACATCAATAATCTTCTCGCCAGGCAGTATTGCCGAGAGTTCCTCGGGTATCGGCCACCGCAGTTTTTCCTGGCGCACGATCAGTTGCTTGACCTTGCGACCTTTAATATGGGGTTCAATGCCGCGACGGGTGGTTTCAACTTCAGGCAATTCCGGCAAAATTGTAATCCCTGTGATATAGGCGAACGAGTGAGCGGTCTGGTAGAAGATAGTGCTTTATAATCGTTCCGCCTGATTTAGTGAAGTGGTGAAGCCGTGCACGACAATCTGACAATACTCGGGATAGATGCTGGAGGTACCTTCACCGATTTCGTTTGTCTCGAATTTACCCCAGAACCCAGTCTGTCAATTCACAAGACGCTGTCCACTCCGGCTGCGCCGGAACAGGCGATACTCAATGGCATAAGGCAGTTGGGGCTACTGGATAAACTCAAACGGGGCGGGTTGCACATTATCCACGGTAGCACGGTAGCCACCAATGCCGCGCTTGAAGGAACTACCGCTCGTACTGCATTCATTACAAACTATGGTTTTGGTGACATGCTGACCCTCGCTCGCCAGACCCGACCGAAACTGTATGCGCTGGAATTTCCTCCGCAACAAGCACCGGTTCCGGCTGAATTGTGCCTCGAGACGGGGGGGCGTCTGGCCGCAGATGGCAGCCTGCTGGAACCCCTCTCCCCGTGGGAACTGGAGCAACTGATCGATCGCTTGCGCACGCTCAAACCCGAGGCGGTTGCCATCAACCTGCTGTTTTCTTTTCTGGATAGTCACTGTGAAGAGACCATCGCCAATGCAATTTCCGCAGCCGGACTGCCGGTGCTGGTGAGTCGTTCGTCAGAAGTGCTGCCGGTCTACCGGGAATATGAGCGTGGAATAGCAACCTGGCTCAATGCCTCATTGGGGCCAGTAATACAGGGTTACCTGTCCCGCTTACAGGAGGGGCTGGGGGATTGCTCGCTGCAAATCATGCAATCCAGTGGCGAGACTATCGCGGCCAGCAAGGCGGCAAAGTCGGCAGTGCATCTATTGCTATCGGGGCCCGCCGGTGGCCTCACCGCGATGCAGTACCTGGGTGAACAATTATCAACTCCGAAAATCATTAGTTTCGATATGGGGGGGACATCCACCGATGTGGCCTTGCTCAATGGCGACATCGCAACCACTACGGAAGGCAGGATTGGCCCCTATCCCGTCGTAGTGCCAATGGTCGATATGCATACCATCGGCGCGGGTGGCGGCTCCATAGCTTACCTTGATAGTGGCGGTATGCTGCAGGTAGGTCCACGTTCGGCGGGCGCACAGCCCGGCCCTGCCTGCTACGGGCAAGGTGGCACCGAAGCAACGGTCACTGATGCCAACCTGGTGCTCGGTCGTCTGGTTGCCGATGTTTCGCTGGCAGGCGACTTGCAGCTCGATCGCGAGCTCGCCATCAAGGCGGTTGCAAAGATCGCTGACCAGATTGGCTTGTCGGTAGAAGAAACCGCATTGGGCATCGTTTCTGTTGCCAACGAGCACATGGCCAGGGCGATTCGGGAAATCTCGGTTAATCGTGGTCATGACCCTGCGGACTTTATGCTGGCCAGTTTCGGTGGTGCTGGAGGACTGCACGTCTGTGCGCTGGCTGAAGCCATGCACATGCGGCAAGCGATAGTACCGAACCGGGGAGGAGTCCTTTCGGCTATGGGCATGCTGGTGGCGCCCCGTGGCAGGCAATTCGCGCGCACCGTAAACAGGGACTCGGAAGCCGCTGACAGCGCCAGCCTGGAAAACGATTTTAGGGAGTTGGCGGAGCTGGGTAAGCTGGAGTTGCTGGCAGAGGGGCTAGCCGCTGAAAACCTGGGCTATCATCGCAGTGCGGATCTTCGCTACAAAGGCCAGTCCTATACCCTGAATGTTCCCTGGAAAGACACGCAGCAGGCGGTCGATGCATTCCAGGCGAAGCACCGGCAGCGATATGGGTATGACATGGCGGTTGCAGTTGAAATCGTTAATCTTCGGGTCAAGGTGACGGCGGAAGACGTACACTTTCAATTGCCCGTGCAGCGAGAATCGGACATTTGCAATAAACCGCGATACACCGAGGTCTATGGTCAGGCGCAGCCTGCGCAACTGTTTGCCAGAGATGACCTGACCCGGGACAGCAGCGTAGTCGGGCCTGCAGTAATTCATGAATACGCGGCGACAAGCTATGTAGAACAAGGGTGGCACGGACGGGTAGACTCATTAGGCAACCTGATTCTTAGCTGGAACGGGTAGTCGATCTAGGAGGTGGGAGATTGCACCTGCCCCGGGCACGAGAAGCGAATACGAAACACCCTTGAGCGTTGGGCGAACTGGGGATACGGAGGATGGGCGATTGTTGGCAAGTCAGAGCATTGAGAGACGAATAACGCCATCGCTGATCGGCCTTGGCCTGCTGCTGTCTGCTGTCGCCGGCATGCCCCATTCACTCGCCGGCGAGGAAGACGTGGCCTCGGTGGAGGTAGAAGCCGAGGCGGGTCGGGCGCTGGTGATGTTCGTCGACAAGCCTGTTCCCCTGCTGGAAGGCGCAGATCCGCAGTTTCCGCCAGTGGCCCGCATCGTCGATCCCCAGAATGAAGTCGAAGGCACCGCGCAGCTGCAATCCATCAACCAGTTCAATCTCAGCATCCAGCAGCAGGAAAATGCGGGTGGCGCATGGAACAGCGCCTTGTTTGAAACCCTCAGCGGACTGGGCAACCTGCAGCAGCAGCTACAGAATCATGCTGAGGCACTGAGAACCTTCGACCGCGCGATGCATATCTCCCGCATCAACAATGGCCTGCACACCACAGAGCAACTGCCGATTGTCGCCGAAATCATAGAAAGCCACCTGGCCATGGGAAACTGGGAACGAGCGGACCTCTATTACAACTACCTGTTTTACACTCAGCACAGGGCCTTCGGCGCATCGGATCCGCGTACGATTCCCGTGTTGGCAGAAATGGGTAGCTGGAATATGCGCGCGTTTAGCATCGGGTTTGGTGAATTGTTGGGTTTACGCCTAAGCACAGCACAACTGGCCTTCAATGCCGCTTATCGCCTTCTTTATACTCACTATGGGCGTGGCGATGAACGCTTCACGCCATTTCTACACAATATCGCCAGTTCAGCGTTCCAGACAGCCATTCACCCGGGGCTAATAGAAGAGATCAATCGACCGGACTACCTGATGGAGCAGGACGAGTTTCGAAATTTACTGAATGAAGAGGGCAGCTCAATTCCACAAGGCTTTGCGCTGGGGGAGAGTGCCTTGCGGGAAATAATCGTCTTCCATGAGCAGGCAGGCAGCAGTCCGCGCCAATTGGCGCAGGCAAGGGCGGACCTGGCCGATTGGTACCTGATCTTTGGCCGGCGCCGCGATGCAGAAATCCTCTATCTGGAGACCTGGAATTACCTCGCAGAACAGGAGAATGGCAGTCTGATACAGGAAGAACTGTTCGCGACCGCCATACCCATTCCAACTTACGACAGCACCCCCAGACTAATCAACTACCGGGGTTCTGAGCGGCCGGACCGGGGACAGCTGCAAGCCGACTATGGCGATTTCAGGTTTGAGGTGTCGCGCCTGGGTGAGGTGAGGCGGGTTCAGATTGAAAATGAAGAGTCTACCGCGAATGCCGGTCAACTACAGCGAGTCGCGCGCGAATTGCGACGGAATTATTTTCGGCCGGTGTTGCAGGAAGGGGTGCCGGTTACCACTGAGAACAACCGGGCCAGAGTCCGGTTTTGGTACTAATTTCCAGCGGTTAGATGTAGCATCGAAAAGTCAGTAATCTATTGTTAAGCAAGGATTAAGGGGGTTTTGGGATACTGTAAGGCAGAACGTCCAGCAGATTTCTATCTATCGTCGTACACGCGCAATATAGGCGGCTAACACTCGTCAACTTCGGCGAAAAATCGAAAAATGCACAGTTCGTAGCTATGCGTTGAAACATCAGGGGTGTTTCACGGTGGCAGTTGTGTAAGCCAATTGTAAACCCGAGTTTTCCGTGAGAACTGAATTCATGAAATTTTCCAGTCTGGCATTCCTGGCCGCTATCGGCCTGACCCTAGCGGCGTGTTCGTCCAGCCAGAGCTCCAGCTCGGCCAGCATGCCTATGCCCTCGTCTTCGTCCTCGTCTTCCAGTTCCAGCAGCACGCCGAGTATCCCCTCGCCGTCGTCGAGCCAGAGCCAGAGCCAGAGTCAGAGCCAGAGCAGTAGCTCCTCCCAGAGCCAGCAGCAATCGTCGGCCAGCTCCTCCAGCCGTTCCAGCAGCACGCCCAGCAGCGGCTCGCCGACATCGGCCAATCAATCGACATCCAGCTCATCCACCACCAGTGGTCAGGATGGTCAGAGTGGATTGCCTACAGCATCCTTTCCGGCCAACAGCCAGGGCCAGAGCGGTCAGAACCAGACTGACAGCGCTGCCAATTCACAGGCCGACAGCCAAAATAGCGCCTCCAGTGCAGGCGCTGGCCAGCAGCAGAGCACCCAGGGCGGCGTGCAACGCTCAGGCCAGGCCGCTGGCACGCAATCCCGGTTCCCGGGGGAGCAGGAAAATGGCGTCGGTGGAAGAGATAGCTCCACGGGCGACCTAAATAGCGATCAAAGTGGGTCCCGAAGCTCAACTAATGGCGGTTTGCAGCCATCAGGTGGGGATTACAGCCTGGATACGCTGCCAAGTGGCGTGTTAAGTGGGTCTGGTGAACAACAAGTAGCCGGTGCAACAGGCCCCGCTGGACAGAGCGGCGCCACCACGGCTGCCGAGCGCGCTGCCATCCTGGATGAGCGCCTGCGCCGGGGCTATGAAACGTTCGATGGCTTTATTCTGGGTGAGCGCGAGCGTGCCCAGGCTGAGTCCAATGCGGCCGGCAGCGTGTCCATCGCTGGGGATGCCGGCGGCGGCGCTGGCGGCGGTGCCCAGAATCAACCACAGACCATGGAAGAAGCCGCCGCTGCGGGTTCGTCCGGGGTATTGGCTGGAGGCCCTCCCGCCTCCTCAAGCCAGCAAAACGCGGAAACATTCCCTCCGCCGGAGGACATTCCCAGTGGTCGTGATGACGATGTGGTGGCGAGACAGTTGCGTGAAGCTGCCATGCGAGAACCGGACCCCGAGCTGCGAGAAGCGCTCTGGGATGAATACAGGAATTACACAGGTATTGGTGAAGAGCAATGAGGTTGCCAAACAAACAGCTATTCGGCGTGTTGTTGATTGCGCTGTTTCTTAATGCATGCGCCACTCACACGGTGAAGACTACGACGTATACACCGGTAATCCAGGATAGCCAGAACGTTCCTGAAGAACTGTTGCTGGATGTGGGGGTCAACATCTTCGACCCTGGCCTCGATGAGGTGTTGGACGAAGAAGAGGAAACCACTAACGGCCAGATACGCGTGGCGGAATCCCGCTATGCCCCCTACCTGCTGGCCGAAACGCTGCAGCGTTCAGCCAACTGGGGCATCGTGCGGGTAATGCCCAACGATGCCAGCCCCATGGATGTGCTGATTAATGGCACTATTCTGCAGTCCAATGGCGAGGCCATGACGATTCGCGTGCAGGTGCAGGACTCGAAAGGACGCGAGTGGTATACACGTGAATACCATGAGGTTATTAGCCAGTTCAGTTATGACCCGCAGCAGCGGCAGCAAAACGATCCTTTTCAGGTAATCTACAACAAGATTGCCAACGACCTGCTGGCCTACCGCCAGTCTGAACTCAACAGTCGCGAAATTCTTGAGATACGCACGGTTTCCGAGATGTTGTTCGCGCAGCGTTTCGCCGAAGATGCGTTCTCGAACTACCTCACTCAGGATCGCAATGGCAATTATCAGCTCGCTGCCTTGCCGGCAGACAATGATCCGCTCATGAATCGCATTCGTAATATTCGTGAAAGAGATTTCATGTTTATCGATACTGTGCAGGATTATTACGCCACGTACGTAAGACAGATGCGTTTGCCCTACGATTCATGGCGCGAGCAGAGCTATGTTGAAACCATCGAGTTGCGTGAACTCCGTGATTCGGCCCGGCGTCGTTTCATTGCCGGTACCGCTGCCGTGATTGGCGGCCTCGCAGCGGCTACCCAGGGTGGCACCTACGGGGCGCAAGCCAGCGGCGTAGTCGGTGTTGGCGCCGGTGCCTACCTGATCAAGAGCGGTTTCGACAAGCAGGCGGAAGCCCAGATTCATATGGAAGCACTGGAAGAACTTGGGCAATCCCTTGAGACCGCCGTTGCCCCGCGAGTTATCAACCTGGATGACCGAACTATTACCTTGTCCGGTACGGTGGAAGAGCAGTACACCCAGTGGCGCGAAATTCTGGCAGACCTCTACGCAACCGAAGTCGGTCCACAGTAAGCTTTAGGTGAGCGCCGGATCCAAAATCCGGCACAGGGAACATGTCAGAACAAGAAGTCGAAACCACACAACCGGCTGCGCCTGGAGCCACTGATGACAGCGTCTACGCGGCCCAGGTAAAACCACCGGCGAGCAACAAACCATCTGCCCTGATGTGGTTTGGCATGGGCGGCCTGGTGATCGTTGCCCTGCTGGTTATTTTCGTTCTCCCCTCCCTGGTAAGCGAGTATGAATTACCGCTGGAACGTCGCGTGGATGTCTCCAGCCTGCAATCACCGGCAAACCAGCCAGCGCCCGAATCCAGCATCTCACCGTTTGAGGAAGCGCAGCGTTCGATCCAGCGCAAGGAAGCCCAGGATGTGCTGGCCGAGTTGCTGGAGATCCAGGGTGAGCTGGATGTACTCGAAGTTGAAGCGTGGGGACAAGAAGCCTTCTCCGCAGCGCTCGCAGTAGCAGCAACCGGGGATGACTATTACCGGTCGCAGGATTTCCAGCTGGCAAGCGAGTACTACAGCAGCGGACGGGATCAACTCGATGATCTGCGGGCGACTGTCCCCGATGTACATCAACGATTGCTCATTGAAGGACAAAACGCATTGGACGCAGCCAATGCCCAAGCTTCACAGGATCGCTACTCCCTCGCGCTGATTCTCGATCCGGAGAGTGAGGCGGCACAGATTGGCCTGGAACGAGCGCAAGCCCTCGAGGAAGTTATGGCACTTTTCCAGCAGGCCGAGGAGCTACGGGAAGACGGTGAGCTCGAAGAGGCGCGACAGGTCTACCGTCGTATTGTCGAACTCGATGGCTACAACGAGCGAGCCCCGGCTTTGATAGCCGAGGTGGACGCACAGTTAATTGACAATGAGTTCAATCGCATTATGTCTGAAGGGTATGTCTCGCTGGAAGCGAATGATCCACAGGCCGCCATCGCCGCCTTTCAGCGCGCTGCGAATCTGGGAATTCGCCAGGAAGAGACTCAGGCCGCCATCGTACAGACTGAAACCCAGGTAGCCAATGCCGAGATCAATAGTCTGCGAGCGACGATTACGGACGCTGAAAGCAATGAACGTTGGCAAGAGGCTGCCGATGCCTACACAGCGGTACTGAATATCGACGCCAACCTGTTGTTTGCCATTCAGGGTCAGGACTATGCCAGCAAGCGGGCCCAGCTGGACCGATTGCTGGAACAGGCAATCAATAATCCGGAGCGCTTGTCCGAAGATGCCGTCTACCAACAGACGCTGGATGTTTACTTTACCGGCCGCGGCATCGAGGATGCCGGGCCTCGCCTGGTCGCGCAACTGGATCAACTGGAAGGATTACTCGAAAATTCACAGATTCCTGTCACCGTACAATTGGTCTCCGATGCGATCACCGACGTCACTCTTTTGCGGGTCGGCAACCTCGGTACTTTCGAACAGACAACAGTGGAACTGAAGCCGGGGCGCTATGTTGCCGTTGGCAAGCGACCTGGGTTTCGCGATGTGAGGGAGGAATTCACAGTCGGATTTGGCCAGACTCCCGATGCAGTAGACGTGCGCTGCAGCGAGCGAGTAGTAAGCACCTCTGGACGATAGCAGTATGACCGATACCGACAAGTATACTGCAGAAAATGGGGCACTTGACCCTATTATTCCAATCGACTTCACTCCTAATGAAGTCAGGAAAAGCAATTTCAGTTACCAGTTTCGATGGTTTCATATCATTGTCGGTATTTTTCTCATCTTTTCTTCAGTCGCTGGCTGGTTCGTGATGACTGCCAAGTCAGTCTCGGTAGAGGTGGACCCTATTACTGCAGCGATAGAAATCAGCGGTGGCTGGCACATCAAGTTAGGGCAACGCTATCTGATTCGCGCCGGATCCTACCCCATTACCCTGCGTAATGAGGGCTATCACGATACCCAGACACAACTGATCGTCGGCTCTGAGCAGGCTCAGACCCACCCCTTCGTCATGCGAAAGCTGCCTGGCCTGGTGAGCATCGCGGCGAGTAATGTTGAAGGCGCACGGGTGCAGATCGATGGCGTCGACGTTGGCACCACGCCACTGAGTGATATTCCCGTGGAGCCGGGAGATCACCAGTTATCCCTGAGCCTGGATCGCTATCTGGAACATAACGAGACGATAACAATCGAAGGCAGGGAAGTGCGGCAGGATTTCGAGGCACGGCTTGAGCCGGGCTGGGCGACCATATCATTCACCACATCTCCTCCAGGTGCCGAGTTGCTCGTGGATGGCGAACTGGTGGGAGTTACACCAATCAATGCAGAGATTCTGCAGGGCAACAGGGATGTCACCCTGAAGCTTGCTGGCCATAAGGCCTGGCAGGAAGATTTCGATATCTTCGCTGGAGAGGACTTTGCAGTGCCCCGGGTCGAGCTGGAGCCAGCCGATGGCCTAGTCTTTATCCGCAGCAACCCCAGTGCAGCCAGTGTCACCATCGGTGGTGAGTTTCAGGGACTCACTCCCCTGGAAGTGGCGCTGGCACCAAACCAGAATCATGAACTGACGTTCTTCAAAAATGGTTATCAGTCGCGCAAGAGCACGGTGCGAACGGAACCCAATGCGGAGCGGGAAGTCAGCGTCAGTCTCGATCCGGTAATGGCCAGTGTCACCATCATCAGCGAGCCGGCGGATGCAGAGCTTTATGTCAATAATGAACCCCGCGGACTGGCGAATCAGACGCTTGAGCTCATGGCTGTCAGCCAACAGATTGAGGTGCGCAGGGACGGCTATGTTCCCTATACCACGGAGTTTACTTCCCGACCCGGCCTGGACCAGGTTATCCGGGTCTCGCTGAAATCACTGGAACAAGCCCGGCTGGAAGAGATCGAGCCGGTCATTACCACGGTTGCCGGGCAAAATCTCAAACTGTTTTACCCGGGCGCTTTTACCATGGGCGCATCGCGCCGCGAGGCCGGGCGTCGCCCCAATGAGAACCTGCGCGACATTAATCTGGAGCGCCCCTTCTATGTCAGCTACCTGGAAGTCACCAATGCCGAGTTTCGCTTGTTTGACCCCGAACACAGCTCGGGAACCATCCAGGGCGTTACCCTGAACAATGAGGCGCAGCCGGTAGTAAGGGTCACCTGGAACCAGGCGGCCTTGTACTGCAACTGGCTCAGCGAACAGGAAGGTTTACCGCTTTTCTATCAGGTCGAAGGTGAGGAAGTCGTCGGCTCTAATCCTGACGCAACCGGCTATCGCCTGCCTACAGAAGCGGAGTGGGCCTGGGTTGCCAGGACCGATGGTGGCGGCGATACCCTGAAGTATCCCTGGGGTCAAAACCTGATGCCGCCGGAAAACGCGGGCAATTTTGCCGATGAAACATCCCAGGCCTATCTTGGCGAGATCCTGTTCGGCTATGACGATGGCTATTTTGCCACTGCACCGGTGGGTACGTTCTCACCCAACTATCATGAAATTTTTGACCTGGCCGGTAACGTCGCCGAATGGGTCCATGACTTCTATGGCTCAGCGGGCAGCATCGGCACCGAGACCGATCCCCTCGGCCCGGAGCAGGGTGAATTTCACGTGATACGGGGTTCGTCCTGGGCCCACGGCAATGTCACGGAAATGCGCTTGTCCTTCCGCGACTTCGGTGTCGAGCCCCGGGATGATGTTGGGTTTCGCATTGCACGCTATCTGGAATAGGAGATCGGCCGCATGAAAAACAGGGCGCTTTTATTGATCATTGCCATGCTCCTTTCATGGTACAGCCTGGCCCAGGATGACCAAGATCAAGTTGATGTCGCGGCAGAGCCGCAGCCGCCAGCGAATGATGTGCAGGATACTGCGGCCGCGCAGGCAGCAGCGACAGAAGACGCGCTGGAAGAAGATGAGGAAGAGTCACCGGGCAGATTTATTCCCAGCGAACAAATCTCCCAGGATTTGGGTGTTTCCTTTCCAGTCGATATCTAGGACAACATAAACAGGACCACCGACCATTCACCAGGGAATAACGAACAGGACTGAGTAATGAAGCAAGGCTCGCTTTACGAGACATTTTTTCAGGTGGCAGCGTTGATCTTTGCCATCATCATGGTACATGCCACTTACGTAACGGTGATTCGACCCAACGCGGACCTGATTCAGGAACAGCAGAATCTGTTGCAGCAGACTGACGAGAACTTTGTTCCTGAACGCTCGGTATTTATTATCCTGCGCGACTTCGAGCAGGAGACCTGCATCATACTGATGCTGTGGGCCGTGTTCATTATCGGCCTCAAGACCCAGCACACCATGCGGCAACGTAGCTTGCTGGAACGCACCCTGATTCAAGTGAACGAAGGGATGAGCATCTTGCCGGAGGATGCCCGCAACTACGCTCGTCCGGTGCAAGCGCTTCCTGAGCGAGAACAGGATTACCTGTTGGCGCGCGCGATACTGGCTGGCTTACACAGATTTCAAAGCACGCGTAACATCCAGGACGTTTCTTCCACGGTCAAGGATATCTGTGAGACAGAGGCGGATCGTATGGAAACGGAACTGACTATCGTCCGCTATATCGCCTGGGCCATCCCTTCCATTGGCTTCCTTGGCACTGTGCGTGGTATCGGCACCGCCCTGGGCCAGGCTTACCAGGCCGTCAGCGGCGACATCGTGGGTGTGACCGTGAGCCTGGGCGTGGCTTTTAATTCAACGTTCGTGGCCCTCGTTGTGAGCATCTTCCTGATGTTCCTGTTGCATCAACTGCAGCTGTTGCAGGACAGGTTGGTACTGGATTGCCAAAACTATTGTGATGAGCGAATGATCAGGCATTTACAGGTACCGGAATCCAATAGGGATTAGGGAGGCTGGTCGGTTCCCACTATCTGAACTTTTCGAAAAACCAGGGTTGCCAAGAGTAACGAGTAGAGACAGCGATGAGCTTGAAAGTAGTCGAGCTGAATGACAGAGCGATAACCGTCTATGATGATGGCGGCATCCTGCTGCAGAGCCCCGGCTTTGCCCTGGTGGAAGGCGATACCGTGCACGTGGGCGAATCCGCACAACAGCAGGCCCGACTCTTTCCCAATCAGAGCTACAACAAGTACTGGCAAGAGCTCAATCTCGAACCCATTTCCCACGGCAATAACTTTCGCCACTACGCCGACATCGCCTATGCCCATCTTCTCGACCTGGCGGAGTCGGCCGGTCTCGACGGTGACGTCATCCTGGCGGTGCCGGGGAGCTTCACTCGCCAGCAATTAGCCATCGTGCTCGGGCTTTGCCAGCAATGCCCGTTCCAGGTGGTGGGTGTTGTCGATAGTGCAGTGGCTGCGGTGAGTCTGCTGGAACCACCGCGAACCACAATCTATGCAGATATCCAGCTACACCAGGTTGTGCTGACCCGGGTGAGCCTGAATGGTGATTCGTTGGAAGCGGGTTCCACAATCCAGATCCCGGGAGTCGGCAGCCAGAGTTTCATGGAACTGATGATGCGCATGGCCACGGATATGTTTATCCAGCAATGTCGGTTCAATCCACAGCATAACGCGACTTCCGAGCAACAGCTCTATAACGCACTACCGGACTGGCTCACCGAGGTGGATGACGGCAACCTGATTCTGGAACTGAAAGCCGCTGACACATTGCACACGGCGAAGATGCCACGGGATAGCCTCATCGCCAGCCTGGCCGGGCACTTCCAGAAAATCAATGAGCAGATCATGGCGCTTGCCGGTGGCCATGGTGCCAGGTTGATTATCACCAATGCCCTGGCGTCGCTGCCGGGCTTTCAATCCAGCGTTGGATTGCCCTGCGAGGTAGGTAAACGCGAAGCCATTCACGGTGGCTGTCTGCAGCACCGGCGGGCGATCGAATCGGATGCCGGGGCCATGCAGTTGGTAAAGAGCCTGACTGCACCTGAAGCTAGTATCGAAGGCGCCGCCTCAGCGAGCGCCGCTGAAACACCCACTCACATACTGTTCCGGCACCGCGCCGTGCCCCTGGGCGGCCTCGAACTAGTCAATCTTGCCGCCATGAATGGCAGTCCGGCTAGCCCGTCTGCCCTGCAGCTAACCATAGAGGGATTGCCTGCGCGCCTGGGGAATTTGAAGCTCTCCAGCGCCGGGGCCCTGTTCGATAGCGGTGACCAGGAGTACACCCTGAATCGCGAGCCGGCGCGCGGAGAGAAAGCCCTGCGACTCGGCGACCAGATACGCTTCAAGGGATCCGATGAGGCGCTTGTCCTTATTCGGGTTGACGGTGTGTAGCCGCCATGTCCAGTAAAACCAAAGCGCTGCGAAGGCAGCTTAATCCGATCAGCCTGGCGTTCCTCGACGTCATGTTTTGTGGCTTTGGCGCAGTAATTCTTATCTTCCTCATTCTCGATCATACCAGCACGCTATCTGAAGTTGAGGCCAGCCCCGACCTGATGGCAGAAATCAACTTGCTGGAGGAAGAAGTCAGGGAAGGGGAACAGGGCCTGGTCCGTATTCGCAATACCTTGTCGGATGTCGATTTCGAGGTGGTGGAAGCCCAGGGCCTCGCCCGGCAGATCCAGGAACAGATCGATACCTTCCTGCAGGAACTGGCCGCACTGGAAAACAACAGCACGGCGACTGTGGAAGATATCGAGCAGCTGCGCGCCGACATCCAGCAGCTGGAAGAGGAATTATTGCGCCTGCAGGCCTCGGCCATGGAGCAAGAGGGCAACAATGTGCGCCAGTTCATCGGTGATGGCCAGCGCCAGTACCTGTCCGGTATGTACCTCGGTGGCCAACGTATCCTCATACTGCTGGACAGCTCCGCCAGCATGCTCGACAGCACCCTGGTAAACATCATCCGTACCCGCAATATGTCGGTGGCCAACAAGCGGAATGCAGAAAAATGGCAACGTGCTGTCAAAACCGTAGACTGGATTTCCACCCAGTTGCCTATCACCAGCCGCTACCAGATCTGGAATTTCAGCGACGAGGTGGGCAGTGTACTGCCGGGCATGGATGAGATCTGGCTGGAAGTCGCAGACCGCGACCTGCTCAACGATGCCATCGAAAACGTGGAGGAGCTCATTCCGGCGAATGGCACTAACCTGGAACAGGTGTTTGCGGCAGTGCGCAACCTGAACCCCATGCCGGACAATATTTTCCTCATCACCGATGGTCTTCCCACACTGAACGGGAGTAATAGCAGGGACAGCCTGGTCACGCCACGGCAGCGTATGGAGTTGTTTGAAGACGCTGTGGAAGAGCTTCCAGAGGGAATTCCGGTGAATATAATATTGATGCCACTGGAGGGAGACCCCAGCGCCGCTGCGGCCTATTGGCAGTTGGCGCAATATACCCGGGGTTCATTCCTGACCCCTTCCAGGGATTGGCCCTGAAGCGCAGGACGCGTATTGGCCGCACTAGACTGCAGTGAAAACCGGTCTGGTTCTGGAGTAAAGCGTAGAAGACAGTTTTAAACGAAGCATGAGTAGACGACGTAACAGAGAAACAGATTCCTTCACCGTGTCCTTCCTGGACGTGGCTAGCTGTGGCTTTGGCGCCATGATTATCCTGCTCATGATCACCAAGTCCCAGGCACCCATCACCATCGAGTTCGCCGAGGTGACCCCCGAGGCCTCGATCACGGAACTGCAAGAACAACTGTTTGCGATTCGCGGTGAAACCACGATCCTGAACCGCGAGCTCAATGCCAAGCATGAACAGCTGTCGGCGCTCACAGAGCGCATTGCCCGGCTACGTCGCGACCTGAACGACGTGGAAGGGCGTTACAACGCCAGCAACCAGCTCTCTGATGAGACAACGGACGAAATAGGCCGCCTGGCCATTGCCCGGCAAACCCTGACGGCGGAAATGGAGAGGCTTCTGGCCAATGTGCAGGCCCCCGAGAATAACGCCATCGGGGGTGTGCCAGTAGACAGCGAATTCATCATCTTCATCATCGATACCTCGGGTAGCATGTATAACACCCCGGGCAACTGGAACAAGATGCTGGAGGTGATCGATAACACCCTGGACGTGTATCCGGAGGTGAAGGGCATTCAGGTGATGAACGACATGGGGGACTACATGTTCAACAGCTACCGGGGGGAGTGGATTCCGGATACCCCGGGCATGCGCAATACGATCCTGCAGACTCTCCGCACCTGGCAGCCCTACAGTAATAGTAGCCCTGTAGAAGGAGTGACACGGGCCATCAACAGCTTCTATTCCCAGGACAGCAAGATCAGTATCTACGTACTGGGGGATGATTTTCAGCCCGGCGGCTCAATTCAGAACGTGCTGCAGACAATCGACAGGATCAACGTGGAAGACACCAATGGTGACCGCCTGGTGCGCATTCACGGCATCGGCTTTCCGACCATTTTTGCCCAACCTCGTCGATTCCAGCAGAGCGTTTATCGCTATACCACCCTGATGCGGGAGATGACCTCCAGAAATGGTGGTACATTTGTGGGTCTGAATGATTTTCAGTAGTCTGAATCAGAAAAATGGGTGTATTAATAGGCTAACAAGATTGGAGAGGAAAACACGCAATATGGAGACCAGGACAAACACTGTTCGTTCTCGGGGCAAACTCGTAGTCATGCTGTTTGCGGCTACTCTGCTGGCGTCCTGCGGGGTTAGCAATGTAACCATCGAGGGAAGCTTCCCGACGCCGAATATCAGCAAGCTGCCACTTTCTGTAGCCGTCTATTATGACGAAGCGCTACGCGACTTCTCCTATCTGGAATATTCTGAAACCGGGCAGGAAGAGTTCAATATCGCCAGTGGCCAGTCCCATATCCAGCTCTTCAACGCCATCCTGCCGGCCATGTTCG
Organism: Pseudomonadales bacterium; assembly: GCA_038134565.1. Lineage (GTDB taxonomy): Bacteria > Pseudomonadota > Gammaproteobacteria > Pseudomonadales > Pseudohongiellaceae > UBA9145. The sequence goes on along the minus strand of JAYPVK010000007.1, from coordinate 56,067 downwards.
ACAACGTCATCGTTGTCAACTCCATGGAAGAAGCCGCCAGCAGCGGGGCAGACGCCGTCTTCATGCCCCTCATCGAAGAGTTCCAGCTGGCCCTGCCAGCCAAGACCAAGCTGGACGTCTACGAGGTATGGGTTAAGTACAATATGCGGCTGGTGACACCAACTGGAGATTATATCGCCGACTGGGTGCTGACCTCCTATGGCAAGACACCAACCGAAACCTTCAGATCCGTGGAAGCAGGTATCAACGAGGCCGCCGTCGTTGCGCTTCGCGACCTCGCTTCAAGTTTTTCCCTGACCTTTTCGCAGGTACCAGAAGTCAATGACTGGTTAGCCAGCTTGTAAGGACTGGGGAGGTGCTGAGTATGGCAACGATATCGGGTATCAGAACAAGCAGGTATGGTCTCCTACTGTGTGCTTTGCTTTTCGCCGCTTGCACCAGTACCACGGTAGATGAATTCCGCCAGGGTGAAACCGGCATCGAAAACCATGAATCCGTTGTCATTCTCGGCCGTCGCCAGGCCAGCGACTATGAGACCCGTTCCGAGTTTGTGGAATGCGTGGGCGATCGCATGGCGCGGGGCGAAAACGCGATAAACGTCATACCGGAGCAAGAATTCATCGATGCGATGTTCCCCTGGTTTGAGCCGCGTACCGCACCGCTGCGCACGCGCGATCTTGAACAATTGATGGCGGAAGATGCCGTGGCCCGTACCATGGGTGAGTTCGGCATCCGCTATATCGTGTGGCTCGATGGCTACACCGAGACCACGGACCGACAAGGGTCTATTTCCTGCACCATCGGCCCGGGCGGAGGCGGCTGCTTCGGCTTCGGCACCTGGGAGGATGATGCCAATTTCGATGCGCGTGTCTGGGACGTCGGTTCGTTGACCAATGTGGGAACGATCAATACCGATGCAACAGGCCAGTCCTATCTGCCTGCACTGGTTGTGCCTATTCCGCTCATTGCAAGAGTGGAAGCGAATGCCTGCAATCGCCTGGCTGCACAACTCAAAGATTTTGTAAACGGTAGCTGATGCCGCTCAACGTTTAAAGAAGACAGGTGGCACCCTAATGAATTCGAGTATTTTCAAATCGCTTGGCAGCCACAGTGGACTGACACACCGTACAGCAGGCCTCGGAATCATTTCACGCCTGATGCTGGCAGCGCTGCTGCTTGCCACCGTTGTTTCCTGCGCAGTCAATCCGGCAACGGGTGGTGCCAACCTCGTTCTCATGGGCGAAGGCCGGGAGAAGGAAATCGGTGTGGAGGAACACGAGAAAGTTCTTGCCAGCCAACCCATCTACCAGGATCCCGATCTACAAGCCTATGTGGAATACGTGGGTAATAAAATTGTATCGGTAAGCCACCGACCGGAACTTGGCTACACCTTTACTATCATCGACAGCCCCGATATAAACGCCATGGCTTTGCCCGGTGGCTATGTGTATGTGAATCGCGGTTTACTGACGTTCATGAACAGCGAGGCCCAACTGGCGGCGGTTATTGCGCATGAGATCGGGCATATCACTGCCCGCCATGCAGTTCAGTTACAGGCGAGAGGCGCACTCGCCAATGCGGCGGCAACGGTGGGAGGCTTCGTTACCGCAGTGGCCACCGGCAGCGGCTATGCGGGCTCACAAATAAGCCAGGTAGCCTCTATCTGGGCACAGACCGGACTCAGCGGTTTCGGACGGGAAATGGAGCTGGAAGCGGACAGCCTGGGTGCCGAATACCTGCTGCGGGCGGGCTATGATCCGGCCGCCGTCATCGATGTCGTCACCGTGCTCAAGAACCAGGAAGACTTTAACCGCCTCGTCACCGGCAGCGGTGGTGGCTATCATGGCCTGTTTGCCACCCACCCCAGGAACGATACACGCCTGCAAGAAGCCATAGCAGCCGTAGGTAAACTCGACGAAGGTGAAATAACCGAGAACGACAACACCGCGTTCCGGGAAGCAATCGATGGCCTGATAGTGGGCACCAGCGCCGCCTCGCAGCAACAGGATGTACGCAACCGCTATTACCAGACAGCGTTGGGCTACACGGTCGTGTTCCCGGATGAATGGGATGTCGACGAAACGCTCACCACCGTAACGGCCAGTTCTGCAGGTACCGGTAATCTCCGTATCGAGGCCCAGCGACTACAGGACAATATAGAGCCACGTGTCTTTATTAGGGACAATCTGGGAATCTCCAATCTTCAGCAGTCTGAGGCTTTGAACCAGTACCGACTACTGGGTCACACGGGAACCCACGTCAATGCCAACGGCAATACTGAAAGGGTGGCGGTTATCTACTTCGGCCCCAGGGCATTCATCTTCCGCGGCGAAATTGCCAATGCCAGCAATGTGGATGAAATCGATGACGACCTGCTGGACTCCATTCGTACTTTCCGGGCCATTCAGCGGGGCGAAACCCTGTTGGGTGCAGAAATGAAGATACGCTATGTGCAGGCCAGTGAATTCTTCGACTTCGCGGTGGTTGCCCGTTCCTCGCGTATCGCGAGTTATCCGGAAGAGACGCTACGCCTCCTCAATGGCTACTACCCTTCAGGGAACCCACAAGCAGGCGAGTGGATAAAACTCGTCGAGTAGTCACCGCTATTAGCCCCTGAACTCCTGACACGCGTCACAGATTGCGGGCATTCTGTTTGTTTTTGCCACCCGCGGGGTTACACTTGGGGCATTCACCAATGCGCCCATGCAGGTAATTTGCGCATCAAAAGGGGACGCGCCCCGTCAGAGACCGGTGTTCGATGTCAGCCATAGAAGAATCAAAATCTGTCAGCCAGGCAACGCCGCCGCCACGAGGTCCCCTCGATCTGAAAAACTTCCTCGACGGTTTACTGGCAAGCCATCGAATCACCCAGGCTGACTACGACAACGCCGTTGCCAATCGTCACGCGGCAGATCACCGTGGCAAGCATATTCTGCAGTATCTCGCGGATCTGGAAATCGCCGACCAGGGCAGGGCCGATCGCAAACTGGATATCGAAACCCTCACTCAGGAGCTCAGCCGCCAGAGTGGCCAGGACTACTTTCGCATCGATCCGCTGAAGATCGATGCGGCCCAGGTGACCAAGGTGATGGACTACAAGTTCTCCCAGCGTCACCAGATTCTGGCGGTGGCAGAAACCGCCGACGAAGTCGTGGTCACCAGTGCCGAACCCTATATCGACGTCTGGGAGTCCGTGCTAGAGCACACCTCAGGCAAGCGGCTGAAGCGGGTTGTATCCAATCCGTCTGACATAAAGCGGCTCGCCTCAGAATTCTACAGTGTGTCCCGCTCCATACAGGGTGCCACCCGGGGTTCCTCACAGCTCAAGGGCATTGGCAATCTCGAGCAGATGCTGGAGCTCGGCAAGCTCAAAGACCCCGAAGCCAATGATCAACATATCGTCAATGTTGTTGACTGGCTGTTACAGTATGCGTTTGAGCAGCGGGCGAGTGATATCCACATCGAACCACGCCGGGAAAAGGCAATATTCGGTTCCGCATCGATGGTGTGCTCTACACCGTCTATGCTCTGCCCATGCAGGCCCTGAGCGCAGTCACCAGTCGATTGAAGATTCTCGGCAGGATGAATGTCGCCGAGAAACGGAAACCTCAGGATGGCCGCATAAAGACCAAGAGCCCGAATGGCAACGAGGTAGAGTTGCGTCTCTCAACCCTGCCCACAGCCTTTGGCGAAAAGCTGGTGATGCGTATCTTCGATCCGGAAGTTTTATTGAAGCCTTTCGAGGAGCTGGGCCTCATCAATGAGGATCTGCAGCGCTGGAACAAGATTACCGCCAACAATCATGACATCGTGATCATCACGGGCCCGACGGGTAGTGGTAAGACTACAACCGTGTATTCCACCCTGAAGTCACTGGCCACGGAAGAAGTGAATGTCTGCACCATCGAAGACCCTATCGAGATGGTTGAGGACAGTTTCAACCAGATGCAGGTTCAGGAGAACATCGATCTGGGCTTCGCCGAAGGGGTAAAGGCACTGCTCAGACAGGATCCCGACATCATTATGATCGGCGAGGTACGGGACTTACCCACAGCGGAAATGGCGATACAGGCCGCGCTCACCGGACACCTGGTATTTACGACCCTTCACACCAACGACGCGCCATCCGCTATCACGCGCTTGCTGGAACTCGGGGTGCCACCCTATTTGCTGAAGGCGACGGTGGTGGGCATCATGGCCCAGCGCCTGGTGCGTGTGCTTTGTCCCCATTGCAAACAAGCTACCGAGATTTCGGAAGAGGCCTGGCAAACCCTCACCAGTCCCTGGAAGGTCAAGCACCCGAGGAAGGCAGCGATCGCTGAGGGTTGCCTCGAATGCAGGGAAACCGGCTTCCTTGGCCGCGAGGGCATCTACGAAGTGATGCCCTTTACCGAATCCCTGTATCGATTCGCGGATGACAAGTCCGATCTACCCGCCCTGCGCAAGCAAGCCTACAAGGAAGGTATGCTGAGCCTGCAACTCAGTGGCGCACAGAAAGTGGCGGCTGGGCTCACCACGGTAAATGAAGTCCTGCGTGTCACACCGGATATGCAGACCTGATTGCTGCAAACACGCTCTATCCACCCGGTTTCTAGTATCATGCCTGTAGCCAATCCAGGCGCCGCACGGCTGTGTGTCAGGGAGCAAAGGCATGGTCAACACGGTAAGCGATCAGGGGAGTAACATGGGGCAGGCAGCCCGAGAGAACATACTGGTAATCGGACCGTCCTGGGTTGGCGACATGGTCATGGCGCAATCCCTGTTCATGTGTCTGAAACAACAGGATCCAGCTTGCCACATCACGGTGATGGCGCCAGACTGGACCTTGCCGCTTTTGCATCGCATGCCAGAAGTGGACGCTAGCATGCCGTCGGAATTGGGGCATGGAGAATTGAAAATGGGTCGCCGGCGGGCAATCGGGCGAAGGTTGCGGGGCAAATTCGACCGGGCCATCGTGTTACCCAATTCACTGAAGTCAGCCCTCATCCCCTTGCATGCCGGAATTCCCCGACGCACGGCCTGGCGCGGAGAGTGGCGTCAACTCCTGCTCACTGATTGCCGGGTCCTGGACAAGGCGGCGTTTCCCCTGATGGTGCAGCGCTTCGCCGCCCTCGCCTATCCGCAAAGTGACACGCCACCGGCCAGCATTCCCTATCCCAGGTTACAGGCCCGGGAAGACAGCCGGGAAGGACTTAAAGCGCGCTTCCACCTGAACACCGACAAGCCCGTTTTGGCTATCTGCGCCGGTGCGGAATTTGGTATCGCTAAACAATGGCCTGCATACCATTATGCAGAGCTGGTTAATGCGCTGGTAGAGTGCGGCTGGCAAGCCTGGTTCTTCGGTTCGGCTAACGACCAGCTGATTACAGAATCCATCCTGGCGGACGTCGAACCGTCGCACCTGAACCACTGCTACAACCTCACCGGTACCACCAGCCTTGCAGAAGCCATAGACCTGTTGTCATATGCCGATGCTGTGGTATCCAATGATTCTGGTTTGATGCATGTGGCGGCGGCCCTGGGCAAACCGGTGACCGGAATCTACGGTTCGACCTCGCCTGACTTTACACCGCCCTTGGGCGAAAGGGTAAAATTGCTCTATATCGATATTGAATGCAGGCCCTGTTTCAAGCGCGAATGCCCCTATGGCCATATGCGTTGCCTGACCGAACTGGGTCCGGAGCTTGCGATTGCGGCAGTAAAAGAACTGACATCGATTTGATGTCATGGATTATGGCGCTATCTATAAAATGAAAGACAATACAGAGAAAGGATTCGGGTCTTGCGCGTCTTAATAGTCAAAGTCTCTTCCCTTGGCGACATCATCCATACGCTGCCGGCCGTTACCGATTCCCATCGAGCGCACAAGGACCTGGTGTTCGACTGGGTTGTCGAAGAGAATTTTGCTGAGGTTCCTGCCTGGCATCCCGCGGTAGACAAGGTCATCCCGGTCGCTATTCGCCGCTGGCGTCGCAACCTGGTGAAGACCTATATGAATCGGGAGTTTCGCACGTTCAAGAACGCCCTGCAGAGCGAACACTACGACCTGGTAATCGATGCCCAGGGGCTGATCAAGAGCGGAATCATTAGCAGGCTTTCCAGAGGCCTGACCATCGGGCTCAGCAATCGTACGATCAGGGAACCACTGGCCACGCTCTTCTACAACAAGATGTACTCCGTACCCTGGACCGAGCATGCAGTAGATAGGGTGAGGCAATTGTTTTCTCGCGCCTTGCAGCATCGTTATGATCGGGACACTGTCGACTACGGCATAGACATCACTCAATTCGATGGCAGTCCTGATTCGCACAACGACAAGCAGGTTATTTTCCTGCACGGCACAACCTGGGCCACCAAGCACTGGCCGGAGCATTACTGGAGACACCTGGCACATATAGCCACCGAAGCCGGTTTCAGGGTCCGGGTCCCCTGGGGTGATAATGAAGAGCGCAAGCGTGCCGAATTTATCGCCAGGGGCAATGACGGCGTAGTCATTCTGGACAAATTGAGCCTGGGTGGCATTGCTCGCGAGATCAGCCAGAGCCAAGGCGTGATCGCCGTCGACACCGGCCTTGGGCATCTGGCGGCCGCGCTCGCCAAACCCACGGTTTCTTTGTACGGGCCCACCAATCCGGGTCTATCGGGAACTTATGGTTTGAGCCAGCTGCACCTGACATCCAACCTTAATTGCGCACCCTGTGTGAAGAAAACCTGCGCTTACAACGGTCCGGGGGTCACCGATGAATTCGAAGACCAGCTATTCCCGGTTACCCCAGCCTGTTTCGCTACCCATAAACCCGAGGCCGTGTGGATGCAGTTTGAAGAATTGCTGAGCCAGGAGCCCACCCTGGTAGAAATCAAACTATGAAGCTTTGCTTTCTTATCTACAATTACTTTCCCTACGGTGGTCAGCAGCGGGATTTCATGCAGATCGCCAGCGAGTGCGCCAGGCAGGGACACGAAATTCTGGTGTACACGCTGCGCTGGCAGGGGGAGCCAGCCCCCGGGTTCGACATTAGAATTGTTCCGGTCAAGTCCAACAATCGCCTGAAGTTGTACCGCCTGTACACGGACTGGGTAAAGCAGGCGATCGACCATGAATCGCCGGACCTGGTAATTGGTTTCAACAAGATGCCGCATCTCGATGTGTATTTCGCCGCCGATTCCTGCTTCAGGGAAAAAGCCGAAACCCAACGCGGTGCCTATTACAAGTTTACGCCGCGCTATCGTCATTTTCTTGCCTATGAAGAGGCCGTATTTGGGGAGGCCTCCGGCATCAGAGCGCTGGTTCTTTCCGAGAATCAGCGCAGGGCCTATGAGCAGTATTACCCCTACAGCAAGGAGAGACTGATCGAAGTTCCCCCCGGCATTACCGAAGACCGGCGGGTAGACAGTATTGACCAGTCTGCCCGCGCCTCGCTCAGGGAAGAACTGGGCGTAGGAGAATCTGAACTACTGTTGCTGCAGGTTGGATCCGGCTTCAAGATCAAGGGCGTAGACCGGGCGCTCATAGCCCTGGCTTCCCTGCCACCTCAGTGGCGACAGAAGACTCGCTACGTTCTGGTCGGCCAGGGTAAACCGAATCGGTTTCTGCGGCTGGCCAGGAAACTGCGTGTGGCGGATCGGGTGCAGGTCTTGCCGGGCAGGGATGACATTCCCCGCTTTTTTGCAGGCGCCGACCTGCTGCTGCACCCCGCCTACCAGGAGAGTGCAGGCTATGTCCTGCTGGAGGCGACGATTGCCGGCTTGCCGGTGCTGACAACCTCGAGTTGTGGCTATGCCAGCCACATCAGGGACGCCAATTCCGGCCAGGTGTGTGCAGAGCCATTCAGGCAGGAGGAGCTGAATGAGAAGCTGCTCTGGATGTTGCAACAGTTGCCCGAATCGAGCTGGTCCGAAAATGGCCTGGCCTACGGAAAGAATCCGGTGCTCTATTCCCTGCCCAGGGAGGCGTGCAAACTGTTTGAACAATGGGCGCATGAATAAGCCGGTGTACTATTTAAGCAAAGAATTTGTGCGCCATAGGCAGGGAGAGAATCCCCTTCAAATCCTGCAGTTCGCATCAGCAACAGTGTTTAGCAGAGCCTCGGGACGAAAGACGATACCAGTGATGATCGGTGGCGAATCCTGTTTCGCCAGGTTGCATTCAGGATTAGGCTGGGGAGAGATTCTCAAGAATCCAATACAATTACGCATGCCAGTTCTCGGGGCGGATACGGAATCGAAGGTTTCGAAGGGCCCGATCAGTCTCCAGGACGTTAGTACCAACTGGAAGGAACGGCCAGCGCAGTTCAGCGTTAAAATGCAGCCGATCGACCAGCTGGCAAAGACAGGCAGGACACTGCATGACAATGGCATCGTTCATCGAGACTATTTCGGTTTTATGAAGACTTACAGTGCCAGCAACCCGCGTGCTTGTCTGCGCGAAGACGGGCTTTGCCGGCAGCGCGTTGTCAGCCGCGTGACGCGGATGGCTGAGCGCGATGCCGTCAAACGGGCGCAGAGAGCCGGAGAGCATCCCGCATGATGGAGCTCAATTGTCAGCAGCTAATCGCCATGGGTAAGGATGTGCCCACGCCCTTTTGTCTGCAGGTGAGTACCGATCGCGGTGCGGAGTCGGTACGGGTCAAAAAGATACAGCGTAATATCCCCGGTGAAAGAATTACCGCCATCGCCACCTGGAAAGAATCGGAGGTCATCCTCAAGCTGTTTCTGCAGGGAGCGCGCAACAAGCGTTTTTTGTTCAATGAGCTTCGCGCCGCAGACCTGCTCCGACAAAGGCAGATTCCCACCCCGGACATCCTGCATCACAGCAATACGACGGATGGGCGGGGTACTGTGCTGTTCATAGATCAGATGAAGGAGTCACTCAACCTGAACAGTTGTTCCGGCGCGCCCAGACTGACGCCGAGCAGGTGTCGGTATTGAAGGCCGCGATGCAGGCCCTGGCCAGGTGTCACCAGGCTGGGATCTGGCAGGATGGATTCGACATGGGGCAGCTGTTGAAGGCGCGCGAACGCATCTATGTATTCAGCAGCAGGCTGCAAACACAGAACGAACCCTTGCCGATCGCACAGCGCACAAGACTGATCGCCGAGTTTCTCGCGCAACTCCCGGTGGTTTGCGATGAAAAATTGCCCCAGCTGTGTGAGTACTACCAGGGAACCTCGTTCGCCCAAGACCTGCTGGACCCGGAACAACTCAGGCAGGAGGTGAGGGACAAGCGCCGCCGCCGCGTCGAATTGCTGGCGAAAGGGTCGTTTCGCAAGCAGGAAAAGGTTTTCCAGATTGAACAGAGCAACTACCTGCTGGTCTACCAGGCGGACTTTCCGCGCAAGATACTGGAGCGGTTTCAGGCAAATCCGGATGCCTTACTGGCGCAGGGAAAGATGCTGAAGAGTGGCGAATCCTCCACTGTGGTGGAGCTTGAACTCTTGGGTAAGCGTTTTGTACTGAAACGCTTCAGCAAGAAAGGTTTCGGCCATGGCCTGGCGCGTAGCTTCAGTCCCAGTCGCGCCAATAACTGTTGGCGCATGGCTCGGGTGTTTCGGGCGCTGGGAATAGCTACACCGGAACCGATCCTGTTCATGGAGAAGCGACTGCTTTGGAGCCTGCGCGGTGATTCCTATCTCCTCACCGAGAAGATCGACGCGGAACATCTGTTAAAGCAATTGGAGACCAATCCGCTGCTTCGCCAGAACCCCGACTCGCTGGTGCGTGGATTCCAGAATCTTTTCAGCATCATGCAACAGTATCAGCTTAGTCATGGTGATCTGAAAGCAACAAAATTCCTGCTCAAGAATGACAAGTTGATAGCGATCGATCTGAATGCCGCAAGATACCATGCCAATAGCAGTAGCGCGGCCAGGGCATTGCAGAATGACTGGACCGATTTCATGGAGAACTGGCGAAACTCCAGCTTGGCAAACAAGTTTCGCGTGATACAGGATGCATTGGGTTTCAGTGGATCGAAGCAAAAGGATGAGAAGGCAGAGCCATGAATGTAACTCTGGGCCTGGCAGGGGCAATCGGTCATGATCCGGCGGCGGCAATAATCGTCGACGGCAAGCTCGTTGCTGCCATTGAAGAAGAACGCCTGATTCGTCGCAGGCATGCCAAGAACGAACTACCCTATTTATCGGCGCGTCGTTGCCTGCAAATTGCCGGGCTGAAGGGAGATGACGTCAGTCATATTGCAATTCCCTTTGCGCCGGTTTCACTGTTCAGCCGGGCACGCTGGCACTATGCCCGTCGGCACTGGTATGCACCGGATCGCGCCCTCGACAGTCTTTTCAATGGCAATCGCCGCTACCGGCGCTACCTCAAGGATCTGCGTCTGCTGTTGGACAAGCTCCATATCGATTTCAATCGGATAACGCTGGTCCCGGTAGAGCATCAACTGGCACACGCCAGCAGCGGCTACTTGTTAAACGAAAGCCTGTTCGAGAAAGACGAGTCTGTTGCCATTTTCTGCAACGACTCCAAAGGTGAATACGCCAATGTCTACTTCGGCCGTGGAGTGAACGGAGAGATCAAGAAGATCAAGCGCTTCTATAATCCCGATTCGCTCAGTGGCATGTATGCAGCCCTCACCGATTACCTGGGTTTCGAAATCCTGGACGGCGAATATAAGGTCATGGGAATCGCTGCCTACGGTGATCCGGACAAATATGACCTGTCCTATCTTGCCAGATTCGATGGCAGGAAATTCAAGGTAGATACACGCCTTATTACCACAATTGGTCTGCGGCGTTACAAAGCCAAGTCGCGGGGGCATTACTTCAGCGGCAAGCTGGTTGAGAAACTCGGACCGAGGCGGGCGGGTAATTTGCTGGAGGATCCATATGTCCACTATGCTGCCGCCATACAAAAACTCTATGAAGACCTGGCCGTGGAGATAGTCGAACACTATCTGGGCGATCTATTGAAAGATACCGGTCGACTTGTTGTGGCTGGAACCGGTGCGCTGAATATTCGGCTTAATCAGAGGCTCAATTCGCACCCGCTGGTGAAGGAACTCATAGTACACCCGGCCTGTGGTGATTCGGGTACAGCCATCGGCGCAGCCGCCTATGCGGTACGCCAGCAGGGAATTCGTATCACAGCACCGGGAAATATGTACCTGGGGCCGAAGTACAGCAGCAACGCCTGTATCAATGCCTGTTCCAACCATCGGGACAAGCCGCAATGGGAATTGCTTGAAGACCCCCACGAGAAAGCAGCCGAACTCCTGGCTAACGGCCAGTTGCTTGCCTGGTTTCGCGGGCGCATGGAGTTCGGTGCCCGGGCGCTGGGAAATCGCAGCATCCTCGCCAATCCTGGCCAGTTGGGTATTATCGATGCCATCAATCACCAGGTTAAATTCCGTGAACACTGGCGACCCTTCTCGCCCAGCATCCTGGATTCAGTGGCAAAGGAGATGTTGCCGCCAAATGGCCAGGATGAATACATGTTGTTCAGCACTCCGGTCAGCAAGAAGTGGCAGGAAAAGTATCCGGTCATCGTCTACAAGGATGGCAGTACCCGCGCCCAGGTGGTGAGGGAAGAAAGCAGTCCTGACTTTCACAAGCTACTCACCCGTTTCCAGGAGAAAACCGGACACGGACTATTGATCAACGCCTCACTGTGCAGGCCCGGAGAAGCGCTGGTCTGCAGTCCGGAGGATGCGGTCAATATGTTTATGGGGACGGATCTGAATTACATGATCATGGAAAACGTTCTGATCACGAAACGGGAACGTCCGGACAACTGGTAGTCAGCCATTCTGGCAACGCGCGCCGCCCTGTGCCACGGGGACTACTGATTCAAATCCTGCCTGGGCTGCACCCGACGGTAGATCGCCACCCTCGCGTCCGATTCGTTGGGGAAAGCAGCAACCCGTTCCAGGTAGGGAGTCACGCTTTCGTTTTCTACGAAGACTGTCATCTCGTAGTACATCTCGATGGCGAAAAGGTCACCGGGATTGGCCGTCTGAATCTCATACTCCGTCAGATTACGCAGTACCTGATCGTAGCCTTCAACCTTGCCTGAGAAATAGGCGATGGTGTGGTTGTTGGTAATGATGTCCGTCGATGGATTGGCTTCGCGCTTTACGTAGTTTGCCGCATCGATTAACCAGGTCTTGGGCTTGCCAAAACTGATATAGGAATCCACCGCGCAGTAGAAGAAAAAGAATACCAGTACATTCATGCCCAACTGCCGCCACTGCGATACTTGCAGGCGATCGAGGATTCTGCCGACCACGAATGGAAGCTGCGTGGCAAACATGATTGCCAGCACCAGGGCATATCGACTGACCAGAAACCTCGTGATGTAGAGAAAAACAAACAGCACGACGAAATTGATCAACGCATAGGCAAGCAAGGGTGCCATGGCCGACTTGTCCCAATGGATGTAGCGCTTGAAGACACCATAGGCCAGCAGCCAGAAAAACGGACCACTGATAGCATAGAACACGCTCATGAACAGAATGACCAGCAGGCCGAAGGCGACCACGGCTGTCACATACTGGCGCGAGAAGGTGGAGGCGTATTCGCCGAAGATTGCATTGGCCATTGCGGCCACCTGACCCTCTGGCGTGCTAATGGCATTGACCAGGAAGGGCAGATAGGTAGAGGCAAACTCGAGCAGCAGTGCGGGCAGGTTTATACCAAGCAGGAACAGTAAAAGCGTGCCCAGGACTCCCAATGCAAACAGCACCGCGAGAATACGCGCCAGATCTTTGCGATTGCGCGCGGCATCATGGTGAGAATTGAGCAGCAGACAGAATGGTGTGAGAGTCAGGTAGACAATCGCTTCTGGCCGGAACAGGGCCGCGAGACCGAGCGCCAGGCAGAAGCCAAGGCCATGTTTGAGTTGTCGGGAGCCATTGTACTCGATGAACTGCCAGAGCCCTAGGATGGACAATGACCAGAATCCTGTATCACGAATGATCAGGTTCCTGTTCTCGTTGAGTTCGGGGAAAATCAGTATGGTGAGCGCGGCGAGGAAGAGCGTTCGACTGGAATTGTCGAATTTGCGGACAATACTGACGAAGGAAAAAGCCAGCAGTGCATAGAATAACGCGTTGATGATATAGGCCGAGGTAAACAGCGGCAGTCCCAGCATGCTGACCATGCCGATGAGTATGGAATAGCCAGCCCAGGTATAGTGCGCGATGGCTGCGATCGTTCCCTCCTGTACGAAGATATCGGCTGTACGTATATAGGTATAGGCATCGTCGTTAGGAATGCCTGGTAACAGAATCGTATAGACAGAAAGCAACAGGCTGACAGCAACGGTATACCAGCGAATATCGATTTCTTGCCAGCGCGTGGTGGGCATAGTCAATTCAGTCTGTGATCAATACGGGTTCTTTATGCTACCTGGCGGTGGCGTCTTGAAGCGCTTGTGCAACCACAGGTATTGATCGGGTTGCTTCCTTATCGCGTCTTCAACGAGTTTATTGATAATGATCCCATCTTCTTCATCATCGCCGCTTGGGTAGTTTTCCAGAGCCGGGCTGAAGTAAATATCATATCCGGAGTCATCCTCTCGCCGATAGTGGCTGAAGAATACCACCGGTGAATCGTTGAATTGCGCGAAGCGGGTACCGGCCGTGATCGTCGCGGCCAGATTACCAAAGAAGGGCACGAAAACCGAGTGCTGTGCGCCGTAGTCCTGGTCCGGCGCATACCAGAGCGTCTTCCCTTGTTTCAGGCAGCGCATGGCACCCCGTATATCCTTGCGTTCGTACACGCCCTCATAGAGTCGACTGCGACCGTTATACATGAATGTATCGAACAGCGGGTTCTTGTCATTGGCGCGATAGGTGCAGTTGAGCTCACCTACCAGGCTGAACAGAAAGCCGGAGATTTCGAAGGTCGTCAGGTGCGCGCCGAACAGCAGTACGCCGCGACCCTTGGCGGCCGCCGCCTCGAGGTTTTCGAGGCCATGAAACTGCACCCGGTCCCTGAAATCCTCGTTATCCCGGCACCAGGCGATACAGATCTCGACGAAACCTATGCCATTGGAGCGGAACACCCTGCGGACCATGCTGGCGCGCTCTGCGGCGGAGAGTTCGGGGAAGCATAGCCGAAGATTCGTCTCACAGACTCGGCGCCGCCCCCGTGCGAGGTGGTAGGAGAGGAAACCGATGAAGGCGCCTAGTCGTATCTGCAGTGGAAATGGCAGCCTGGCCATGAGGCGCATGCAGAGGATGCCAAGCCAGGTTGGCCAGTAGCGGGGGGATTTGAACTGGCCCAGCGGTATGGGCGTATTCTTGCGTGTTCTATCTGTCACTGGTGGACCGGTTGCTGAGGCGCGAGGCCCGTATTGTAGCAGAGGGTAGTACCGGAGCTGCAAAAGGGGCTCAGTGACCCAATTACCTCTATCCAACCTCTATCCGATCAGTCGAGTGGCCGGCAAGCGCCCGGCAGCAGGACCCCAATACCTGGCATCATGTCCAGCCCGCGGCTATGTTATTATTTCGCGCAACCCGCATCCCCCACTACCGGAGAATAAACATGAAACTGGAAATGCCACCATTCCAGGATGCCAGATTGCTGGTTATCGGAGACGTCATGTTGGACCGCTACTGGCATGGTAGCGCCACACGCGTATCCCCTGAGGCTCCGGTTCCAGTAGTCAAGGTTAATAACCGCGAGGAACGTCCCGGTGGCGCGGGTAACGTCGCCTTGAATATAGCGGCTCTGGGCAGTGCTACCCGGTTGCTCGGGGTTGTCGGCAACGACGAGGCCGGGCAGGAGTTGCAATCGCGGCTCAACGCGGCCGGTGTCTTCTGTGACTTCCTGCATTGCGCAGACAAACCCACGATCACCAAACTGCGGGTGATTTCCCAACACCAGCAACTTATCAGGCTGGACTTCGAGCAAGCCTTTGAACCAGTTGATGTCGCCGACCTGTTGGGCCGGGCCGCGGAATTGATCAACGATACCAGGGCCCTGGTGCTTTCCGATTACGCAAAGGGAGTCTTGCAGGACGTCGTCCCACTAATAGCACTTGGAAAGAAACACAATGTACCGGTGATAGTCGATCCGAAAGGCATAGATTTCTCCCGGTATCGTGGTGCTACTCTCATTACCCCCAACCTGTCTGAATTTGAAGCGGTAGTGGGCCACTGTCAAAACGAGGATGAGCTGGTCAGGAAAGGCTTGCAGCTGGTGAGTGATCTACAGTTGGAAGCCATGCTGATCACCCGGGGTGAGCATGGTATGACCCTCATACGTCCGGATTCGCCGGAACTGCATCTGCCGGCGCGTGCCCAGGAGGTATTCGATGTCACCGGTGCCGGTGATACCGTCATCTCCGTTTTGGCTGCAGCGATGGCCGCAGGGGAAACCATGACCGATGCGACGGCCCTGGCTAACCTGGCCGCGGGGCTGGTGGTGGGCAAACTGGGTACAGCTGCCATAAGCGGTCCGGAATTGCGCCGCGCAATTATGGGCGAGCAGGATTCCAGTCGCGGCGTAATGACCGCCGAACAGCTCTCTATTGCGGTGCAGGATGCGAGGGATCATGGTGAGAAGATTGTATTCACCAATGGTTGCTTCGACATCATTCACGCGGGGCATGTTGGCTATCTTACCCAGGCCAAGAAGCTGGGTGATCGCCTGGTAGTTGCTATCAACGACGATGCCTCAGTCAGGAAATTGAAAGGGCCGGGTCGCCCAATTAATCCAGTGGAAAGGCGAATGGCCGTGTTGGCGGGCCTGGAAGCAGTGGATTGGGTAGTAAGCTTCGCTGAAGACACACCGGAATCACTGTTGAAGGAACTGCGACCGGAGATACTGGTGAAAGGCGGTGACTACACGCTCGATCAGGTGGTGGGTGCTGAATTCGTTCGCTCCTATGGCGGTCAGGTAAGAGCCCTGGAATTTCTCGATAATTGCTCGACTTCGGAGATTGTCGAGAAGATGAAGGAAGTAGGGGGCTAGGATCGCCGCTGTATCAGGCGATCGGGCGCTGAGAATATCAGGCTGAGCGAGTCTCACCGGCTAGCGCAGCCACTGCATTTTCCACATTACTCTGCAGGTGATGTGGATTGATCGTGCCCACGATGACACTGCTCACTCCCGCCCGGGTCAGGGCGAACTCAAGGGCCAGACGACTCTCCTCCTCGCCTCTCGCGATGTGACCACTGTCGAAGGCTTTCTTGATCACTATGCCCTTGTTGTGAGCCAGGGCATGGTCGATGACGGCTTCTTCCGCAGTAGAAGTCCTGTTGTAGGTCACCATGGCCACGTCCATCATCTCCAGGGCACGAATTCCGCCCTCGACCGTCTTGCCCGAGAGTCCGATGGCACGCACCAGGCCTTTCTCCCTGGCCAGTACCAGGGTCTCCACGCAATCCGTGGATTCCAGGATATGCATATCATTGCCATTTGAATGGATCAGGACCAGGTCCAGGTAATCGGTGTGCAGGGCCCGCAGGCTCCTCTCCAGGCTGCGTTGTACGGACTCCCGGTCGAAGCGGTACTGGGATTTCCCTGACAGGAACTCCTCACCTACCTTGCTGCCAATAATCCATTGGTCGCGATCGCGTAGCAAGCGACCCAGCCGCTGTTCACTGCTGCCATAGGCCGGCGCCGTGTCGAGAAAATTGATGCCCAGTTCCCTGGCCTGGCGCAGCAGGCTTTCTACCTCCCGGTCGCCGGGAATCCGGAAACCCTGGGGATATTTTACTTCCTGATTGCGACCGAACTTGACTGTACCCAGGCCCAGGCAACTGACTATGATCCCGGTATCCCCGAGCGCTCTATGCGGAAGTTCGTTCATTGCTTCACTCCTGGCGAGGGGTTGTTCCGTTCACTCAATCCCATCTCGCCTTACCCAGGGGTGGCTCGGGCAGATACTGCCGCAGTCCACTGCAGTCGCTTGCAGATCCGGCCTGTACGTCGGCTAGCACGTCCATGAGGCTGTCACCCAGTGCCGGGCTGAGGGTGAGCTTGGTGGGCCAGGCGGTGATGATGTTGTGCTCCACGGCAAGGAAGGGGCCATCCGGTCGGTAATTGTTATTGATGTCGGCTTCGGCGCGGTTGATTGCAAAGCAACGCCACTCGGCCCCTTGCAAATCGACCCAGGGGAAGTATTTGCCTACCAGGGCCTCTGCGGCCGCAAGTTGTTCGGCGTCGGACTTGCCAACCCCTGATTCAGCCAGTTCTCCACCCAGATACCACACGGTATTGCCATCCCGGTCACGGTGCGTCGTCACCGTGAGCCGCGGCGTCAGGCCGAAGTCATCGCCTATGCAGTGCACATAGAGTTGGGGCAGGCCCTGCTTTCGAAGGTAGACCATGTTGAGTGGCCTCACTTGGGCGCTTACGCTTTTCAGTTCGGCCTTCTCTATAAGTCCCGCATTACCTTCTCCCGCACAGAAAACCATGCGCTGGGCCTGGATTTCGATTTCGTCGCCATCGACCTGCACATGCAGGCTTTGGTGGTCGCTAGCGGATTGTGGTTGAATGCGGGTTTGCGCCGGGTCCAGCAGGAACAGCTGTTCCTTGGCATCTTTAGCCAGGCTGCGGACGAGGCTGTCTGTGTCGATGACAAAATCGGGCAACTTGTAGAGACAGCCCTCTGTCGTGGCGTCGGCAAAGCAGGCCGGAAACTGCGCCTTCGCTACCGGTTCTACCTTGCCCACCAGGCTCTTGCTGCCGAGAAATGTCTTTAATCGGGAACGAAAGCTGGATTCGGACCACATGTAATAATTCTGCTGCAGAACATCCACGTCGGAGATATCGACAGCATCTGCTCCAGCAAGGCACTGTCGCCAGCGTGCCGGCATCCCGGCAATCGTGTTTGCCGCACCCGTCAGACTCCCACCCAGCGCATACTTTAATCCGCCATGTATGATGCCCTGTGAGGCGAGGGTCTGACCGCCGCCCAGGCTTTTCGATTCAAACAGGATGGCGTGATACCCTGCCTGTCGCAGGCGCTTCAACAACCAGAGGCCCGCAATACCACCGCCGAATAGCGCGATGTCAGTTGAATAGCGTTGGGTCATTGGTTACCTTTGCGGGCGCTGGAACGGCGAACTTCCTGGGGCTGAAATGCTGAACTTGGGAATGCGACTGAACGACTACAGGATGAAGAGTATAACGACATGCCGTTTTGTTTCCCATCCGTCATACACTCTGACGGCAGCACACTCCGTAATCACTTGATGCCAGGTTCGCATGCTCCGTCATTTCTATAGTTTCGCGCTGATACTGGCAGTGCCGTTCATGCTACTGCGGCTTTTGTTGAAGTCGCTGTCTATTCGCGCTTACCGGGAAAATATCGGCCAGCGCTTTGGCAAAATTAGTCTGGACGGTTTACCCAAGCTTGCGGCCAAGGATTCGCCCACAATATGGATTCATGCTGTGTCCGTCGGTGAAACGGTGGCGGCTGCGCCGCTGGTAAAAGCCTTGCTGGAGCTGACACCCAGGCCGGTGATCGTCTTTACTACCACCACACCCACCGGCGCAGACCGTGCGCGATCCCTGTTTCAGGACTCGGTGATCCACAGCTACTCACCCTATGACCTGGGCTTTGTCGTGCGCCGTTTCCTGTCCCGGGTGCGCCCAAGGCTGCTGATAATCATGGAGACAGAACTGTGGCCTAATATGCTCCACTATTGCCAGCAATCCGGGGTCAGGGTCTTGCTCGCCAATGGCAGATTGTCAGAGAAGTCGGCCGCCGGTTATGCAAAGATCGCTGGTCTTACCCGGCGTATGCTGCAGCAGATAGATCATATCGCCGTGCAGGCCGATGCAGATGCAGAACGCTTCCAGGCACTGGGCGCGCCGCTCGGCAAAATGAGTGTCACCGGCAGCCTGAAATTTCATACAGAGGGCTCATACAATGAACAGCCCCTACCAGGGCTTTTCCTGTCAATAAAAGAAGCTGGTCGCCCAGTTATCATGGCGGCGAGCACCCGGGAAGGCGAGGAGGAAAAGGTGCTGTCTGGCATAAAACCCTTGCTGCAACGCCCGTCAGCACCATTGCTATTACTGGTTCCGCGTCACCCAGAGCGCTTCGACAAGGTAGAACAACTGTGTCTCGACAAGGGGCTAAAAGTCCAGCGACGCAGCAGGACAGATGCTCTGAGCAGGGATACTCAGGTGCTACTCGGTGACAGTATGGGTGAAATGTTGGCCTACTATTCGCTTGCTGATATTGCCTTCGTAGGTGGAAGCCTCGTGGACACGGGCTGCCAGAATGTGCTGGAACCGGCGGCGCTGGCTATTCCCGAGGTGGTCGGACCTTCCCAGTTTAATTTCGCAACTATCTGCAAGCAGTTGGAGGCTGCGGGCGCGTTGAAGACAGTGCCGGACAGCGACGCCTTTAGCCAGGCTATTGGCGATCTGCTGGATTGCGAGGAAACCCGGCTAGCTATGGGGAGGGCGGGGCGAGCTGTGGTGGAACAAAACCAGCAGGCTCTGCCGTTGCTGGTGAAGAGAATTTCCAGCTTGCTGGGTGGCCAGGTAGAATTTCATGAATAGGTGTTCTCTTGCCTAATCAAACTGACGAGTGAGATTTTCGGCAGCGTCAGAACTCACCCGCACATTGTCTTCAACCCGTATCCCTCCATGGGAGTATAGCTGCTCCACAGCCTGCCAATTGATGAGCTTGCCTCGTGCCTGATCTCGCTCCGGCTCTAGCAACATGGGAATAAAATAGCAGCCGGGTTCTATGGTGAACACCATGTCTTCGGCCATGGTGCGGGTATTACGCAGCATAGGTGAGTGAGAGGGAGGTGGGAGCGTACCACCGTACTCATCCTGCATATGGCCGCCAGTATCATGCACATTGACCCCCAGTAGGTGGCCAACCCCGTGCGGCATAAAAAGCTGGGGAATCTGAGCTTGCCAAAGGGCTTCGCTACTGCCGGTGCAGATGCCCAATTCCAATAACAAGTCAGCGACACCATGCAGTGCTGCCAGATGAATATCCACGTAGGATTTTCTCGGTTCTACCTGTGCTACCAGGTCCAGTTCCAGCGCCTCCATACCAACAAGCAGGGATCTGAACAGGGGATGTGCGGAATCACTGGCGGTCGTGCGCGTGATATCGGAACCGTAGCCCCGCAGCCGATAGCCGGCATCGATCAGCAAGACCCGGTTGTCCTCACTGTTACGCCGTTTGTACTGGTAATGCAGGATGGCGGATTTCTCGTTGAGGGCAACGATGTTTGTATAGGGCGTTTCATTTTCTAGGACCTTGCAGGCACCCAGGTAGGCCAGGTGAATGTCATATTCGCTGCCGCCAGCGAGAAAACACTCGCGAGCCGCCTCATGACCTATCAGTGCCAGACGGTTGGCCTCTTTGAGCTGCTCAATCTCATACGCACTCTTCCAGGCTCGATGAAAATCGAGGAAATGTAGCAAGCTACGAGGGTTGCAAAGCTTTCTACTTACTCCCAGGTAACCCGCAGTTGAAGAGTTGTCCCCCAGGTATGCCAGGTGCTGCGAAGGTAGCCGTTCTTTAATCTCATGCAATGACTCGACCCTGACGACTTCGAAGGCTTCCAGCCAAAGCGGGTCGGTTTCAATTTCCTGCTCATACCAGAAATCCGGTAGTACGAGTTGGAAATAGATCGGCTTCTGGTCAGGCAAGATCAGCAGTAGCTGATCGGGACGGGCGACCGCGACCCATTGAAGGAAATGACCATAAGCCTGAAAGCTGATCTCCCTGTCATCTGCATAGTAATGCGCCGCCGACCCGCTATGCAGCAAAACGCCTTCGGCCTCAACGGCTGACATGCCCTCTGTATAGAGATTCACGAGGCGCTCGATGTGACGCGCATATAACTCAGACAACATAATAAAATGAAACTCCGGATAGGCGGATCTGTCGACAGCAAACAATGAAAATTGAAGATGCAGGTCAACAAAACGCGAGTGAGCGTTGTTGTTGGAATGCAGCTGGAATTATACTGCTCAAATCACCTGAGGGCATGTATTTATAGAATATACCTGTTTCCGGGGTAGAAATTCCCTAAAAAACACCTCAAGGGGCAGTCAGAAAGGAGAGCGCGTATGCTTTACCCAATGTTCATCATGGTCATCCTGACCTTCATTATTCTCTTGTTCACGCTCAGGGTCAGAATATCTTCAGTACAGAAGGGCGATGTCTCATTGAGCTACTACTCGCTGTTTGAGGGTGAAGAAGTGCCGGAAATGGTTACCAAAACCAGGCATCACTTCGCCAACCTGTTCGAAGTACCCGTGTTGTTCTATTCTGCTGGTGTTCTCTATGTGGCCCTGGATATGACCGACCCCTTTCCGGTTTACTGTGCCTGGCTATTCGTCGGTGCGCGCCTGGTACACACCACCATACATCTGGGCTATAACAAGGTGATGCATCGCCTGGTGGCCTTCGGTATCGGCAACCTTGCCATACTGGCCATGTGGATTGCCATCGTCTCGGCCGCCACCTGATCCGATGACAGTCAAGCGGGTAGATGAACTGCTGGGCAAGAGCTTTTCGCAGGGTGGATGCCTCATGCTGAGTGAGAGTGAACTTGGGCCGGATTTCTTCGACCTGAGCACGGGTTTTGCCGGCGAGCTGATGCAGAAGTTTGTGAACTACCATCAGAGGCTGGCGATTATCGTCGAGGACGCCTCGCAATACAGTACCTCGTTCCAGGACCTGGCGCGGGAACACGGCGACCATCCGCAGATTCGTTTCTTCGCCAACGAAGCTGCAGCGAATCAATTCCTGGTTTCCACCTGAGCAAGACTTCAGAGTAATCTCCAAGGGAGCAGTGATCATGATCAGAGCCACCACGCACACCCTGCAAGGCATCGAAATAGAAGAATACCTCGGCGTTGTGGTCGGTGAGGCTATTCTGGGCGCCAATATATTCAAGGACTTGTTCGGCGCGGTACGCGATATCGTCGGTGGTCGTGCGGCTGCCTACGAAGATGAATTGGGCCGGGCACGGGACATCGCCTTCAAAGAAATTGAAGAAGAGGCCATGGCCATGGGTGCCAATGCGATCATCGGTATCGATATCGACTACGAGGTCATCGGCGACCGCGGTAGCATGATGATGGTCAGTGTGAATGGTACGGCAGTGCGTGTGAAGCAGTAGATCTCCGCGCGAATGGCGAAACCCGGGTTTGTGAACTAGACTGTATACTCCCTTTGCGGGAACCTGATTGTTCCCGCTGATGTATTGCTGCCATGTTAAGGATGACACCCAGCGATGCCGCACCCTGTATCTTGTGCCGGAACTGCCGGTACCAGCGCGTTCAGCCTGAATAAAATTCCGAGCCGGCCGGGCTTCACCCTGGCCACGCTGTCGGCAGCTTTGCGCAGACTCTTCGATGTTGCAGTCGCCACAGGCACCGGGAAAAAACTCTCGCGACAGGCTCAGGTCCAACTGTGCTACTGCCTTTCCTCCCTGCTGCACGAGCCGGAGCCTCAGGTTCGACAATGGCTACAACTTAACAGGCGCTATCTCGCCAGGATTGAGCGATTTCGCAACAGGGCCCAGTCCCAAGCGCGCCTTCGGGCTCACAAGGAATCCTTCAGATTCCAGCAACGGCAGGAATACGAGGCCTTACTACGTGCCGACGGCCGCAGTCGCATCCTGCTGGGCTTTCACTTCGGCGATTTCATCTATGGCAATAATGTGCTCGCCGACAGTGAACCTGCCGGGCGCAGCCAGTACTTCCACACCCAACTACCACCCACCGATGATTTCCTTCACAACATGCACTGTTGCTTCGGCGAAGAGCGATTCAGCAATCGGGGGCAAATCATTGTAGAGGACACGACAGCAGCGGGGCTTGCCGCGCTCCTGCGTCGGTCTCAATGCAGCCTGCTCAGCTTCGCGGATCTGCCGGCGGATTTCGGAGAGCGAGTGGCGGTCAACTTTCTCGGACGACGGGCATGGTTCCCGAAAGGTCCGGCGACCCTGGCGCTGGTATGCAAGGTTCCATTACTGCCCGTGATGAACTGGTGGGATGGCAAGCACAATCACCTACAGCTTTTTGACCAGATTGAACCGGGGGTTCATGCACGGGAATCCCTGCAAGAAGCCACGACGCGGATCACGCAAACACTGGCGAGCATTCTGGAACAGATACTTCTGCAGTATCCCTGGCAGTGGCGTTTCCTTTCCGCATTGCCAGCCTTTTTTATAGAGCCCGATGACGGCTCTAGCAAGGACTAATATCACTCTGACAAGGAGCTCAATAATGACAGTGGACGTCAAACGCACCGTGGTGAAGACACTCAATGACTATAGCGAAGTTCAGTACGCCGCAGATTCCCTGAATTCCTCACTAACTCTGGAGCAACTCAATCTGGACTCCCTCGATCTACTGGAGGTGATCTATGCACTGGAAGAAGAATTCGGGCTGGAACTCGAGGCGAGTGAGTTGAAACACCTGGATACGGTCGCCGAGCTCATCGCACTGTTTGAACACCATCTGCGCCGCGCTGCCTGAGGTAGCCGATGGTTGCCCAACTGCCCCCGGATATGTTTCGACAGGTAGCGGTTCAACATCGCTTGCAGCGCAAGCAGACCCAGAGCGGTGCTGATGATGCATCTGCGATTTGCGCCCAGGCTGCAACACGGTCTCGACCCCGAGAACCCGGACGGTTCAGGTGGTATGGGTACAATTGGCGACGCCCTGTGGTTTTTCGCCCTGCTGATTGGTGCCGTGGACGCGCTGGTGTCGGTGTACCTGGTCAACGTGCGCTGGAGCTACATGTACAAGGACTACGTCCAGATGATCTACATGTTCTGGATATCCCTGCCCTATGTACTGGCGGTATCCATCGTCCTGATTCCCGGGCTCGCGGTGCGCAAGCAGGTCAGTAACTACAAGGACCAACGCATGCAGCAGCTCAAAAAGGAACAGGCCAGGCTCTACTCTTCCTACAAGAAATTCTCGGAAGCGGAAGACGATGAAATCATTTCTTCCAAGAAAGAATTGGAGGAACGCATGGAACACATCGAGACCCAGATGCAGAAGTTACGCGCGATGCGTAACTCCCACATCGATGGCAAGGGATAGGACTATCTCAGGCTGAACTGAAAATCAGGCAGGGAGGATTCAACACCCGCTTATTCACTGTCGGCGTAATCAGCAATAGCCGGACAGGCGCAGAACAGGTTCCTGTCCCCGTACACATTGTCGATACGATTCACCGATGGCCAATACTTGGACTCCCGGTTACCTGGCAGCGGAAACGCCGCCTGCTCTTTCGTGTAAGGGCGATCCCAATTCTCGTCGAGCATATCTTCCAGTGTATGGGGTGCGTTGCGCAGTGGGTTGTTCTCGGCGTCCATCTCTCCCGCCTCTACCGAATCGATCTCCTTGCGGATCTGGATCATGGCGTCGATAAACCTGTCCAGCTCGAACCGGGATTCACTCTCGGTCGGCTCTATCATCAGTGTACCCGCTACCGGGAAGGACATGGTGGGGGCATGAAAGCCAAAGTCCATGAGACGCTTGGCCACGTCTTCCTCGGTGATGCCCGAAGCCTGCTTCAGTGGTCGCATATCGATGATGCATTCGTGCGCCACCATGCCGGCACGTCCGGTGTAGAGTACCGGGTAGTGCGCTGCCAGTTTCGCCGCGATGTAGTTGGCGTTGAGTATGGCCACCTGGGTCGCCTTCAACAGACCCGACAGTCCCATCATGGTGATATACATCCAGGAGATGGGGAGAATTCCGCAGCTGCCCCAGGGGGCCGCTGAAACCGCCGTATTACCCGGGTGAGGGCCGGTCAGCTCGATTACCGAGTGGTTGGCCAGATAGGGCGCGAGGTGAGCCTTCACACCGATGGGACCCATGCCTGGACCGCCGCCGCCGTGGGGAATGCAGAAAGTCTTGTGCAGGTTCACGTGGGACACATCGGCACCGATTTCTGCCGGCTTGGCCACACCGACCTGGGCATTCAGGTTGGCGCCATCCATGTACACCTGGCCACCGTGTAGGTGCACGGTCTTGCAGATTTCCTTTACCGACTCTTCATACACACCATGGGTTGAGGGGTAGGTAATCATCAATGCAGCGAGCGTCTCGCTGTGTGCCTCGGCCTTGGCTTTCAGGTCGGCCAGATCGATATTGCCATCGTCATCACAGGCCACCAGTACCACCTTCATGCCGATCATCTGGGCGCTGGCGGGATTGGTGCCGTGGGCGGAGGTGGGGATCAGGCACACATTCCGCGCGGCTTCACCCTGGCTGTCCAGGTATTTGCGAATGGCCAGCAGCCCGGCGTATTCGCCCTGTGCGCCGGAATTGGGCTGCATGCTGACGGCGTCGAAGCCAAGAATGTCTTCCAGCATTTTTTCCAGTTCACCGATCATCTGCTGGTAACCCTGCATCTGGTCGATGGGTGTGAACGGGTGAGGCTTGCTGAATTCTGGCCAGGAGATGGGCATCATCTCGGCGGCCGCATTCAACTTCATGGTGCAGGATCCTAGGGGAATCATGGCATGGGTAAGGGAGATATCCTTGTTCTCCAGGCGTTTCACATAGCGCATCATCTCGGTCTCGCTGTGGAAGCGATTGAATACCGGATGTTGCAGATAGTCTGAGCTGCGCTGCAGCTTATCAGGGATAACTGGCGCTATTTTACCGGACTGTATCTCCTTATCGATTGCCGAAGCTGACAGTGACCCGGCTTTCTCGCCAAGGATGACCTGCCACAAATCTTCTACGTCCTGTTCTGTGCAGCACTCGTCCAGACTGATGCCAATGGTCTGGTGAGTAACGATACGATCCATGCGCAGGTTAATGCCGGCAGCAGCAGCGCGCTTGGCAATTTCCATGGCGGTGTCTTCAGCAACTTCCAGGGTTAAGGTGTCGAAGTAAGTCTGGTTGCTGAGCTTGATGCCCTGACTCTCCAGTCCGGTGGCGAGCACCTGGGTCAGGCGATGAATGCGCTGCGCAATTCGACGGATACCCTTCGGGCCATGGTACATGGCATAGAGTGCCGAGATATTGGCCAGCAAGACCTGGGCCGTACAGATATTGCTGTTGGCTTTCTCGCGGCGTATATGCTGCTCGCGGGTCTGCAGCGCCATGCGGTAGGCCTGCTTGTTGCGTTTATCCACGGAGACACCAATGATGCGTCCCGGCACCGCGCGTTTGTAGTCATCCTTCGTGGCAAAGTAGGCCGCGTGTGGACCGCCATAGCCCATGGGCACACCGAAACGCTGGCTGCTGCCGAGCACCACGTCGGCACCCATTTCACCCGGTGGCTTGAGGAGGGCAAGGCTCATCAGGTCGGCTGCCACGATGGCAATGGCATTGTCCCCGTGCAGTTTTTCAATCGCCTGTGTCAGATCGACGGTATCACCCAGCATCGATGGATACTGGAACAGGGCACCGAATAGTTCATCGGTAGCGACCTGTTCGAAGTTACCAATGACCAGCTCGAAACCAAAACTCTCTGCCCGGGTCTTCACCACATCGATGGTCTGGGGGAAGCAATTGGCGTCTACGAAGAACTTGTTGGCAGCACGGTTCTTGCTGACCCGCTTGGCCAACGCCATGGCTTCTGCCGCTGCGGTAGCTTCATCCAGCAGGGAAGCATTCGCCAGCTCCATGCCGGTGAGATCCAGGATCATGTGCTGAAAATTGAGCAGGCACTCCAGTCGGCCCTGGGAAATCTCCGGTTGATAAGGGGTGTAGGCGGTATACCAGCCGGGGTTTTCCAGCACGTTGCGCAGGATGACATTCGGTGTATGGGTATCGTAGTAGCCGAGACCGATGAACGAACGATTGAGTTTGTTCTGTGAAGCAATGGCCTTTAGTTTCTCCAGCGCATCGTTCTCTGTCATGGGCTCGCCCAGGGTGAGGGCTTGCTCAAGGGCGATCGTAGCGGGAACGGTTTTCTCGATCAGTCTTTCCAGCGATTCAAGGCCAAGCACGTCAAGCATTTCCTGAATCTGTTGCTGATCCGGGCCGATGTGGCGATCGATAAATTCTTCCTGGTACTGCAGGGACTTGAGGGATGGGTTTGATTCGTTAGTCACGGACAAGGGCTTCTTGGTTTCCATTAAGGGTCTCTAAAAGTTTTCGCCACTGATTGCACTCTGTTTCTTGCACGGGCAATCACAGGAAGTGCACAGCGCATTCCGATCCATCCCTAAATCGGAATTAGCTGTCACTGGATCAGGCGAACTCGATCCAGCTGATTAAACAGGCTCACGCCACGCTTGCAGGTGGGAGTGGTTCCCTAATCGTTTTCGCAATGATCGGAATAGGCTTCGGCATCCATCAGCTCATCCAGTTCCGCTTCATCACTGACCTTGATCTTGTAGAACCAGCCGTTGTCGTAGGGACTGCTGTTCACCGTCTCCGGTGCTTCCAGCAGATCCTCGTTCACGGCGATAATTTCCCCGGACACCGGACTGTAGATATCAGACGCGGCTTTTACCGACTCGACTACCGAGACCTCATCCCTGGCATTTACATTCGTGCCGGGCTCAGGGAGTTCGACGAATACGATGTCACCCAGGGCATCCTGGGCATGGTCGCTGATGCCAACCGTCGCCACGCCGTCCTCATCCACGCGCACCCACTCGTGGGAGGCAGCGTACTTTAAATCATCGGGAAAATTGCTCAAGGATTGGCCTCTCTTTCTCTGACCATAGCCGCTCGCTATGGCTCAATGGCATGATAGCTGGCGAGAGCCACCAGAAACCGGCCTCGCCTGCGGTGATGTTCACCGCGGATTACTCGAATACCTTCTTGCCGAAGCGCACGAAATTGGGTTTAACCTTCCTGACTTCAGTCAGGTTTCCGCGCAGCTCAACCTGGCAGGATCCGCTGTTGACAGGGATTCTAGCTAAAGCGATTGAATGCTTCAATGTGGGGGAAAAGCTGCCGCTGGTGATGATTCCCTCACCCTTGTCGGTGACCACTTTCTGGCCTTCGCGGAGCACGCCGCGGCCTTCCAGCGCCAGCCCGGTAAGTTCCGGAAGTTCGCCCCTGGCCTGCTTTTCCAGGTCGGCAGTGATAGCCGCCCGGCCAATGAAATCACGGTCGGGCGGTTCCCAGGCGATGCTGAAGTTCATGTTGGCGGCGATGGGCGACACAGTCTCATCCATATCATGGCCGTACAGGTTCATCCCGGCTTCCAGGCGCAGGGTGTCCCGGGCTCCGAGGCCAATGGGTTTGACCCCCTCTGCCAGGAGCCTGTCCCAGAAGGCGGCCGCCTGCCTATTGGGCAGGATGATTTCCAGGCCTTTCTCCCCGGTGTAGCCCGTGCGCGCCACGAACCAGTCGCCCAGTTCCACACCGCGGAAATTACCCAGTGCTTCTACAGCTTCACGCTGTTCATCGTCCAGGAGGTCACACACAGCCGGAATGGACTCCGGGCCATGCACCGCGAGAATCGCCAGCTCAGGCCGCTCCACCAGCTCTGCCTCGAATTCCGCGACCTGCTGCTGCATCCAGGCCAGGTCTTTCTCCCGGGTGGCGCAGTTACTGACAACCCGGTAGCCGAAGCTCATGCGGTATACGATCAGGTCATCGATCACACCGCCGTCTTCGTTCAGCATGCCGCTATACAGGGCACGGCCTTCCACATCGAGTCGGTCCACATCGTTGGCCAGCAGGTATTGGAGGAAGGGTTTCGCGCCCGGCCCACTGACGTCGGAGATGGTCATGTGGGATACATCAAACACGCCTGCTGCGGTGCGTACCTGATTATGTTCTTCGATCTGGGAGCCGTAGTTGATCGGCATGTCCCAGCCAGCAAAATCCACCATCTTGCCGCCAGCGGCCAGATGCTGTTCGTAGAGAGGAGTTCTGTTGCCCAAGGTATTGATGCTCGAAAAGGTCGTTAAGCCGGAAAAAGTTGAGATCGGCATTCTACCTTTGGGCAGAAAACAAAGACAGTTAGTTACAAAAAACACGCAGGTGGCAGTTTGCGGATTTTGGAAGCTGAACGCATTCGATACAGCCAGATGCAAAAGGTTTGCAATTAATTCGGGGAAAAGTAAGGGAATCAGGGCTGCCAGGCGTAGCTGAATTTGGCGAAGAAGGCCCGGTCGGTCTGTTCGAGGGAGTTGAACTGGTCATCCCTGAAGGATTCGTCGGAGTAACCGATGAAGAAGCGGGTAGCGGCATTGAGGCGATAGCTGTACAGGAGCTGGGTAGTCAGGTCCGTGCTCTGGCGATCCACGGGCCTTATATACAGCTCGGGATTGCGCTCGTTATCTGTGTACTGGGCGGTGAAGCGCAGGAAGCTGCGATTATTGAACTGATAGATAACGGAGGCATCCACCAGCCTGGCGGTGAACAGGTGGCCACCCTCCACGTCAAACTCCTGCTGTGTGTATTCCAGGTCAATTTCCAGATGACGGCCCCAGCGGTAATTGATGTTGGGTCCCAGGCGCAGGGACTTGCCGAGGCGGGTATTGGCGAAGTCCACCACGTCTTCCCAGCGCACCAGCATGCCCAGTCTCAGATTGGCATTGGGCTGGATGCTGAGATCGATGTTGTTGAATTGCTCGTCGAAGTACTGCCCGTTCCAGTAAGTCTCGCTGCCACCGAACAGACCGAAGAAGCTGGATTGGAAAGGCCCGTTGGCATTGATGAACATCTCCACTTCTTCTTCCAGCTTGAAGCCAGCCTGGTCTTCGGTGCGGTCGTAATCCAGCGCCACCCGGAAACGGCTGAGGAAGCCATCGTCCCAGCGCCAGGTGTAGCCTACCCGGGACACGAAGAATTCATAATCCACGCGATTGATAAAGCCCAGGTCCGCACGGAAATCCGTCCCCGCATTGGTGTAGGCAGACCAGATATCCCAGTTGGCATCGTTGTGGCGATATTCGAGGAAGTGATAGCTGTCTGAAAGCTCTGCTGCCTGAGCGAAGTCATTCTGAATCTGCAGCGGGTATTCGCTGGACGAATGCATGGTCTGGATTGTGATGGTGTCCTGGTCCGTGGGGCGCAACACGGCATCTACGCTGGCTACCGTGTTTGAATATCCATCACCACTGCGATCGGTTACCAGCGCGCCAATGGTTGAATTGCTGAAGATGTCGTAGCGATAGCGGGCAATAGCCACATCACTCTCCACGCCAGCGAGATTTGCAACACTGGAGCGCAGGTTGCCCGGCATGAGGAAACTGGTGCTCTCGTCATTGGCGGTGAGTATGCCGAAGGTATGGGGCCCCGACTTTCCGGTGATCTTGGCTCCGAAATCCGGATCGGCGATATTACGGGTGTGCACCAGGTTCTGTGCGGTGTCGAAATAGTCGGCGCCATCGAGGAAGAAGGTGCGGCGTTCCGGGAAGAACAGGCTGAAGGTGTTATTGATATTGAGCTGGGCACTGTCCGCCTCCACCTGGGAAAAATCCGGGTTGAGTGTGGCATTGAGGTAGATGTCCTGGGTGATACCCCAACGCACGTCCAAACCCGCTTCCGGGTCCACATCAGTACTCTCCCAGGCGCCCCCCGCAGCAGGGTCCCTGCGCTCCACATGGGATGCGGTAAGGGTAGGGATCAGTTGCACGTTGCGGCTGCGATCCAGGTTCTCGAAGCCGTCCACCTTTGATATCTGGCACAGGTAGCAGGACACGTCCCGGTCATATTGCTGGCTCTTGATACGCACGCGGAAATCCCGGGGATAGTGACGAGAGATATCGATGCCCCAGGTCTGCGGCCCCTCGCTGGGAGAGAATCGCAGCTGCTTGAACGGTACCGCGATCTCAACCACGTAGCCGAAATCGGTGATCTGGCCAAAGCTGTCCCAGATCGCGTTCCAGGAATCGTCTTCGTTCTGTATCGTGTCATCCCAGATCGCATCGATCTGAACTCCCAGGGGATTCACGAAAAACTCGAAGGCCCGCCGCTCATCATTAAAGGTATCCAGGGTGATACCCATATAGTCGTCGTTCCAGGCCTCGTCCCGATCCTGGTAGAAAGCCCGGATCAGTTCCGGATCGGGGTCTTCCGCCACGAAGGCCACGTAGAGATTGACCCCGTCTTCCATAATAAGCGCATAGCCGCCCACGTCGGCCACCAGGTTGTTGCCCGGGTTAATCTCCACACTGACATCGATGCGGGTGGCGAGGTCCCACTCGCCAATGGCCAGCTCACCATCAATATCCGGTGCCTCGCTGGTGCGCGGTATCGTGTATTGTGGCCGGCTGGACTGGGCAAGCGCGGTATCCACCATGCCGGGCAATAGCAGGCAGGCTGCAAGGAGGAGCTTGATGGGGGCAGGGATCATTAAAGCTGGTCGTTTCTTGTTGTTTTGACTTCTATTGTTCTTCTTGATTCTTCTTAAACGATGGCCACGAGAAATAATTATCGGCCAGAGTCACAAGTGCCTGCGAGCAAAAAAACAGGCAGCACAGGCTACCTGTTTTTTCGCCAGGAAGTTGTAACGAAATATCTCAGTCCTGCAGGGTCTCCGCTGCCTCTACTACGAAGG
The DNA here is from genome assembly GCA_038134565.1 of Pseudomonadales bacterium. Lineage (GTDB taxonomy): Bacteria > Pseudomonadota > Gammaproteobacteria > Pseudomonadales > Pseudohongiellaceae > UBA9145. The sequence continues at coordinate 24,663 of JAYPVK010000007.1, read as the reverse complement.
CGAAGTCTGGCCGGTCCTGATACCGCTCTTCCGCAAACTTGAACTGGATTACGCCATCCGTGTCGAGAAGGAATATCCCAGTATGGGGCACACCGTAGGCACGACTGCCCGGTTCATAGTTTTCATTGAGTATGCCGAGAGCATTCACATGCGTGATGCCTTCGTCATGCAGCAGGGTAAACTCGATACCCTCGTCTTCCTCTACAGTCTTCAGTAACTCCACTGAATCGTAGGTCATTGCTACCACGGACAAACCCATGGCTTCGAACTGGTCACTGATTTCTATCAGCTGCACGAGCTGAGCTTTACAGTAGGGTCACCAGTCGAAAGAACGGCTAAGCATAAACAACATGCCGTTCTCACCTACCAGATCGTCAAAGGTGCGCAGGTTGCCATTCTGGTCCTCGGCCGAAATTTCGGGTATCGAGGAACCTACCGGAAAATCCGGTGCCCAGACATAGTCGTCCTGAGCCTGTGTCAGAGAACTTACCAGTATCAACACGACCGCAAGCGGAACGAAGGAAATGCCAGGCAATCGCCTGCTTGAATAATGAATCATTGCTGATCCTTCCCCTGGGGGATAGTTATTGGAGGGTTAACAGGTGCAGCAAGCGCCTATTCATAATACCCGATAAACAGAGGTTTTATTGCAGGCAGGAAGGGATTTTCGAAGTGAAGAGCCCGAAGGCCGGCCTATTCGATGCCTTCGAGGAAGCGCTCACCGCGGGGCAGGTAGTTGTTGTGGCTGTCCAGGGAGAACACGACAGAAGAAGAACGACCAATCAGCTCTTCTCTCGGCACGAAACTGTAAACGCGGCTGTCGGCGCTGTTGTCGCGGTTATCACCTAACACAAAGTATTGGTCTTCCGGCACTACTGTCGGACCGTAGCTGCGGGTGGAGCGATTGACGAAGCGATTGGAAAGCCGCGCCTGGTGCTCCATGTTGGGCAGCACTTCAGAGATGATAATGGAGTTGGCGTCACGCGACACCACCTCATAGTCGGCAGGCACACCATTAATCACCAGCGTGTTGTTCTGCATGTAAATCGTATCACCGGGCAAGCCCACGATGCGTTTCACCAGTCGCTTGTCGGCGCGCTTGGAATCGATGATGACAATGTCCCCCCGCTCCGGGTCATCCACCTGGGCGAGAGAAATCTCGGTGAAAGGAATCTTCACATCGTAGGCCAGCTTGTTGACCCACACCTTGTCACCGTCGAGCAAGGTCGGCTGCATGGAAGCCCCGGAAATAGAGCTCAGGTCAGCGATGGCACTCTTGAAAAACACGATACAGCAGAGCAGGGCAAAGAACTGCCGGTTCTCCACCCAGAAGGCGCGAAAATACCTGCGAATCCGCGCAGACAATGGCACCGGTGCAGGCCTCAGAGCCTCGTCCACCTCCGGCAATTTCTCGATGTAGTCCTGATCATTCATAGGCTTACTACTTTCCTCTCCCTAAATAATTAGCCAGAAGCGGGATCATGTCAATTCCGGAAAACCCCCGGATTCTGCAATCTTTGACCCATTCGGCACCAAAAATTCCCATTACTAGAAGAGAATCTCGCACTGAAATTGATTGAGAGTGGCACTCTCCATGTACTTCCCAGAGGTGAATACATTTTGGGAATCGATGTATATTGCAAAATCCCCCTCCCTCTCTTACCCTGTATTTTTGTACAGTAAACCCCAACCATGCCCCTAGACAGCTTCCACCCCGCCTGCCAGAACTGGTTCCGCGCCAGCTTCGGTGAACCAACCCCCGCCCAGGTCAGGGCCTGGCCGGCGATACAGGCCGGCCGGCATACCCTGATCTCGGCGCCAACGGGCAGTGGCAAGACCCTGGCGGCTTTCTATGCCGCCATCGATGAGATGCTGCAGAAGGGCGTACGCAATCAGCTGGAAGATGGTGTCCACATCCTCTATGTGTCGCCCCTGAAGGCCCTCAGCAACGATATACAGCGTAATCTGGAGCTGCCCCTGGATGGCATCGCCGAACACATGCACCTACTGGGACAGGCCCCGGTGGATATCCGGGCGGCGGTGCGCACCGGCGATACGCCGGCCAATGAACGCCAGAAGATGGCGAAGAACCCGCCCCATATCCTGGTGACCACACCGGAATCCCTCTACCTGTTGCTCACCAGTGCCAGTGGCCGTGCCATGCTTGCCAATGTCTCCACCCTGATCGTGGACGAGATCCACGCCATGCTGGGGGACAAGCGGGGTGCACACCTGGCCCTGTCTATCGAGCGGCTGGAGCATCTGGTACGCAGCAACAGCGGGCAGCATCTGCGTCGGGTTGGCCTGTCGGCAACCCAGAAACCCATCGACATGGTGGCGCGCTATCTGGTGAGCAACAGCAATGCTCAGGGCGACAGGGTCGAATGCGAAATAGTCGACTCGGGTTTCCGGCGCAAGCTGGAACTGCACCTGGAAGTCCCGGGTTCACCACTCACGGCACTGATGAGCAACGAAGTGTGGGAGGAACTGTACGAGCGCCTGTTGCAGCTCATCCAGCAACACGAGACCACGCTGATCTTTGTAAATACCCGCCGCCTGTCGGAACGCCTGGCGCTGGCCCTGACCGATCGCCTCGGAGACGGCTCGGTCTGTTCCCACCATGGCAGCATGAGCAAGGATCACCGCCACGATGCGGAACAGCGACTCAAGGCGGGGCAGTTAAAGGTACTGGTAGCCACCGCCTCCATGGAACTGGGCATCGATGTGGGTTCGGTCGACCTGGTAGTGCAGATATCCTCGCCCAAGAGTATTGCCACCTTCCTGCAGAGGGTGGGGCGTAGTGGACACTCGGTGAAGGGCACCCCGAAGGGCATCCTGTTCCCATTGACCCGTGATGACCTGATCGAGTCCACGGCCCTGCTGCACAGCATTCACAATGGTGAGCTCGATCGCATTATCATGCCGGAGAAACCACTGGATATTCTGGCCCAGCAGATCGTTGCAGAAGTGTCCTCCTTGTCGCTGGGCAAGGGCAGCCTCGATGACGGCGAAGGCTGGGATCTGGATGCACTCTACGCGCTGTTTGCCAACGCCTATTCTTACCGTGATCTCAGTCGCGAAGAGTTCGACCGTATCATCAAGATTCTAGCAGAAGGCTATACCAGCCGAAGAGGGAGACGTGGCACTCACCTCCACCTTGACCTGATTAACAACAAGGTGCGCAGCCGCCGTGGTGCCAACCTGACATCCCTCACCAACGGTGGCGCAATACCGGATATGTTCGATTACCAGGTAGTGTTGGATCCGGAAGACGTGGTGGTCGGTACCTTGAATGAAGACTTTGCCCTGGAAGCTTTGCCGGGCGATGTATTCACCCTGGGTACCCATGCCTGGCAGATGCTACGCGTGGACGGACTCAAGGTGCGGGTAAGAGATGCCGAGGGCATGTCACCCACCATTCCGTTCTGGTTCGGTGAAGGCCCCGGTCGCACCCAGGAACTATCCCAGTCCGTTTCCAGGCTGCGGCAAACCATCGGCGAGTTGCTGATCAACGAGTCGCCGGGCGCCGCCATGAACTGGTTGATGGACACTCTCGGCTTGCCCTCCAGCGCAGCGCAGCAGATGGTGGAATATCTGCAGGCGGGGATGAACGCCCTGGGCGTGATGCCCACCCGAGAGACCCTGGTGATGGAGCGCTTCTTCGATGAAGTAGGTGACATGCACGTGGTCATCCATTCTCCCTATGGCAGCCGCCTCAACCGGGCCTGGGGGCTGGCCCTGCGCAAGCGCTTCTGCAAGTCATTCAACTTCGAATTACAGGCGGCAGCCAACGAGGACAGCATCGTCATCTCCCTGGGCTCCGTGCACAGCTTCGCCCTCGACGAGGTGTACCGTTACCTGCAGACCAGCACGGTGCGGGATACCCTGATCCAGGCCATGCTGGACGCCCCCATGTTCGAGGTGCGCTGGCGCTGGAACGCAACCCGCTCCCTCGCCATCCAGCGTAATCGTAACGGTAAGCGGGTGCCGCCACAGTTCCAGCGTATGGATGCGGAAGATCTCGTGGCACATGTGTTTCCTGATCAGATAGCCTGTCAGGAAAACATCACGGGCCGCCGTGAAGTGCCGGATCATCCGCTGGTGAATCAAACTGTGGATGACTGCCTGACCGAGGCCATGGACATCGATGAGCTGGAGACACTGATTGGCAACATCGAAAGCAATCGACTCACCCTGATTGCCAAAGACCTGCGTGAACCTTCACCCTTCGCCCAGGAAATAATCAACGCCCGACCCTATGCTTTCCTCGATGATGCACCTTTCGAAGAACGCCGTACCAATGCTATTCGTAACCGGAGCTGGGCCGATCCTGCCGACGCCAAAGACTATAGTCAACTGGATGCTGAGGCCATCGCCCGGGTTAAAGAAGAGGCCTGGCCCTTTATTAGCAACCCGGAAGAGTTGCACGATGCACTGCTCAGCGCTACCTACATCACCGGGCAGGAGTACATGGCGCAGGAATTATCGCGCTTCTCCGAAAGCCTCGTGGACAGTAACCGCATTACTGACATACAAGTGAACGGGCAAACTCTCTGGGTGGCCATTGAAACGCTTCCGCGCTTCATCGCGGTGTTTACCGAACAATTGGATGCAATGCAGTTACCGGTGTTCCTGCAGAGTGAAGACTGGCAGCCTGAAGATGCACTGCGTGAGATCGTACGTGGACGGCTACAGTGCCTGGGCCCCATAACGGCGAGCAGGCTAGCCACCGAGCTGGGTCTCAAAACATCCAGCATCGACCAGGCGCTAATTGCACTGGAAGTCGAAGGCTTCGCCTTCCAGGGACAATTCACACCAGCACAGGCGACGCCCTTGCAACATGGTTCAGCGGTAGCAGCACCGGAACTGGAATGGTGTGAACGTCGGCTCCTGCAGCGCATCCATCGCTACACCATCGACCAGCACCGCAAGGCCATCAAGCCGGTCTCCCTCGAAACCTACACAGAGTTTCTGTTTGACAGGCATCAGCTGCTTCCCTTGCGGGATCGGCAAATCGACAATGCCAGGGAGGAACAGATTCCGGTTCTCGATGGGCAAACACAATTGCAGAACTGTCTGCACATACTCGATGGCATGGCCGCGCCGGCGGTTAGCTGGGAAGCCGACATCTATCCAGGCCGCATCGCCAACTACGATCCAAACTGGCTCGACGTCATGTGTATTAGTGGCAAGCTGGCCTGGGGGCGATACTCGCAACCCCAGAAGAGCATCCGCAAGATGAACCGCAAACGCAGTGCAGGCCCGGTGAAGAGTACTCCCATCACGCTCCTGCGGCGCAGTAATCTCGATATTTGGAAGGCGCTGGCCCGCTCCCAGGTCTCCGAGGAACAGCAAGTCGAGCTCAGTGGCTCTGCCAGAAAGATTGCCGATGACCTCGTAAACAATGGCGCCAGTTTCTATGATGAGATCCAGCGCCGCACCGGTTTACTGCGCACGCAAATGGAGGAAGGGCTCGCCGAGCTGGTGGCGCAGGGTCAGTTGAGCAGTGACAGTTTCACAGGGTTGCGCGCGCTGCTGACTCCCAATCACAGGAAGCCCGGTAGTCATCGGCGACGTGGAAGGAGCGCCATGTTTGGCGTCGAAGATGCCGGTCGCTGGAGTCTGCTGGACGCCTTCCAGGGTAAACCAGACACGGCAACAACGACGAGCCGCCACTGGCAGGTACTGGACGACGAACAGCTGGAACGGCTGATTACCGTCTACCTGCAGCGTTGGGGAGTGTTGTTCCGCGGCATCCTCGACAAGGAGATGGCTGCGCCACCCTGGCGCGTGCTGCTGGCCAAACTGCGGCGCATGGAGTTGCAGGGAATCCTGCGTGGTGGTCGCTTCATCGCCGGCGTCGGAGGCGAGCAATTCGCCTTCGCCGAAACCGTCGATGAGTTGAGGAAATTCAAACGCAGCAAGGAGGATGCCACCGAGCAACACCAGACCGACTACTTCTGTGTTGCCGCCACCGATCCGGCAAACCTCATCAACTTCATCCTGCCGGGCCGCAAGCTGCCAAGGTTGAGCAAGAATCGGGTGCTCTATCGCGGGGGTGTGCCGATCGCCGTCATGGAGAGCGGTGAGGTGCACTATCTCAAGCAGGCCACGGCCGAGGAGCAGTGGCAGTGGCAGCAGATGCTGATGAAGAGAGTCTACCCGCCACGCCTGCGAAATTATCTCGGGGCACACTAGTCTTCCAGACCTGCCAGCGATTCCCGTAAAGGAGTGCGGGTCGCAGGCGCACAATCCCACCATGCGGCATGCGCGTGAATTGTTTCAATTGTACCAACCTGGATCGAATCGCCACGATGCAAGGCGACAGGTGTGCGTGGGAGAGAAGCAGGAAAGCAGAGTAGAAAGTCGTTGCACAAAAAATCCCGCTGCCCCGGTTTTAAGCGCGACAGCGGGATCGTTCGGTTGCAACATGGCGGAAACGCGAAGTTTCCATCACATTGCATCTACGTATGGGAGCGAAGAAAGTGCAAAAGACACTTCCTCTCCAGTTACGCTAAAACTTCCCGTACAACAAACTCGGTTAGCTTATTTGCAGTAACCGGAGGCTCCCTTAATAGATTGACTATTGATGGGATCACCTCCTTTGCGAGCCAGGGTAGCAGAGAATGCTAGGAGGTTCCCCCTGTTGGAACCACTAACAAAAGTCCATGGTTTTTATATAACAGCAATCGTCATGAGTAAAGTCTTTGATGACCTCAGGTTATTAGCTGGAACAAATGCACGGTTTCAGGAAATTTTCCCATGCCATTGTGTAAATTGTGCAGTATCTCACAGTCTAGAGTTAACAAGCTGTGAGTAAATCGAAGTGAGCCAGGCAGTTAAGGCGCTACACTTTATTGATACCGTGTTAGAGCAGGCGAACATAGAGCCGAGCAGGTAAAAAATGGAAAGAAGACAACATCGCCGGGTTGATGTGGACTACTGGGCCAGCCTGAGGCATCCCCTGGTTGGTAGCGTGACGGGTGAAATCCAGGACATGTCGGTAAGCGGCCTGTCGCTGACCCTGGATAAGGAAATGAAGTTCTTCGTGATGATGGAGCTGGATGTGCGCATTCACGGTGCCGGCTGGGACGAGACCATGCCATCGCTCCCGGTTCAGGTCGTGCGCGTACAGGACCGGGAGATTGCACTCTCCTTCATGGACAACTGCGATCATTTCTGGACCCCGCCCATGGAAGACAACTATCTGCGGGAAGAGAATGAAGACATGAACCTGCGCATCTGAATAAAGGCCGCTCAAGAGATGAAGGCCTGAGAGTCAGACCGACAGGTCAAAGGGTCAGCTTGAAAAATCAGGTCAGAGCGTGAGAAAGAAACGCAGCGAAAAATACAACACCAGTCCAATACCAATCACCACGGCCGTGAACCGAAACGGATCTTCAAGGAAGCTGTGCCACATCGTGCGCGTGTCTCCCCGTGCCCGTTGTGACTCGTATTCTGATTTGATACGTTGAGCACGCAGCCCCTGGTATTCGTCGATCAAGCGCCGCGCCTCACTGAACTGCTGATCGTGTTTCACCCAGAGCGCCGGCATGGACATGCCCCAGTTACCCGCGAAGGTTTCGAAATACTCTATCTCGTTGGCCTCCAGAAGCTCCCGGACCTCCAGGGCTTCATCATCTGGTACGTTGCGCATTTTGAAAACTAGTTTAGCCATGATCGAGGTCTTATCGGGATTCTTTTCCCTTTTCTACGGTCCATGCTACTTTGTACTCAAGGCAACGGCCAGTGTTCACCCACGTGGCCAGCGAATCCAGCCAACAGTCTTGCTGGCCGTTCATTAGTCTCTCAGGAGATACGCATGTCAACCACTACCAGAAACGCTAACTGCATCGGCAGTCTGAATCAGGCACGGATTGGGGCTGTGCTGAGCAGGACTACGCATCGATTGATCGTCGCCTTGAGTGCCGCGGCAAGCCTGTTTTTGTGCGGCACTGTGCAGGCAGACACCTCGGTGTGGCGAGTTAGTTCAGGGAGCAATGTACTTTATCTGGGAGGCACGGTGCATCTGCTGCGCCCGAGTGACTACCCGCTGCCGGATGAGTACGAAGACGCGTACCAGGATTCCGACGAACTGTACTTCGAAACAGATATCACCGCGATGACAACGGACCTGAGCATTCAGGCCCAGATGCTGCAGCGGCTTACTTACCAGGATGAGCGCACTCTAAGAACCGTGCTCAGCGCTGAAGCCTACGCTGCACTCAATGACTACGCCATGGGCACCGGCCTGCCCCTGATGATGCTGGAGAAAATGAAACCCGGCCTGCTCATCAGCACCCTGCAGGTCCTGGAATTTCAAAAGCTGGGTTTCACACCACAGGGCGTCGATGCCTTCTTCAATACCAGGGCAATGGGTGATGGCAAGAATACCGCTGCCCTGGAAACCATCGAAGAGCAGATCGGCTTCATCGCCGCCATGGGAGAGGGCAATGAAAGCGAGTTCGTACTGCTGTCGATTGCCGATCTGGAAAACACCGAAGAGATGATGGCGCAGATGATCTCCGCCTGGCGGGGCGGCAATGCTGGACAACTCAAGGAACTCTTCGTGGATGACATGCGCGATCAGGCGCCGGCAGTCTATGATTCCCTGTTGCGCCAGCGAAACCTGAAATGGATGCCCCAGATCGAGGCGATGTTGCGTGATAGTGACAGGGAATTCGTTCTGGTAGGCGCCGCCCACCTGGTTGGTGAGGATGGGCTATTGGAGATGCTGCAGGCCAGGGGTTACGTCGTATCCCAGCTCTGATGGCAGCGGGCAGGAAACTGCCAGTAATCCAGCTCGCCAGCCTGGAAATTACCAACACACAAAGGGGGTCTTTATGTGAATAAAGACCCCCCTTTTGTTTTTGTACTGTTCGCTGAACTAGCTAGCTATTTCCTCAGCTTCCCCGCGACCGGATACCGGCTGGGGAATGGAGGAATCAAGAACTGGTTTTGTGGCTCAGAACGATCTGTCTTGGCCCGCTGGTCGATGTTTGACCGCTCACGCCGGAAGGTATTTGTTGAACCTTGCCGCCTGCCTTCAGGAATGCCGCGATATGCTCCTCGAGGTCTTCCCGGGAACTCACTGCTGCTTCTTTTTTTGCTTTACTAGCCATGAACACTTTCTCGTTGCGTCAAAAAGACCGGAGATTATACACGAAATGGGGGTTCACTGCTAATTCGGGGGGGAATCGAGGCCTCTGACGCTTTGGGTCAGAGGCCATCGCAATGGAAAAGAAGCTAGCGATTTATCGGGACTTTGATCCCAGGCGTTTGCGGGGACGCATGTAGTAATCAGAGTAGTAGTCTTCGGGAAGGTCACCTACCAGTTCATCGAGAGAAGTCTTGTAGATCACTTTCATCTTTGCCAGCAGCTCGAGATCGAGGTGGCAGCCGTAGTTGCGTACAGTTTCTATATCTTCCAGTTGTTTGCGAGACACACCCAGTAGCCGGGCACCTTCGTTCATCGAGTAACCCGCGTTCAATCGCAATTGCCTGATGTTTTTCTTCACGGCTACAGTGATTGGTGAGAATTTGGAAAATTGGGGTTGATTCATACAGTTTGGTCCAGATTTTAGCTAGTGACTGACCCCGGGAGAGGTAATGTCCTCAACTCCGTGGGATCGTATGTCGAAGTTTAGTAGCCGAGAGATCCTGCAATGGCGGTTTTCTAAGATCCCTGTGTTTGGGGTCTAAATTAAGCTATCACAGTCTTGGACTTTAACAATCTTTTCTTGAAATTAACGGGAAACGAATCGAAATTTTCAATTTTTAGTGCATCGCAAGTGCAAATTTCAGAATAGAAATTCACTTATTGGACAGTAACTTGGACTTGAACCTGTCCCAGCCCTTCAAGAACCAGCGCTGTGTGGCGGTCTCGCGGTTGAGATCGAAATGGGAGCGCGCGTTTTCAAGAAACGGCGTCATGTGATTGGACAGGTAATTCCCGGCGCCATACTCGGCTATTCCATGCAGGGTTTGCTTGTAATCGGACAGGATCATCTCATCCAGGATGCCGTAGCCGGTGCGCCCGAGGGCGCCCGCGGTATTGATTCCCGCGCTGGATAAACTGGACGCGTGGACAGACAGCATGCCCAGTAGCTCGGGCACGCTGAGTCTTTCCTTTCGGGCCACCAGCAGGATCTGGTTCCACAGGGATTCAAAACCGGGCAGCAGCTCACTGGAATTCGCCGTCAGCCGGGAAGTGCTCTGGCGCAACTCATCGGCGAGTCGCTTGATCTCCTCACTACTGAGCGGCGGTGTGTCGATCGCGGTTGCACCACGGTGGGACATGTCCTGTATCGACTTGAGAATCTGCTCAAGGGTCTCGGGATTGCTATCGGCGGCGATGACCCCATTTTCCTTGAGGTGTTGCACGAGTCGCTGCAGAAACACCTGGCCACCGCGGGCGGCATCCGACGCAATCGCAAACACCCAGACCGGGGACAGATGCATGGTCAGCAGGCCGGCCGCTTCCAGTGAAGTGCCCACCAGCTTGCGATGGATAAAACGGTCCTTAAGGCGGGTATCAGTTTTGATCTCCTTCATCCCCGCCACGTTCTGTACCAGGAACGCCTGGAACATACCTACCGTGAAGTGGTAGCTAGAGGAATTCTTGATGGCTGCCGGAATCAGTGTCTGGGTCAACAGCATGGTGCTGCCGCCAACGAGGGCACCCATGGCTCTCGCCGTTCTCTCGGGAATGGAAAGGGTGAGAGAAAAATAATGAGTCAGTCTGCTGATGGCTTTCGGCGGGTCTACCGGGACCGGCAGCAGGGGGTCGGTGTGATCGCTCTCAACTGTCATGAGGGCTAGTCGGCGTTAATGGTTTGCTTACTCTACAATGAGTCTGCAATCAAGGAAAGTACCTTGCGGTTAACCACGACCTCGTAGTAACTCTCGTCGCTATCGGGATCATCGTGTATCTCCTGATCCATCCACAACCCAATCTTGCCTTCCCGTATCACCAGTTCCTTCTTGCGGCCATTCACGTCGGGGTACTGGCCGACATGAAACAGGTACTCCTTGCCGTTGAGTTTCGTCTTCAGGCTGCGCAGGGACACCTCGGTCTTGAGCTTGGAAAATGCCTTCTCGTCGAGGTTGATGCCTTGACGTTGTAACGGAGTAATTCCTATCCCTTCTCACCCTTACCCGTCTCTCCCTCTGCGATACGCAGGACATCAACATTGAACAGGCTCTTCTGAATGGCAGCGCGCAGATTCCAGGAACAACCGGACATACGATCAGCCAGGCCAATGGCACTTGAGATCATAATAGGGTGGTCGCCATCATAGAGGAAGCGTGGCGCCTCTTGGGAGTAGCAGATGCCAATACCCAGTTCCAGCAGAGGCAGGCCCATCTGGGTGGAATAACGGTTGTTGGAACTGGTGATCTTCAACATGTCGCGGGCGTTGCCGCAGGCCCGCGCGACAGCAAACCATTGCTGAGGAGTGTGTTCATACTCGAGAAAACTGAGGATGATGGCGTCACCCTCAATAAAGACCTTGTTCGCGCCGTAGCTTTCCAGAATCTTGTTGATCGGATTGAAAAAGCGCACGCTGAAATAGCTCGCAGGATTCAGGCCCTTGGCCTGCAGTTCATCGGTAACCGCGGTGGAACCGCGCACATCGGCCTTGAGGATCGCGTGGTGTCAGATCCTCGCCTCGTCCTCCTCAATCTCAGACGACGTGGGGAGCAGGTACAAAGTACCCGCAGACCTGGAAAGCTTGATGTCGTCTTCGGTGGTGAGAATCTGGAAGCGATTGAAGGCGCGATGGGCGAACCGATAAAACTTCAACAATTGCCGATACCGGCTGATGTCCTGCAGCAGTCGCAAGGAGTCGTTGTAGTCGGCCTTCTTGATCTGCTCATCGAGTTTCAGGCGTACCTCTTCCAGTGATTTCAATTACTCATTGCTGAGCTTGTTGGACCCGGGAATACTCTCCTGAAGTTTCTCCGGGGTAATCTTGCCGCAGAGATACTGGCAGATAGTCTTGAGATCGACATGCTCCTTGATCGTTGGATTGATCGAGCGTCGCATGAAGTGAGAAGCATGCAATTGCGTCAGCAACTTCTCTTTCTTCAACAGGCGAGTGAACGCATTGAGCGTTCGGTTCAGACGCACCACTTCGCCCCTGGCTTTCCACCAGGCACCGAGGCCCTCGCGTTTTCGGATTTCCTTGAGTCGATCCCCATTGCTCTTGGCATTGAACAGGAGCGTCAAATTTTCCGGAATTTCTAACCAGCAAAACTCTTCCGCAATCGTGCTCTTGCTGTCCTCGGCCTTGCCCATGAAATCCTGGGTCTGGAATAGTCCCTTCAGTGAATCGTGAATCTCGGCATGGGCACTGTCCACTGATGCATCGTGCTTGAGCGGCGTGATCTCGAATTACTTGAGTCGCTTGTTGAGCAAGGCCTCTACCTTGTCGTTGAGTTCGATAAACCCGCTGTTCTCGGCATTCAGACTCCACAGGCTGAATTCATTGAGCAGCAGGCTCAGGGAGCTGAGATCTGAGGTGTAAAGCAGAGGGCTCATCAGGATATCAACGGCAAAGCGATAGTGCTCCCCCAGGTATTGTTCACGCACGCTGGCGAGTTGTCTTTCTTCTGCTCTCTGCAGCTGGGCAAACAATTGCTTTTTTACCGCATACAGAATGGCGTCATAGTTTTTCTTCAGCCAGAACAGACGCTGCTGGGTCGCCAGGGCTTCTGAAGAGCCCTTGTTGCGATTCTCGGCAAGTTTCGCATTGACCCGGCGAATGTCGTCATCCAGGGTGCTGCGGGTAATCCGGAGTATGTGTTTGATCGTGGCAAACTGCAGCAGGCTAATCTCGTCGGCACTGAGATCGGTCTTCACCCGGTGGATCAGGACCGTCATCAGGTCCACGTATTTGTCCCGGAGCTACTCAAACAGTTTGGAGTTGTCCCAGTTCTTGGGTTTGGGGACGACGAGCTGGGAAGTCAGCAGGGCGATCAGTTTTTTTGCATCTGAAGCGAAACGGCGACTGAGACGCACGTCGATGTGATAGTTATCTGTGCCCTTGGACATACTATCGATCGATATCTGCAGCGACCTGTGTGTTTCCACCTGTTCCAGTATGGTGGGTGTGACTTCAGAACTCATGGCGGCTAATTTTTCATATGGGCGAACACTTGGTGAAAATTTGATCAGCTTCGCAGTATTGCCTTTTGCGAGTAACAATCCAGTACTTGTGCCGGTATCTGTGAACTTCGACACATTACACAGAATTTACTTAAAAATCAGCGATTTGTAGGGTATTACCAAGCACTTTCGTGGTGCCTGCCGGTACTCACTAGTTATGGGGGTAAGCGCTTCATCAACCCACTAAATATAGTAGGGAGACGGCGCTAGACCTGGGCATGCAGGCTGGCGAGCCCGCCCAGCAACTGCTGCAGCCAGCGGCGGGCATGCCTGGCCTCGATGGCGGCGAATAGAGGGCCGAGAAATCGCCAGACGCCGTCATATTCGGCCTGGGAATACACGGCGAGGCGGTAGTAGCCGGGACCGCCGGATTTCACGATGGCAATGCGATAGGCTAAACGACCCGTTGCTCCCCGGCGCAACAGGTCCATTTGCTGACCCGGGTGCCAGTGACTGACCTGCCAGAGCTGGGCAGCATCCGGCCATTGCAGCCGCAGCGTCGTTCCCCGACCTGGCGCGCCCTCGTCGAGCTGCTCCACCGATTGCAGGGAGCCGACTATTTCCGGCCAGTGTTGGAAGCTGCACAGCCAATGCCAGATCTGCATGCGGCCACCGGTGGCCGGGCCATACTCCACGCTGAACAACTGCTTCGCCGGGCTTGTCATGCGGCGGAATCCGGTGCGCTGTTACGTGACCAACCAGGCCTGGAAGTGCGGGTTTGGCAAGCGGCCTGAACGGGAATAAGAGACATAATTGGTGGATTCCGGTGACATACAGCGTCCTTAGGGGTCACAATAGCAGCTTCAATCGGGTGCCGCTATGTCATGGTCCCGCAGATAGAATCAGTCAGAGGTAGCCTATGTCCGAAGAACTCGTCCCAGTACTCATAGTCGCCATAGTCTTTGGATTCGTCGCCTTCAGCACGTATATGAGCCACAAGACCAAGCAGCTACGACTCCTGAATGAACGGCAGGGCTCCCATTTCGAAGGAGAGAATGAGGAGCTACGCAGCTTCATCGAGCAACTCGAAAAACGTGTGCAGACGCTGGAATCCATCGTTACGTCCAGGAACTTTCGCCTGTCCGAGGAGATCGATTCCCTGTCCTGACGTAGCCGGATTATTGGCTTGCCCAATACCGAAAGGACTGTGGTAAGGTACTGAGAATCCCGGGCCGTGCTAACAGCCAACGCGCCGTTGATAACTGATTTGGTAGTTAACTGAATAACTCAAAAAAGAAATAACTAAAAGAACCTGTCACTAACAGAATAAATAAAGAAGCGAGAGAGAAAATCATGAACCCTGAAGATACAAGTCGACGCAAGGTTTTGAAGGGAGGCATTTTGGCTGCAGGTGCTGCCACGGTACCAGGACTGGTAATGCCCACTCTGGCCCAGGGGGAACGAATTGTCCCATTCACCGATGTCCCGGATTCCTTCCAGGTAAACCCGGTGCAACCCAACACGACGCACTGGCAAGATACACGACAGATATCAGAATTCCTGACAGACAACGACGACTTCTACCTGGTGCAGCACTACGGCCAGCCGGAAATCGACAACGATGCCTGGCGACTTCGGGTAACCGGCATGGTCGACAACGAACTGGAATTCTCCCTGCGTGACCTGATGAACGAACAGGTCATGGAGCAGCAGGTCGGTTTCGAATGCGGTGGCAACAGCCAGCGCCTCTTCCACGGACTGATCGGCAACGCCATCTGGCGTGGCGTCTCCCTCAAGCGCATTCTGGAGCGCGCCGGAATTCAGGATGGTGCGAAGGAGATTGTGTTCTTTGGTTCTGATATCGCCACGGAAGAAATCAGGGGTCGTGAAGTAGAGAAGGCTTTCGCCCGTTCCCTGTCCATTCCTGATGCCATGCGTGATGAAAACATGCTGGCCTTTGAGATGAACGGTGAACCGCTGCCACACTATCATGGCAAACCACTGCGACTCGTGGTTCCGGGCTGGTACGGGGTTGCCAACGTCAAGTGGCTCAACCAGATTCATGTACAAAACACACGTTACATGGGTCGCTTTATGGGTCGTGACTACGTCACCCTGAAGCGCGAAGAAGTAGGCGGAGTGGAGCGCTGGGTTGAAAACTCCGTGACTACCATGAACCTGAAGTCCGCGATCATCCGCGTGACCGAGCTCGGTGGAAACTACAGGATTCACGGCTTCGTACTGAACGATGGCACACCCCTGCGCAGTGTCGAGGTGAAGATCGATGACGGTCCCTGGCAGCGTGCGGAGATGAACCCGAACAACACGCAGTACTCCTGGAAGCTGTTCAGCCTGAACTGGAACAATCCCGCGCCAGGCGAACATCGACTGATTTCTCGCGTCACCGACGTCAACGGCAATGTGCAGGCAACCCCTGACCAATTGCCGGAGAAGGTGAGTTACTGGGAAGACTTTGGCCAGTTCCAGCGAACGGTTCGTATTTAGGACTGATTATGCCTGGGCTCCTTGGAGCCTGTCTCAAGCCGCCGTAAGGCGTCGTGCGCAGAGTGTGAATAGCGCTCGTGTCAGATGAAAAACCTGCTGCTACTGTCGAGGGGTTCATACTCACTCGGCAGTGGTCAGAAACATCCTCCGGAATTCTTCTCACCTTCTGGCTAGCCACCGAGGGCAAGCCTCTCTGTGTGCGTGTCAGTCGTCAGGAGGCTGTGTGCTTTCTGCCGACTAAAGACACCACCGAACTACAGACATGCCTGCGCGGCTCGAATGGCTGGCGAGTAGCCGAAACCACTCTGAAGAATTTTTCGGGCGAGGCTGTGTCGGCGATCTACTTCACCAGCCAGCGAACCCTGTTCGCAGCCCGCGACCGGCTGGCCAGACAGCAGAGCTACCTGCTGGAAGCCGACATCAAACCCACGGACCGATTCCTGATGGAGCGCTTCGTCACCGGCGCCGCCCAACTCAATGGTGCCGTGGTTGAAGAAGGCGACTACAGCCTCATGTTGAATGGGCGCTTCAGGCCGGGAGATTTTCGCCCCACCCTGAAAGCCATCTCCCTCGATATCGAGACTGACTACCAGGCCCAGCAGCTCTATTCCATCGCCCTGTACTGCGGGACATTGTCCCGGGTGATGATGATTGGTGACCCGGACAAGAGCGCCAGTGATCGACTCCAGGACGAGAACATCGAACTGCAGTATTTCGCGGGCGAGAAGGAATTACTGACCGCGTTTGTCAGCGCCATACGAGAACTGGACCCGGACGTTGTGATGGGTTGGAACATCGTGAACTTCGATTTTCGCTGCCTGCAAAATTTTGCCGACCGCTATTCCCTGGACCTCAACATCGGTCGCGACGGATCGACCATCAGCTGGCGGCAGGCGCGGGATAACCAGGACAGGTACTACGCCCTGATACCGGGACGGGTGATACTCGACGGTATCGAACTGATGCGTTCAGCCACCTACGTGTTTGAAAATTTCTCCCTGGAGTATGTGGCCCAGGCCTTGCTGGGTCGGGGAAAGCTGGTGGATGACGTGGACCAGCGTGGCGAGGAGATCACCACGCTCTTCACCGAGGATAAACCGGCGCTGGCTCGCTACAATCTGGAAGATTGTCGCCTGGTGTGGGACATCTTCGAAAAGGAAGACCTGCTGGGCTTTGCCATCGAGCGTAGCAAGCTCACCGGGCTTGAGTTCGATCGTTATGGTGGTTCAGTCGCCGCCCTGGACTTTCTCTACCTGCCCAGGCTACATCGACACGGCTACGTGGCCCCGGCGCTGGAACAATTGCAGTCAAGCAACGTCAGTCCGGGCGGTTACGTGATGCAATCCATTCCGGGTATCCACGATAATGTGATCGTGCTGGATTTCAAGAGTCTGTACCCCAGCATCATTCGCACCTTCAATGTGGATCCGCTGGCCCTTGTCGTCGGGCTCGACGAGGAAAATGCCATTCCCGGTTATGAGGGCGGCAGGTTCTCCCGGCATGAAGTCATTCTCCCGGAACTGATTGAGACCCTGTGGCGGGCGCGTGACCGGGCGAAGGCCGACAGGAATAAGGTTCTGTCACAGGCCATCAAGATCATCATGAATTCCTTCTACGGTGTATTGGGCACCTCGGGTTGTCGCTTCCTCGATTCGCGACTGGTGAGTTCCATTACCCGGCGCGGTCACGACATCATCATTCGCAGCAAGGACTTCATTGAAAAACAGGGCTACCAGGTCATCTACGGCGATACGGATTCGGTATTCGTGCTGCTGGGGGAATCGAATACCGCTGAGGCAGCATCCATAGGTAACAGACTGGCCCTGGACATAAACGCCTGGCTGAAAAACTCACTGCAATCGCAGTACGGTGTAGAGAGCTACCTGGAAATGGAATTCGAAACCCACTTCACCAAGTTCCTGATGCCCACGGTGCGGGGTACCGACACCGGCAGCAAGAAACGCTACGCCGGCATGCTCGCCGACGGCAGCATGCTGTTCAAGGGGCTGGAGACGGTGCGCAGTGACTGGTCGCCCCTGGCGCGGGAGTTTCAGCAGGTGCTGTATCGCAAGGTGTTCGAGGGCCAGCCCTACAAGGACTATATCAAGAACCTGGTGCTGAATATTCAGGACAAGCGCTATGAACCCGAATTGGTATTACGCAAGCGCCTGCGTCGCAAGCTCGCCGACTATGTGAAGAATGTACCGCCCCACGTTCAGGCTGCACGCAAGGCAGAGGAAATTCGGCGGGAAAGGAATCTCCCCAGCCTGTATGATTCAGGAGGCTGGGTTGAATACATCATGACCACGGCAGGGCCGGAACCACGGCAGTACAGGACGTCGCCGATCGACTACGATTTCTATATCGATAAACAACTGGCGCCCATAGCCGATTCAATACTTGTCTTTCATTCAACGTCCATGGACAAGTTACTGGACAGGCAGATCGGATTATTTTAGCGAGGAGTACAAGGAGCATCATGCAGACTAACCTGGTATTAACAGTAATAGGCGATGACAAGCCTGGGCTGGTTGAATCATTGTCCCGGGTAATCGCCCAACATGGCGGCAACTGGGAAGAGAGCAGCATGTCTCAGCTAGCCGGCAAGTTCGCCGGCATCCTCAGGGTGAGCGTGGCAAGCGAGCAGAGCGATGCCCTGGTCGCAGAACTGAAGAAGCTGTCAGACGACCTGCGCCTGGTTATCGAACAGGCCAACACCGAAGCCGCATCCGAACCCCCCCGCACAGTTCGACTGAACCTGGTGGGCAATGACAGGCCAGGCATCGTGCGTGAGATCTCCCATGCCCTGGCGGTACTGTCGGTCAATGTGGAACAACTCAACACGGAATGCTCTCCGGCGCCGATGTCCAGCGATCTGCTGTTCCGCACCCGGGCGACCCTGAAAGTGCCCAGGGACCTGGCGCTGGATGTGTTGCAGGCAGAGTTGGAGAGATTGGCAGATGACCTGATCGTGGAGATCAAGATCGAGGAAGCCAGGCAATAGAACCGAGACCAGGCAAGGGGCAAGTACTTAGTCAGCCTATGCTATATCTTATACGCCACTATGCAATGAAGGTCGCAGGACAGGCTCACTATTTGTCTCGTGTCTGGACAGCAAGCGAGAAGATTTTGAAAATTGACCGCGCCTGATTCAGAATGGCCCCGTACTAACCAAGCAGATCAATATCATGCAGTATGAGCTCGTTAATCTCTTTGCCGTTCCTGTTTATAAGTCCACTCTTGGCAGAGCATTCACTGTACAAGAACTGGCCTTTTTCAAAACCAGTCTTACCCAACCCGTGCAGGCAATAAGTAATTATGCTTCTGCGAACAAGGCTGTGCTGGATGAGCCGGAGCTCAAGCAGCTACGGAGCGAAATTGAAGCCCATATAAACAGCTATTTCGAGCGTATCTACAATACCGCCAATGATGCCCGTCTGGTGATTACCCAGTCTTGGCTGGCTATGACAGGCAAAGGAGGTTCGCATCATACCCACTCTCATCCTAATAGTATTGCCAGTGGCGTGGTATACATTAGTCTGGCTGAGAAAGACGGCATTAATTTCTACCGCAATGAAGATCAACAGTGGTTTGATTTACAACCCAAAGAGCACAACTATTACAACGCATACAGCTATCACGTGGAAACCAGAATAGGTGACGTTGTTATCTTTCCTTCCCACATCAAGCATGGTGTGCGTCAGGTGAGCGAACACGTGCGGCGCATAAGCCTGGCATTTAATACATTTATCTCTGGTGAGATTGGCCATGAAGGCTATTCCAATCGACTCAAAATTCAGGTCAAGCGCTGAGTTGATTCGTGGGCAAAAAAAGCGATGCCTGCTTAATGCCCTCTTGCTGGAGAACTGATTCAGGACTAAAAAACCTGCGCTAGTGCTCCAAAACTGGAATTGAGCGTGCGTTTGATCTGCTCAAGGTAGTTAATCATGTTGGTGAGTGAGTTGATGCATTCCACGACCTTGGAGTCCAGCTCTGTCGACTGCTGCGCTGTCTGGGGCGCCTGCTCTGTGGCATAGAGCACCACCAGGCATTCCTTGCTGGCATCGAAATTCTGGTAGAAGAATTCTTCGAAGTCGTCCGACAGGGCAGACAGCACTGCATCCAGATTCATACCATTCTCGCTCGCCGATTCCTGCAACAGGGTCTCCAGTCCGGCCAGTTGCGCCGATACCGTGGCCGGAGAAGTATTGCTGAAAACGGAAGGCAGGCTCGCCTCAAACTCACCATTGAGCATGGGGTACAGGGTACGCACCAGCAACTCATCGGAGAGCATGCCGGTGATGGCGTTTAGCAGATCAAGAAGCAGTTCCTCGGCAGCGGTTGCGTCGACCACGGCGCGGTAATTCACACTGTTGGCAGACCAGGTGTTAACCAGCGCCTGAAAGTCCTCTTCCAGTAGCGCAGCATTCAGCGCCAGGAATGCACGGCGTCGGTTGGGAGAAAGCTGGGACAGTTGCAGACCATCCGCTTGCTGTTCCGGGCTCAGCGCGGTAGCGGGCAGGTAATCCGTATAGGGGCGTTGTTCGGAAACATCACCATGCTCGCCCCAAAGCATGAATTCCAGGACATGAAAGCCGGTACTGGCTTCATTGATATAAAACTCGCCGTGCCGTTCGCGCATCACCGCCGCTTCCAGGGGTACCGTCATGTCGTTGACGATGCCACTCTCGGGATAGTCACCCACGTAATCGATATAGCCGGGCAAGATGGGCCAATGATCCAGTTGGTATTGCAACTCGAACAGGGCCAGTGCCTGCGGTTCGTCCAGGATCTGATCGGCAAAGAAACGGTACAGAACCGTAGCCTCGTAACTGTTGTGCGCAGCCAGCCAGGACTCACGCAGGGCACCGAGCTGTTCGGCTGAGGGTTGTTGCAGGAACGATTCCACCTGGGAGCCGAATCGCTGAAAGTTATTGCTGGCATCGGCCAACTCAACATCGATCCGGTTGAGATAGGCATCCATCAACTCCCGGATCGCGCTGGCCAACGCCGGTGCCAGGGTCTCCACTTCCGCATCCAGGCCCTGGTCGAAGACCGCCGCCTCCTGTGGCGCTGGATCGCCGTCACAGGCGGCCAGGCCGAGCAACAGGATGAATGGAAGCAGCAGTCGCCTGTTCATGATCGCAGGCTTATGCAGGGCCAGTTGCGCGCCCGGGCCACGTCGGCCAGCCGCGCATCGGGATCCACCGCCACGGGTTCTGCCACCCGTTCCAGCAAGGGTAGATCGTTGATCGAATCGCTGTAGAAGCAGGCATCGTCCATGGAGAAATCCGTATCCTGCGCCGCAATCCATTGCTGCAGCTTCGCTACCTTGCCTTCCTGGTAGCAGGGCGTGCCGGCAATTCTGCCTGTGAGCTTGCCATCGAGCACTTCCAGTTCGGTGGCCAGCAATGTGTCGACCCCGAGGGCCTGCGCGATAGGTGCGGTAATGAAGGCATTGGTGGCCGTGATGATCAGGCAGTGATCCCCCTGGCGTCGATGCTTGCCTACCAGCGCTGTCGCCTTTTCCTGCATCATGGGCAGCACCGACTGGCGCATGAACCTGTCATGCAGTTGTTCTCGTTCCGCGGCGCTACAGGCGAGTATGGGGTCGAGGGTGAATCTCACGTAGGCGTGAATATCCAGCTCTCCCTTCTCATAATCGGCGTAGAACTGATCGTTGCGTGCGCGATGAGTCTCCCCGTCCACCAGATTCTCGGCTATCAGGAATTCTCCCCAGGCATGGTCGCTGTCCCCGGCCAGCAGCGTATTATCGAGGTCAAACAGGGCGAGTCGTGTGGGCATTGTTCAGCGTTTCTGGCGTTGTGAATGGATCGCCATTATACCCCTAGCCTATCGGGCTTCGGTGAGGTTTCGCGGGTTTTGCACCCCCGACTCTCCCCCAATGCTGGGTATAAGCCATTGAAAATATTGAATTTGTTGATGTATATCAGCCAGTTTTTCATTGATCGCGGCCGAAAGTGTGTGAAACAATAAGGCTGAACATGTGTCTAAGACTCGTCAGAGCAGAGAAGCAGGAATGATCGACGCCGAAGGCTTTCGCCCCAATGTGGGAATTGTAATCTGTAACAGGCTGGGCCAGTTGCTCTGGGCCAAGCGTATAGGTCAGAGTGCATGGCAATTTCCCCAGGGCGGCATCAAAGAGGAAGAATCTCTTGAACAGGCACTCTACCGGGAGCTGGACGAGGAAGTCGGGCTCTCGGAGAATGATGTCAGGATTCTGCACCGGACTGATGACTGGTTGCATTACCGCTTGCCGAAGAACTTCATTCGCTTCAAACAGGACCCGCTGTGTATCGGTCAGAAGCAGAAATGGTTCCTGTTGAGCCTCGAATCTGAAGAGCAACAGATCCAGTTGGACAAATCAGCAGACCCGGAATTCGATGACTGGCGCTGGGTAAACTACTGGTATCCCCTGGAACAGGTCATCGAATTCAAGCGGGATGTCTATCGGCGAGCGCTGGAAGAATTGGAAGATCCACTGAACAAATACCTGAACGCGCGGTAGACTGAGAGTAAGCGCTGGACCGCGTCGCAGGAATTGGATAAAAACAAGTAGAATAAAGCAAATAAAATAACAGTAACGAATAGTCAGTACCAACTGACTCATTTATCCGCCAATCACCGATACTTCAAGCAAGAAATACATAACATTGCTGCTATGTATCGGGTGATCTGCGCGGTAAGACTATCAGGGCATGATTGAACAACTTCGTAGAATAGTTCAGGAAGTGAACTCGGCGCAGGATTTGCAGAATGCGCTGGATATCATCGTGCGTCGTGTTCGCGAAGCTCTCGACACCCATGTCTGTTCCGTATTTCTGTTGGACAACGACCTCAACAGTCACGTGTTGATGGCATCAGAGGGTCTCAAGCGCGAGTCTGTCCGCCATGTCAGCCTGGAAGTTGGCGAGGGACTGGTGGGCCTCGTTGCCAAACACGCGGAACCCATCAACCTGGAAGATGCCTCCCTCCACCCCAGCTTTCACTACTTGCAGGAAACCGGCGAGGAAGAATTCCATGCCTTCCTGGGCGTACCGATCATTCACCACCGCGTCGTGTTGGGTGTGCTGGTTGTACAGAATAAAGATCGGCGGCGATTCGACGAGGCCGAAGAAGCCTTTCTTATTACGCTGTCGGCGCAACTGGCCGGTGTAATTGCCTCCGCCGAGGCCACCGATGCCGCCGCGGGTGTGAGCCCGTCGGGTCACAAGATTTCAGACACGGTATTTGCCGGGGTCTCCGGCGCACCCGGGGTTGCGATCGGCCGGGTGGTCGTAAAGTTTCCCAAGGCGGACCTGCGCCAGGTGCCGATGCGTCCGGCCAAGGATGTCGAGGCCGAGATTGCGCTATTCAGGCAATGCCTGGAGAAAGTAAGAGACGACATGCGCTCCCTGCATGAAAAACTGGCGGGTCATGTTGCCGAAGAAGAACGACAACTGTTCGATGTCTACCTGCACATGCTGGATGACGATGCCCTGGGCAACGAGGTCATAGCAAGAATCAGAAACGGCCTGTGGGCACAGGGCGCACTCGCAGCAGTGGGACGAGAACACGTGCGCAGCTTCGAGTTGATGCAGGATGAATACCTCAGTGAGCGCTCTGCTGACATCAAGGACCTGTGTAGTCGGGTACTGTTCTACCTGCAAGAGGGAGAGCAGGAAGAAACCGAATACTATGACGACACGATCCTGCTCGGTGAGGAGCTCACGCCGTCCATGTTGGCGGAAGTACCCAAAGACAAGCTCAAGGGCATCATCTCCATCAAGGGTTCGGGTAACTCTCACGTTGCCATTCTCGCACGCACCATGGGTATTCCAACGGTGATGGGTGCGGTGGATCTGCCGGTCAGCCAGCTGGATGGCAAGGAAGTGATTCTCGATGGCTATAAGGGCGAACTCATTGGTAATCCCTCCGAGGCAGTGCTGGAACGCTACCAGACCACCATCAAGGAGCAGGATGCATTCATGGCGGGCCTGCAGGAACTGATCAGCTTGCCCTGTGAAACAACCGACGAACATCGTGTGCACCTGTGGGTGAATACCGGTTTGATTACAGATGTGGCCCAGTCACTGGAACAGGGTGCCGAAGGCGTCGGTCTCTTCCGAACCGAAGTTCCCTTCCTGCTGAGTGAACGTTTCCCTAGTGAGCAGGAACAGACCCGGATCTACCGGGAGCAACTGGAGGCATTCGCACCCAGCATGGTCACCATGCGCACCCTCGACGTCGGCGGTGACAAGGCGCTGTCCTATTTCCCCATCGAGGAAGAAAACCCCTTCCTCGGTTGGCGTGGTATTCGGGTAACCCTGGACCACCCGGAAATTTTCATGGCCCAGATACGCGCCATGATGCGGGCCAGCATCGGCCTGGAAAACCTGCAAATCATGTTGCCCATGATCAGCAACGTGAACGAAGTGAATTCCGCCATGCAGTTGATCAAGCGCGCTCACCGCGAGTTGTTACAGGAAGGCATGAATGTGCGTTTCCCACCCGTGGGTGTGATGATCGAGTTGCCTGCAGCGGTTTACCAGACTCGTGCACTGGCCAGGCTGGTGGACTTCGTGTCCGTGGGCAGCAACGACCTGACCCAATACCTGTTGGCCGTCGATCGCAATAATCCCCGCGTTGCCAATCTGTACAGCGCCTTCCATCCGGCTGTATTGCATGCACTCTTCCAAGTGGTGCAGGAAGCCCAGGACGAAGGGCGTCAGGCCTGTATCTGCGGTGAGATGGCGGGCGACCCCGGCGCGGCGGTGTTATTGATGGCCATGGGTTTCGACATCCTGTCCATGAACGCCGCGAACCTGCTAAAGGTGAAGTCGGTAATCCGTAGCGTCAGCCTGGAAGCGGCCCAGGATCTGCTCGACCAGGTGATGCAGATGGACGATGCACAGATGATCCGCAGCGCCGTGGACCTGACTCTCTACAACGCGGGCGTGGATCGCTTGCTGCGTTCCTCACGCACTAACTAACAACGATAGAAAAGGGGTCAGAGTAAAAATACAGTACTTTCAGTACTGTTTTTTTAA
>JAYPVK010000006.1:0-136633 GCA_038134565.1 Pseudomonadales bacterium | reverse complement strand
GTCGATGCCCAGTTTCTCGAAGATGCGATAGCGGTAGCTGTAGACCGTCTTGGGACTGAGGTCCAGGTAGTCGGGGATCTGGCTCACCTTCTTGCCGTCGGTG
This sequence comes from Pseudomonadales bacterium, assembly GCA_038134565.1. Lineage (GTDB taxonomy): Bacteria > Pseudomonadota > Gammaproteobacteria > Pseudomonadales > Pseudohongiellaceae > UBA9145. Next base: position 136,530 of record JAYPVK010000006.1, on the reverse strand, counting down.
AGCAACTGGGCGATCTGCAGTTCGCGGCGGGACAGTTTGTCGAAGACGGAGCCGCCGTTATGGGCGAAGGGATCCACGGCCAGGTGGGTGGCGACCTCGGGGGTGACATAGTGATTGCCCTCGGCCACGGTGCGCACCGCCTTCAGCATTTCCTCGATCTCGATGTTCTTGGTAATGAAGGCCAGCGCCCCTGCACGCAACATCTGGGACGGGATGACGCCGCTTACCACCGAGGACATGGCCACGATGCGGGAGTGGGACGCCCGCTCCAGGATCTGGCGGGTTGCCTCAATGCCGCCCAAGCCTGGCAAGCGTGCATCCATGAGCACGATATCGGGAATCGCGTTGGCCTCGTCTTCAATAAAATCAATGGCTTCTTCACCATTGTTGACCTCGTCTATTACTTCCATATCGGTCTCGTCCGCCAGCATGCGGGCGATTCCTGTACGTATCAGGGTGTGGTCGTCAACGAGGAGGATGGTGATTTTCATGGCTATGGCGTTCATAGGCGCTCGCAGTAAGTTTGCTGGGTACTCTGGGACACTCGGGTGCCTCTTCTGTTTTTCCGGCGGGACGGTGACCGTCTGGGCAGAACGATCGTGTCATCGGCGATTTTGCTCGTCTCGCCCCGCTTCCCGTTGATTTTGGGGACAAGCGAATTAGTACCACGGCCTCTGGGCCTGAACAAATATTGCGCAGAAAAAATGCGACCTGCTACACACTACCCGTTTGAGGGGATTATGGCCAATTTCGGTCACTTAGATGATTCGGACTTCGGGCTGTAGAGCGATTCCAAAGCGAGTCAATACCTTAGAGCTCATATCTTGAGCGAGCATGAAGATATCCTCGGCGCTGGCCCTATCCTTGTTCACCAGCACCAGGGCGTGCCTGTCATATACCGCCGCCCCGCCCCGGGTCTGCCCCTTCCAGCCCAGGCTGTCCAGCAGCCAGGCGGCGGGTATTTTTACCAGCCCGGGCTCATCGGTGGGAAATGCTGGCATGGCGGGAAAGTCAGCCTGCAGGGAGCGATATTTCTGCTCAGACACCACGGGATTCTTGAAGAAGCTGCCGGCATTACCCAAGGTGGCCGGGTCTGGCAGTTTGCTCAGGCGCACCTGGCACACGGTATCGAAGAGTTGCTCTGGGGTAGGCTCGCTGATGCCGGCTTGCTGCAGGGCCTCTGAGAGCGCGCTGTAGCGGGTGTCAGGCTGCCAATCCCGGTGGAGCTGTAACTCCACCTCGGTAATCACCAGATCGGCCCCGGCCGGCTGCTTGAACAGGCTGTGGCGATAGTCGAACTCGCAGGCCTCCTGGTCAAGGGTACGGAAGCGCAGTTCCGGGCTGTCGAAGACCCTGACCGATACCACAAAGTCTGCCAGCTCCACGCCGTAGGCGCCGATATTCTGTACCGGTGCCGCGCCTGCCGTTCCAGGGATAAGTGCAAGATTTTCAAGCCCATGAAAACCCTTATTCATGCAGGTTTTCACAAGATCGTGCCAGATCACCCCGGCCGCCACCCGCACCCGACCGCTACCTGAATCGAAGTCGATGCTGGTGGTGGCCATGTGCAGTACCAGGCCGGGAAAATCGTTCACGAACAGGATATTACTGCCACTGCCCAACACCAGCACCCGCAGCTTCTCCTGCTGGGCATAGCGGAATACGGCGGGTAGTTCATCGGCCCGGGATACGGACACGAAGTGGGCGGCGTGGGCGGAGATGCCGAAACTGTTATAGGGAGCTAGGTCCACGTCCTGGCGTATCTCCATGGCTAGCGGGCTCCGGCGCCGGTGGGAAAGTGTTCGTGCTGGATCGCGTATAACAGGCCGACGCAGGCCTCCTCAACCAGGTCCAGGACCAGTTCAAAGCCCTGGGCACCGCTGTAATAGGGATCCGGCACCACGTCGTGCTCGGAGTCGCCATAGTCCAGCAGCAGGCGCAGGCGGGACTGGTGATTGGCTGGACAGCGGGCACGCAGATCCTTCAGGTTCTGGCGGTCCATGGCCAGGATGTAATGGAAGCGAGCGAAGTCACTGTCGTCCACCTGTCGGGCCAGCTGCCCGCTCAGGTCATAGCCCCGCCGCGCCGCCGCCTGGGTCGCCCGGCCATCGGGACGCTCGCCGATGTGCCAGTTGCCCGTACCTGCAGAATCCACCGTAATGTGAGCCTCCAGGCCATTGTCTTGAATAAGTTTTTCCATCACGCCATGGGCCGTGGGCGAACGACAGATATTGCCCAGGCAGACCATCAGGACACGGATAGCGGGGGTGGCTGGGGGGCTTGCCATGGACGCTAGTCGGCCCCGGCGGCGGACAGTTTGGCCAGGTGCTGGCGCACCTGCTCCAGGTCTTTCTCGGTATCCACCCCGGGCGGGATACGGGCATCGCTCACCGCCACGTGGATGGCGATGCCGTTGCTGAGGGCCCGTAGCTGTTCCAGCTTCTCCTCCAGTTCCAGGGCCGCCGCCGGCCACTGCACGAACTGGTTGAGCACGGCCACCCGATAGGCATACAGACCAATGTGGCGGTGACAGTTCTTGGCCGAGGCGCTGGCGCCATGGGGAATGGTGGCGCGACTGAAGTACAGGGCATGGCCGCGCGCGTCCATCACTACCTTCACCGAATTGGGGTCACTGATTTCATCCTGACGGGTAATAACCTCGCACAGGGTGGCGATGCCCGTCTCAGGATTCACTTGAAGGTTGCTCGCTACCTGATTGATACAGCTAGCTGGCAGTAATGGCTCATCTGCCTGCACGTTGACCACGATGGCAGTCTCGGCGAGGCCCAACTGGGCAGCGGCTTCCTGCAGTCGGTCGGTGCCGGAGCGGTGATCGGGGCTGGTCATCAGCACCTCGGCGCCGAAGGACTGCACCGCCTCGGCGATGCGCGCATCGTCGGTGGCGATGGCCACCCTGTCGGCGTCGCTCTCATTGGCCCGTTCCCAGGTATGCTGCACCATGGTCTTGCCACCGACATCAAGCAGCGGTTTACCCGGCAGGCGCTGGGCCCCGTAGCGGGCGGGAATGATGACGGTAAAGCTCACGCGTATTTCTCGAGTTCTTCGCTATCGATTACCCGGGCCTCGTCCACCAGCATCACCGGCACCCCGTCCCGAATGGGAAAGGCCAGTTTGTCGGGCAGGCAGATTAGTTCTTCCTGGTCTTTCTCGTAGCGCAGCTCCGCCTTGCATAGTGGGCAAACCAGTATGCTCAGCAGTTTTTGGTCCAGCATGGTCAGTCTCCGATCGCTTGCTGTAGTCGGGCATCGAATGCCGCTAACAGTTTCGGATCGAGTTCCATGTTTATCTCGAGGGTCCAGAAGTTCGCGGCGGCGAAGTCCCGGCATTTTATCCCATCCTTTTCGGTCATGACGATGGGCTGGGTGCTATCGATGGCCAATGATTCAAAATCGTCGGCGCTGAAGGGATGATGATCGGGGAAAAAATGGGGTGTCACTGGATAAGGCAACTGCTGCAGCAGGGCCATGAAGCGCGCAGGGTTGCCGATGCCGGTGACGCAGTGCAATCGGGTACCCATATTGAACGGTGCTCCGCCAAACGGGCGCTTCTTGCCGGTGGCGAGATTGATCAGCCTGGCAGGCACCACCGACGTAGTATAAATGCTAGACACTGCGGCACCGGATTCCGCCGCCAGTGTCGCCCGCTTCGCCTCCAGCATGGCCTGCTCGGCTGCGGGGTCTGAATCAGGCTCTTCCTCGTCATCGCTATCAGCGACCTGCAGTTCCCGGTTATTGATCACCACCAGGTCAACTTCCTGCAGTCGCTGCGGCGGCTCCCGCAGGAAGCCAGCGGGCAGGCACAGGCCATTACCCAGCATGCGCTGGCCATCGACCAGGCAAATCTCCAGCTGTCTGGGCAAGGCGTAGTGCTGCAGGCCGTCATCACTCAACACGATATCGACATCGTGATTGGCGACGAGCCACTCAAGCGCCTGCACCCGGTCGGGATCGACTATAACGGGACACCCGGTACGTTGAGCCAGGAGGACGGGTTCGTCACCCGCCTCTGCGGGCGCCGAGTCCGTATTGACCGACAGCGGATATTGACCGGCCTTGCCCCCGTAGCCACGGCTAATGATGCCGGGCTTTCTGCCACGCGATTGCAGATGCTTGCACAGGGCGATGAGGAATGGGGTCTTGCCGGTGCCGCCGACGGCGATGTTGCCGACGATGACAATGGGTATGTCAGGTACAGATTTTTGCCGCGCCAGAATTTTCCGCTTGTTACTCGCGGCGAGAAACCGATAGATCAGGCTTACAGGCCACAGGACCCATAACCAGGCTGCACGTTTCGACCAGGCCCTTTCCAGAAAACTCATGAATCGCTGCTTGCTGAACTCTCTGAGAATTGTATGCGGTGTAGTTTGGAGTAATGCCCGTTCCTGTCAATGAGTTGGGCATGTGTGCCCGCTTCGATGATCCTGCCCTGCTCCATGACCAGGATCTGGTCGGCGTTCTCGATGGTGGACAACCGATGGGCAATAACGAAGGTTGTACGTCCTTTTATCAGTTTCTGCAAGGCATCCTGTATGTGCATCTCGGACTCGGAATCCAGTGCCGAGGTTGCCTCATCGAAAATAAGAATGGGGGCATTCTTCAGCAGTGCCCGGGCGATGGCGATGCGCTGCCTCTGCCCACCTGACAGCAGGCTAGCGTCGTCGCCTACCTGGGTGTCCAGCCCCTGCTCCAGTTGCTCGATGAATTCCAGGGCGTGGGCATTGCGGGCGGCTTCCTCGATGGCTTGGCGCGGCACTTCCGCTTCACCGTAGGCGATGTTCTCTGCAACGGTGCCGTTGAACAGCACCACCTGCTGAGTGACCAGGGAAATGTGATGACGCAGATTGCTGAGGCGGTAGTCCTGCACCGGAATGCCGTCCAGCAGGATTTCTCCGCTGCCGTGATCATAGAAGCGTGGAATGAGGCTCACCAGGCTGGATTTGCCGGAACCGGACTTGCCCACCAGCGCGATGGTCTGCCCGGGATCGGCGACAAAGCTCACGTCATCCAGTGCCTTGCTGTTGCCGCCGTAGGAGAAGCTCACGTGGCGAAACTCGATACGTCCCTGCACCGACTCAGCCTCGTGGCGGCCGTTATCCACTTCCGGTGCTTCATCCAGCAGCTTGAAGATACTCGACGATGCCGCGACCCCGCGCTGGATGACGGAATTGACCTGGGTGAGCTGGCGAATGGGTTTGGCCAACAGGCCGGCGGCACTGAGGAAGATCACGAATTCACCAGGGGTACGGCCGGCAAAAAACTCCGGCGACATGGCCAGCCATACCAGCAATGCCAGGGCGGCTGACACGATGAGTTGCACCAGTGGCGTGCTGATGTTGCGGGTCAGTTCCATCTTCAGGTTCTGCCGGCGGTTGCGCTCCGAGGCCTGGTAGAGCTTGTCATTTACATAGTCGGCGGCGTTGAAGGTACGAATGACCCGGTGACCCTTGATCGTCTCGTTGGTGATCTGGGTAACCTCACCCATGGAGTCCTGCATCTGGGTGCTGTAGCGGCGGAAGCGCCGGGATGCGCTGCTGACGATCCAGCCGACGATGGGTGCGATCACCAGGAAGGTCAGGGTCAGTTGCCAGTCGATGATGAACAGCTGCGTGAGATAGAAGATCACCGTCAGGCCTTCACGGAAAACGACCGTGATGGCTTCACTGGCGGCGCCGGCGATCTGTTGCACATCGTAGGTGACTTTGGAAACCAGGCGACCGGAGGTGTGGCGATCGAAATACATGGCAGGCAAACGCGCCAGTTGCTGGTTCAGTTCATACCGCAGTTGATGCATGACCCGCTGGGCGAGACTGGCCATGGAGTAGCCGCCCATGAAGGAACCCACGCCGCGAAACAGGGCAATCGCGATACACAACAAGGGGCTGAGGATGCGCGCCTCTTCATAGTTCTCCGAGTTAATGGAGTCCAGGGTCCAGCCCAGCCACTGGGTGGCGGCCGGTCCCGATGCCGCGAAGATGACGAATCCGATGATGCCCAGGGTGAGCGCGAGTTTGTGGTGCAGCACATAACGCAGCAGGCGCTTGTACAGCAGCCAACCGGCCTGGGAATCGGTGAGGGCCGGGCTGGCAGAGCCGGCACCAGGCGGCTGATTGGAATGTGACTTGTCCATTAGTTTACCGCCGGCTGCTGGCCCTGCTCTACGGGTCGTTGGGTGGCAATATTGAGCCGGGTGAAACCGGACTGGCCGATGGCGTCCATGGCGGTCACCACGGACTGGTGGGTAGCCTCTGCATCCGCCACCAGCAGCACCGGCAGGTTACGGTCGCCGCCGGACTCCACTTCCAGCCCGCGGATCAGGGTTTCGATGCGATTGTTGATCAAATTACGCCCATTGATGGAGTACGTGCCTTCCCGCGCCACCAGAATCTCGATCTGGTCGGCTTGCGTGCTTGCCGTTTCCGCGTTGGCCTCTGGCAGGTTCACCAGCAGGCGGGTTTCCCGGTTGAAGGTGGTAGTGACCATGAAGAAGATGAGCAGCAGGAACACCACATCGATCAGCGGCGTGATATTGACTGATAACTCTTCGCGAATTTTGCGTCTGAATTTCATGGTATGGATGCAGTGGCTTCGAGTAGCGACGCCGCCTGTTATTTGACCTCGACTTTGCGATCGCTATGCAGCGCATCCACCAGTTTGATGGATTCCTGCTCCAGGTTCAGCACCAGCGAATCCACCTTGCGACTGAAGAAGCGATGGAACATATACGTCGGAATCGCCACCGTGAGCCCGGCCGCCGTGGTGATCAGGGCTTCCGAGATACCACCCGCCAGGACTTTGGCGTTACCGGTTCCCTCCAGCATGATCTCGCTGAATACCCGGATCATGCCCACCACCGTACCCAGCAGGCCCAGCAGTGGCGTGATGGCGGCAATGGTGCCCAGGGTGTTGAGGTAGCGCTCCATGTCATGGACGACCTGGGCCGAGGCCTGTTCGATGCTCTCGATCATGGCTTCCCGGCCGTATTTGGAGCTGAGCAGCCCCGCCGCCAGGATCTGTCCCAGGGGCGATGACAGACGCAGCTCCCGCAGCTTGGTGGAATCCAGCTGGTTGTTCTTCAGCCAGGTCCACACCTGGGCCAGTACATACTTCGGCGAGATGCGCGCCGCACTCAATGTCCAGAAACGCTCGATGATGATGGCGATCGCCACCACCGAACACAGGAGGATCGGCAACATCAGCCAACCACCCGCTCTCACTATTTCTACCACCCAGGACCTCCGTGCCAGACTGCATTGGGGAACTTCTGACCCAGTATGTTGTGTCTCTGCGGAGACTGTCGTGGCCGTGCGCAGGCCATGGCCGTAGCCCCTGGCAAGGCTGCAGACGGCCACCGGCTCACCCTCCCGGGCTGCCAGCCACAGAGGCAACATAGTGGGTCAGAGGTTCCCTGGATCAAACCACCAGAAAACAGGCGCGTAAGGGTACCATAACCTCGCCAGATTCTTCTTTTAATGGTATCGGCAAGACCAGGGATTGCCTGACCAACTCCAGTATTTTCGGTGGCTGTGGCGGTATCGCTCCGGATCCTGGAGAACCATCCCTGCGCCCGGCTCTGAATCGGGTCTGGCTTGCTGCGGGCTGCCTAGCCTGAAGGACAGCATGCCAGTGCAGGCCGTGTTCCAGCGGGTAATACCCCAACTGCGATAACGCTCCTCGATGTGGGCTGCCGGATGGGAAAAACCGTTGAGGTAGCCTGCCGAAAACACCACCTGCTGCGGATTCACGCGCTTGATGAAGGGATAGCTGGAGGAAGTGGCGCTGCCGTGATGCGGGGCGAGGAGCAGATCACTGGCCAGTATGGTATGCGCGTGCGTTGCCAGCTGCCATTCCACATCGGCCTCGATGTCTCCGGGTAACAACACAGCCTGACTTTCAACCTTTTTTCCAACCTGACTTCCAACCTGCCCTCCAGCCTGCACCCGCAACACACAGGAATTGTTGTTGGCGGTGGCGCCGATCTGTACTGGATGCAGGATCTCGAAGCGCACGCCATCCCAGTGTCAGCGCTATCCCGCCCGGCAGCGCGAGGATTCTGTATTCGCCAGCAACTGCGCATCGGGATAGGCATCGAGTATGACGTCCATGCCGCCGGCGTGATCGTTGTCGCCATGACTCAGCAGCAGGCTATCGAGCCTGTTCACCCCCAGGCGCCGCAGCGCGGGAATGACAATGGCTTGTGCCGCACTCCAGCCTTGCGGGTTTCCGGCGCCGGTATCATAGAGCAGGCTATGCTCGCGGGTCCGCAATAACACCGACAGTCCCTGCCCCACGTCGAAAACGTCCACCCATAATTCGCCCTCAGCGGGTTTATCCATGGGTGGCAGCATCAATGGCAAGCACAGGGGGATTGCAAGGTATCTGCAGACCGTGCCCCGGGGTAGCAGTGACAGGCCGATCGCAAGCAGGACGAACAGGCAGGCCGGCAAGCCTGGAAAGGACGGTGCATAGTGTAGCCCGTTGCCGTACTCCGCCGCGGTCATGAGCAGGGACAGCAACGACTCCAGCAGCCAGTTGCACAATTGTAGTATGTGATAGCTCATGTCATCGGCGATGAAGCTGATCAGCAGTCCAAGTAGCAATAGCGGCACCAGCAAAACACCGACCTCAGGAATGGCCACCAGATTTACCAGGGGTGCAATGAGGGATACCTGACCCATCCCATGGGCAGCAGGAGGCCGCCAAAGACTACCCACTGTGCGCGCCAGCTCTGCCCGAGTATCGACAGTATTCGCCTGCTGGCATCCGGCGCCTGTGCGGGTAGCGGGTTCGAATCAGCAAACAGGATCAGTACCGCCACCGCCATAAACGACAGCCAGAATCCGGCACTGGTAGTCGCCAGTGGATCAAGCAACAGGACCAGGGTCGGGGCCAGGCAGTAGCGCAGTGACAGGCTCAGGCGGCGCTTGCTCAGATAGGCAGACAGGAAAACCAGCACCATCACCAGGGCGCGCTGGGTGGGCAGGCCAAAACCCGCCATCATCGCATAGGCTGCACTCACCAGCATGGCAAGCAGTGCCGCCAGCTGTTGCGCCGGCCATGGCAGCAGGGGACCGGCGATCACGGCCAGCAGCCGCCAGCCCAGGACGAAGCTGACCATGGCGACCAGGCCGATATGCAGGCCCGAGATGACGAACAGGTGATTGGTGCCGGTGTCGCTGAACAACTGCCAGCGCTGCGTCGATAGGCGTGATTGTTCACCCATCAGCAGGGCCAGCATGAGATCCTGCTCACTGTAGCCGACGAGGCGACGGTCGAGGTAGTGCCACAATGCATTTCGCAAGGCCTCGACGGTGAAACGCTCATCCTGTTCAGGGAGCCGCATGATCTGCTCGCTGTTCCGTATGTAGCCGGTGGCAGCGATGTTGTTGCGCAGAAGGAAGGCTTCGCTGTCATTGCTGGCGGGATTGGCATAGGCATGGGGCTGCTTGAGGCGCACCGTCCATTGCCAGAATTCGCCGGATTGCAACGTAAACGGCGTGTCATCCTCGCGCAGGGAGGTGGAGAGCTGCAGCCGAACCGGCAATGCCTTCCCCGGCCAGGCATCACTCTGTCTTACTTCGAAGATGAAGCGCTGGCCGATGTCGGTGGGAACCGGCAGTGACTCTACCCTCACCTGTACCCGCACATCGATGCCCTCGAGCCGGGGTTCGATGATGGACGCCATACGCTGACTCGCCCACAGCCAGTGCCAGCTCAAGCCGAGGCAGAAACCGAGCAGGCAGGCACAGACCAGGCCTAGCAGACAGGCAACGGGCAGCCAGGCCAGGCCAGGCTGGCAAACAGGGCCGGCAGGCTCAGCCCGAGGCAACAGGCCAGCAGTGTGGCGCGCACACACAATCATCCTTGAATCGTGGCAGGATTGGCTTCGTTCCATCAGGGAACGAGCTCTTACTGTAGAAGGAGGATTTGCCTGCAGCCAGAATTGGCCACGATTAATTAATCGGCGCTGCGCAGCGCCTGGGCGGGTTGCACGGCGGACGCCCTGCGAGCCGGGTAGACTGTGGCCAGGATCGCCAGCACTAGCACACCCCCCGCCACCATCATCACGTCGCCAGCCTGCAACTGGGACGGCAGGAAGTCGATGGGATACACGTCGGCATTGAGTAGCTGTACACCGAAACGCCGTTCGATCCAGGCGGCGAAAGTGCTTACCTGCAGCGAACACAGGATGCCCAGTGCCACCCCGATGGCGATACCGATCAGGCCGATGAGGCAGCCCTGCCACATGAAGATACGTCCGATCAGGCCAGGACTGGCGCCCAGTGTGCGCAGGATAGCGATGTCGCTGCGCTTGTCCCGCACGATCATGATCAGGCTGACGATGAGATTGAAGGCGGCGACCCCAATCAGCAGCCACAGCATGAAACTGATGATGCTGCGGGAGAATTGAATATTGCTGTAGATGGCCCCTAGCTGGCGGGTCCAGCTTTCAAGGATCATGCCTGGCGGCAGGTCCCTGGCCAGTTCGCGACTGAGCTCATCGGCCTGCAAGGGATCGATGGCCCGCAGGCGCAGACCGTTGAACTCGCTACGCATGCGGTAGAAAGCGCGGGCCGCATCCAGGTTGATCAGCACCAGTTCGCTGTCCAATTGTTGGGTGCCGACCTGGAAGATGCCGGTGACGGTGAAGTGGCGCAGGGTAGCCAGTGGCGTCAGCGGATTGATGGAGATGTTGGGACTGTAGAGCGTGAGCTCATCCCCCACCTCGACCCCCAATTGGGCGGCCAGCGTGCTTCCGATTAGCGTTCCCCAGCGATTGTCGGCGAGGGCCTGCAGACTGCCTTCCTTTATGAAGCGACCGATGACAGAGATGTCTGATTCCCGTCCGGCATATACGCCGTTTACCAGTACACCCTTGTTTGCCCTGTCGGTAGACACCACACCCGCGTTCTGGATGAGAGGCGCCATGGCGGCGACTCTCGGATTATCCAGTACCCGCGCCTGGATTTCCTCCCAGGACTGGCTGCTGAAATTCTCCTCGGTGTAAACAGTGACATGTGGCACTATTCCGAGTATGTTCTCCCGCATTTCCCGATCGAAACCATTCATGACCGACAACACTGTGATAAGGATTGCCACGCCGAGGGCAAGGCCGAACACAGAGATCGCCGACATGAATGACACCAGCTGGCTGCGCTTGCCCACGCTCACATAGCGCAGGGCGATGGTTCGGGCAAGCCCGACGGCCTGGCTAGCGGGCTTGCTCATGCAGTTTGCCGTCCCGCAATTCCAGTTTACGCGCCATGGAATCTGCCAGTTGTTCATCGTGGGTGACGATGACGAAACTGATGCCCAGTTCCTTGTTCAATTCGGTCATCAACGCCTGTACTTCCCGCGCCGTACGGCCATCGAGATTGCCTGTTGGTTCGTCCAGCAACACACACTGGGGCTCGGTCACCAGCGCCCTGGCGATCGCCACGCGCTGCCGCTCACCACCGGAAAGCTCTGCTGGCTTGTGACTTACTCGCGCTGCCAGTCCGACCCGACCCAGTATGGCTTCGCTGCGTCGGTTCACCGTGGCCTTGTCGAGGCCTGCGATCAGCAGAGGCATGGCGACATTCTCCAATGCCGTGAACTCGCCCAGCAGATGATGGAACTGGTAGACGAAACCAAGGTGCCGATTGCGCAACATGCCCCGCTCGGTTTCGTTGACCTCCGCCAGATTCCTGCCGGCCACCTTCACCGTGCCGCTGGTCGGCAGATCCAGTCCGCCTAGCATGTTTAACAGGGTTGTCTTGCCGGAGCCGGAACTGCCCACGATGGCGATGCGTTCACCGGGGGCGACCTCGAGATTGATTCCCTGCAATACCTCTACGACCTGTGGACCCTGGGAATAGGTCTTCACGAGGTCGATACAGGCCAGGACGGGTTCTTGGTTTGCCATGTTTATTCGTACCGTAATACTTCGGCAGGCTGTACCCGGCTCGCCCGATAGGCTGGATACAGCGTGGCCACGAAACAGATGATCAGGGCCGCAAAACACACGAACATCACTTCACTGAATTCGATACGGGTTTGCAGGTGTGAGATAAGATAAATATTGGCGCCGCTGAACAGTCTGTTAAGCAGCAGCTCCAGCAAGAGGCTTATGTCGGTAATACTCAGCGCGAGGATCACGCCGCCGATACCACCGAGAATGATGCCGATGATGCCCGCGATCAGCCCCTGCACCATGAAGATGGTCATGATCACTCCCCGGCTCGCTCCCATGGTGCGCAGGATGGCGATGTCCGCTCCCTTGTCAGATACCACCATCACCAGGGTGGAGATGATATTCACGGAGCCGATGATGACGATCATGAGCAACATGAAGGAAGTAAGTATCTTTTCCATGTTCAGCGCGTTGAAGAGACTGGCCTGTACCTCGTTCCAGGGCAGGATATCGATGTCCGGCACGCCCTGCAGCGCAATCTCCGCGATCTGCTGAGCCTGCAGGACATCGGCGACCCGCAGGCGAAGTTGCAGGTTCACGCCCGGGTCCCGGGCGAACAATGTGTCTGCGGCCGCCAGGTTTATAAGCGCCACATTATTGTTGCCGTATAGGCCGAAGTCGGCAAATCCCAGCACCTCGAATCCGAAGCTGTTACTCAGTTCCCCGTTAAGCAGGCTGCCGAGTCCGACCACGCTCACCTCGGTGCTGCTGAAGATGCCCAGCTCGCCTGCCAGTTGGGTGCCGATGATGATCCCATTCGGGGTGTTGGCCAGGCGCTCCAGCAATTCACTGTATAAGCGATTGCTGTTCTCGATCACCGTGGCTTCGCGAGTGGGATCGATGCCACGCAAACGCAGAAACGTCGTCTCACCCTGATGCCTGAGGGTGGCCTCACCCTCGATATAGGGGGCTGCCGCCAATACATCGGGAGAAGCTAGAGCGCTGTCGCCCACAGCCCGCCAGTTCTGTTCCAGTGATGGCGCCGATACTGTGACATGTGGCACTGACTTCAATACCTCGTTACGCAGTGTGCCGATAGAACCGTTAATGACCGACAGTGCAACGATGAGAATCAATACACCGAGGCTGACCCCGAGCATGGATATCAGTGATACAAAGGAAAGAAACAGGTTTCGCTTGCGGGTCAGGGAATAGCGCAGGCCAATGAAGAAGGGAAAGGGTTTGAACATTGGCAGTCCTACGCGGAACTCCTGCAAAGCTTGTTAGGGCCGGGGCTTTCGAATCTTGACCATCTTACAGGCTATCGATTTCAGGCTAAGCCGGCGACAATCCCGAAAGGCCGGCCTGGCGCGCCAACGCCAGGCACTCAACTATCCTAGCCCTGTAGTTGGTCAGCGTGACGCTGCAGCAGGCGCTGCACGGTCTTGAAGCTGATCGGCATGACCGGGGTGGATACCGCATTGGAGATGGCACGCAATGATTTGCCCTGCTTCTTCAGGTCGACAATCTTCTTCAAGACACGCTGTTCCATGGGGTTCTCGATCAGCCTGCCGTTCTCATGAATCATGTAGCCGAAAGGACGGCTGCCACCGAGATAGCGACCCTGCTTGCGCTGGCGCTGTTTGACGCCCTTGATGCGCTCGGCGGACTTGCGCTTCTCCAGTGAGAAGAATAATTCTGCCGCCTTGTGGAAATTAACGGTGAAGCCGGGATCGGTGATATCACCGCCCAGTTCCACGATATGCAATTGCACGTCGCGATCGCGCAGCTTGGCGATCTGCTTCACGGCTTCCTGGCTGGAGCTGAAGATGCGCTCCAGTTTGCTGCACAGAATGACGTCACCCGCCTGCAGCATTTCAAGAGTTTTCTTGCCGAATTCCCGTTTACTGAATTCCTGGTTCCAGCTGCAGTCATGATCGCGAATGGTTTCGGTCATGAACCAGCCGTGTTGCAGGCAGTAAGTCTGGATAGCAAGCATCTCCGGCTCGAGTATCGCTTCCAGTTCGTCCCTTTCCATGGAAGCTTCCAGCTCGGAAGTCCGGTAGTAAGAATAGATCGTCATTTCCTGGTCCCCACCCCGGTTTCGAACCGTGTAGCAGCCCCGCTCTGCACCCGGTTTCCCCTGTTATCGGGGATTTGAGGTGTAAAGTTCCCGGGCCAGCCTGGATCGACCGGTCACACTTTGAATTCGAATTTTTTGATTGGGCCTGAGTGACTCCTTCAGGGTTCACTCTGGCGCCCGCCCCAACTGCCGCCCTCGTTCCTGTCTTCCGTGGCACGACAGGCGGTGAAACCTGCGGTGCTGCGGTCGCCCAGGACGTTTCGGCAGCTACCTCGCTGACACATTCACCGCCTTGCTGCTTTTATTATTCATTCACTGCAAAGTGGTGATTTTGTTACTGTTTTCGCGTGTATATGTGTCTGCGCAGTGGCGAAGCCACGTGGCGAGCTATTGTAACCACAGGGGTTTTGGTGAATCAAGAAATCAGGGGGCCTAATAGCGCTGATTGTGTACAGATAATGCACTGATTTCCCTGACATAATCCCTGTGTCTCCGCAGTGGGGCCGGAAAGCTCCAGAACTATCCAAATCTTCAGCCGCAGGCCTTTGTTTTTTGGTGATTTTTCTTACTTCCAGACCCAGCAATTTATTGAGTGAGCCAGGCATTGCTGCTATAGTCCAAACCAAGCATCTATCCATACTTTAATAATGTGGGTATTTGGAAGCGCCAGACGCCGGTCTAAGACCACATTATCAGTCAATTCCCGCCCTGGCCCTTCATTCGGCCCATACTGAGCCGATAGATGGATTGTCACTGGAACAACGGTTTCCCCGAAACAATCCAGGTACATGGCGACCAGGCCGGGTCAAGGCCCTGCTGCCAGGTTGCCAGATCACCGGATCCCGGCCCCTTCGGCACAACGATTGCGGAGCACGAGGAAGCAAACCGGTGATGTATTGTGACAAAAGAGCCGTGATCAGGCTTGGCGCGACCTAAGACTAATTCAAGGAATTAGCATCAACCGCCAGTACTGCTCACTTATGAAATGATTTGAATCCCATGCTGAGGACAGCATGGAGACCAGACAGTTTTTCAGGTTATTTATTCGACAGCCCTTCGAATGGCCGGCCAAGCCCGCCAAACATGGGCAAAGTGTAGAAACAATCAGGTTTATTTTTAAAAACAACAAGTTATTTGCGTTTTCTGTGATTTAGCGCGCTTACAAATACGCCCGGACTCCCTGCAAAAGAGGTCCGTGTACACAGACTTACTGTTTTGCTGTTTCACCAATAAGCCACAGGGGACACAATCCCCGCTCCTGCAGCCCTGCAATCATGCAGGCAAGCCGGATCTACCCTGCCGAACGATGCGCCTGAGTTTACTGTCCTGGCCAACAGGAAAGTGAACCCTTATGAAACGCATGCTAATCAACGCCACCCAGAAAGAGGAACTCCGGGTAGCACTCGTCGACGGTCAGCGCCTCTACGACCTCGATATCGAAAACCGCACCCGCATCCAGAAGAAAGCCAATATCTATAAAGGCAAGGTGACCCGAGTGGAACCCAGCCTGGAAGCCGCTTTCGTGGATTTCGGTGCCGAGCGCCATGGATTCCTCCCGCTGAAGGAGATTTCCCGGCAGTACTTCAAGAAGAACACCGGCGGCAACGACAAATCCACCATCAAGGACCTGATTGCCGAAGGCACCGAGGTCATCGTACAGGTGGAAAAGGAAGAGCGTGGCAATAAAGGCGCCGCCCTCACCACCTATGTGAGCCTCGCCGGCCGCTACCTGGTGCTGATGCCAAACAACCCCAAGGCGGGTGGAATTTCCCGCCGAATTGAAGGGGATGACCGCACCGAGATCCGCGATGCGGTGCGCGCCCTCAACATTCCCGATGGCATGGGCCTGATTGTTCGTACCGCGGGTGTGGGCAAGGAACATGAAGAACTGCAGTGGGACCTGGACTACCTGCTGTCCCTGTGGGACGCCATCCAGGAAGCCGGGGCTCAGAAGTCAGCGCCCTTCCTGATCTATCAGGAAAGCAACGTCATCATTCGCACTATTCGCGATTACCTGCGCAAGGAAATCGGCGAGGTGCTGATCGACACCAAGGAATCCTATGAGGAAGCCCTCACCTTTATCCAGCAGGTCATGCCCCAGTACGAGGATCGCATCAAGCTGTATGAAGACAAGCTGCCCCTGTTCAATCGTTACCAGATCGAGAGCCAGATCGAGAGCGCATTCCAGCGCGAAGTGAGCCTGCCTTCCGGTGGCTCCGTGGTGATCGACCCCACCGAGGCCCTGATCTCAATCGACATCAACTCGTCGCGGGCTACCCGTGGCGCAGATATCGAAGAGACCGCCCTCAACACCAACCTGGAAGCGGCGGATGAGATCGCTCGCCAGTTGCGCCTTCGGGACATGGGTGGCCTGGTGGTAATCGACTTCATCGATATGACCTCCAATCGCAATCAGCGTGAGGTTGAAAACCGCATGCGGGATGCACTGGAATCGGATCGCGCCCGGGTGCAGGTCGGTCGTATCTCCCGTTTCGGCCTGCTGGAGATGTCACGCCAGCGTCTGCGACCTTCACTGGGAGAGACCAGCGCCATCGTCTGCCCACGCTGCGCAGGCCAGGGCACAATCCGTGACGTTGAATCCCTGTCACTGTCTATCCTGCGTATCCTCGGCGAAGAAGCCGCCAAGCAGAAGAGCACCGAGGTGACAGCCACAGTGCCACTGGTGGTGTCCTCCTACCTGCTGAACGAGAAGCGCACCGCGCTGGCGGATATCGAGACGGCCACCAACACCCGACTCGTCATCAAGCCGAACGCGGAACTGGAAACGCCGCACTACGAAATCACTGGCGTTAACCGCCAGGATGAAGTGTACGAAGTGGATTCGGTTAAAGAACCCCAGCCTCAGACCAAGAAGCGACCGGACGCACAACAGGAAGCCGCCGTACAGAAACCTTCTGTCAGCAATGTCCCTGCCCCACGTCGCCCAGAACCCAAGAAGCCGAAAAAGAAGGGTCTGATCGCCAGCATCATCTCCACCCTCTTCGGCGACGGCGAGGAAGAGAAGAAGAAAAAAGAGGACGGCAACCGCAAGCAACAATCCCGTGGTGGCCGCAACCGTTCGCGCGGCAACCAGCGTGGCAAACAGGCACGCAGTGGTGACCGAGCGGAACGCGGCGAACGCAAAGACAGCCGCCGCAAGGATTCCGGCAAGTCACGCTCCCAGGATAACCAGGCGCGAGGCAAGGATGATCAGCGCGAGGCCAGGGACAGCCGTCGCAGTGGCAATCGCATCGACGAGCGTGCCGATAACCGCGGTAACCGCAAAGAACCCCATGATGGAAATCGCGAGGGTGGTCGCGGCCGCAGCCGTGGCAATCGCAGGGACAGGAATGACGCCAATGAGCGTAACGACAACCTCGAGCGCGATGACAGCCTTGAGCGCCAGAATAGCCAGGACGGTCAGGATAACAAGCAGCAAGCTAGTGGCGGTCAGCGTCGCTCTGGGGAACGACGCCCTCGCAATACCTCGCCTCGCAAGCGCGGGCCGCGCCCTGAACAGGTCGCCGAACAAAACACGGATGACAGCGCCAACAATCAGCCACAATCGGTGACAGCTGACCCCGTTAACAAGGAAGCACAGGGACAGCAGAATCCGGCTACAGAAAACGACGCGCAGCAGCCAAGGCCTGAGCGCAAGGCACCCGCGCGCCGCAGGAAGGCACAGGGAGACAGCCAGTCAGCGGATCAGGGACAGCAGTCTGCGGCACAGGAAACCGATAGCTCGGTACAGACAGACTCCGGATCCCGGGAACAGTCAGCTAAACAGCAGGACGCTGCCGGTTCAGCTAATGCATCCCCTGCCCCGACTGCAGCGCCACAGCAGGAGCCAGCGGCACCTGCAGCTCCGAAGCCCCAGCAACAGCAGCCCGCGGCTGCCAGTCCATCGCAGGATGGTCAGGTGCAGCAACAGGACAAGCCCGGGCAGGATAAGCAGGACAGCGTCACCAGGATCGCCCATCCGGCCCAGGAGACAAGGTTCCAGGGTCGCGCGCCAAATGATCCCCGGGAAGTAAAGAAGCGCCAGCAACAGGAAGCGCCACCACCCTCTGTGGAGTAAGGTAGCTCCACAGTCGCGAAGCTTGCGGGCATACAAGCCCGCAAGCGGAAAAGACGAGACAAAAAAAGCCCGGTTTAACCGTGCTTTTTTTATGCCTGAGAAAAGTAGCGCTGCACCTACAACGCCTCTTCCAGTTCCGGCAGCGCCTTGAACAGATCGGCCACAAGACCGTAGTCGGCGACCTGGAAGATCGGCGCTTCCTCATCCTTGTTGATGGCCACGATCACCTTGCTGTCCTTCATCCCGGCGAGATGCTGGATCGCACCGGAGATGCCCACGGCGATATACAGGTCAGGGGCGACGATCTTGCCGGTCTGGCCCACCTGGTAGTCGTTGGGTACGAAGCCAGCGTCTACCGCGGCACGGGAAGCGCCGATAGCGGCACCGAGTTTGTCCGCGACCTTCTCCAGCAGGGCGAAGTTCTCGCCGTTCTGCATACCACGGCCACCGGAAATGACGACAGACGCGGCGGTCAGTTCCGGGCGCTCGGACTTGGACAATTGCTCTCCCACGAATACAGCCTTGACCTGCTCCACGGTATGAGCGTGGCTTTCCACCGTGGCACTACCACCCTGAGCTGCTTCCGCAAACGCGGTGGTACGCACGGTAACCACCTTGATGGGATCGGAAGTCTGCACGGTCGCCATGGCATTACCGGCATAGATCGGTCGCACGAAGCTGTCTTCGCTCTTGACCTCGGTAATGTCGGAGATCTGGCCAACATCCAGCAGGGCCGCAACCCTCGGCATCAGGTTCTTGCCTGTGGTAGTTGCGGCGGCGAGTATATGGGAATAGCCCTTACCCACTTCTGCCACCAGCGGTGCGACTGCTTCCGGCAACTGGTGTTCGTAGCAGGTATTGTCGGCCACGATGACCTTGCCAACACCGGCAGTCTGCGCCGCTTCCTGGGCCGCGGCATCGCAGCCGGATCCGGCCACGAGGATATCGATATCACCACCCATGGCTGCGGCGGCACTCACGGTATTCAGGGTTGCCTTCTTCAGAGACCCGTTATCGTGTTCTGCTATCACTAAAATTGACATGGGTGCTCCTAGATAACCTTGGCTTCGTTTTTCAGTTTGTCCACGAGGTCTGCAACAGACTCGACCTTCACCCCGGCGCTGCGTTCAGCAGGCGGCGCCACACTGAGGGTCTTGATGTTGGATGCCACTTCCACCCCGAGATCGGCCGCCGACAGCGTGTCGATGGGCTTCTTCTTGGCTTTCATGATATTGGGCAGAGACGCGTAGCGCGGCTCATTCAGGCGCAGGTCTGTGGTGACTACCGCCGGCAGGTCCAGCAGCACAGTCTGTTCGCCGCCATCGATCTCGCGGGTAACCTCGATTTTGCCGTCCTTGAGTTCTGCCTTGCAGGCGAAGGTACCCTGGGGGACATCCAGCAAGGCAGCCAGCATCTGGCCCACCTGGTTGTTGTCGGTATCGATGGATTGCTTGCCGAGAATGACCAGGTCGATGCCCTCCTTCTCGACGATGGCTTTCAGCACCTTGGCTACCGCCAGGGGTTCAAGCGCTTCCTCAGTTTCCACCAGGATGCCGCGATCCGAACCCAGGGCCAGGGCTGTGCGAATCTGCTCCTGTGCTGCCGAGGGTCCGATAGAAACCGCGATAACTTCCTCGGCCGCGCCGGCTTCCTTGAGCCGGATCGCTTCTTCAACCGCGATTTCGCAGAAAGGGTTGATTGCCATTTTCGCGTTAGTGAGATCAACGCCAGTGCCGTCAGATTTGACCCTGACTCGCACGTAGGCATCCACTACGCGCTTAATTCCAACAAGAACCTTCATGGATTCTCCAGAGATGTGTGCTGAGGTGAATGGATTCGATCGACACGTACTCCCGCCCGTACCCGGGATCTGCATGTGGCAGCGAGGCAGCAAGAAAACAGCCGGGGCTTCCTGCGCCCGGACGTCGATGGTCCCGAAAAAAAGGCGCTAATATTGCCGTTTTTGCCCCGACAGGTCAATAAGACCGCCCCTTGCGGGCCCATAGCTGGACTAGACTTTAGACAACTATTGCCTTCCAGGGATGACTGAAATGAATGCAACAAGAGAACAGAAACGACGCCAGTCTCGCGGTCTGGGCCTGATTGTTTGCTGCCTGCTGCTGAGCAGTTACGGTTTTGTCACGGCACCACTGGCGCTGGCCAGCGCAGAGGTGGCCAGCAGTACGGTGAAAGCGGCAGATTATGGCATCGAACAGGGCCGTACGGCGGCAATCTACCTCCGCGACCTGGGTAGCAAGGGGGCCAGGGTGACGACCGAGTTTCTCGGCACCATGGCCCATGACATCCGCGACAACCTGCGAGTGAACCCCCAGGCGCGAGAATCGGTGAGTCCGGGGCAGTCGCGGGACAGTTTCTGAACTGCGCCATCAGGCGCTAATGGGAAAGAACACGCCCTTGCTGTAGACGCCAGCGCCCTGCCCGTCTGCTTCCACCGCCAGTTCCACCAGGCGGTAGAACACGGATCGCACCAGCAGACCCTGCAGTCCGCTGCGAATGTGCAGGGTGGGATGCGGTTCGCCGGTCTCCGGATCGGTAGTGATGCGCAAGGCGTGCTCAGTGTCGGCAGTGATGCGTTCACCGGTGTTGGTGGTGAAATGCAGGGCCTGGTCAGTACCATTGCCCAGGACATCCATTTCGGTCACCAGAAAGGGGCAGTCTTCTACCCGTATACCCACCTTCTCCACGGGCGTTACCAGGAAGTAGTTGTCACCTTCTTTCTTCATTACCGAGGCAAACAGTTCCACCATGGCGGGGCGGCGTATGGCATAGCCCTCATGCACCCAGGTGCCATCGCGGCGGATCACCACGTCGATGTCGCCACAGAATGGTGGATCCCACAGGTGTACGGGTGCCGGGCCGCGGCGCTTTATTTTTGCCACGAGGGCAAAGGGATCCGGAGCCTCGCCGGCAGTCCTGGCCTCGTCCTGAGAGCTGTTGGCCGGCTTGTCATCGGTCTTGTTGTCACTCTGCTTGATTGGAGAATCCACCCGCTATCGGGCAGACCCTTGTGGTCGCTACCGCCATGCCCTGTTCAATCCTAAACACGCAAACTGTCGAAATATTCCAGCAAGCCGGGCAACAGGATAGTCGCCGGTTTGTTACCATAGAGACTCAGCCAGCCACTGCCCGACTCGATACGGGCGATATCCACCTGCTTGCCACTCATGGTGTCCAGAATAATAAGCTGCACAAGCGCTTGATCCAAGCCGACACTGGCGACAATCTCCTCGTTGCTGTCCTGGCGCAGGGAGCCGAGTATCTCGGTCCAGGAACCCAGGCGATCGTCCCAACGCAGCAGGCGCGGGTAGACCACGTAATTACTGCCAGCCCGCTGCGCCGAACGAAGGGCGTAGTCAGGAGATTCCGGGAACAGGCCGATGCGTACGCCATTGAAGCTGTTGTTCACGGCAGTCTCCAGCAGCGTGGTCAGGGTATTGGCATGCTCCGGGCTCACCGAACTGATGTGCTGGCTGCGGGCAATGTAGAAGGACGCATGGGCCGGTATGACCCAACGGGATTCGCGTCGAATCTCTGTGGTGGTCAGTAACTGGCTAGCCTCGAACAATTGCCGCGATTCCTGCCAGGCGGCGTTCATGCCGCCGCAGTTGTTGAGTGAAAGCGCGAGTGCGCCGAGGTAAATAGACTGTTTAATCACTGTTAGACTCCTGTGCGGGCGGCCAGGTATTGCCGCTTCGGCCTGCCGCCATGACGTGTAGAGGGTATACCGCTAAACACAGCAGGAATCGCGCCAGCTCTTATGCAATTACTGCCCTTCACTGCACTGCGCTTAGTGCAAAATTTCATCAACGTTTTTTGCAGTGCTGCTATAGTTAATTACAAGAAGATCAGATGACTCGCACTGGTCGACGATTACTTCCACTGGCTCGCAAGCCCGCTGGAAGTTGAAACAAGGAAGTTGCATTCAAGGAAGATGCAAAGCGTGCCACAGGACTTGGCAAAGGAAGCGCTCTCCGCTGGACGGAGCGACCAGTGCGATCTTCGGGCAGGATGCCCCTTCGTTATGGATTTAGCCGGGAAAGGATTTCCCGGCTATTTCTGTTTTCCCCCTGGCATTTCAGCCTCCCACCCTGACCTGGGGCGCTATCCGCCTGTCGGCTAGCGGTCGAAGGTCGTTAGGGTGCTGCTCGCGGCGGTGTTACACTTGGGCACACACGTGCTCTGAGCCCCGGTGGCAACACCCAATACATGACTGAACTCATCAGGGCGGATTCCTTCGCCGACCTTCTACGTAACAGAACAGCCTTGCTGGATGTACGCTCACCGATTGAATTTCAGCGGGGAGCACTGCCTACTGCCACCAATATACCGCTGCTCACCGATCCCCAGCGCCAGAAGGTTGGCAGATGTTATCGCCAGCATGGCCATGAATCGGCCATTGCTCTGGGGCATGAACTGGTGAACGAGCCCCTCAGGGAAAGCCTGTTTCAGCAATGGCAGTCATTCTTTGCGCAGCATCCAGAGGCTGCCCTGTACTGTTGGCGTGGTGGATTGCGTTCTTCCACGGTTCAGCAATGGCTGGCTGAGCGAGGGATTCGTATTCCCCGAATCGAGGGTGGTTTCAAGGCGTTGCGCCACCACCTTCTGGAGACGATCGCCGACCTGTCCAGCGCTGACAACCTGGTGATCGTGGCCGGCAAGACCGGCAGCGGCAAGACCCATTTCATCAACGACCTGGGCAACAGCCTCGACCTGGAGGGGCTGGCCAATCACCGCGGCTCGGCCTTCGGCAAGCGGGTCGCCGCCCAGCCGGCCCAGATCGATTTTGAGAACGCCATGGGCCTCGACTTGCTGCATCTGGATTGGACCGAACATCGCCGGGTTGTGCTGGAAGACGAGAGTCGCGCCATCGGCTCCCTCTCCATTCCACTGGACCTGCATCAACGCATGCTACAGTCACCCATCGCCCTGATCGAGGAAACCCTGCAGAGGCGCGTCGATACCATCCACCTGGACTACATCCAGTCCAACTACCAGGACTTCAGGGACAGCGAGCCCGAACAGGCGGAGCAATTGCTCGCCGACTCCCTCTGTGACGCCCTGTTCCGCATCCGCAAGCGGCTCGGCTTGGAGCGTTACCAGCGTATCAGGCTGATACTGGAAGACGCCTTGCAACAGCAGCGCGATGGCCAGGGCATTGATGCCCACCGCAACTGGATCGAGGAACTGCTCAGGAACTACTACGATCCCATGTACGAGTACCAATTACAGAAGAAGTCTTCACGCATCGTGTTCAGGGGCGACCATGAAGAGACCCGGCGCTGGATTCAATCCCTGAACGGTGAGCGTACCTAGCCCGATGCCTGTGAATCGACTCGCGATAGATGCCATCGCCCAGCCGCTGTCCCGCGGTGCTACCGTGCTGGTGCCAAGCAACCGACTGCGGGATATCGTGAGCCATGCCTATGCCGACTCGCAGGCGGGCGTCTACCGCACTCCCCAGGTGTTGGGCATCGATGTCTGGATCACTCACCTGTGGCAACGAGCGGGCGAGTTGGGTCTCGCCCCCTACTCCCGGGTGCAGGCGCTATCCAGCAGCGAAGAGATTTTTATCTGGATAGAGATCATCGAGGAGTCCCTCGAGGAACTGCCCCTGCTGAATCCGGAAGAGACGGCAAACTCGGTGAGCCGCGCCTATCAACTCATGAAGCAGTGGCGGCTCGACCAGGATCATCTGCAGGTGCTGGAATCCTACCGGGTCATCCCGGATATCGCGGCCTTCCTCGACTGGTCATCACGTTTCGAACGACGCTGCCAGCAGCGCGCGGTCGCCAGCCTGTCCGATTGCCTGGTGCAGATCAATGCCGATCTCGAGTCTGGTGCGGCGCTGCCACTGGCAGAGGAATTCCTGCTACTCAATTTCTACGAGCCACCTCCGCTGTACGCAGAACTGTTCGAGAAATTGAAGGCCCGCACCCGGCTGAGTACTCACCTGTATGAGTATCCCCAGGCACAGGCAACAAGCAAGCGTTATGAATTTGCCAGCCAGCGCGACGAGTTCACCTACATCGCACACTGGGCCAGGGCTCGACTCGCCATGGACGACGAGGCCCACATCGGTATCATAGGTGAATTGGATGAAAAGCAACGGACCCAGCTTCATCATGTGCTCGCCAGCACCCTGGACGATCACTACCAGATTCAGTTTGACGCCACCCACACTCGCTTCAATACCAGCCACAGCACTCGCAACCTGACCCAGGAAGCAGTGATACATGACGCCTT
Organism: Pseudomonadales bacterium; assembly: GCA_038134565.1. Classification (GTDB taxonomy): domain Bacteria; phylum Pseudomonadota; class Gammaproteobacteria; order Pseudomonadales; family Pseudohongiellaceae; genus UBA9145. The sequence goes on along the minus strand of JAYPVK010000006.1, from coordinate 112,195 downwards.
CCTGATACTGGACCTGCTCAGGGAGCAACAGGTGAGCGAAAACATCTGCCGCCTGCTGCGTTCGCCCTTCGTACTGGCCGACAGCGGCGAGACCTCGCAACGCCACGCACTCGAGCGATATATGCGCAGGAATCTCTCCGATCGCTGTCTCAGCCATGAGATCAGCAGCATAGCGCAACGCAGAGACAGGGATTATTCCTGTCCCGCCCTCGCCGGAGCCCTGTTGTCCGTACGGGAACAGTCACGCCGCCTTGGCAGATGGGAATCCCCACGTACCTGGTCGCGACTCTTCAGCAAGGTACTGCAGGCATTCAACTGGCCCGGCGAACGACTCACGCCACCCCAGGTCCAGCTGCTCAAACGCTGGGATGAGGCGCTCGAACGCCTGGCAAGCTTAAGTGCGGTAACCGGCAAGCTGGACCTCGGCAAGGCCATCGCTTGCCTGCGTAATCTCTGCGTGCGCTCTCGCCAGACCCGGACCTTCAATAATAAGTGCCAAATCTCACAGTACAGCCTGGTAGAAGCTGCCGGTCTTGCTTTTGATCATCTATGGATTGTTAACTGCAACGACCAGGTATGGCCGCCCTCGGTAAGGGCAAATCCCTTTCTTCCCTATAGTCTGCAGAGAGACCAGAAGATTCCGGGCTCTCACAGCGATATTCAACACAGCATGGCCACTGGCACCTTCACAATGCTATGCAATGCGGTCAGCCAGGAACTCTGTGCCAGCCATCATTCCAGCGATGGCGACCAGGAATTCAGGCCCAGTAGCTTCATCGCCGCCTTCGAACTGGCACAAACAGATCAGGCTATCGAGCGACAGTCGCAGCAATCTGCTCACCCCTCCGAGTACCGGACCCTGAACACTGTGGCGGACAGTGAGTTCGTACCGCTGCAAGCAGACTCACAGAGCCTCGGTGGACACCAGGTGCTGAGCGATCAATCCAGCTGCCCCTTCCGCGCCTTTGCCCTGCACCGGCTTCACGCCGAACCACTCGAGCCCTTCGAGAGCGGCCTCAGCAAGATGGCCCGTGGCAGCGCCATGCATCGCGCGCTGGAAACCCTGTACCAGGAACTTCACAGCGCTCAACAATTGAAACAGCTGAGCGATGAGGCTCTCGATTCGCTCTGCCACAAGGCCGCCACCGAGGCCGTTGGCTGGCTGCGATCACGGCACAGTCGGCTGATGACTCCCCGCTTCGAAAAGATCGAGCACGACAGGATACAGATCCTTCTGAAACGCTTTCTGCTTTCCACCGATGCCGAACAGGGTCGCGCCGCCTTTCAGGTGCTGGGACGGGAAGAGCGTCACCAGTGGCACTATGAAGGCATGCACTTCAATCTGGTAATAGACCGCATCGACCAACTGGCCGACGGCAGCCTGGCGGTAATCGACTACAAGACGGGCAAGTCTGCCCCCGCTAACAGTTCATGGCTGGATGAACGCCCGGAAGACATGCAACTCCCCTTCTATTACACCGTGATGAGTAGCCAGCAGCCGGCGCCGGTCAATGCCGTGGCAATCGCCCATCTCAATGCGGCGAAGATCGCTTACACCGGTCTGGCCGCCGACCCGGGCTTCCATGCCAGCATCACACCCAGCGCCGATGATCGTTATGTAAGGAAGGATTGGGCGAAACTGGCTACCGAGTTCCCGGCCAAGGTGACAACCATTGCCCAGGAATTCAAGGCAGGCTGTGCCGTCGTCGACCCAGTGAAGGGTACGCTGACCTGCCGCTACTGTGCCCTGGAAAACCTCTGTCGCATAGATGAACTGAGCAAGGCCGATACTGACGCTGGGGAGAGCCTGCTATGAGTCAGTTGCTACCGGATCACGCCGCCCGTGAACAGGCCCTGGACATAGGCGCCTCTTACATCGTGCAGGCACCCGCGGGCTCCGGCAAGACCGAACTGCTCACCCTCAGGTACCTGAAACTGCTGGCCGTCTGCAGGGAGCCAGAGGAAGTGCTGGCCATCACCTTTACTCGCAAGGCGGCCAGCGAGATGCGCGACCGGGTCATCAATGTGCTGAACTGGGCACAACAGTGCGTGTTGGGGCAGGCCCGTGCCGAGGATGCCATTACCACGCTGCGACTCGAGATCGCTTCCACGGTGCTGCAGGCGAACGAAAAGAATGGATGGCGCCTGCTGGATAACCCGGGGCGCATGCGCATACAAACTATCGACAGTTTCTGTTTCTACCTGGCCAACCAGCTTCCCATCCTGTCTCAGGTCGGGGGCAATCCAGCTGTCACGGAAAACGTTGAACCCGTATTCCGGGAAGCAGCAAAGGCTACCCTCGCCCAACTGGAAACCGATACGCCCCTCGCACACTCAATCGGCATTGTGCTGCGTCACCTCGATAACGATATCTCCACTGTGGAACAGCAGTTGGTGAAGCTGCTGTACCAGAGAGACCAGTGGGCCAGCTACATCCACGCTATCACCAGTGATGACAGTGAGACCCGGCGCTATTTGAAGCAGGGGCTGGAAGAACTCATCGCCGAATCACTCGGCGATGTCCGTGAGATTCTGAAAGCTGATGAATCGCTGATAACAAGACTGCTGAACTACTCACTCAGTCAACGGATTGAAGCAGGCGACTTGCCGGACAGTCTCAATGCAATCCTGCCTGTCAAACAGCTACCCGCGGCTAACCACGAGGACCTGCCCCTGTGGCATCTGTTGCTGTCCCTGTTCCTCAAGAAAGACGGCGGCTGGCTGAAGACGGCTAACAGGAATCACGGGTTTCCTCCCGGGCTGGAGAAATACGAGCGCAAGGCCCTGGTTGAGAGGCTGGAAGACCATGACGAGTTATTGCAGGCCCTGAACTACATAAGCCTGCTGCCGAATCCCGAACTGGACAGCAAGCAATGGCAATTCCAGGTGGCCCTTTGCCATGTATTGCAGACACTCAACCTGCAACTGCTGCTCGCCTTCCGCAACTTTCGGGTAGTGGACTACACACAAACGGGTGCAGCGGCCCTGCTCGCCCTCGGTGATGCAGAACAACCCACCGACCTCGCCATGGCCCTGGACAATGTCATTCATCACATACTGGTGGACGAGTTCCAGGATACCTCACAGTTGCAGTTGGAACTGTTGAAGCGGCTGACCGCAGGCTGGTCGCCAGATGACGGTCGCAGCCTGTTCCTGGTTGGCGACGCCATGCAATCCTGCTACGGGTTTCGTAATGCCAATGTCGGTATCTATCTGGGCGTGCTGGAACAGGGGCTGGGAGACCTGACCTTGCAGCCGCTGCAACTCAGCAGTAATTTCCGTTCCCAGCGCCCGGTGGTGGAATGGGTGAACGAGGTATTCCAGACCGTATTTCCCGCCCAGCCCAATATTTCCCGGGGTGCCGTGCCCTATTCCGTGGCCGACATCATCCACGAGGGTAGCGATAGCACCGGTGTCAGCGTGGACGTGATTCACCATGACCCTGAGCAGCGACAGCTGGCACAACTGGCCGAGGCCGACTGGATTGCCAATCGGGTCGTTCAGCTACGCAGGGATTTCCCCGGTGACAGTATCGCCATACTGGTGCGTACCCGAGGACAACTGGAGAACCTTGTGCGCGCCTTGCGAGCCGCCGAACTGCAATGGACTGCGACCGACATAGACCGGCTCGCCTCCCTGCCCGTGATCGCCGACCTGAGCAGCCTGGTACGCATCATACTTCACCCCGGCGACCGACTGGCCTGGCTGGCCCTGCTGCGTGCCCCCTGGTGTGGTCTCAGCAGTGCCGACCTGTTCGCAATAGCCGGCACGCAGACCGACCAGCCACTGTGGGAAAGCATCCAGCAATACCGCGACCTCCCAGGCCTGTCGGCAGAAGCCAGGGCGATGTTGCCGGGCTTTGTCGACGCTATGTGCTTTGTCATGCACATGCGCTTTCGGGAGAGTCTGCGTCACTGTGTGGAAGCCGCCTGGACACTTCTGCGCGGCAGTTTCTGTTGTCAGGATGAACTCGATGAGCAGAGTGTCAGCAGATTCTACGAACTGCTCGATGAACAGGAGGTAGCGGGTGGCCTGCCCGACTATTTCCGCTTCGAGGAGATACTGGCCGAGGCCTTCGTCCCCAGCCCGGTGGATGCCGAACTCGAGGGTGGCCTACATCTGCTTACCATGCACAAGGCCAAGGGACTGGAATACGATCACGTCCTGTTGCCCGGACTCAACCGCTCGCCACGCAGCGACGACAAGCATCTCCTGATCTGGCACCAGCGGCTCAACCAGCACAATAAAGAACGGCTGTTCCTGGCCGGGGTGACCGAAACCGGATCGGAAGATACGCCGCTCTATCAACTACTGCGCCACGAACAGAAGAGCAAAGGACTACTGGAAAGTGCCAGGTTGCTCTATATCGCCGTCACCCGGGCGCGGAAGTCTGCCATTCTTACCGCCATACTCGGCAGGGACAAGAATGATGAGGTAAAGGATCCGGAATCCAGCTCCCTGTTGAGCAGGATGTGGTCGCAACTCACTTCACAGGACCGCGTACGCTATACCAGGCTCGAGGACTACCTCGCGCAACACAGCATCGAAGCAGGGCAGGCTACTCTGCAATTACCGATGCCAACACCCGTGCGACGTTTTACCACGCCTGTGCAGTTGAGTAGCGAAGAATTGGCTATCATTGCCAGGCAAATCGGCACCGAAACGGAAGATGAATCGAACGTAGAACAACAGGACGATGCAGAGTTGCAAAGCGTACTAGGCACCCTGCTTCATGCCTGCCTCGAACACTATGTGCAAGCGATAGATCAGGCAGACTATGTGAAACAGATCGGCAGGCAACGGGACTACTGGACCCTGCAATTGCGGCACCTGGAGCTCGACGAGGCGCAGCTGAATGCCAGCCTGGATTTTATCCAGCAGTCTTTCATGCATACCGTGAATGACCCCTCGCTGGGCTGGATCTTCGACTCATCACAGGAAGACAGCGCCTGCGAACTTCCCCTCAGCGCCGTGAGCCCTGGAGGCTTTGTCAGCAACTACGTGGTGGACAGGAGCTTCATAGACAGGGACGGAACGCGCTGGATTATCGACTACAAGTCGGGACGCCCGGGGAATAACAGTAACGAGGAAGACTTCGTGCACGAGCAGATGACCCACCATGGAGCGCAGCTTGCGAACTACAGATCGCTGTTCGCCGCCATCGAGTCACGCCCGACTAGGACCGCCCTGCTACTCACGTCCATTCCGCGACTGGTGGAAATAGCCTAGCGGCTAGTCGCAGTCCCGGGGGTCAGCTGCATAGATACCCGGCGCATTGCGCAGGTAGCCCTTGAAGTCCATGCCGTAGCCGTAAACGTAGAAATCGTCTATTTCAAGGCCCACGAAATCCGCTCGCACACCCGGTGTCTTCCTGTCGTGCAGCTTGTCCACCAGCACCGCCACCGCCAGGCGAGACGGGTTCAGCTCTTTGACATGCGCGATGATTGCCGCCAGGGTCGCCCCTTCATCCAGTATGTCATCGAGAATCACTACTGCACGTCCGGACAGGTTCAACTCGGGGTGACGTTTCCATTCCAGCTCACTGCCATGGGTGCGATCGCGGTAACGGGTGGCATGGAGATAATCGATCTGTAGCGGGAAGTTGAGACGAGTTGCCAGCTTGCCGGTCATGATGAGACCGCCATTCATGACACACAGCAGGACCGGGTCACTGTCGCCAAACTCGGCGCTTATTTCTTGCGCCAGACGGTCGAGCGCTGACTCCACTTCGGACTCGTTATAGAGACACCTGGCTCTTGCCTGTACGCCGTGAAAATCTTCCAGCATGACGCAGTACTAACTCGGCTCGGGACGCAGCACTTCCAGACCATCCAGCGTGGTAGTCGGGAACGCAAAGTCTGCACCGTGCTTGTGAACAATCTCCACGATCTTCAACAGGATGTCCTGCTTGATCTCGTGGAATTGAATCCAGTTGGTGGTCTTGGTAAATGTGTAGATGAAGAAATCCAGTGACGAGGCACCATAGCCATTGAAGTTCACGATCAGGGTCTGGTTGGTATCAATCGCCTCATGGTTATGCAGCATCGCTTTCACATCCGCTACGATGGGGCCCATCTTTTCAGAGTCCTGGTAGCGAATACCGATGGTCTCCTTGATGCGGCGGTTGCTCATGCGACTGGGATTTTCCAGGGCCAGTTTATTGAAAATGGAATTGGGAATGTACAAGGGGCGCTTGTCGAACGTCCGCACCACGGTAAGTCGCCAGCCGATGTTTTCTACCGTACCTTCGATCTCCCGATCCGGAGAACGAATCCAGTCGCCGATGGCGAATGGGCGGTCGAGATAGATCATGAGACCACCGAAGAAATTGGACAGCAGATCCTGGGCGGCGAAACCGACGGCGATACCCCCCACACCACCGAAGGCCAATAAGGCCGTGATTTCGATTCCGAAAGTGGGCAAGGCGACGAGAGCGCCGGAGATGATCACCGACAGGCGCAGCAGCTTGGCCAGGGCGTGCAAGGTGGTGGCATCGAGAGTCGTCTCGTCACCGGCGGAACCATCCTCGATGCGCTCCAGCAACCTGGCCTCTCCCAGGGAAATGAATCGCACCAGGAAAATCATGATGAGGAAGATGAAGGTGAGCTGGCGAATGATGCTCAGGTTTTGCGCCGAGAATAATTCGGAATCGATATAGCCTTCACTGATATCGACGGCCCAGAGCAGGCCCATGATGAGAATGAACCAGCTTATTGGTTTGTAGGCCGCATCAAACAGCGCGTCGTCCCACAGATTCGCGGTCTTGGCGAACTGTCGCTGCAGCAAGCCCAGCAGGCGCAGGGCCACGAAGCGACCGAACAGGGTCAGGGTGACAACGGCAAACAGCTCGATGCCCCACCCCATGCTTCCCAGATTATCCAGGGCCAGGGCCTGCTCCAGGCTATCCAGCGCCAGTACTTCATCCATCGACAATTCCTCCCGGGTCTAACTCTGCAATACCTGGAGTGCGGCAAGCGCCTCGCTCCAGGCATCACTATTGTACAGGTTTGACAGCCCGGGTCCGGGAGTGCCTTGCAAATTGGCAAGACGATGATTTCCGCGGTGCTCGATAGCCTCCAGGTAGTCGGCGATAGCCAGCGCCGCGTCCCGGTCGTTGCAGGCCAGCACCATGTCGCAGCCTGCCGCAAACGCTTTCTCGGCCCGTTGCACAGGGTCGCCGCTGGCGTGAGCGGCTACCATACTCAGGTCGTCGCTGAACACCACACCCTCGAAACCCAGTTGTGCGCGCAGCTTCTCCCGAATCCAGACCTTCGAAAAGCCGGCACTCTGTTCATCAATCCGCGGGTAAACAACATGGGCGGGCATCACGCCGTCCAGCAGGTTCACTAGGTTGGCGAATACCTTGTAGTCATTGTCGAGAATTTCGTCCGCACTGCGTTCATCCCGCGGCAGGCTGATATGGGAATCTGCCACTACCGTGCCATGACCCGGATAGTGCTTGCCAGTGGCGATCATGCCTGCCTCATGCATGCCTTCGATATAAGCGGTGGCCAGGTCGCATACCACGGTCACGTTGTCAGCGAATGCCCGCTCAGCGATCACCTCCGATCCAGGGTTGTAGAGATCCAGCACCGGGGCGAAGCTGAAGTCGAGCCCGTAATAGAGAATCTCTGACGCCATGACCCAGGCGTGCAGATGGGACAGTCGCCTGCCCTCTTCCCTGGATTCGGCGTAGATATCGGCGAGTGTGTGCAGCGGCGGCAGTTTCACAAAGCCCTCACGGAAGCGCTGCACTCTGCCACCCTCCTGGTCCACGGCCAGCAGCAACTGCGGATTGCACTGCCGAATTTCAGCGACCAGTGTTCGCAGTTGTTGCGGATCACTGTAGTTCCTGCTGAACAGGATCACGCCACCCACCACCGAACGCGCAAGCAGCTGCCGCTCATCGTCGTTCAAATGCAATCCCTCCAGATCCAGCATGAGGGCGCCCGGGCAATACTTCACGTCGTTCACTTTAATCCTGTCTCACTGTGGGGGAACGAAATTATTACCCATTCGCCAGACTTAGCCAACTGTGGGCAGTTCAAGATTCTTCCATGGTTCAAACAGTTAGCAAACAGTGTTAAATCCGCCACTAAGCTTGTAACAATTTTCCTGCGAAAAAAGCTTCCTTTTTGCGATTAATCCTCTCTATAGTAAGCGCAGGGAGGAGATTCGACCGGCGGCCAGACCACAACTGGCTGGCAAGAATGCTGACTAGAGCTGTGAATAACACACTCAAAGAAGCGCACTCAAAGCAGTACACTCAAGAAGAACAGCCAGGAAGCACCATCAAGAAGAACAAGTGAGACACGCAACAAGCTGACCCCACACGACATGCCTAGCGGAGAACCAACAAACACAGTCAATTCACAACACTCAGTAGCAGAGTACAATAGCCAGGAGACGCAGCCATGAATACGCTCATGCCTGAAGTTTCCGCCTGGTATCAGGAAGTAATCGGCGGAAACCTGTTCGAAGTCGTAGCCATCGACGATGCCAGTGGCACTATCGAGTATCAGATGATCGATGGTGAAGTCGGCGAGTACGATCGTGCAACCTGGCAAACCCTCATTATCGCGCCAGCCGAAGCGCCGGAAGACTGGCGCACTCCCTACGAACTCAGCGCCGAAGATCAGGCCTACTCTGATCAGACATTCATCCCGGAAAACTTCTCTCACCCCTTCGCCGATATCGAGCCGGACCTGATGGATCTGGGGGACGATTTCCAGAATCTCTAGCGCGGGTCCCGGCAGCAGGAACCTCCCATGCCGTCCCGGCTCCGGCGTAGAGCTCGTAATCCGCGGGCTGCACTCGACGCATCGAAAAGTGTTAAAGAAACCTTTGCAACGACAGATAACTGTATATAATTACAGGTATCACGCGTCAGGGCACCTGGCGCGCGCTATTCGGGGCGATACCTGGCTGGGGAAACTGGCCTGAAATCAGCACCAGACTAGCCGCTACAGGCCGGGTACCAACACAGAGACAGGGCTATGAACAAACTCACGACACGTCAGGAACAGATTCTCGACTACATCAAGAGCTATATGCAGGAAACCGGGTTTCCTCCGACCCGCTCTGAGATCGCCGAGGAGATGGGCTTCAAGTCCCCCAACGCGGCGGAAGAACACCTGCGCGCGCTGGCGCGCAAGGGTGCCATCGAAATGCTGCCCGGTACTTCCCGTGGAATCAAGCTGCCGATCAATGAGCAACTGGGTTTGCCCATCATCGGTCAGGTAGCGGCGGGTAGCCCTATCCTCGCCGAAGAATCCATCGACTCCTACTGCGAAATACCACCAGACATGTTCAGCCCTGCCGCAGACTATCTGTTGACGGTCAAGGGCACCAGTATGGTGGACATTGGAATCTACGAGGATGACCTGCTGGCGGTACACAAGACAGATCGCGCCAACAACGGCGACATCGTGGTGGCCCGTATTGAAGACGAGGTCACCGTGAAGCGCCTGGAGACCGGTCGCAGCAAGTATAAGCTCCGGCTCATTGCGGAAAACCCGGACTTCGAGCCTATCGAGGTCGACTTGCGCAGCCAGCAATTCAGCATCGAGGGTATCAGTGTCGGTGTGATTCGGCGCTCTATCTAGTCACCTATCTAGTCACCTGTCTAGTCACCAGCGCCGAGTTTTTGCGAGACTACAGGAAGTAACTGTGCTTCCTGACGCTTTTTCAACTATCGACCCTCGATTATCGACGAGAGCGGTTGACCGCTTCGCCTGCAGGGATCAGTCGCTTTTATTGCTGGCCTTCTTCTTGGCCTTTTTCTTTACCTTCTTCTTCGCGACTTTCTTCTCGGGCCGGGTAATCTCCCACTTGCCGTCGGTGTCATTATAGAAGGCCTTCCAGCCGGTCGCTTTCTTGTCTAACTCACTCTGTACGTATTGCTCCTTGGTTTTACGGCTATAACGTACCAGTGTCTTGTTGCCCTCATCATCTTCCGTGGGCGCACTGAAGAGAAAGCTGTACTTGGGATCGATCTCGTCCTTGTGGGGCAGCAATTCCTCAACCAGGGGTGCTCGCGTCTCACGATTCTTCGGGAACTGGCTGGCAGCGAAGAACAGGCCTGACGCGCCGTCACGCAGGATATAGTGATCTTCTACGGTTTCACAGGCCAGCTCCGGCATGGGAACCGGATCCATCTTCGGTGGTGCGGGCTGGCCATTGCGTAACAGCTTGCGGGTATTCTTGCATTCCTCGTTGGTGCAACCGAAGTATTTCCCGAAACGGCCCGTCTTGAGCTGCATATCGTAACCGCACTTGTCGCATTCGATGACCGGGCCGTCATAGCCACGGATCTTGAACTGCCCCTCTTCCACTTCGTAGCCGGAACAATCAGGATTACGGCCACAGACGTGAAGCTTGCGACCTTCATCGATAAGGTAGGAATCCATGGCCGTGTTGCAGATCGCGCAGCGTCGCTTGTGACGCAGCTGTATGTTTTCCTGCTCTTCCGCCTCTTCGGCACTGTCCGTGCGAATCGCTTCCTCACCCGGAGTCAGGTTGATGGTGCTCTTGCAGCGTTCCTTGGGCGGCAGGGAATAGCCTGAACAGCCCAGGAATACACCGGTGGATGCGGTGCGTATCTGCATGGGACGGCCGCACTTCGGGCACTTGATGTTCGTATCCGTGGGATTGTTCTCACGCATACCCCCATCCTGAGCTTCGGCGGCGGCCAGTTGGCTGGTGAAGCTCTGATAGAAATCGTCCAGCAGCTTCTTCCAGTTGGTGCTGCCTTCGGCGACCTCGTCCAGGGAATCTTCCATCTTGGCCGTGAAATCATAGTCCATGAGATCACTGAAACTCTCGATCAGGCGCTCGGCGACGATGTCTCCCATCTTCAGGGCATAGAAACGCTTGTTCTCGACCTTCACATAGCCCCGATCCTGGATCGTGGAAATTATGGAGGCGTAGGTAGAGGGGCGACCAATGTCCCGCTTCTCCAGTTCCTTGACCAGGCTAGCCTCGGTAAACCGCGGCGGCGGCTTGGTGAAATTCTGAAACCGGTCCAGCTTGTCCAGGCGTAACTTCTCACCCACTTCCACTTCCGGCAATACGATATCTTCCTCTTTCGAAGGCATGACCCGGAGGTAGCCATCGAATTGCATGATGCGGCCCTTGGTGCGCAGCTCGAACTTGTCGGCGGCGATGGTGATGCTGCTGCTCAGGTAGCGCGCTGGTGGCATCTGGCAGGCCACGAAGAATTTCCAGATCAGGTCATAGAGCCGAATGGCATCCTGCTCCATACCCATGAGCTTGTTCGGCATCATCTTCACGTCGCTTGGACGAATCGCCTCGTGAGCTTCCTGGGCCCCCTCCTTCGAGCTGTAATGCAGGGGCTTCTCGGGCAGGTAATCGGCGCCGAAATTTTTCTCGATGTAGTCCCGGCACATGGCGATGGAGTCATTGCTCAGGTGCGTGGAGTCTGTACGCATATACGTGATGTAGCCAGCCTCATACAGGCGCTGGGCCATGAGCATGGTCTTCTTGACCCCGAAACCGAGCCGGGTGCTGGCCGCCTGTTGCAGGGTTGAGGTAATCAGGGGTGGCCTTGGCTTGGACGATGTTGGCCGGTCTTCCCGTTTGGACACGGTGTAGTCAGCGGCATTGAGAATGGCCAGTGCGGCATCGGTGGCTTCCTTGCTGGCAGGACGGAAGTTCTCTCCGTCTTCCCGCACCACCTGGCAACGCAGTTTAGCCTTCTTGTCGGTGGCCAAGTCACCGTACACTTCCCAGAATTCTTCAGGAATAAACGCCCGAATCTCCTGCTCGCGCTCCACTACCAGGCGCACCGCAACCGATTGCACCCGTCCGGCAGAGAGACCACGTGCTACTTTGGCCCATAGCAGTGGAGAAACCATGAAACCCACGATACGGTCGAGGAAGCGCCGTGCCTGCTGAGCCTCGACATAGCGCATGTCCAGTTCACCAGGTTCGGAGAAGGCTTCGGTGATGGCGCGCTTGGTGATCTCATTGAATACCACTCGCTTGAAACGATCGGGATCGCCGCCTATGGCCTCCTTGAGGTGCCAGGCGATAGCCTCTCCTTCGCGGTCAAGGTCAGTAGCGAGATAGATATGGTCAGCGTTTTTCGCGAGCTTCTGCAGCTCGGCCACAACTTTTTCCTTGCCCGGCAGAATCTGGTAATTGGCCTTCCACTCATGCTCCGGGTCGATTCCCATTCGGTTGACCAGCTGTTCCTTGGCCTTCTTCTTTTTATAGGCAATCTTTTCTTCGGGCTTCATCTTGCGCGTGCGCGCTGCTGCCGCGGCCCTTGCCTTGGTGTCAATAGGCTTCTTATTGCCGCTGGTGGGTAGATCCCGAATGTGTCCGACGCTGGATTTCACCACGAATTCGGGACCGAGATACTTGTTTATGGTCTTTGCCTTCGCGGGGGACTCGACGATTACCAGTGATTTGGACATTCTGACCTACTGACTGACCTGCAATGTGATTAGTGGTAACTGCCCGGATGGCGAGCAGCGCACATATATAAGGGCAAGATTGCCATCGGTCAAGCCCGGCTTCACCGGACCCACATGCATACCCTGGGTTGGAGCACCCCTGCAGGCCAGGAATTACGGGGGCTGTAGAGGGGTTTCTCCTGAGTTTAGGCGCTAGCTAAAAGTTTTTCCAAGAATTTGCCGAGCGGCTGGAACAAAGAAAACTCTCACCGCCTGTGCATCAGCGCAGGCGGGAAATGCTTTGAGTTCTGAATAGTGACCGGCCACCACCCTAAAAAGTGCCAAGTGTCACTGGTTAGGGGGTCTGATTGAGCGCAGCGGGCGTGTGTTATGCGCAGCCGGGAATGGCCGCAGCGGCTATATCTCGACTTCGTGTAACCAGCCGAACCTGTCCTCGCGATCACCCTTCTGCAATTCAACAAGGCTGTCATAGACCTTTTGCATTACCGGTCCGACGGTCTGACCATCCTTGTGGATCACATGCCATTCGCCGTCGAAATAGATTTTGCCCACGGGCGACAACACCGCTGCCGTACCACAGGCACCCATTTCCTCGAATTGCTCGATTTCCGTACGCAGCTCGATTGGCCGCTCCTCCGTCTGCATGCCCAGCTCCGTGCGGGCTATCTCCATGATGGAGCGACGGGTGATACTGGGCAAAATCGCCCTGGACGCCGGGGTGACCAGGGTGCCGTCCTTGAGGACGATGATGATGTTGGCAGAACCCGCCTCGTCAATGAAGCGCCCCTCGGCAGAATCCACGTACAGGGCTTCGTTGGCGCCCAATTCCTGTGCCTTGCGGGTTGCCAGCAGGCCGCCAGCATAATTCGCGCCCACCTTGAAACTGCCCGTGCCGTTGGGTGCGGCCCGGTCCATACCTGACACGGCGAGGCTGATGACCGCCAATCCTGCTTCTTTATAGTAGGGCCCTACGGGTGATACAAATACCCGAAACTCGAATTGACGGGCTGGCTTGAGGCCGAGGTTCTCCCCTACCCCGATCAACATCGGGCGGATATACAGGGAGGCACCGGAGCCATAGGGCGGAATCCAGGCATAGTTCGCCCTTACTGCCTCTTCTACGCCGCGCATGAACAACTCGCGGGGAACCTCCGGCATGAGCAGGCGGCTCGCAGCGTCATTCATGCGCTGACTGTTAAGGTCTGGACGGAATAACAGGACGCGGCCATCTTCCGCCGTCTGCGCCTTCATGCCTTCGAAACATTGCTGGGCGTAATGCAGAGCAGGCGCACCCTCGTGTACGGCGATGTGATCGTCGCTCACCAGATCGCCTTCACTCCATTCCCCATTGCGATGGATCGCGGAGAATCGAAAATCCGTTTTTACATACTGGAAACCGAGTTCGGACCAGTTGAGTTCTTTCTTGCTGACTTTGGCGTCCAATTTCAAATCCTGCGTCTCGTTTGAAGCGATCGATATTATCGAACAAGTCCTCCGGAATAACCAGATGGCGGGAACTGGCCCTGTCCCGGCGCTTCAGTTAGACTCACGCCCTTTTCCAGACTCCGCAGCAGCTTCATGGACCTCATAGACATAGGCGCCAATCTCACTCACGAGTCATTCCAGCATGACTTCGAGGAAGTCATCCAGACAGCGCGCGACGCCGGCATTGTCCACATCATTCTCACCGGCACCGATCTAGCCACCAGTGAGGCCGCGTGTTACATGGCGCGGCAACGTCCCGAATTCTTCAGTAGCACGGCAGGTTTCCATCCTCACATAGCGAAAGATGTGAGCGACGCCGACCTCGAAGCCCAGGCCGGCCTGGCCCGGGAACCGGAAGTGGTGGCCGTCGGCGAAACCGGCCTAGACTACAACCGAAACCTCTCACCCGCCGCCGACCAGTTGCGCATCTTCGAGCAACAGCTGGGACTGGCGGTGGACACTCAGAAACCGGTTTTCCTGCACCAGAGAGATGCACATGAGGATTTTGTGCGAATACTCCGCCAGTACCGGCCGCGGCTCGCCGGCGGAGTGGTGCACTGCTTCACTGACAGCGGGCAGGCGCTGGCGGATTACCTGGAACTGGATATGTATATTGGCATCACAGGCTGGATCTGTGATGAGCGACGGGGGCTGGAACTGCAGTCACTAGTCAGGCGCATTCCCGACGACCGCCTGCTAATCGAGACCGACGCACCCTACCTGCTCCCGCGCAGCCTGACAACAAAACCGAAAACCCGGCGTAATGAACCGCGCTTTTTGACCGAAGTATTAAGAGTAGTCGCGGAATGCCGCGAGCAGCCCGAAGCGGAGCTCGCACAACACAGTTGCCAGAATAGCCGTAACTTGTTCGGGATTGGGAGCTAGTGCATGTTGCCGGCCCTACGGCGGGTATACATTTCAGAGAATTTTGCTATATTTTATAATCACTTGAACGGGGTCTCGGGAGCTTTTCCTCAGCAGCTTCAGACGACAGGAGCAGGAAGCAGCTGTTTCACGGGTAGCTACCCCGGCGGAGAAACCGTTGGATAAGCGCGCTTTTCTAGAAGGCTTTTTTACCGCTAGCACGGTGGCGCTGGGCGGCCATTTCATGTGGCGCCGCCTGCAGAATCCCGATTCCCTCATCATCGCCAGCAATCCACCACCAGTCAGCGATCCGATGCTGCCGCAGACTGGCCAGCCAGCGCCGCCTGGCTTTCGCTTCACGCCGCTGGAAATCGAATCCGTTCAGCCTCTGCAGGGATTGCCGAAACCGGCACCTGTGCTGGTGCCCGATT
The DNA here is from genome assembly GCA_038134565.1 of Pseudomonadales bacterium. Classification (GTDB taxonomy): domain Bacteria; phylum Pseudomonadota; class Gammaproteobacteria; order Pseudomonadales; family Pseudohongiellaceae; genus UBA9145. The sequence continues at coordinate 96,975 of JAYPVK010000006.1, read as the reverse complement.
CTTCGGCTACCCAGGAAACGGCGCCACCGGCAGTGGAGTCCAATCAGGATGGATTCAACGTCACGCAGCTCTCACACAACGAGGTGGATGAATACCTGCGCAAGATTCGAAACTTCGATGCCATATTCGCCAGCGATATCTACCTCGATCCCAGATACGAACAGGTCCTGCTAAAAACCACGCGTCACCTGGCCCGGGTTGAGTCCTATATTGGCCATGGCAACTTCAACCTCATGAGCTTCGACGAGATGTTGCAGAGTGGCAGGAATTTCTCGCGCATCGGCGCGTTCGAAGCGGATGAACTGAATTTCCTGGAAGAGATATTCTTCGCCAACCCACACCGCTATGGGTTCTTCGGCAAGAAAATCAGCCTGGAAATCACCGATGTCATTCCCCGCAAGGACGTGGCGAAGATTCCCAATTCCGGCCACTTCCTGCTCAAGGGTGAATCCCTGCACCTGTATGAGAAGATGAAGGCCGATGTGGGCCAGATCATCCTCACCTCCGGTGTCCGCAGCAATGTGAAGCAGATGCATCTTTTCCTGGCCAAGACGATCGAGGCGAATGGGAATCTGTCACGCGCATCCCGCTCCCTGGCGCCACCGGGTCACTCCTATCACGGTGTAGAGGATTTTGATATCGGCAAGATCGGTTTCGGTGAGCGCAACTTCACGGCCGATTTTTCAAGCACCGAGGAATACAAGAAGATCGCCCGACTGGGCTACGTGGATATCCGTTACCCAACGGATAATCTGTTCGGGGTTCGATTCGAACCCTGGCATATCAAAATAGGTTAGCAAGCTGCTCCGTATCGAAGGGCCAACCGAGCTCTTCCCCGCTCTCCTCGTTTTTCACGACCGGTATTCGAACGCCGTACGGCTCGAACAGGAAAGAGTCGTCGGCGATGTCGATGGATTCGACCTCAAGGGCACGGGTCGCCTTCAGTTCATTCAGCATCGCCGCCGCCTGCTCGCACAGATGGCAACCGGCAGTTGTGTAAAAAAGGAGTCTTGGCACGTCTTCTTGCCTGCTGCAGGATTAATAGACTTGTAAATAGTTTACGAGATGAGAAACCTTCTCGCAGACAGCATTCTACCAGAAAGACATCAAAGGTAGCGCGGGAAACTGCACACTCAGACCGCCCTGTGCCTTGGCATAGACCGAGCGCGCAGTACCGGCATAGAGCGCCACATAGCGCTCTGCCGGTATTTCCAGGGACACTCGCACCGAGGCCATATCAGTCACCGCTCCTGGCGGTAGCCTGGGCCAGGGTCAGCAGCTCGCGCAGGGCAACAGAAAACATGGAGTAATCGGGATTGGCCTCCAGTTGTAACTGCTTCAGCATCTTGCTGCTGCGCACAATCAGTTGTTCGTGCTCCACCCACCAATCCGCCACCCGTTGTACAGGCTTGCTGCTTCCGCTCTGGGAACTGACGATGTTGCAAGTCAGGGCCCGCTGCTGCCATGACAGGTCATCCAGGTAGGTTTCCCGGGCCAGCGCCTGCCAGTAGTTTGAAACCGGTAACTGGTTGATCATCTTGCCCAGCCAGTTGAGCTGTAGCTGCTCGCCGATGCTGTAATAGATATCCACCACGTTGCTCAGTTTCTCTCCGGTAGTGTTGTTGATTTCCACGAGGCTGGTGGCCGGGAACAGGAAATCCATGCGGCAGATCTCCAGCGCCAGCTGTTCGGGCACGCCTGCTCCGGTGAGGCTCGACAGTTTCTCGTCGAACATATCGCGAAAATCCTGCGGCAGCCTCTCCGGTAGCATGCGCTTGAATTGGGCGACCCGCGCCGAGAAGTACTCCGTTTCTGTCGCGAAGTTGAGGCTGCTGCGCCGGTTGCGGAGCAACCAGCGAGTGACACGACGAATGAGGCGGGTGGCCCGGGACATCATATCCCCCTGCACCGCCGCATCGATCTGGTAATCGAGTGCCTCGATATACGACCAGGGTTTCTCGATCTGGAAGATGTCCATGGCGATCACCGACGCCTTCACCACATCGTCCACGCTGGAAGCGGTGGAATCCACCATGTGATAGATGAAACTCGGCCCCATGATGTTCACCACCTTGTTGGCCAGTTGGGTGGCAACAATTTCGCGTTTCAGAGGATGGTGTTCCAGTTCCGCCTTGTAGTTGCGCACGATCTTTTCCGGGAAGGCGCTGTACAGGTAGGGTCGCAGGTATTCCTCGTCGAGGTAGTCTACCCGGGACAGTCTCGCCTTGAGATACATCTTCATATAAGAAGTAAGAACGGCGATTTCCGGACGAGTCAGATATTGGCCCTTGACGCTGCGTTCTTCCAGGCGGTCATCGTGGGGAATGAATTCGATGTCCCGGTCCAATCCCGCACTAGCTTCCAGGAATCCGATGAGATCTACGTACTCACGGTGCCGCTCGCCAGCCTGGGTCTGGGCTATGCCGATGGCCTGTACCTGGGAATAGTTGTTGTCTAGCACGAGATCCGCGACGTCATCGGTCATGGACTCCAGCAAACTGTTGCGTCGCTTCAGGCTGAGATGTGAATTGGCCATCAGTTCATTGAGCAGGATCTTGATATTCACCTCGTGGTCCGAGCAGTCCACACCCGCCGAGTTGTCGACGAAGTCGGTGACCGAGATACCACCCCGGTGGCCGTATTCAACCCGGGCCGCCTGGGTGAGCCCCAGGTTGCCGCCCTCGCCTATGACCCGGCAGCGCAGATCCCTGGCATTCACGCGCAGTCCGTCATTGGCCTTGTCGCCCACCTCGGCATGGGATTCATGGGAAGCCTTCACGTAAGTCCCGATACCGCCATTCCAGATCAGGTCCACCGGACTCTTCAGTATGGCGTTGATCAAGGCATCCGGGGTCAGGCTATCGGCGGTGATGGCGAAGCGTTCCTTCATCTCCGGCGAAATTTTTATGGACTTGTCGGCGCGGGAGAAGATGCCACCACCGCGGGAAATGAGCTGGTTCGCATAGTCGGCCCAGCTGGAACGCGGCTTCTTGAACAGCCGCTGCCGCTCTTTGAAGCTGGCAGCAGAATCGGGGTTGGGATCCACGAAGATGTGCAGGTGATTGAAGGCTGCGACCAGGCAAATGCGCTTCGAAAGCAGCATGCCGTTGCCGAACACATCGCCGGACATGTCACCGATCCCCACCACCGAGAAGTCCTGTTCCTGGACATTGATACCCAATTCACGGAAGTGACGTTGCACCGACACCCAGCCACCACGGGCGGTGATGCCCATCTGCTTGTGATCGTAGCCGTTGCTGCCTCCGGAGGCGAAGCCGTCACCCAGCCAGAAGCCATAGGACAGTGCAATTTCATTGGCAATGTCCGAGAACGTGGCCGTACCCTTGTCGGCCGCGACCACGAGATAGGGGTCGTCCTCATCATGGCGCACCACCTGCTTTGGCGAAATGACCCTGGACTCTACTAGGTTGTCGGTGATATCCAGCAAGGCGCTGATGAATGTCCTGTAGCAGGCAATACCCAGTTCCATGAATTGATCACGGTTGGCGGCCTTCTGCTTGACCACGAATCCGCCCTTCGCACCCACGGGCACGATTACCGAATTCTTGACCTGCTGGGCCTTGACCAGCCCCAGCACCTCGGTGCGGTAATCCTCGTGGCGATCCGACCAGCGCAAGCCGCCTCGGGCCACCTTGCCACCACGCAGGTGTACACCTTCCATGCGTCGTGAGAATACGAAAATCTCAAATTGCGGTTTCGGCAGCGGTATGCCTTCGATGCGGCCGGGTATGAACTTGAAGGAGAAATAATCCTTGTCCTCACCTTCGGCAGTCTTCTGGAAATAATTCGTGCGCTGGCTTGCATCCATGAGATTCAGGTAGGCACGCAGTACGCTGTCCTCGGCCAGATTGGTAACCGCATCGATACCCTGCAAGATCTTCTCCCGCAGCTTGTTCAACCCCTTGCGCTTGCTCGCCGGCTGGGTTGGATCGAAACGCAGGCGGAAATAATCCAGTAGCAAATGGCACAGGTCGGCATGCCGCGACAGGGTATCGGCGAGAAACTCAGGCGAATAAGCAAACTGAATCTGTTTCAGGTAGGCTGCGTAAGCCCGGAACAGCGCCGCATCACGCCAGTTGAGCCCGGCGGTGACCACCAGTTCATTAAAGCGGTCGTCATCCACCCTGCCTTCCCATATAGCCTGGAAGGCCTGCTCAAAGTTCACTTCCAGCGTTGGCGTAAGGGAGCGGCCGCTCTTGAGACCGAACAGGGAAAAATCGTGCAGCCACACGGATTCTTCAGCCTGTTGCAGGTGGAATGCCTTCTCGCTGATGATCTTGAGTCCAAGATTCTCGAGAATAGGCACCACGTCTGACAGGAACAGCTGATTTCCCTTGCTGAATATCTTGAAGCTGAGCTCGGCACCCACTTCCGATGAGCAGGTATCGAGATCCAGCCCCAGGCTGTTGCCATTCACTACCTGCTCGATGCGGGTAATATCCCGGACACCTTCCTCACCGCAATAGGCTTCCTTATAGGCAGCGGTATAGATATCCCGGTAACGGGCATACAATTGTTCCGCGATGCTGTCCGGGTACTCTTCCAGCAATGAATCGAGGAAGTAATCGTCCCAGGGTTTAATCAGGCTTATGAGGCGTTCCTCGAGCTGGTCTTCGTTGAATTTCACCGCCTGAATGTCACTCACCCTGAGGATGAAGTGCAGACGCACCAGCGAAGACTCTGACAGATGGGTGGTGAACTCGGTTTCCCGGGCCTGTAATTCTTTCTCGAGAAAAGACTGAATCTGCAGACGCACCCGTGTATTGAAAATATCCCGCGGCAGGTACACGAGGCAGGAGAAGAATTTTCCGTAGGAATCCTTGCGAATAAACAGTTTACTGGTGGCCGTCTCCTGGATTTGGGTTGTTTCCAGAGCCGTGGCATAGAGTTGATCCTTGTTGATCTGGAACAACTCGTCACGGGGAAAGACGTTGATAACCTGCAACAGGTCCTTGATGCTGTGCCCGTTGGGGGCGAAGCCGGACTGGTCCAGCACCGCGTTCACTTTCTTCCTTACCAGGGGAATATCCAGCGCTGTCTGGTAGTAGACCGAGGAGGTATACAGACCAACGAAGCGGTGCTCGATTTGCACGTTGCCCTTGCTGTCAAACTCCTTGATCAGCACGTAGTCCTGATAAGCCGGCCTGTGCACTTTTGACAAATTGGAAGACTTGGCAAAATTACACACCTGCTTTTTCAGAATCAGGTTTGCCGTTCCCGATGGCAAGGTCTTGAGGTTCACCCGTTTCTTCAGGTCAGTCTTCAGGCGCGAGACTCCTAGCAGGGAGTCTTCCTGCAACTCCATTACCTTGCCCTGTTTCAGGTTGCGAATTCGATATTCCTCGTAGCCAAGGAAGGTAAAATGATTGTCCAGCAGCCAAGAGATGAACTCACTGGACTCCTTGACCTCGTCCTGGGATACCGGCGCGAACCTGGAGTTGGCGAGCAAGGCATTCTGAATAGACCTGGCACGGTTGCACATGGGCTGGTAATCGCTGACCGCTGCGAACACATGTTTTAGCGTTTCCCGTATCTCCGTCTCGACATGCTTGATCTGGGCGTCGGTGAGATGCGCACAGTTGATGCTACTTAGCGCTTCTGCCTTGTGACCTTCATTCTTGCCCAGCGCGATCTTCTTCAGACGGCCGCTGTTACTACGCCCCTTGTCATCTCTTTCCACGAACAACACACAGTTATGTACGTTGCGTATGACGACACCAATGCGATTGAGGCACTGGCGGATGGAGTCGACAAGAAAAGGCATATCGTCCAGCAACAGAAAAATACTGGTGCCGGTCTGCCGCTTTCTGTCCTTGGTCAGCTTGCGCTGTACAAAAAGAATCTTGGGCCGTGCACTCTTGCGATCCTGCAGGAAGTCCCAGGCATCGTTCAGGGACTGGAATAATTCTTCCTCGGTCATCTTGCCCAGCTCGGTCTGGGAAGTACTGGCGAAATATTGACGGGCGAACTGCTTGAGCACCGCCGCCCTGGATTTACTGTAATGCGCATCGATCTGCTGATTGAGAGGCAGGAGAAGGACGTTCGTGCTTGTTGATTGAGTACTCATGATGACGTGTTTGCTGATCCTGTCAGACCCAAGAGATAAACTTCAGGTAAATTGGATAAAAAATTTCTCGCCGCGCTGTTTTTTACGCCGCGTTACTATAAATTGTCGCGTAGCATGTTCATTTCGATACATACGCTGAATAAATTAAGAAGCGCCTTCAGGGCGGTACATTCCGCTACAATGTTCGCCTAGACATACATTGGAAAACCGTTACAATCCCTGACTTTGCCCAAAGCGCTCGAACCACGAGAGAAACCGTACTATGAGTCACCATGGAATAATAACTGAACTCAAAAACTGGCTATCCAAGCAAATTATAGGACAAGAGCGCTTACTTGATCGTCTATTAATCGCGCTGCTGGCAGATGGCCACCTCCTGGTAGAGGGTGCCCCAGGTCTTGCAAAGACCAAGGCCATTAAAGATCTGTCCCGCGCCATCGAAGGCGATTTCCACCGAATTCAATTTACCCCTGACCTGCTTCCCAGTGACATCACTGGTACCGAGGTATTTCGACCGGAAGATGGTTCATTCCGTTTCCAGCAGGGTCCCATTTTCCATAATCTGGTGCTGGCCGACGAGATCAACCGCGCCCCGGCCAAGGTACAGTCAGCGCTGCTGGAGGCCATGGCTGAGCACCAGGTGAGTGTTGGTCGCGAGTCCTTCAGCTTGCCTCCCCTGTTTCTGGTGATGGCCACCCAGAACCCCATCGAGCAGGAGGGAACCTATCCCCTGCCGGAAGCCCAACTCGACCGCTTCCTGATGCATGTCACCATCGATTACCCATCTATCGACGCCGAGCGGGATATCCTGCACCTGGTGCGGGATGAAGCCGCCAACAAGGTTGGCGAGACTCCCCAACAGATAGCCCAGTCCGACCTGTTTGAGGCCCGCCAGGAAATCCTGTCCATGCATATGGCCCCGGAAGTCGAGGAATATATTATCCAGCTCATCATGGCCACCCGTAATCCCCAACTCTATGGGGATGACCTGGCGTCCTGGCTGGAATACGGTGCCAGCCCACGGGGTACCATCTCCCTGGACCGCTGTGCCCGCGCCCACTCCTGGATTCAGGGTCGGGATTTCGTGAGCCCGGATGATGTGCAGGAAATCATGTTCGACGTGCTGCGCCATCGCATACTGCTCAGCTTCGAAGCCGAGGCCAGTGGTGTAACCCCCGACAAGGTACTGGAGACCATCCGCGAACGCGTACCTTCCGCCTGATAGCCTGGAGATCCGACTTCCATGAGCCGACTGGCTATCGACCCACACCACGCACGTTACCAGAGTACCGGTGCTGCCATTACCCTGCAGCAGCTGCTGGTTCAGCGTTATGCCGCCAAGACCCTGGAATACCTTGCCCATTCCCGATCCATCGCGGGTATTTCCGGTCTGCACCTGTCCAGGATGCGAGGCCGGGGTATCGACTTCGAGGAGTTCAGGCCCTACCAGCCCGGTGACGATATCCGCCTCATAGACTGGCGTGTCACTGCGCGTATGAGTCGACCGTTCACCAAGGTATTCCGCGAAGAGCGGGAAAGACCCGTCATTATAGCGGTAGATCAGACCCATAACATGTATTTTGGCAGCCAGGTTGCCTTTAAATCCGTGATTGCCGCGCAGGCCGCCGCCGTTTTCTGCTGGCTGGCCATCGACAACGGTGACCGGGTCGGTGGCCTGGTGTATTCCGACGTAGATGCGTCGCTGGTACGACCGAAGCGCTCCCGACGCAGTGCCCTGCATCTGCTCAACCAAATCTACCAGTACAACCAGCGCCTGCAATCGGTGAAGGATCCGGAGGCGCAGACCCCGGTCGACCCCGACTTCCAGCCCGGCCTGGCCCATGCTCTGGGCCAGATTCGGCGCATCACCAAGCCAGGCAGTACCCTGTACGTGATTTCTGACTTCATCACCCTGGATGACAAGGCCCTGCTGTACCTGAACCAGCTGAGCCGCCACAATAATGTCGTCTGCTGTATGGTGTATGACGCCCTCGAGGAGTCCCTGCCGGTGCCGGGCCTCTACAGCATCACCGATGGCACTCGCAAGGGCGCCCTCAACACGCACAACGCCAAGGCCAGGTCGCGTTACCGGGAGCAATTCCGGGAGCGCATGGCCCGCCTGGAGGGCGAACTGGATCGACTTCAGATTCGTCTCATTAAAATGCGAACCAATGACCTGGTGGTCGAGCAGATTCGGGAATGGATAGCGAAGAGCTACTAAGCCAACTGGCCGATATACACCTGCCGGAGCCGGTGAGTTTCTGGCCACCCGCCCCTGGCTGGTGGCTGCTGGCCGTGCTGTTGCTCATCGGCGCGGCGCTGCTGGTGCGACAACTGCTGAAACAGCGGGAGAAGCGCAAGATTTGTCAGTATGCACTGGCCGAACTCGACCGCTGCCTGCAGCGAATGGCGAACAGCACTGACGAGCCGGACCAGGCCCAGCTGCATTATATAAATGAAGTGAATTCGGTGCTGCGGCGGGTTGCCCTGGTGCACTTTCCCCAGCGCAATGTGGCTAGCCTCAGCGGTAGTGCCTGGGTTGATTTTATACGGGAAAAAGGGGACTCTTCCCTGCTTGACGAGGAACTCGCGAAAGCCCTGAGCCACGGGCGTTTCCAGCCCCGTTGCGACGTCGATGCCGATGCGCTGAATGCCCTCGGTCATGCCTGGGTGAAAAGCCTGTATCTGCACAAACACGCAACTGCGCAAGAGGTCGCTTCCTGACCGGGAAGGCCTGATAACGGACTCACAAACCACCACAAGCGAACAGACGCCACCAAGGAATTCTCAAGGACCAAAGATCAATGCTCGAATTTACCTGGCCCTGGGCATTTCTGGCCCTCCCCCTGCCCCTGCTGGTGTATCGGCTGATGAGTCGTGCCCCGCGGCAGGATGCGGCGCTCTATGTTCCTTTCTTCTCCGTCCTCAGCCGCCTGCAGTCAGATAATGAAAACCTGACCAGCGGTCGCCTGCTCAACCTAATCTGCTGCAGCCTCATCTGGCTGCTGATCGTGCTCGCCGCCAGTCGCCCGCAGTGGCTGGGTGAACCGGTACAACTGCCTTCTACCGGCCGTGACCTCATGCTGTCCGTGGACATCTCCGGCAGTATGGAAGCCCAGGACATGGTGGTCGGAAATCGTCAGGCCTCCCGTATCGACGTGGTAAAGGCTGTGGTAGGCGACTTCGTCGAACGCCGTGAAGGCGACCGGCTGGGACTGATTCTGTTCGCCGCCCATGCCTATATCCAGGCCCCCCTCACCTTCGACCGGGAGACCGTCGGCCAACTGCTGGAAGAGGCAGAAATTGGCATCATCGAGGAATCGGCCACAGCCATCGGCGATGCCATCGGCCTTGCCGTTCTGCATCTGCGCAACCGTCCCGAGAATAGCCGGGTGCTGGTACTGCTCACCGACGGCGTGAACAATGCAGGCGCCGTGTCCCCGGAACAGGCCGGCCAGTTGGCACGGCAGGAAAACATCAAGATCTACACCATCGGAATTGGTGCCGACCAGGTGGTTCAGCGCACCTTCTTCGGCGCCCGGGCCATCAATCCCTCGGCCGAGCTTGATGAAGCCGTGCTTACCCAGATTGCCGAATCCACCGGTGGACGTTATTTCCGGGCTCGGGATGTGAATGACCTGGTGGAGATTTACGAGGAACTGGACCGGCTCGAGACTATCGAGCAGGACGAGCAGACCTATCGGCCGACCCGGGTACTGTTCTACTGGCCCCTGGGTGCCGCCATCCTCATCAGCTTCATTTTCGCACTGTTTTCCATACCCTGGCTGTCACTGGCTGGCAAGGCGCGGGTCGAGGACCTCGAGGATGAGGACAAGTCCGACGAACCCTTGCCCCAGGGAGGCAATGCCTGATGGAGTTGCTGATTCCCTCCAGCCTGCTGGATAACTTCCATTTTCTGCGCCCCCTGTGGTTGCTGGCCTTGCTGCCCGCTCTTATCTTCGTCATCGCCCTGTGGCGGGTGAATACCGTGGTAACCGCCTGGGACAAGGCCATCGACAAGTCCCTGCTGCCCTTCCTGCTGGATCGCAGCAAGAATGCAGCCCAGCGCACACCGCTACTGATGTTGCTGGCAGCCTGGTGCCTCTCCATCGTCGCCATGGCGGGACCAGTCTGGGATCAGCTTCCGCAGCCGGTGCAGAAACGCGAAGATGCACTGGTCATCGTCATGGATCTCTCCCTCTCCATGTTTGCCCCAGATCACTCGCCCTCACGCCTCGACCTGGCAAAACGCAAGCTGCGGGACATACTGGCTCTCCGGGAAGAGGGACAGACCGCACTGGTGGTCTATGCAGGTGATGCCCACACCGTAACACCCCTAACCGATGATGTGGTGACCATCGCTGCCCTGGTGCCCTCCCTCAGCCCCAACATCATGCCTTTGTTCGGCAGCAGCCCGGTGCCCGCCATCGACATGGCCATTGGCCTGTTGGATGACGTGGAAGCTACCCGTGGTCGCATCCTGCTGATGACCGATGGCATAAATGGCTTCAGCGAGGAACAGATACTGGCCGACCGCATCCAGGACACAGACTATGAACTGCTAATCATGGGAATAGGCACCGAGGAAGGCGCCCCTATACAAACCAGCGATGGCAGTTTCCTTACCGATGCCAGCGGTAACGTGGTCATACCCACCCTCAATCGCAATGTCCTGCAGTCTCTCGCCAACCGTACCGGCGGCCTCTACCACGATATCCAGCTGGCCGATTCCGACCTTGCCTACCTGCTGTCAGGCTTCGACCTGTTGGACGACGAAGACCTGACCGAGGTCGAGGAAGAATTCGATGTCTGGTACGAGGCAGGCCCCTGGCTACTGCTGTTGGTCGTGCCCCTGGTGGCCATGACCTTCCGCCGCGGCTGGCTGTTCGGGCTGGCGCTCATCACCACCTCCGGCGTGATGATGCCGGTGCAACAGGCCGAGGCACAGGTATGGCGTAATCTGTGGCTCACCCCGGATCAGCAGGCTGCAGAAGCCTTTGCCGAGGAAGACCATGCCCTCGCCGCCACCCTGTTTGAATCATCCGAATGGTCCGGTGCGGCTAACTACCGGGCCGAGAATTATGAGGCTGCCGTAGCGGCATTTAGCGCGAACAATACCCCGGACGGACACTACAATCGCGGCAACGCCCTGGCCCTGGCCGGCAATTTTGCTGAAGCCATCGCCGCCTACGATACCGCGATCAATCTTGACCCAGCCCATGAGGACGCCATCCATAACAAGGAGATCGTCGAGCAGTTGCTGGAACAGCAGGAATCCGAATCCGGTGAACAACAGGAGGGAGAGAGCGAAGAGAACCAGTCCGAGCAAAACTCCCAGAATGAATCGGAGCAGGAAGAGAACAGCGAGCAGCAGGATCAACAGAGCCAGGAAGGCAACCAGGATCAACAGGAGCAGGAACAACAACAGAACGAGGCGCCTGAAGAGCAGGAAGGCTCCGAGTCCAATAGCGAACAGAACACGCCGAGCGAATCCACCAATGAGGAATTCGAGGAGCAGCAATCCCTGGAACAGTGGCTGCGCCGAATCGAGGACGACCCCGGTGAATTGCTAAGACGCAAGTTCCGCTACCAATACCGACAACGACAGCTCAATGGCACGGCCAACGACGTCCCCAATGGAGGGCAGATCTGGTGATAAATAAACTGATCAGGCTCAGTGCCCTGCTCGTCGGGTTACTCGTTACTTCCCTCGCGTCAGCGCAGCAGATTGAAGTCAATGTAGACCGCACCGAACTGGCCCGGGGCGAAACGCTGACCTTCACCATACGCGTCTTCGACCAGCGCCAGGGCATGCAGTTAGACCTGACGCCTTTAACAGAGAATTTCGATGTGCTGGGCACACGTACCTCCAGCCAGATTCGCAGTGTCAACGGCAATGTGGAATCCTGGACGGACTACATCGTGACCCTGTTTCCCCTCACCGAAGGCGAGCTGGAGATCCCTTCCCTGCAGATCAACAACAGCAGCACGGACCCGATCACGGTGAGCGTGGTGAATGAAGGCCCCCGCTCCAACCAGTCGTCCGAGGAATTGTTCCTGGAGGTAGAAGTCAACAAGGAGTCGGTGTACGTACAGGAGCAACTGCTGTTCACAGTGCGGCTCTATTACACCATCAATGGCATACGTAATCCCCAGTTTACCGAGTTGGAAATGGAAGACACGGTGATCCAGCTGATTGGTTCACCGAACCAGTACGAGAGACTCATCGATGGCGTTCGCTACGGCGTCTATGAAAAACGCTACGTGATCTTTCCGCAGCGCAGCGGTCCACTGGAAATCCCGGACATCCTGTTCCGCGGCGAAGTCACCGATGGTTCCAGCAATTTCGTGTTCCGCAACCTGAACACCCGACGGGTGACCGCCTTCATCGATGGCCTCACCATCGACGTCAAGGAGCGGCCGGAGGCCGCACGGGACAGCCAATTCTGGTTGCCAGTCTCGAACCTTACCCTCGAAGAGAGTTTCGATACGGACATCAGCAATCTGCAGGTGGGTGATTCCATCGTGCGCACCGTGACCCTGGTCGCGGAGGGAGTCGACGGTGCCGTATTACCTCCGTTCAGCAATACTGACATTGAAGGCGCGAATCTGTATCCGGATCCAGCCGAGATCAACCGTACCTTCGTCGACGGCGAGATTATCGGCACCCGCACCGAACAGACCACCATCGTCGCCACCCAGGGCGGCATGATCGAGATACCGGAAATCGTCATTCCCTGGTGGAATGTGAATACCGATCAACTGGAAGCTACCGTTGTTCCCGCCACACGCTTGCAGATCGCCGCAGTGGAAGGCGCGGTGCCTTCCGAGCAGGCTGTGGCCGGCGTGGAGAATATCCAGGAGCTGTTGCAGACCGTGCCGGTGGTCGATCAGAGCATGATCGAGCAGCAGGCACAGGCGGAATTTATCGAAGTGGATTCCAGCTGGATGAACCGGGTAATCGGCATTGCCTTTGCGGTGGTGTTACTGAGCATCTACTGGCTGGTGCTGCGACCGAATCAGGCTGTCATCGCCGAACTCATCCAGCAACAGAAAGCGAGGGTGGCGGCCTACTATGATCCCCGCAACAACGAAGGGGTCGCCTTCAAACGTCTGGCCACGGCCTGTAGCCTGAAAGAGGGCAATCGCATCCGTGAGACCCTGATCCTGTGGTGTCGGCATTTCATCAGAAGCCGTCAGATCAAAAGCATGGAAGACATCCTGCAGCAGCAGGAAGCGTCGCAACTGCACGACTACGCCAGGGCCCTGCAATCCGGCTTGTGGAACAACGGAGACGACAGCAGCGCATTCGACGCCACCGGCTTGCTGCGCACCGTCACCGAGCTGCGCCGGCAAGGCAAGCAGGTGCAGAAACAGCAAGCCCAGGAAGCGCGCTACGCCCTTCCCCCGCTGTACAAAACCTGATCGCCGTGTCCGGCTCCCGACTGGTCTACTCCACTACCGGCGACAATCAGTGTTCCCGCTGTGGCAAGGCCCTGCACAAGTGCAAGTGCCCCACCGAGTCACCCGCAGTAGCAGACCGCAGTGGTGTACGCATAGAACGCCAGAGCAAGGGCCGAGGCGGTAAGCAGGTGACGCTTATCTCCGGCCTGCTGCTCCCCAAAGCGGAGCTTAGCACGCTACTGAAGCAGCTCAAGCAAGCATGCAGCGGTGGCGGCACCGTAAAAGGAAACGTACTGGAAATTCAGGGTGATTGTCGGCAGCAAGCCCTAACCGTACTGGCTGACCGCGGCATCAAGGCAAAGCTAAGCGGCGGCTAAACGCATTCAGTCAGCCATCATTGCTGATTGCGGAGACTGCGCAGTGGCGACAGTACAGCACGCAGATTACTGAGCTGCTGTTGCAGCGCCTTCAACTGCTTTCTGGCGATGTGCTCATCCTTTAATAGCGCTTCGTAATTGATAGCAACATACAGCGCGGTGAAGTCATTCATGATCCCGGCCAATTCCGGTCGTGCCGCCACCAACCGATTCCGGTAGTCCACCGACCCTTCCCCGGTCTTCCTGGCCAGCCCGATTTTATTCAGCTCCGTGGTTAAAGACAGATACAGCTGGTCAACCGGATCGAGCTTGCGGCGCGGCCCGAGGCTGAGCACCGACAGGCCCACCGCCACTATCACCAAAGATGCCAGGCCGATAAGTAGCAACAGGACTTTCTGCTCGGTGATCTCACCAAACAGGCGCTCGAATAAATCCACCTGTACCTCATCATCGTAGCTAACCACGCGCCGATTCCATTCATACTCCAGCGCATCGAGTCGCAGGCGCAGCGTATTGATGAAGCTGAAGCGCCCACTCACGGCCGCGAGCAGGGACTGTTCCATGAAGGCGAGATCATCCTGCGATGCGGCCTCCACACCCTGCTCGATGCGTTCCGGTGACACCGCGCCGGTCGGATCGAAGCGCACCCAGCCCTCACCTTCCAGCCACACCTCATTCCAGGCGTGGGCGTTATTCTGGTACACCATCATGTAGTCTTCATAGGGGTTGTACTCGGCGCCGTGATACCCGACTACCACCCGGGTGGGCGCGCCAGCCGCGCGCATCAGGAAGGCGAAGGAGCTGGCAAAGTGCTCACAGAATCCCTCGCGAGTGTTGAACAGGAAGTCATCGATACGGTTGTCTCGCAGCAACGCCGGATCGAGGGTGTAATAGAACGGGTTATCCCGGAAATGGGTGAGCACGGCATAGACGAAATCACGATCGCTGTTTACGCTGCTACGCAGTGTGCGCGCGAACTCGATGCTACGCTCGTTGCCCTATTAAGGTATATCTGTATTGCGGGCGCGGGCACTGTCCAGCAGTACCAGGTCAGTCTGGCTATCGAAATAGGAACGCTGGTCATAGCTGAACCGCTTGCTGATGAGCCCGTTGTTATAGATCTCGAAATTACGGCTCTGGAACAGGTTGCGGCTAAGCGGATTCGCCAGGTGCAGGCCATAGACCCAGGGTTGCTGGGTTGGTTCCAGGATCACGCTGTATTCCAGGGGCTCGCCCTGGACCAGGATGCGGTTTTCCCAGTTGAACTGGAAATTGCCCCGCTCGGCGGCCGTGCCATACACAGAACGGTAGCGTCTGCGCATCCACGTCGTACCATCGAAATTTTCCAGTACCAGCCCACGCCAGTAAAGGTCCCGGTGCAATGGCGGTGGACCATTCTCAAACTGCACGCGGAAACCCAACTCGCTGGAGCGGCCGAGGGAAGCCAGGTCGCCCGGGGCCATCTCGTCGGTGACTCCCGTAGTGCCGCCAGTGGTTTGCACAGGTACCGCCCACAACGGTGCGATGCGAGGGAACACCAGGAACAACAAGATGGTCAGCGGCAGGGCTTGCAGCGCAATCCGCAGCGCCATCCTGCCCGTGGAGCCAGCGCCTACCTCGAGGCTGCTGCGATTGGGGGCGATGAGGGCCGCAATGATTACCAGGATACACAGGGCCACGTAGAGTGAGATGAGCAGGCTCTGGGAATAGAGAAATGCCACCATGCACATGACGAAGCTTAGGGACATCACCACATAGATATCGCGCTTCTCCCGCATCTCATTCAGCTTGAACACAAATCCCAGGGTTAACAGGCTGGAGGCACTCTCCAGGCCAACGCCAAGAGAACGCATCTGGGCATTAGATATCAGCAAGGTAAAGGTCACGATCACGACTCGCAACAGGCGGCTGGGATAGTTGAGACGACCGATGAAGATTAGATAGCGCCACAACAGACAAATGAGGGCGATCAGGGATATCCAGATGGGCATGTAAATGCTCTGGGGAGCAATCACCAGGAAAACGGACAGCAGTATCCATTGCATGGATGCCCGGGGTATCTGATAGCCCATATCCATCAGCACTGCTCCCCCGTTTCGCCATACAGAGCCAGGGCCCGTAATAGTCGGTCACGATGCTCGACTCCCGAGCCCGGCGATATTTCTATGCCAGGCAGCTTGAGTCCATAGGGCGCACTGCATTTAGCAAGCTGTAATACGCAGTAGCAAAGTCTGGACAATCTCTCCTCGGTGGAGAAGCCATAAAACATATCCCAGTCTACGATTTGGCTATCCACGTAGTCGACGAATTCCTTGACCTGCATCCCCTGCCCCTTGGCCAGGCTCTTCCAGGCAATCTGCTTTAGTGGGTCACCTGGTACGTATTCCCGAATACCATGGAAATCCTCATTGCCTTTCCTCGATATGGTCGAGTCATCGCTACCGCCGGAACCACTGGTAAATTCCTCCATCTGAAAGGGAATCGGTTTGGGATAGACAAGGCAATGCATATTGAGATCAACCACGTTCCAGGCACGGGCAAGACCGAGGGGAAATGTGGTTGAGATACGCAGCAGAGGTGCGGGGTAATAGCCACGCCGGCGCGCCAGAGCGAATACCTTGATCTGGTCACGGTCCACATCGATGAGATTGATGAAACTGCTGTGACTGTGCGCGGAGGACTGCTGCCCATGCCCTGGCAGCTCATGAAATTGCAGCTCTAGAGTCTCATGACTGCGACCCGGGTCGCGGCTTACCATCAAGTTGAACGGAATCTGCTCTCCACAGAATACAGCCGGTGTGGGTAAGCCACTGAGGCTAAGCCGATTGAGATTGTTCCAGGTATGGAAGATGGCCAGCACAACCAGGCTCACCATCAGGAAGGCCAGCCCAAAGGCCAGGCTCACCGCGTAATTAATGGCGGCGATGAAGACCAGGGCAATGGCTGTAATAAACACCAGCCCATTGCCGGAAGGCAGTATGTAGATGATCTTCTGATTGAGCTTTACCTGACTGGCAGGTTTGATGCGGCCTCGCATCCAGCGACAGACCCGTCTTGCCACTGTTCCCGAAATTTTGAGGCCATGTTGCAGTTCCAGAACCACGGTTATCTGTAAGTGAATGAGGCGTGCAGTCCTAGTGTGGATCGCTCAGGCGATTACATCAACCTCGTTGAGGAGACGCTGCAGCAGTGAGGCCCCGTTGTGACCGTCTTCATCGCTATTGCCCCGCAGTCGATGTTCCACTACCGCAGGCAGGATGACCTGCACATCCTCTGGCACTGCATGATCACGGCCGCACATGAGCGCCCAAGTCTTGGCCGCACGCATAACCGCCAGACTGCCCCGCGGTGACAGGCCATAGCTGAAATCATTTCTACCGCGGGTAAAGGCTACCAGGCGCTGCACATAATCCAGCAGCGCCGGGCTCGCTGTCACCTCGGCCGACTCAATGCGGAACTGGGCGACATCGGCCGTGGTGAGACACTGCTGCACCCTTTCGACCTTGTCCCGCTCGGTGTTCATCTCCAGTAACTCGCGCTCGGCTTTCTGGTCCGGATAGCCAAGCCGCAGGCGCATGAGGAATCGATCCAGCTGGGATTCCGGCAAGGGATAGGTACCAGCCAGGTTCACTGGATTCTGGGTCGCAATCACAAAGAACGGCTCGGGCAGAGGCCGGGTTTCGCCTTCCACCGTCACCTGCCTCTCCTCCATGGCTTCCAGCAAGGCGCTCTGGGTCTTCGGTGTGCTGCGGTTATCTCGTCGGCCAGCACGAGCTGGCTGAAAATGGGACCCGGGTGAAAGCTAAATTTGCCGCTGCTCTGGTCGAAGATGGAGATTCCGAGGATGTCTGCCGGCAGCAGATCACTGGTGAACTGGATACGATTGAATTCAAGGCCCATGGCGCGAGCCAGGGCATAGGACAGGGTTGTCTTGCCCATGCCGGGAAGGTCCTCGATGAGCAGATGCCCACCAGAGAACAGGCAGCACAGGGCGAGGCGAATCTGGTGATCCTTGTCCAGCAAGGCCTTGCTGATCTCTCCCACCGCACGCTCAACCTTCTGCGAGAAGGGACTGTCTGCAGTGGGTGCTGCACTCTGCTTATCGGCATTAACAGATATCAGGGACACTGGACATACTCCACTGTTTGGTCAAAGTGCCTTACGCTAGCCGTCACTCTGCAAATCGGCAACCAGGTTCTGCTGGCGGTCGTCGCTGTTCTTTTTCTTGTTGCCGTTCTTAGCGGCATCATTGCGGGCCATCTCCAGGCGTTTCAGATAGATTTCATCCACGTCACCGGTGATGTACTTGCCGTCGAATACCGCGCACTCGAAGCGGTGAATCTTTGGATTTCCTTCCGCCGCGGCGGCGATGAGGTCGTCCAGGTCCTGATAGATCAGCCAGTCAGCGCCGATCAGTTCCTGCACCTCCCGATCGGTCTTGCCGGCGGCGATCAATTCCGAGGCGGCGGGCATGTCGATGCCATAGACATTGGGGTAGCGTACCGCGGGCGCGGCCGAGGCGAAATACACATTCCTGGCACCGGCATCCCGTGCCATCTGGATGATCTGTTTGCAGGTAGTACCACGCACGATGGAATCATCCACCAACAGCACGTTCTTGCCCTTGAATTCCAGGTCGATGGCATTCAGCTTCTGTCGCACCGATTTCTTGCGCTGGCTCTGACCAGGCATGATAAATGTGCGGCCGATATAGCGATTTTTGACGAACCCTTCCCGGTATTTGATACCCAGGTGATTCGCCAGTTCCAGGGCCGCGGTACGGGAGGTATCGGGTATGGGGATGACCACGTCGATGTCGTGATCAGGTCTTTCCCGAATAAGCTTCTCACCCAGGCGCTGCCCCATGCGCAGCCTGGCCTTGTACACCGAGATACTGTCCATGAGGGAATCCGGTCGAGCGAAGTACACATGCTCGAAGATGCAGGGGGTGTGCTCACCCGGCTCTGTGCAGACCTTGGTGTGCAGATTGCCATCGACGTCTATGTATACAGCCTCACCAGGTGCCACATCTCTCTCTATGGCAAAGCCCTGGGAGTTCAACGCCACGCTTTCCGAGGCCACCATATATTCCTTACCGTTCTCACCATCACGACTGCCATAGATGAGCGGGCGAATGCCATTGCGGTCGCGAAATGCGACGATCCCGTAGCCGGTAATCATCACGATCACCGCGTAGCCACCGCGACAACGCTTGTGCAGCGCTTCTACCGCGGCAAATACGTCTTCGGCCGAGGGCTCTATCTTGTTCTGTCGCGCCAGTTCGTGGGCGAACACATTAAGCAGCACCTCGGAATCGGAGTCTGTATTAATGTGGCGCAGATCGGTTTTGTACAACTCACGACTGAGTTCGGCAGTGTTGGTGAGGTTACCGTTGTGGGCCAGGGACAGGCCATAGGGGGAGTTAACATAGAAGGGTTGCGCCTGGGCCGGGCTCGAGCTACCCGCAGTAGGATAGCGCACATGTCCGATACCCATCTGGCCGGTCAGTCGGCGCATATGGCGGGTGCGAAATACATCCTTCACCAGGCCGTTGTCCTTGCGCAGGTTGAGTTTGCCGTTATCGCTGGTCATGATGCCCGCCGCATCCTGACCACGGTGCTGCAATACTGTCAGGGTGTCATACAGACAGACCCCCACATTGTCGCTGCTAACTACTCCCACCAATCCGCACATAATACTGCCCCGGTTTTGCGCCCCGACCTACTGGGTCGGTTCTGCACTGTTAAAATCGTTCGGGAAGCCGAAGCTCCCGATGTCCCCGAAATCGCCCAGGAAACCCTGTGACTGTTCAATCATAGTCATCCCGTAGGGTATCAGTGTCGATTGCTGCCACCATTCCGCTTCAGATACAAACACTCTCAGGATAAACAGGATCACCAGTATGATGACGACCCCCCTGGCTACGCCGAACAGCGCGCCCATTAAGCGGTCGAGAAGCTTGAGACCGGTAACTGCCAAAACCTTGTTCAGAAAATGGTTGATGAGCGTACCAAGCAACATCACCATGATGAACAGGACAGAAAACGCAGTGACGTAGCGAATACTGCTGCTTTCTATCAAGTTCTCAAGCAGCCCCGCCACGGGCTCACTGTACAGCCTCGCCACCACCAATGCTGCGATCCAGCTCACCAATGACAGCACTTCCTTGATGAAGCCCCGCCATAGGCCAAACGCAGAGGAAATGGCTATGACAATGAGAATCGCCGTGTCGACCTGATTCATGCCGTTCTCAACGAAGCCCCCGCCCGGGCTTGTACTGCCTAGATTTCATAGGGCACCACAATGCCTGCCAGCTGAAACTGCGCCTGTAATTCCTGCTGGTACTCATCAACCTGCAGGCGATCCACCCAGGGACCCACGAAAACGCCGGTTAATTCACCCCGATCACTGGGAATGATGCGCGTATAGGCGCGATAGCCCGCTTCCTGCAACCTGAGCAGTAGATTGTTGGCATTGTCCGAATCGGAGAAAGAGCCCAGACGCACGCTCCAACCCTGGGGCAGGCCATCGCTGCCCAACTGCGGTACCTCGCGGCCGAACGCGGGTTGGGAGGTGACTATCTCGACATCGTCATCCCTATCGTCGTTGGCAGCGCCAGCGGCGGGCGCCGGGGTGTCGACTTCGGCCACCGTTTCCTCGATGCCCGGCTCTGCTGTTCCCGGCTGTTCAGTGGCCTCTGCTGCGGGCTCCACCTGTTCCAGGCTGTCGGCGATAATCACCGGACGGGTCGGTATGCGCTCGGCGAGCACGGGTACTTCTGGCGGATCCGGAATACGAGAGGATATAGGAGTCTGGTAACTGCCCTGCCCATCGAAAACTATGGGCAGGAAGATCAGGGCCAGCGCCAGAAGGACGACTGTGCCTACAATTCTCTGTTTAGTGCTCTGTTGCAAAAATCGTTACCCTGGATTGCGGGTTGCATTGCGTAGTGCTGCGACGGTCATAAAGGAGCCCGTGACCACGACCAGTTGTTCAGTGTCCGTCTTGACCAGGTTACCGGCGGCCTGAGTACAGGCTTCCCGATAGGCTGCATCGAGGCTGTCGAAGCGCTTCAGGGGTAGCTTGAATCCCGACTCGAGCAGCCGTTTCTGCAGGCTGGCGGAGTCCAGGCAGCGCGGGTCATCAAATTGCGCAATATACCAGATGTCGGTGTTCGTTTGTAAGCAAACCGCCATATCTTCTACTTTCTTATCTGCCATCACCGCCAACACTACAGTAACCCGACCACCATTAATGGCAGTTGAACGCCATTCGTCGATACAGTCGGCCAGCGCGCCAGCGGAGGCCGGGTTATGGGCCACATCCAACAGCACCGGCACGCCGGTGAGGCTGTCGCAGCGCCATTCCTGGCGGCCGGCTACCTGACACGCCTGCAGGGCGTTTGCCGCCCCCGCCGCAGGCCACCTGCCGGGCAGCAGGGCCAGCGCCTGCAGCGCGCAGGCCACATTGGAGGGCAGCATGCCCACAGGCTGACCGAATTCAAGCTCCGCCGGCTCCCCGGTCTGAAGCCTGCCCTGCCAGCGCCAGTTACCGGCGCTGGTCTGCATCACCTGGAAGTGATGCTGCAACTGGTAATACTGGCAGTTCAGTTCCCGGTTGCGCGCCAGCAAGGTGGATGGCGGATTCGGGTCGCCACAGACGAATGGCCTGCCCGCCCGCAGGATTCCGGCCTTTTCAAGGGCAATGCTGTCCCGGTCGCTACCCAGCCAGTCCTCGTGGTCCAGCGAGATGCTGGTAATGATGCTCACGTCTGCATCGATGATGTTGACGGCGTCGAGTCGCCCGCCCAGCCCTACCTCTAGGATAGCCACTGCGATACCAGCCTCCTGCATCAGCAGCAGCGCCGCCAGGGTTGCAAACTCGAAATAGCTGAGTGAGACCTGACCCCTTGCCCTTTCTATGGCATGAAAGGCTCGACAAATAGCAAGATCAGAGGCCTCCTCGCCGTTGATGTGAATGCGCTCATTGAAGCGATGGATATGGGGTGAGGTATAGCTGCCGCAGCTCACGCCCTGGGCACAGAGCACTGCCTCGAGGCTGGCGACGGTGGTGCCCTTGCCATTAGTACCGGCCACGGTGATTACCTGCGGTGCCGGTCGCTCGAGTTGCAACTCTGCTGCCACCTTTTGCACACGGGCGAGACCGAGCTCGATCTCCCGGGGGTGAATGTGGCTGATATAACTCAGCCACTGGTCCAGGTTGGCGGGTGGCGCTTCGGGCTCTGTGTTCAACTGCCGCTTGCTTGGTATTGGAGTAACTTGTCGAGGATGGAATGTATCTTCGCCGGGAGGTCGCGGCGATGCACGATCATATCGATTGCTCCGTGTTCCAGCAGGAACTCGCTGCGCTGGAATCCCTCTGGCAGTTTCACCCGCACGGTCTGGCGAATCACGTCAGGCCCGGTAAAGCCGACCAGGGCATTGGGTTCCGCAATATTGATATCGCCCAGCATGGCCAGACTGGCGGATACCCCACCGTATACCGGGTCAACGAGTACTGAGATGTAGGGCAGACTGCTTTCCCGCATCCTTTCCAGCGCGGCGGACGTCTTCGCCATTTGCATGAGAGAGATCAGCGCTTCCTGCATACGGGCCCCACCACTGGTGGAGAAGCAGATCAGGGGCAGACGTTCCTGCAGGCAGACATTCACGGCCTGCACAAACTTCTCACCCACCACGGCCCCCATGGAGCCACCGATGAAGCCAAATTCGAAGGCAGCTACCGCGGCCGGCGTACCCTGCACCTTGCCCCGGATGACCACCAGGGCGTCTTTCTCCCCGGTACCCTTCTGGGCTGCGGACAGCCGGTCCTTGTAGCGCTTGAGATCCTTGAACTTGAGCAGGTCCACTGGTTCCATCTCTGCGTTCAATTCTTCCTGCCCCTCGGGGTCCAGGAACAGCTCCAGTCGCCGCCGGGCGGATATCCGCAGGTGATGGTCGCACTTGGGGCAAACCTCATGGTTCTCGGTGAGGGATTTCTGGTAGAGCATGGCATCGCAACGGGGACACTTCTTCCACAGCCCCTCGGGCACCGCGGCACGCTTCTTTGCATCACCTCCGCCGGTGGAAATGGAGGGCAATATTTTATCAATCCAGCTCACAACAATCCTTTAATATCAAACAGATAAAGTACTTATTCCAGCTTATCTATCGCTTTTCGGGCAGCCCCAATTACAGCGCAACACTGGCGCAGGCTATCTCCGTCCTGTTGTTCTGTGTCGGCCAGTTTTCCGATTTCATTCACCAGGGCGCTGCCAATAATAACTCCATCTGCCAGAGCCGCCATGGCGGCTGCGCTGGCACCATCTTTTATACCAAAGCCAATGACGATGGGTAAGTCGGTGTGGGTCCGCAGCCGACCAATACTCGCGGCGACAGATTCGTGATCGGTGAGCGCGGCCCCGGTCACTCCCTTGAGGGATACGTAATACAAATAGCCGCTGCAGTGCCGGATGATGTCCCGGGAGCGGGCCTCACCCGTGGTGGGCGCTACCAGGTAGATGGTATCGAGTTCCCGGCTGCGCAGGGCCTCGTGCAGGCCAGAAGATTCGGCGGGTGGCATGTCCACCACCAGCACGCCATCCACACCGGCGTCCCTTGCGGCTTCGGCAAAGACCTCGTAGCCCATGATCTCGATGGGGTTCAGATAGCCCATGAGAACGATGGCCGTATCCTGGTTACGGGCCCGAAACTGCCTGACCAGTTCCAGGGTGTTGGCGAGCGTGACCTTCTTTGCCAACGCCCGTTCTACCCCCTGCTGGATGACCGGTCCATCGGAGGCGGGATCACTGAAAGGGATCCCCAATTCGATGATGTCAGCGCCCTGCGCCACCAGTTCATCCAGCAGCTGGGCAGTGCTTGCCAGGTTCGGATCTCCGGCCACCAGGTAGGGAATCAGCAATTTGCGGCCCTCTTCCCTGGCCTTGCTTGCTAGTTGTTGCAATCGACTCATATCAAAGACTCACAGGCTACAGCGAGATACCCTCAATCCGGGCTACAGTCTCAATGTCCTTGTCCCCCCGGCCGGACAGATTCACCACCAGCTGTTGATCGGGCCTCATGGTACTGGCGAGTTTCGTGGCATAGGCCACGGCATGGCTGGATTCGAGGGCAGGAATAATACCTTCCATGCGGGTTAGCTGGTGGAAGGCCTGCAGGGTTTCCTCATCGGTCGCCGCCACGTAGTGAACCCTGCCCAAGTCTTTTAGCCAGGCATGTTCAGGGCCGACACCCGGATAATCGAGACCCGCCGAGACTGAATGGGTATCCTGTATCTGCCCACCCTCGTCTGTCATCAGATAGGTACGATTTCCATGCAGCACGCCGGGCTTACCTGCGCTCAGGGGCGCTGCGTGTTCACCCGTTTCCAGGCCATGACCACCGGCTTCCACGCCGTACATGGCCACTTCCCGGTCATCGATGAACGGATGGAACAGGCCGATGGCGTTGGAACCGCCGCCCACGCAGGCCACCAGAGCATCGGGTAGCTTGCCAAATTCTTCCAGCGACTGTGTCTTTACTTCCCTGCCGATCACACATTGGAAGTCCCTTACCAGTTGTGGATAGGGATGGGGGCCCGCGACGGTACCGATGATGTAATAGGTATTGTCGACATTGGTAGCCCAGTCACGCAGTGCCTCATTCATGGCATCCTTGAGAGTGCGGGAACCGGACTCGACGGCAACCACATGCGCACCCAGTAGCTTCATGCGATACACATTGGGTGCCTGCCGCTTGATGTCTTCGGCCCCCATGTAGACATAGCATTCGAGCCCCAGACGAGCAGCGACGGTAGCACTCGCCACGCCGTGCTGGCCGGCGCCGGTTTCCGCGATAATACGGGTCTTGCCCATATGCTTGGCAAGCAAAGCCTGGCCGATCGTATTGTTTACCTTGTGAGCCCCGGTGTGATTCAGGTCTTCCCGCTTCAGGTAGATCCGGGCTCCTCCGCTGGCCTGGGTAAGCCGTTCAGCAAAGTACAAGGGTGACGGACGTCCCACATAATGCTTCAACTCATACTCATATTCCTGCCAGAACGCAGGATCATTGGACAGCTTGTTATAGACTGCCGCCAGCTCTTCCACCGCTGTAATCAGGGTTTCGCCGACAAATATCCCACCGTAAGGACCGAAATGCCCCTTGCTGTCAGGACCTGTGTAGTGCTCCATGAGCTTCTCTGTACTAGACACTCTTGTTTCCTGTGTTAATCAGTTACTGCTTTTCAGTGTTTCGCGGCGTGTATGAACCGTTCCAGTTTCTCGAGGTCCTTAAAGCCATGGGAGGCCTCGACCCCGGAGCTGACATCGACACCGAACGGGTTTACCTGTGCGATTGCATCTCCCACGTTGTTCGCATTGAGACCGCCGGCCAGCACCACTGGCTGGCTGCTTGACTGCACGATGGTCGCTGCCATCTCCCAATCAAATGTCTTGCCTGTGCCACCTGGCACGTCTCTCTGATACTTGTCGAGGAGTATCATC
The DNA here is from genome assembly GCA_038134565.1 of Pseudomonadales bacterium. Taxonomy (GTDB): domain Bacteria; phylum Pseudomonadota; class Gammaproteobacteria; order Pseudomonadales; family Pseudohongiellaceae; genus UBA9145. Next base: position 71,606 of record JAYPVK010000006.1, on the reverse strand, counting down.
TTCGCCTTCTCGTGCGCGGCGATTTCATTACGGGCCTGCTCGACTGTCTGCACTCGTATCGCTTTCATATAGGGGACACCGAAGCTGGCGCAAAAGGCCTGGTCTTCGTTGCCATGGAACTGCAGCAGGTTGATGATGCCACTGGACAGGCTTGCCTCAACCAATTGCGGATCGGGATCGACAAACAGCGCTACCCTGGCCACCCGGCTGTCTACGTCCGCGAATATCTCCGCGATCGCAGTGACCGCAATAGCCCGGGGACTGGGCGCATACAACACCACGCCGATGGCATCAGCGCCCAGTTGGGCGGCTGCCATTGCATCTTGAGCTCGGGTAGTGCCGCAGATTTTGGTCCAGATTTCAGACACGGCGGATAGACATCATCTCGAAAGACGTAATAGTACCAAAAGCCTCGGCCCGGCACTATTCCAGCGCTGCCCGCCGACGGTCCCAGGCGATCAATAAAGACAACACACTGCCCTATTGGCCAGCCAGTTCATTCACCAGCAGGGGCACCCGCCGGCAGCGGGGCAGACCGCATTCTGCCGGGTAATCTACTTCCACCAGGTAGAGGCCCTCAGGTGCGGCAGTCATGGCCGCCTGGGTGCGATCCCGGGCCAGCAATAGCTGGCGGATCCAGCCAGGCTCCTGTTCTCCCCTGCCCACCACCATCAAGGACCCGACGATATTGCGCACCATGTGCTGGAGAAAGGCGTTCGCGTGAATATCGAAAACCAGCAGCGATCCCCGTTGCCGCCAACGTGCACTAAATACGTTGCGATTTGGTGAATTGGATTGGCAACCCGCTGCGCGGAAGCTGGTGAAATCCTGTTCACCCAGGAGATGGCTTGCCGCCGCTTGCATGGCCTCTAAATCCAGCGCCTTGCGTACATGGGTCAGCTGACGGGAAAACATGGCAGAGGCGACCTCCGCCTGGTGAATAAGGTAAAAATAACGCCTGCCCGTCGCCGAAAAGCGCGCGTGGAAATCAGCGTCGACCCCGTGACTCCAGACGACCCGTATGGTTGGTGGCAGCAGACTATTGACTCCCCTAACCCAGGCCTTATTGCCACGGTCTACCGGAGAATCGAAGTGCAGCAGTTGGCAGGTGGCGTGCACACCGGCGTCGGTGCGTCCCGCACAATGAACAGCGATGGGATAGTTGGCTACCTGCGACAGCGCTGCCTCCAGGTGAGCCTGGACCGTGGGAAGGTCTGGAGAGGATTGCCTCTGCCAACCGGAATAGGCAGAACCGTCGTATTCGATCGCCAGGGCAACACGCTGCCCCTTTGAACCCGACTCAGTTGGATCGGTCATGATTCGTTTGCAACAGGAAGTGACTAGCCTTCGGCGCTATCCAGATTGGCCATCAATTCCCTGGCTTCCTTCACCTGCTCATCTGTGCCTTCGTTAATGACTTCCTGCAAGATTTCCTTGGCACCCTCGGCATCACCCATCTTCTGATAGGCATAGGCGAGCTCCAGCTTGGTCGCGGTTTCGTCATCGTCGGAAAGCAGGTCGACCTCTTCCACATCGCCCATAGATTCGATTTCGATGCCGTCGTCATCGTCGGCCAGGAAATCCAGGTCGTCATCGTCGTCTGCTGCGGCAGTTGAGGCGGTATCATCATCGATGGCGTCAAAATCAATCTCGACATCGTCGTCCAGGTTGGCGTCCTTGTCCTCAAGCCCCTCGAAGGCGGAATCCAGATCTATGACATCATCATCGGCATCGCTGTCCTGCGCCGCAAGCCCAGGCTCCGCAGACTCGAGTTCTTCGAGATCGAAATCGAAATCGTCGACTGTAGTCTCGGCTGCCGCTTCCGCCTGCTCTGATTTTTCTACAGTCTCTGCGGGTTCGATTATCGTAGTGCTTGAGGATTCATCGATATCAAATTCAAATGACTCGATGTCGTCTCCCGTCTTGTCGTCTCCGCTGGTGTCATCCTGTGTCGACAATTCAGCCTTGTCATCGTCATCGAAATCGAAGTCCAACAGGTTTTCTGCGTCGATCTCGACTTCCGGCTCCGGTTCCTTCGGAGTCTCGGGCTTCGTATCCTTGGCGTCGAATGAGAAGGTCTCTATCTCGAGATCCTCTTCGTCCTTCGCGGCGACTTGCGCCTCTTCTCCAGCACTTTCGACCCCCAGGTCACCGGCATCGAATTCGAAGGATTCAATCTCCAACTCAGCGGCGTCTTTACTGCTGCCACTGGCCAGCTCTGCTGTCCCCCCCTCGTCGTCCAGGTCGATCTCGTCACTGTCATCGGTTCTGGCGTCTGCATCGGAAGCTTCTTCGTCTTCGTCCCCAAGATCGAATGTGAGATCCACATCATCACCGTCGATGTCGAGATCGGCGTCAGCTTTCTTTTCCTCTGTAGTGGCAGTGCCTGCGACAGCGGAAGCCCCTGAATCCTTCTCGTCCATCTCGTCGGAGAACTCAAGATCATCATCGTCGCTGTCCGCGTCGAAGGAATCCAGGTCGATGCCCAGGTCATCCAAGAAGGATGTCTCCGCATCTTCTTCGGCGTCTTCTTCAGTAACGACCTCTACAATTGGGGCCTCTTCAACCGTGCCTTCAGTATCGCTGTCATCATCCGGCGCGAAAGTCTCGAGATCATCCTCTTGCGCTACACCGACTGGGGCATCGAAGCCATATTTTTCACGCAACTGATTGACGTCGCGATCCAGGCGTGGACTCTGTTCATCGGCAATAATCCTGGCCTCGGCTTCGAAGGCTTCCCTGTTGCCGTCCAGTGCCAGCACATCCAGTAACTTCATGCGCAGCGCCGATTCGTCATCACCCCCCACGATAGCCTCGCGCAGGAGGTCAGCCGCCTGGGCATATTGTTCATGTGCAATCAGGATATCCGCCTGGGCAACGGGATTACCTTCCAGTTCATCCCTTTCACTCTCTTCTGGCGCCTCACCCTCATCAGCATCGCCGGACCCGGCGGCGGCGAGAATGTCATCCAGTTCCTGATCGAAATCGGAGCCGTCGTCAGCATCGCTGTCTGTAGCGCCAGCTTGCGTGATCGTAGCAGGCGCTGTATCGGTGCTGGCATCGAATTCCTGATCGGCGAGTTCGTCGAGTTCATCCTCTTCTCGGGCTGCCGAGGCCTTGTTGCGACGTAGCAGCAATACCACCAACAACAGTACCACCAGCACCACACCGAAAATCATCATCATGGTGTTGCCAGTGAGAATGCGCATGATGTCGCTCACCAGACCACCACCCTGTGGCTGCTGCTCGAGTTCTGCCTGGGCTGCCGCGATGGCGGCCTGGGCAGCGGCATCGGCCTCGGCCGCAGCCTGAACAATGGATTCCTGCAGTTGGGCCAGTTGCAGGTCCTGCAGGCGTATCAGTTCTTCCGCCGCGGCGATCTGTTGTTCGAGGTCAGCCAGCCTGGAATCCAGTTCCTCGCGCTCGATGCGAGCCCGGTCTGCCTCTTCCTGGCGCAGCGCCAACTGGTTTTCCAGTTCGGCAATGCGACGATCCAGTGCGGCGTTTTCTTCATCATCGAGTTCACCGCCGCCACCCGTGGCGTCAATGGCATCATCGGCACTGACCACGCTCAGCTGGCCGCTGAGCTGATCCTGGGCTGGCGTTGCCGTGGAAGGTGCTGCCAGGGGCTGCACATCGGCAAACGCCTGGTTCTGCCTGCTGACTTCGGCTACGGCGTCTGCCGCATCGATGGATTCGATTTCCTCACGACTCGGCACTCGCAGCACCTGGCCGCTACGCAAGCGATTGATATTGCCGCCAATAAAAGCATCCGGGTTCAATTCCTGCAGCGCCAGCATGGCCTGCTGCAAGGATACCGAGCTGTCCGGGCGTACCTGCTCCGCGATGGAAGTGAGTGTGTCCGAGGCACTGGTGGTGATTGTGGTGGGCTCTGCGGGCTCTTCAGGCTCCGGGGCGGCGGCAACGTCAATCGGCGCCGGCTCTGCCGCGGCCTGCAGTGTCACCTGCTCCTCTTCCATCACATCGTCCGCAACCGGCTCTGTGGCGGCGACCCCTTCGACCACGGCTAGCTCTTCGTCGGGCTCAGCGGCGGCAGATTCCGGCATGGACTGCTGGGCCGGTGCTGCCGGCTCTGGTGCGGGTTGTTCTTCGGGCTCAACTGCCGTGGCCGGTTCCGGCTCGGGTGCAATGATATCTTGCTCCAAGATAGGCGCCACCGACGAGGAAGGCGTTACCGGCGCGGCGGGCGTGGAATCCACAAAGGGTTGATCCACTGTGGTGTTGGATGGCGGCTGCAGGACCGGGCTGATCGGGCGCCGGACCTGGGCGCTATCGGCATTGGCTGGCTGGTCGTTGAATACCGGCAGATCTATGAGGATCGTGTGTTCGCTCAACAGGCGTCCGTTGGGCCAGCGGGTTTCGAGAATGAAGCTGAGATAGGGTTCGCGCACCACCTGGTTGGTGGTCAGGATTACATAGTTGCCGCCAGCCGTTTCCTCGACCCGGAAGCGAACATTGGACAGGAAGCCGATGCGGTCGATTTTGAAACGGGTGAAATCGTCCACCGAGGCCATCTGCACGGTGATATCCTGGAGCCGGGTTCCCCCCAGATCCAGAAGCTCGATTCTGACCCTAAGCGGCTGATTTAGATAGGATTCTACGGTTACGGTGCCGAGTCCGAGCGCATAAACCTGAGTAGCCAGACTGCTGAGCAATACGGCGAGCGCAAAAACAGATTTACGTAGCATAGTCCCTTGTTCTCTTGCTGCTCTGGATACTAGCCAAATTAGCCTACAGCAGTATTCTAGACCGATTGCAGCGATCTCACCGGTGTTTTCCCGGCTTTTCACCGCCCTACCGCAGTCTTGATTCCGTATCCGCTGCGGCAGTCTCGGCTTAACTGGCTGTGCCCCCGAATTATTTTAGCCGATCATAATCGGCGTTACCGTGCTTTATTAAGAGTGTTTCTTCACTAGGGCTTGCAAGTATTCATTACAAGTAGCTTTTTATCAACTCCTCGGCGATCTGAATCGAGTTCAAAGCCGCCCCTTTGCGCACATTATCAGCCACCACCCAAAGATTTAGACCATTCGGCATCGAGATATCCTGCCGTATCCTGCCTACGAAAACTGCGTCCTGGCCCGCAGAATCGACGAAAGCCGTGGGATAGCCAGCGTTTTCCCGGCGATCGATGACCGTTACACCGGGTGCGGCTTCCAGCAACTTATGGGCCTCCTCCGCGCTGATAGGCTTGTGCGTCTCTATCTGGACGGCCTCGGAATGGCCATAAAACACCGGAATCCGCACGCATGTAGCACTTACTTCGATGCTGTCATCGCCAAAGATCTTGCGGGTTTCCCAGTTCATCTTCATCTCTTCCTTGGTATAGCCGTTCTCCAGGAAGACATCGATTTGTGGTAAGGCATTGAACGCAATCTGCACCGGATAGATCTTGGCTTCCGCGTCCTTGCCATTGAGCAGGTCGGCGGTTTGCTTGGCCAGTTCCTCAATCGCCTCCTTTCCGGTCCCGGAAACCGCCTGGTAGGTGGCCACCGAGATACGCTTGATGCCCACCGCGTCCCGAATGGGCTTCAGTGCCACAAGCATTTGAATTGTTGAACAATTTGGGTTGGCGATGATGTTGCGGTTAGTGTAGTCGGCGATCTTCTCCGGGTTCACCTCGGGCACGACCAGGGGGATATCGTCGTCGTATCGAAAATGGGAGGTATTGTCGATCACCACACAGCCTGCCGCTGCGGCTTTCGTAGCGTATTCGGCGGAGACACTGCCACCGGCGGAGAACAGGCCGATCGGAGTCTGGCTGAAGTCGAAATCCGCCAGATTCTGCACCATGACAGGCTTGTTGCGGAACATGACAGTAGAACCGGCGGAACGCTCGCTGGCCAGGGGATACAGGGTATCCACGGGAAAATCACGTTGTTCCAGTATGTTGATCAGGGCTTCCCCCACGGCACCAGTTGCACCGACGACGGCTACGTTAAACTTTTTCATTACAAAATTCTCTTATCAGTATGTTTTTAAGCAAAATTTGGGATTAATCCTTGCCAGCATAAATGAATACGCCTCACGGCGTAGTGAAGTACCAGGGCGCCGTCGTTCGCCACTGGCTTTCAAACTCCCGTATTTTGTCACTGTCCTGCAGGGTAATTCCGATGTCATCCAGCCCCTCGATCAGGCACTTTTTGCGAAAGGAATCCACCTCGAAGTGCAATACCGAGCCGTCAGGCTTGCGAATTTCCTGGGCTGGCAGATCAATGGTCAGGCTGTAGCCCTCGTTGGCTTCCACCTCGTCGAACAGGGTATCGATTACCTCCCGTGGCAGCACGATAGGCAGCAAGCCGTTCTTGAAACAGTTATTAAAGAAGATATCCGCATAGCTCGGCGCGAGGATGGCGCGGAAGCCATAGTCGTCTAGCGCCCACGGGGCATGCTCCCTGGAGGAGCCACAGCCGAAATTATCCCGCGCCAGCAACACCGAGGCCCCGGCATATCTGGGCAGGTTGAGCACAAAGTCCGGATTCAGGGGGCGCTTGCTGTTGTCGGCATCGGGCTCACCCTTGTCCAGATAGCGGTGCTCGTCGAACAGGTTAACCCCAAAGCCGCTGCGCTTGATGGACTTCAGGAACTGCTTGGGGATGATGAAATCTGTATCCACATTGGCCCTGTCCAGGGGTAATACGATGCCGGTTTCTTGATTAAATTTTTTCATGATAGTTAGTTACAGAATCTATTTCAGGTTTAGCCTAAATCACGGACATCAACGAAGTGTCCGTGCACCGCTGCCGCTGCCGCCATGGCCGGACTCACCAGATGGGTGCGTCCGCCGAAGCCCTGCCGGCCCTCGAAATTACGGTTGGAGGTGGACGCGCAGTGCTTGCCCGCGCCCAGCTGGTCGGCATTCATGGCCAGACACATGGAGCAACCGGGCTCACGCCATTCGAGGCCTGCGGCTTCGAATATTTTGTCCAGCCCCTCCGCTTCCGCCTGCTGCTTCACCAGCCCGGAACCTGGCACCACCAGCGCCAGCTCGACGCTGTCAGCCTTGCGCTTGCCAGCAACCACCTTGGCCGCCTCCCGCAGGTCTTCAATGCGGGAGTTGGTGCAGGAGCCGATGAACACACAGTCCAGTTTGATGTCCCGGATTGCCGTGCCACCCTGCAAGCCCATGTATTTCAGGGCCTGCTCTATATTCTGGCGCTTGGTCTCGTCTTTTTCCTGGCTGGGGTCGGGAATGATGCCATTCACTGAGGTCACCATCTCCGGCGAGGTGCCCCAGGTCACCTGGGGCTCGATGTCTGCGGCTTTGAGTTCCACGACAGCATCCCATTGCGCATCGTCGTCGCTTACAAGCTGACTCCAGGCTGCAGCAGCTTCATCCCACAGCGCCCCCTGGGGTGCAAAGGGGCGGCCTTCGATGTAATCCAGGGTAGTCTGGTCAACGGCGACCAGGCCGGCGCGAGCACCCGCCTCGATAGCCATATTGCATACGGTCATGCGTCCTTCGACGCTGAGCTTACGGATGGCTTCACCCCCGAATTCGATGGTATAGCCAGTGCCACCGGCAGTGCCGATGCGACTGATGATGGCCAGCACGATGTCCTTGGCTGTGACGCCTGTCTTGAGTTGGCCGTCCACACGCACCAGCATGTTCTTCATCTTCTTCTGCATCAGGCACTGTGTAGCGAGCACGTGTTCCACTTCCGAGGTGCCGATACCGTGGGCCAGCGCACCCAGGGCGCCGTGGGTAGAGGTGTGGCTGTCGCCGCAGACGATAGTCATGCCCGGCAGGGTTATGCCCTGCTCCGGCCCCACGACATGCACGATACCCTGGCGCAGATCGTTCATGCCCAGCTCGAAGATATTGAATTCCTTGCAGTTATCATCGAGCGTCGAGACCTGGATCTTGGACACGGGGTCCTTGATACCTTCCAGCCCCTGGGCCCGCTCATCGCGGGTGGTGGGGATATTGTGATCGGGAGTGGCGTAGTTGGCATCGGCACGCCAAGGTTGCCTGCCTGCCAGGCGCAGTCCCTCGAAGGCCTGGGGCGAGGTGACCTCGTGAATCAGGTGCCGGTCGATGTAAATCAGGGAGGTACCGTCCTCTCGCTGCTGCACCAGGTGGGCTTCCCAAATCTTGTCGTATAAAGTCTTGCCGCTCATCTTGTTTACCACTTAACTCTTTAGTTTCGTTAAACGTTATAGCTGTTTGAATTTAATCTATTAATCAGACTTATCCCTGGCGCACATCGGCATTCTGGGCCCGATCCCGCAGCAGGTGATCCATCAATACCAGGGCCAGCATGGCCTCTGCAATCGGGGTCGCCCGAATACCCACGCAGGGATCGTGTCGCCCGGTGGTGATCACTTCGCTCGCCTCGCCCCGGATATCTATGGATTTCCCGGGAATGCGGATGCTGGACGTGGGCTTGAGGGCCATGTGGACAACTATATCCTGGCCGCTGGAGATACCACCCAGCACACCACCCGCGTTATTGCTGAGGAAGCCGTCGGGGGTGATCTCGTCCCGATGCTCCGAGCCCTTCTGGGTCACACAGTCGAAACCGGCGCCGATTTCCACACCCTTTACTGCATTGATGCTCATCATGGCCTTGGCGATATCGGCGTCCAGGCGGTCAAACACCGGCTCGCCCAGCCCCACCGGCACCGAGCTGGCCTGCACCGTGATGCGCGCACCAATGGAATTCCCCTCTTTATTGAGTGCCGCCATATAGGCTTCCATTTCCGCCACCTTGCCGGGATCGGGGCAAAAGAAAGGATTGTTCTCGATTTCTTCCAGTACCACCTGTTCGATGGTGATCGGCCCAAGCTGGCTCAGGTAGCCCTGAATCTGTATACCACAGCGCTGTTGCAGGTATTTCTTGGCGATGGCACCCGCCGCCACCCGCATGGCCGTTTCCCGGGCCGATGAACGGCCGCCACCCCGATAATCCCGGATACCATACTTCTTGTGGTAGGTGTAGTCGGCATGGGCCGGGCGAAACTGATCCTTGATCTTGCCGTAGTCTTTGGAACGTTGATCCGTGTTTTCTATCAGCAATCCGATGGGCGTTCCGGTGGTTTTACCCTCGAAAACACCGGAAAGTATGCGCACCGCGTCGTCTTCCCGTCGCTGGGTGGTAAAGCGCGATTGGCCCGGCTTACGCCGGTCCAGATCCCGCTGCATATCCTCCTCGCACAGCTCGAGTCCGGGCGGACAGCCATCCACCACGCAGCCCAGCGCGGGCCCGTGGCTTTCACCAAAGCTGGTTACCGTGAAGAGTTTTCCTAAACTGTTACCTGACATAGCGCCTCAGTTAGCTATTGAGTTGGCTCCGCGAGCGATACAGCCTCAACGATAAAAATTAAAGCCCCGGCAACTGGACAGAGCCTTGGCGGGAAGAGCTTGCGAAGGTTCAACGAGGGTGGCGAATTGCCGACAGGGCAAAAAGCGGCGTGCATTGTACACTAATTGAGATGCTCCCTGTAATGTTCTAGCTGCTCCCGTGTAATTGCCATCACACCCTCCCCACCCTGCTCGAAATCCAGCCACAACAGCGGCACGTCACTCAGGCGCTCGCTCAAGCCTTCCGCACTGTAACCGACCTCCATGATCAGTAGGCCACCGCGCTCCAGGTACTGTGCAGCCTGTTGCACTATGCGTACGGGTATCTGCAGCCCCACCTCCTCGCTTAGCAAGCCCAGGTTCGGCTCATGGCGAAACTCTGGCGGCAGATCCTCGATCTCGGCGGCGGACACATAGGGCGGATTGGCCACAATAAGGTCGTAGCGCCCGGATACCTGCGCGAACAGGTCCGATTGCAGGATTTGGACTCGATCGGAGGTGCCATGTCGATCACTATTTTCCCTCGCCAGCCGCAGGCAATCGTCATCGATATCCACCAGGTCTACCCTGGCCGCTGGAAAATGCACAGCACAGGCAATACCGATACAACCACTTCCCGTGCAGAGATCCATGATCCTGCGAGGCTTACCCTGCAGCAATCCGGCGAAATCATTCATGATAAGCTCAGCAATCGGTGACCGGGGAATCAATGCCCGCCTGTCGGAGAAAAACGGCAGGCCGCAGAACCAGGCTTCTCCCAGTATATACGCCACCGGTTCACGATCCCGGATACGGCGCGATACACGTTCATCCAACAGCCGGATTTCACTCTCATCCAGCTCCCGATCCACAGAGTCGAGACTCAGGCCATAGTCGATTCCCAGACTGCCATATACCAGGTAGACAGATTCATCCAGGGCATTGTCGGTACCATGGGCGAAACACAGCCCGGCGGCCTCAAAGCACGCCGCAGTATCTCTAACGTACTGCTGTAATTTCACAATTGTGTCGCCTCTGACAACCCCGGTACCGAATCGAAGTGAAAAGACATTTCTTTGGATAATTCAAAGCTTTACCTCCACTTCGGTTTATCGTAGTTTTAGCCCAGAAATTTAAGGCAGATAGCAGGAATCTCCCCATGGAACAGTCCTTTCTGGACATCATCACAGCAATCGGTGAAGACCCGACTCGCCCGGGCTTGCTCGATACTCCGCAACGAGCCGCCAATGCCATGCGCTTCCTGATGCAGGGCTACTCCATAGATATCGACGAATTGATCAATGGCGCCCTGTTTCCGTGCGAAACCGACGAAATCATCATCGTGAAGGACATCGAGCTCTATTCGATGTGCGAGCACCATATGCTGCCCTTCATCGGGAAGTGCCATGTGGCCTATCTTCCCAAATCAAAGGTCATCGGACTTTCCAAGATTGCACGCATTGTCGATGCCTTTGCTCGCCGCCTGCAGATTCAGGAAAACCTTACCACCCAGATTGCCGAGTGCATTGTGGAGAAAACCGGCGCGGCCGGTGCCGGCGTCATCATCGAGGCAAAGCATATGTGCATGATGATGCGTGGCGTTGAAAAGCAGAATTCTGTAATGACCACATCCTGCATGTTGGGCGCTTTCCGTAACAGCCCCAGCACGCGCAATGAGTTCCTGTCCCTTATTCGCTAGGCGGACGCAGCACCAGCACCACTCGTTCGGCACAGTTTTCCCCGCCACAGTTCGGGGCAAGCGGTCCCACCCCCCTGGCCAGCAGGCGGTTTCCATCTACTCCCAGATTGATCAGCCCTTGGCGCACGGTCTGGGCCCTTATCATGGAGCGATTGGTGAGCTGATCCAGATCCTGGTCGCCACCGAGATGTGCCACGAGATAGAAGCTCATCTCCGGGTTGCTGTTCAATTCCCGGGCCACGGCGGCCAGATCGGCATCGTCTGTTAGCTGGCGGTCATTGATGAAGGTGATACCGGGTAATATGGCACTACCCTGCTCGTTGACCTCATCGAGGATCTGGGTACTCAGTAACTCCACGGGTGGTGCGGTTCCAGCCTCCTGTATGACTTCCAGGTACGCAAGGAGCTGCCGATTCCCGCGGGTGATGATATAGAGCACCATATGCGCCGGATCTCCCATCGAGGCAGGGGTGCGCATGGCGATGTAGTACTGATTGCGTTCTGGTCCATACAGTACCCGGTTCTGGAAAATATCGTTGGCCCAATAGACGCTGCTGCCACAGTCTCTACCCGAGCAGGAAAAGAGGACATCGTACCCCTTGTCCCGAATCTGTTCCTGGAAGTACTGATATATATCTTCGCCATTAAACTCTTCCGATATCTCATAGATGATTCGGGTCACATCACCACGCAGGCGCTCAGACTCCCCGGGCACGACCACTCCCCGGGTGCGGGCCAGGCTGCCAAGGATGAGGCGATAGTTGCTGTCCGGCTCGAACTCCAGGTCAGAGATACGGGAATCGGGAAAGCGGTCTATGAGTGGATGGTCTGCACCCTGTCCATGCACGAAAGAGATGGAGAGGCTTGCCAGCAGTGCTGGCAACAATGACTTCAGGAAAGTAGTTTTGTTCATCATGGGTATCGAAATGTTACCGATTCATCAGCTTGAGCTTGCAGTATTCAGAAGCCCTCATTGCATGGGTGCCAGGGCACCAACATCGGGGACACTGGCATGGAATACTGTGGCACCTAAGGTACCAACATATAGCGCATGTCTGCAAAACCAGGTGCAACCACCCTGCTTTCCAGGCACACCAGATTACTGGTGCCCATCTGTCGACTGTTTGCCTCGCCATCCACCAGCAAACTGAACAGCTCAGAAAACAGGGGATTGTGTCCCACCAGCAGCACCGAGTTCACATTGGTGGTTTCAGCCAGGTCATCCAGCAGACTCAACAGTTCGCCTACATCACCGTCTGGAACGAGGCTGTCTGTTTCGTTGAATCTAAGTTGACCGAGTACCGATTGCAAGTCATCGGCTGTTTGCCGCGCACGCTAATAGGGGCTACAGAGCGCGAGATCGATCTCGGGGCCTTGTCCCGCATGTTTGTCCACGAGTTGTTTGGCCACACCCAGATTATCCAGCCGACCGCGTTCGGTAAGTTCCCTTTCCCTGTCGGAACGTACCTGCATTCCGGCCTGGCCGTGTCGTTGTAGATAGATAAGCATCGATGTCCGGCGCCAGGGAGACGACTTCAGGCCACCCCGTACGGTCTAGTCACTGGCCGATTGCGCGCCTTCTTTGCCATCGCCATCCTCAGAGGTGGACTCGGCTTTGGTTTTATTGCTGGCAGCCGTCTTCTTCCGGATAGATGTTTTCTTCTTCGCGGTTTTCCTGGCGGCCGATTTCTTGGTCGCTGGCTTGCCATTTCCTGACGAAGCCTGCTGCTCATCGACAGGATCGGCGCCGTAAGTGAATTCAGGGAAGTCCTTGAACGGGAACGGCTTGTCTTCTGTATTGTAGGTAAAGAAGCTCAGCAGCTGGTGAACAAACTCCGCGAGGGCACCGCCCAGACCGCGTAGTTTTTCATTGTCGTCTCCGGTGATGATGACAAACAGGGCCTGCACCAGGCCGATCACAAACATTACCGGAACAATCACCACATACAGCAGTAAGGCATAGCCGATCATGAATACGATACGAATCCATGCCGATGGTTCCTGCAAGTTGTCTACAATATCGTCCAGATCTTCTGACATGATAAATCCTCTAGATTTCCTGCGAATCTAACGCAGGTTTTTTTCCCTGCTGGCGGCAAACTCCACATCCAGGGCCTGCTCGCTCAGCATCAATGAAGAAATAATACTGCGAATGGTCTCACCTTCGTAGATAATCCGATACAGGCCTGTGGCCAGCGGCATGTAAACACCCAGCTCTTCCGCCTTTTCCGCCACCAGCTTCACCGTGTTCACACCCTCGGCAGTCTGCCCCACTTCGGCCATCGCCTCTTCTATGGACTTGCCGGAGCCCAGGGCCTGTCCAATGCGGAAGTTTCGACTCAAGGGTGTTGAGCAGGTTACCACCAGGTCCCCTACCCCAGAGAGGCCGAGGAACGTCATTGGGTCAGCACCCAGCTCGCGACCGAAGCGTGCCATTTCTGTCAGGCTGCGCGTGACCAGCATGCTGTTGGTGTTGTGCCCCATGCCCAGTGCATCGGCCATACCGGCGATGATGGCATAGATGTTTTTCAGGGACCCACCGAGCTCCACACCGAACATATCATCGTTGGTATAGACCCTGAAATGGTCGCTCTTGAGTAGCTCCTTGATTCTCTCACGGACTTCTTCATCGCTACTGGCGATTACGGTGCCCGTGAGATGTCCCTTCGCAATTTCCTTGGCAAGATTCGGACCGCTAAGCACGCCAATACGCGAACCCGGCGCTTCCTCGGCCAGGATCTGGCTCATGAGCATGAACGTGCCGGCCTCGATACCCTTGGTTGTGCTTATCAGCATGGCTTCTGCTGAAGCGTACGGCACCAGCTGCTTCACGACGTGCCGAAAAGACGTGCTAGGAACAGCGACAAAGATCACCGTCGCGCCGCTGACTGCCGCTTCCATATCGTGGGTGGCGACGACGCGGTCGCTGATCGCGTAGCCGGGAAGATACTGCGGGTTCTCGTGGCGCTCATTTACCTCGGCAGCAATTTCCTCGCTGCGCATCCAGAAATGCACATCGTTGTTATTGAGCGCGATGATATTGGCGATTACCGTGCCAAAGCTACCACCACCGATTACTGCCACTTTGCTCACCGAGCTTGAGCTCCTTTCAGGACCTTGAATGTGCCATTCATGATATGCGCTCTACCGGGCAATACCAAGACAGGATAAGTCACCAATCAAGGTTTTCGCCGCACCTTGAGAGTGAGCGGCCACTGGACCTCCCGTTGCACCTGTCCGCCCCACAATTCAGTCAGGGAGCCCACTATGCTGTCCACGGGATTACTGTCGTTCGCCTGTTGATAACGCTGCACCGCAGACCAGGAATTCAGATACGCTAAAAAATGTTCTATCGACCAGCACTTGCGTAGCTTGAAGCTCGGCGCTGGAACCTCCTGAAAAGGGAAATCGTAGCCAGCATAACCGTCTTCTACCGAGCGCCTCTCGGGAGTCCAGTACTCCCCAAGGAGGTCTTCATACAGATACCCGATGACTGCATCGATGTCCGGCGCGATGCTGTGGATACCGTAGCTCCATGCCGCGAACAGAGACCCTGGCTTGAGCACACGATCCAGTTCTTCACAGAAACTGTCAAAATCAAACCAGTGGAAGGCCTGGGCCACGGTGAGCAGGTCTGACCATTCATCGGCTACCGGAAGCCGCTCGGCAAGGGCCACCACAGCTACGGCCTTGTTGCTTCCCTCGCCTGCACTTGCATACTGTTGCAACTGCGCGACACTGGCATCGATCATCAGCACCGTCTCGAAGTACTTAAGCAGGCTCCTGCTTGCCTGACCATTACCACAGGCGCAATCAATTGCCAGATCCGAACCGACACACTGGTTGGACAGGTAATCGAATAATTCCGGTGGATAAGAAGGTCGTGCACTGGCATACAGTGTGGCATGTCCGGAGAAATGGTCATGAAAGCTCACGATTCAGCCACTCTCACCACGTATGAGTTCGATTCGATTGGACTGCACGAACACCAGGGCATCATAAATTCGATCCGCTACCGCCTTGGGTGTGATGGAAGCGCCGACGAACTGGTCATAATCCCGTTCGGCACTGATACTGGTCCAGGTAACTCCCAGGATATTGCGCATGGCCTTGCCGGAAAACTCTTCCATCCAGCTGGACTCGATAACATCCACAACGCCATACAATGCATCGGTATCTACATCAGACACTACCCGCGCGGCACCGATACGACCGAACATGTCCACCGATACCAGCAGGTCTACCCTGCCATTGAATCCATCGTCTGCGCTGGCTGGCACGGCGACCGCCACCACCTGCCCATCCTTGCGGGCACGATAGGCAAGTCGGTCCCGTTGCAGACCCAGAAGCTGTTGATTCACGAGACGGGGATGCACGCTGTTTGCCGGTATCAGGTAACTGTCCACGACGAGATCGTTGTCGTAGGAACCTTCGGCGAAAAACTGTTTCAGATTCTGCCTGTCAAACTCCAGGCGTCGTGCCTGTTGGGCATCGGCAGCGAAGAAGCTCATGCCTCCGAGAACCAGCAGTAATGCAAGCAGACCGAGCGCGGACTTTATCATCCTTGGCGTACAAACCGTCATTAGTGATGTGATGAGTGGCGGACCTGCCGGCTGGCAGAGGCTACTTAAACGTAGGCAGCGATAGTTTCAATCAAGGCCATGACCGGCGCGGGATAAACTCCCAGTACGAGCAGTAGCAGTAACAGGATGGACAATACACCATAGGCACTGAAACTTTCTATACCGCCGACCCTGAAACTGACCTGCTCCGGTGCGGGAAGTACCATGCGGTACACGATACGCAAGTAGTAATAGAGCCCGATACCGCTGCCGATGATCAACACACTCAGCAATACCCACAGCGCCCCCTCCACACCCGCATAGAACAGGTAGAACTTGCCGATGAAACCCACGGTGAGTGGAATACCCGCCAGGGACAACAACATGCCAGTAAAGATCACTGCCAGCCAGGGATCACGCCAGAACAGGCCCTGATAGTCCGCGACAACATCAAACTCCTTCTCACTGGAAGATACTACCGAGGCCACGCCAAAGGCGCCGAGCGACATCACCATATAGGCCAGCAGGTAGAACGTGACCGCCTCGATGCTAACCGTGCCCTCGCTGTAATAGCTGGCGATAATGGCGATGAGGATATAGCCCATATGGGCGATGGACGAATAGGCAAGAATACGCTTGAGGTTTTCCTGCAACAGGGCCAACAGGTTTCCCCCGAGAATCGATGCTGCAGCAACCAGTGACAACACTGTTACCACACTCGCGAAAGACAGGGCATCACTGGCTTCGATGAATCGCAGCAGCACAACAAACATACCGGCCTTGCCAATCGTCGCCAGGTAGGTAGTTGCCGGCAAGGGTGAACCTTCAAATACATCAGGCGTCCACAGATGGAAAGGTGCCAGGGATAACTTGAAGGCTATACCGGCAAAGATAAGTAGCAATGCCACGATGGAATATGGGGCACCGAGACCGGGAGTACCACCGTTGGATGGCTCGAGCAGCGAGGTGAAAGACAGGGTTCCGGTCTGGGCATACACGAGTGCCATCCCGAACACGATAAAACCGGAAGCCGCGGCAGAAAGCATCAGGTATTTCACTGCGGCCTCGAGCGGGTACTTGGCCGCCTCTTTTGAATGCACGGTATAGGCCACCATGCCATAAAGCGACATGGACAGGGTCTCGAGTCCGAGGATAGCGCTGACAAAATGATTGCTGCTCACCATGACCACGGCACCGATGGTGGCCACCCCGAGCAAGAGGTAATACTCCTCCTTGTGGTCATTGAGACTGAACAGGTAGGGATAGCTCAACACGGCTATGACCAGGGCGCTGACACAGGTCACCACGATAAAGAACAGGCTGTAGTGATCCACGATCATCAATGGAGTCACCTGGGCATTGGTGTCACCGATCATGGTGGCGGCGAAAATAGCGGTCACCAGCAGACCCGCGATGGTCATGCCTGCCGTCAGCGGGTAGCTGCGCCGAATGCCTATCAGGATCATGGTAATAACCGCCGTTGCGGTAACCAGCAGCAGCGGCGTCAGTGGAATCAGCTCACCCAGGGTCATGTTCACAGGCTACCCTCCACCAGGGACAGGACCACCTGTTCGGTACCGCCCATAATTTCTGCCAGCGAGGCGGCAGATAGCGCCAGGAATGACTGGGGGTACATACCCATCCACAACAGGCCAATCATCATGGCGATGAAATACACCATCTCCCTGCGACTTAGGTCTGTGAGATGACTGTCATCGAAATCCGCGTTGCGATACTCGCCCTGAAATACCTTCTGCATGACCCAGAGGGAGTAGACAGAAGCGAATATGAGACCGAAGGCTGAGATCACCGTCAGCCAGATATTGGCCTGGAAGGCGCCGATCAAGGCCAGGAATTCCCCAATGAAGTTGCCGAGCCCCGGCATACCCAGTGCCGCTACCGAGAAGAACAAGGCTACCACCGCCATACGCGGCACCCTGGCCCAGAAGCCCCCCATGTCCGGCATGTTGCGGGTGTGGATCCGGTGTTGCAGTCCACCGGCCAGCATGAACAGGGCAGCCGCACTGAGTCCGTGAGCCAGCATGGTCATGATGGCCCCCTGCAGTGCCTGCTCGTTCCAGGCATAGATGCCCAGGGTGACGAAGCCCATGTGGCTGACGCTGGTATAGGCGATGAGTCGCTTGATGTCGTTCTGTGCGAAGGCCACCTTGGCGCAGTACAGGATGCTGATGGCAGCCAGGGTCATGGCAATGGGCGCAAAGTCCATGGAAGCCGTCGGGAACAGGGGCACAGCGAATCGAATCAGGCCGTAGGCGCCAGTCTTCAGCAGGATACCCGCCAGGATCACACTACCCGCTGTCGGCGCCTGACTGTGTGCGTCGGGTAACCAGGAATGGAATGGCACACTGGGTAGCTTGGTGGCAAAGGCGATAAAGAAGCCCAGCATCATCCACATTTCCAGCTGGCCGGCTGTACGCACATTGAGCAGATCATGGTAGTTAAAGCTGTAGCTTCCGAACTGCACATAGTGGAAATAAGCCAGCATCAGGATGGCGACCAGCATCAGCATGCCGGTGACCTGGGTGAAAATGAAAAACTTCATGGCTGCGTAGTTCTTGTTCTCATGCCCCCATATCGCGATGATGAAATACATCGGTATCAGCATGACTTCCCAGAAGAAGAAGAACAGGAATAGGTCCAGCGCGGTGAAGACACCCAGCACACCGGCCAGGGTCCACAGCAGATTGAAGTAGAAGAAGCCGGTCCGTTCGCTAATTTCATCCCAGGCGGCTCCGATAGCGATAGCGCCGAGGAATGCGGTCAGCATCAGTAACAGCACACTGAGACCGTCTGCAGCCAGGAAGAAGCTGATACCAAAACGGGGCAACCATTCGAGTTCGATGGAGGCAACCCAACCCTCTCCTCCCAACAGGCTCAGCATGATGAGCAGGTCCAGCAATACGGTTACCAATGCCACGCTACGCGGGAATTTGGGATCGAGACCTTCAGAAATCCAGGCCAACACGCCACCGAGGAACAAAACACCGATCAATATCACCAGGATCATAACAATACTCCAAGGGTGATAATCACCACCAGGCCGGCGGCTAGGCTAAGTGCATACCAGCGCAGTGAACCGGTCTGGGTGCGTACAATCATACGGTGGGCGGTCTGGTTAATATCCACGACAAGGCCATAGAACAGGTCGATGATGTCCCGGGCATTGATGCGTGCCAGCCACATAAATGGGAAGACGAATAGTCGGTCGTAGAGCCAGTCCATGCCCCAGCCACTGTTCCAGAATCGGTGCAGGTTTTGCGCAAGCGGCGAAGACATCAGCTTCTCAGCGGAGAATGTCCTCGAGCCATAGAACAGGTAGGCGATACCAATACCGATCAGCGGCACCAGGATCATGAAGCCTTCCACCAGCAGGCTGGCATGATGTTCCTCGTGCACCTCACCGTGACTGAACACCGCATCGACCGGTATAGGGATGAACCCACCCACCAGGGAGAGCAGCATCAGCACCGCCAGCGGGGCCTTCATATTCCAGCCGCCGTATTCACCGTCGCAGTGATGCCCGCGGTTTTCGCCAAAGAACACGATAAACATCAGACGGAAAGTATAGATACCGGTGAAGAAGGCACCTATGACTCCGCCCAGCCACAGTATCGTGCCCGCCCCTTCCAGTTCCAGTGCGGCCAGCAGGATCTCATCCTTGGAGAAGAAGCCCGAGGTGAACGGGAACGCCGTCAGTGCCAGGGAGCCGACCAGGAAACAGGCGAAGGTGAACGGCAGTACCTTGCGCAAGGCCCCCATCTTGAAGATGTCCTGTTCATGATGCATGGCCAGGATCACCGAACCTGCGCCGAGGAACAGCAAGGCCTTGAAGAAGGCATGGGTCATCAGGTGAAAGATGGACGCCGACCAGGCCCCTACTCCCAATCCCAGGAACATGTAACCAATCTGGCTGACCGTGGAAAACGCCAGTATGCGCTTGATGTCCGACTGGGTCATGGCAGTGAAGCCAGCCATCAACAAGGTAATCAAACCGATCCAGGCCACCAGTATCTGCACATCAGGTGCCAGTTCGAACAGTATGTGTGTGCGTGCAATCAGGTACACACCAGCCGTGACCATGGTGGCCGCGTGGATCAGAGCAGAAATTGGGGTCGGACCGGCCATGGCATCGGGAAGCCAGGTCTGCAGCGGCAACTGTGCCGATTTACCGACCGCACCGCCCAGCAGTAACAACGCGGCGATGGCGGGCAGTCGATCACCTACCGCCCATTCTGATTCCGCGGCATGCATGAGGTCCTGAATATTGAGGGTGCCGAAATGAGCAAACAACAGGAACAGGCCGATGGCCATGGAGGTATCCCCCACCCGGGTTACCACGAAGGCCTTGCGTGCGGCATAGCCATTGGCAGGATTGGTATACCAGAAACCGATGAGCAGGTAACTGCAAAGTCCAACTCCTTCCCAACCGAGGTACAGGACTACCAGGTTGTCGCCAAGCACCAGCATCAGCATGGCGGCAACGAACAGGTTCATGTAGGAGAAGAAACGGCTATAGCTGGGATCATCAGCCATGTAACCGGTGGCATAGACATGGATCAGGAAGCCGACTCCGGTAATCACCAGCATCATCACCGTGGAAAGCCCGTCCAGATAGAAGGTAAAGCCGGGACTAAAACTGCCCGCGACCATCCAGGTCCAGGTTTCCCGGGAAAAATGATCCACGCCGCTGTTGAGGAACTCCATCGCGCACAGTGCCGCCACCAGGAAAGACAGACCAATGGAACCGGCGCCGATGACAGCCACCATCTTCTTCGGCAGATTACCGGAGGTCAGCACCAGGCTGAGGAAGCCCAGGGCCGGGAATGTTGGTAGTAGCCAGATCAGATCAAGCATGATTTATCGCAAGCCGCCTCTTATCCTTTCATCTCACTGAGCACATTGATGTCCACAGTGTGAAATTTTCGGTACATCTGAATGATCAGGCCCAGCCCCACAGCCACTTCGGCAGCAGCCAGGGTAAGAATCATCAGGAACATCACCTGCCCATCTGCGGCTCCCCAGCGCGCCCCGGCCACGATGAACGCAAGACCGCTGGCGTTTAGCATGATTTCCAGTGACATCAGCACGAACACAATATTGCGTCGGGTAAGTACGCCGATCAGGCCCAGGCTAAACAGGATTCCCGCCAGGATGAGGCCGTGTTCTATGGGTATGCTTTCCATGTGGTGCTTCTTTTTCTCTCTGTGCGCTCTATTCTCTTTTTCTTCTTGTGTGCTAACTTGCCTGGTGACTTGTCCAATCGTGCGTTGATTCCCCGCCCTCTATTGCCCTGCCATTCCCGGGCGCTATTTCTTTGCCAGGTGATAGGCCGACACCAATCCGGCCAGCAGCAGGATAGAGGCCAGCTCTACTGCCAGTACATAGGGGCCAAACAACAACGCGCTAACTTCCAGCACACCGACCCGGGTCAGGCCGAGGTCATAATCGATCCGGCTCATCACATTCAGTAATTGGCCCAGCAACAGAGCCGCCATGATGGCCGGCGCTATAAACACACGGGCAGTCAGCCAGCCTCGCTCCTGCTGCCTGGTATGCTGCCCCATGTTCAGCATCATGATCACAAACAGGAACAACACCATGATTGCGCCTGCATAGACGATCGCTTCCAGCACCGCGGCGAATGGTGCACCCAGCACATAGAAGATAACCGCCACCGACAGCAATGACAGAATCAGGTACAGCAGCGCATGCACGATGTTGGTCTGCACGATCACCGCACAGGTTGAGATGATGGCGATAGCGCCTGCCAGGTAAAAGAGCGTAGTCAAGGCAACAGGCTCCTGACGTCGACGGGGGGCGCTTCATTCAAGGCCTCACCCTTGTCCTTGTTTTTTATTTGCATGCCAGCGACCCGGTAAAAATTGTAATCGTGGTATTTACCCGTTCCATCGATCAGCAGGTCTTCCTTTTCCCACACCATGTCCTGGCGCACGTATTCAGCCATCTCAAAATCGGGTGTCAGTTGAATGGCATTGGTGGGACAGGCTTCCTCACAGAAACCACACATGATGCAACGGGAGAAATTGATTCGGAAAAACTCCGGGTACCAGCGACCATCTTCCATCTCGCCCTTCTGCAACGCGATGCAGTCCACCGGGCAGGCGCAGGCGCAGAGATTACAGGCTACGCAGCGCTCTTCTCCGTCCGGGTCCCGACTGAGAATGATGCGGCCACGCCAGCGGGGAAACATATAAGGCTGTTCTTCGGGATACTGCACCGTATCCGCTTTCGTAAACAGCTTCATGAAGACAGCCCAGAGGGTGACTACCTGGCTGATTAACGTATCTTTTATAAGTTTAAACATAGTTAGCCTTCAGTTTCTCAACACGCTTCTCAGGTACTGAGAATCACCACGCCAGTGATCAACAGATTCAACAACGACAGTGGTAACAGGAACAACCAGCCATAGCTCATCAGCTGATCGTAACGAGGTCTTGGTATGGCGGCTCGCAACAGGATGAAGAAGGCGATGAACACACCCGCCTTCGCTGCAAACCACACTACGGGCGGCAGGAACGCCGGTCCCATCCAGCCGCCAAAAAACAATACGGTAATCAGCGATGACACCAGCACCAGGCCGAGGTACTCACCAACAAAGAACATGCCAAACTTCATGCCGCTGTATTCCGTGTGGTAACCGGCACAGATCTCCTGCTCGGCCTCCGGGATATCGAACGGCAGGCGATGGCTCTCGGCCACGCCGGCAATCAGGAAGATAACGAAACCTACGAACTGAGGAATCACGAACCACATGTCTGCCTGGGCCTCCACGATCGTGCGCAGGTTGAAACTGCCCGACAGTGCCACGACCCCCAGCAGAGAAATACCCATGAAGACTTCGTAACTCACCATCTGGGCTGCGGCCCGCAGGCTCCCCAACAGGGCATATTTATTATCCGAGGAGAGTCCGCCGAGCATCACGCTATAGGCACCGAGCGAGGCCATGGCCAGCACGAACAGGATACCGATATTGGAGTCTACGATGCCGATATTGGGTGCAAAGGGAATCACCGCGAAGCTGAGCAGTATGACGATCATGATGATCGCGGGAGCAATGACGAAGCTCAGGCGATCAGCAAAAGGTGGCACCCAGTCTTCCTTGGTGAAGATCTTGATCATGTCGGCCACGACCTGCAACAGGCCGAAGGGCCCTACCCGGTTCGGCCCCAGCCGTTCCTGCCAGAAACTCAGCAGGCGGCGCTCGACCCAGATCAGCATCGCAGCTACTACGATGACGGCCCCGAGGATGAGCCCGATTGTCAGGCCTGAGCCAATTTCAAGCGCCATCAATAACTCTCCTCATAGAGATCGCTGACGATGAGACCACTGATCCCGGGACCCGCCAAGGTCTCACTGGATTTCTGCAGAGTCACAGAGCAGGACAGATCCTGCACATTGAGGTGCTTATCGCCAGCATACAGGGCCGTAGTGCCAGGTTTGATATGGCTGCGCACACAGACCGTTGCCAGCTTCCCATTGCCGTTGATGCTCACAGTATCACCCTGCCGGACACCCAGTCGGTCGGCATCCACAGGCGCCAGGCTTACATAGGGGGCAGTCAGGCGCTGGCGAATGGGTGAGGCTTTCGCGCTCAATTCGTCACTGCCGAAAATCTGGAAGGCACGTATCAGGCTGAATTCACCGGCACCCTGGTCTGTCAGAGACAGAGGCAGGTAGCCACCTTGCTGGTTCCGCTCCAGCAACAGATTGCCGGCATGACCCTGCTTCAACTCACCATTCACTTCATCCTGGAACTTGCTGATGGCCTGGTTGGAATTCCAGCCTGGCGACCACGCAGCACCCAAAATTGAACAATCCCTGGTGGCCGGTATACCTTCCATGGAAAAGGCCAGTGGAGATTCCGCATCCTGCGGCTGCTTCGGTTCATGGACATTGATATTGGCATTCATCGCGGTGCGACCACTGTAACGATGCGACTGCCGCGGTACCTTCATGCCGGCGACGAATTGATTGCCGTGGGGCAACATATCATCCAGCTTCTCAAAGCCTTTCACATCTTCGCTGCACCGATTGATGACGCCATTGATATCGGTCTCACCGGGACTTAACCATCGCCAGGCAGGCAAGGCGCTTACGGAACAGTTGTGCACCTGAAAGCTAAGCTGTGCCCGCCCCTCATAATTGATCAGAGTCGCCTCATGCTCGGAGAAACCCGTACTGGGCAGGACATGACTTGCCCTCGCGCTGGTTGTCGTTGGCATCTGATCAATGACTACCAGCTGCTCAAGCCTTGCCAGTGCCTGATCCACGGCATCGGTTGCAGCTCGCCGGTACAGGTCATTCTCCAGCACGATCACCCGTGACGCAGCGCCAGATGTCATTTTTTCCAGGGCGACGCCGAGACTGTTCTCTGCCGTACTCAGCATCTCCAGACCAATGCTGTTCACCTCCGGGGTGACCAGACACAGGCTCGTCGGCGAGCTATTCTTCTGCTGTAGTGCTCGCGCCACGTTGGCGGCGGCCTGCACCAGGCAGAGCTGACCATTACTGGAACCGCTTATTATCAACGGTCGTTCAGCAGTACGCAGATGATCTGCGATAGTCTTCGCCAGAGCGCGCTGATCGGAACCCGGAGCCGAAGCCGTATCGACCTCCGCGCCAAGTTCGGCGGCGATGGCCTGTGCCAGCTCCGCCTGGCCAGCATAGGAATCGATGTGCAGTTCGCTGGCCACGTCATCCAGGCGAGTGGCATGGCCAGACAGGATGCTGATCGGGCTGCGCTCATGCTGTGCCAACTCCCGTACCGCCGCATCCTGCCACTGCGGAATATTGTTGGCAGAAGCCAGGGAAAGCGCCTTATTGTGCGCGCTCTGGCGCAGAGCCAGGGATATGCGTGGCGCGGTATTGGTGACGTCTTCACCGATGATCAGCACGGCATCTGCCTTTTCGATGTCGCGAACGCTGGGCGACCGGAAGGCCTCGTCGTGGGCCAGATCCAGTATCAGTCGGTTGACAGCGTGTTCATCGTCGGCGATGCCGCAGTAGAAATTCTCGGCGCCAACCAGATTGCGCAGCGCGTAGTTTGCCTCATTGCTCGCCCTCGGAGACCCGATGCCGATGGCCGCACCACCCTTGAGGTCTTCTATCAAGGCGACGGCATCGTCCAGTGTAATTTTTGTTTCGCCCGAGTCCGTGCGAGCCAAGGGCGCCTCTATTCTTTCCTTGCTGTTTATATAGTCGAAACCGAATCGTCCGCGGTCGCAGAGGAAGTAACCGTTGATCTCGCTGTTATAGCGATTGGTAATACGCCGCAGTGTGCCATAGCGCTCACCCGGCGTGATGTTACAGCCCACCGAGCAGCCCACACAGACACTGGGTGCGGTCTGCAGGTCCCACTTCCGGGAGTAGTGTTCGGAGAATGATTTGTCGGTAAACACACCGGTCGGACACACTTCCACCAAATTGCCGCTGAATTCGCTTTCCAGCACGCCCTCTTCCTGCCGACCGAAATACACATGGTGATGCGACGCCTGGGCAGAGAGATCGGTACCGCCCGCATAGTTATCGTAGTAACGCACGCATCGATAACAGGCGATACAGCGATTCATTTCATGATTGATGAAAGGACCGAGATACTGGTTACGATGGGTGACCTTCTTCTTGTCATAGCGCCGATAGTTGTGCCCGGACATCATGGTCATATCCTGAAGGTGACACTCGCCTCCTTCCTCGCACACAGGGCAATCATGCGGATGGCTGATCATCAGGCTCTCAATGACCCGCTCCCGCATATCCCGCGCCTGCTCGTCCTTGATAGAGATAATGCTGCCATCGGCGGCCGGCGTCATACAGGCCATGACCAGCATGCCATCCTTGTCGTCGGCGTTGCGATACTGTTTGACCGCGCACTGGCGACAGGCACCCACCGACCCCATGCATGGATGCCAACAGAAATACGGCAGGTCCATACCCAGGGAAAGGCATTCCTGAAGAAGATTGTTATCGGGATTTACTTCGTATTCCTTCCCGTCAATAACAACTTTCGCCATCTAAGACTCCAATCCTTCCTATTCTCTAGTGCTTGTACGGGCAGCATTTCTTGTCGATATGCGCCTTGAAGTCATCTGCAAAATATTTCAAACCGCTGCCCAGTGGGGCAGTGGCACCGGGTGCCAATGCGCAAAACGTGCGACCAGGCCCCATATAGCTGACATGTTCCTGCAGGATAGCCAGATCCTTCTCCTGGCCCCGCCCCTCTTCCAACTCCCGGAAAATGGCATCAACCCAGGGCAATCCATCACGGCAGGGAGTACAGAAGCCACAACTCTCATGAGCGAAGAAAGTCATCAGGTTACCTAACATGCCAACCGGACATGTCTTGTCATCGAGAATAATCATGGTGCCGGTCGCGAGACGGCTTCCCACACTGGCAATCTCGTCGTAATCCAGTTTCAGGTCCAGGTGCTCCGGTAACATGAAATCGGTTGAGCCCCCACCGGGCAGGAAGGCGCGCAGGGACAGGCCATCGCGCATGCCACCCGCCCTGTCTTCCAACAACTCACGGATCGGCAAGCCCAGTGGCATTTCCCAGCATCCGGGATTCTTCACCTTGCCGCTGACACCGAACAACTTGGTGCCATGATCCTTGCCCCGGGTAAGGCCGCGGTACCAGTCCACGCCGTAGGTAAGAATGCCCGGCAGGTTGCAGATGGTCTCAACATTGTTCACGATGGTCGGTTTGCCCCACAGGCCACTCACCTGCGGGAAGGGAGGCTTGGCCCGCGGATTGGCGCGTTTACCTTCCAGCGCATTGAGCAGCGCCGTCTCTTCGCCACAGATATAGCGACCGGCACTGGTGTGCAGAATGATGTCCAGGTCGAAACCGGTATTGAGAATATTCTTGCCGATATAACCCTTGGCATAGGCTTCCTTTATTGCGTGCGAAAGGGTCTCGACCGAGCGAGTGTATTCACCGCGAAGGAAAATGTAGGCCTTGCTGGCGCCGATGGTATAGGCCGCGATAATCATGCCTTCCAGTAGTAGATGGGGATCGCCTTCCATCAGCAGGCGATCCTTGAAGGTACCCGGTTCCATCTCGTCAGCATTCACCACCAGGTATTTCTGGGCTGGCGAATCCGGACCCTGGGGGACGAAACTCCATTTCAGGCCAGTGGGGAATCCAGCGCCGCCTCTTCCCTTCAGCCCGGAGTCCTTCACCAGCTGCAGCACATCGCCCGACCCCAGGCCCTGGGCTATCTTCCTGATGGACTGATAGCCATCATTGGCCTCGTAGGCGGCGATATCCAGCGGGGGCCGGCTCATGTCGATATTCTTTGTTAAGGGCTTGTCTACCACTGTCGTTATCTTTCGTTGGTTCCGGGTTAGCTGACTCTGGGTTCTCGGTAATTACTCGTCTTCAATGCGCGATTGTTACTTGCCACGGTACTGTGCCACGATCTCATCGATTTTTTCCGGGGTCAGATTTCGATGCAGATCCTCGCCCACCATCATCACTGGTGCCCTGTCGCAATCGCCGAGACAGGGAACCGGAATAAACGTGAATTGGTCATCGCTCGTGGTCTGGCCAAAATCCACGCCCAGGGTTTCCTTTATATGCGACCTGATGCCTTCACATCCCATAATCCAGCAGCTCACACTGTTGCAGAACAGTATCACCTTCTTGCCCACCGGCTGACGGTAGACAAGGTTGAAGAAGGTTGCCACGCCCTCAAGATCGGCTACCGGCAGATCCAGGTAGCGAGCGATAGCCAGCAGGGACTCATCGGAGACCCAGCCCTGATGCTTCTGCACGATCTTCAACGCTTCGAGACCAACTGCCCGGTTATCGGGGTATAGCTCCTTCTCGTGCTCGATCTCGGCTATCTCGGCCTCGCTGAGCTGCCGGGGCTGTCTAGCCGAACTTGCTATGACCTTGTCTGCTGTCACTGGCTCTTGCTACCTGTTGTGCTGATTACTTTTACTCGTTAAGAGTTTCAATTCTTTGTTGGCAACTACCTGTCCACGTCCGCCATCACGAAGTCGATACTGGCAATGATGGCGATCAGGTCCGCCACCATGAAGCCACGACTGATTTCCGGAATCATCTGCAGATGCGCGAAGGATGGCGTGCGAATCCTGGTGCGGTAGGAGGTCGTACTACCATCACTGACCAGGTAATAACTGTTGATTCCCTTGGTGGCTTCGATCGCCATAGTCACCTCACCGGGCGGAATAACCGGCCCCCAACTCACGGAGAGGAAGTGATTGATGAGGGTCTCGATATCCTGCAGTGTCTTTTCCTTGCGCGGCGGGGTTGTCAGGGGATGATCTGCTTTGTAGTCCCCCGCTGGCATGTTGTCGACACACTGCTTGATGATGCGCAGACTCTGGCGCATCTCTTCGACCCGCACCGCACAGCGATCGTAACAGTCACCGTTGACGGCCACGGGAATATCAAATTCGAAATTTTCGTAACCGCTATAGGGTCGGTTCTTGCGGAAGTCCCACTCCAGCCCCGTGGCTCGCAGGCCTGCACCGGTCACACCCCAGTCGAAGGCCTCCTCGGTGTTGTACACGCCCACACCCTGGGTGCGACGCTTGACGATGCCGTTGTCCATTACCATCCTGTCGTACTCATCCAGGCGTGGCGGCATGAAATCCAGCAATTCCCTGACTCGCTTGTCCCAGCCTGCGGGCAGATCCTGCGCCACACCGCCGATACGGAACCAACCGGGATGCATTCGCGCGCCGGTAATGGACTCGATGATATTGAAGATGCGTTCTCGTTCTACAAACATGTAGAAGATAGGCGACAGTTGCCCCACATCCTGGGCGAAGGTGCCATAGAACAAAAGATGTGAGCAGATACGGAACATCTCGGCCAGCATCACCCGGATAGTCTGCACCCGGGCCGGCACCTGGATGCCTGCCATCTTCTCCACTGCCATGACATAGGGCAGATTGTTCATGACTCCACCCAGGTAATCGATGCGGTCTGTATAGGGAATGAAGGTATGCCATGACTGACGCTCACCCATTTTTTCCGCGCCACGGTGGTGGTAACCGATATCCGGCACAGCATCGACCAGAATCTCGCCATCCAGTTGCAGAGCTATGCGGAAAGCACCGTGCACCGAGGGGTGATTGGGGCCCAGGTTGAGGAACATGAACTCCGAGTTTTCGGATTTGCGCTTCATGCCCCACTCTTCCGGCTTGAATAACAGGGCATCCTGCTCGTACGCTGCCTGCTCGTCATCCAGGGAGAAGGGATCCATCTCCGTGGCCCGGGCCGGGTGTTCCTTGCGCAGGGCATGCCCCTTCCAGGTGGGTGGCAGGACTATGCGATACAGGTTTGGATGGCCATCGAAGACGATGCCGAACATGTCCCAGGTTTCCCGCTCATACCAGTTGGCGTTGGGCCATATTTCGATGACGGTAGGCAGGTGCAGATCGGCGTCCATCAGGGGCACCTTGATTCGCACGTCGCAATTGCCGCTGAAGGACATCAGGTGGTACACCACCGTAAACTCAGCCGCCGGCTGGCCATCCCGGTGTACCCGCACCCGTTCGTCGATGCCGGTGATATCGAACAGCATTTCGAAGCTCGGGCTGGTTTCTTCGTGTAGCGTCTTGAGCAGTTCCTTCACGTCCTTGCGGCCCACCCAGAACGTGGGGATACCGTCACAGGTGACCTGTTCGGCGAGAATCCGGTCACCGAATCTCTGCCGCACCTGGGCCGTCAGGTCCATGCCTGACTCGTGGGTATCGACTGCTTGTTGGGCTACTTCCATTAGATTCTTATTACTTTAATTATTTTGCTATCTATTTGTTTTAATTGAACTATCTAAACCTCGTCAGGCGACCTTAACTCGGTCGCATGGATCCTGCCGTCATGCCTTACTTCGCGCTGGACCGGGTTCTGCTCGCGCTGGATGATGCCCTGGTCGTTGATCACCCAACTCAAGGGACGACGCTGGCGCCCGATGGATTCCTGCAGCAGGATCAAACCTTGCAACAGAGCTTCCGGGCGTGGCGGGCAACCCGAGACATAGACATCCACAGGCAGGAATTTATCGACCCCCTGCACCACCGAATAGATGTCGTACATGCCACCGGAATTGGCGCAGGAACCCATGGAAATCACCCACTTGGGTTCCAGCAGTTGGTCATAGAGCAGACGCACGACGGGCGCCATCTTTCGGAAAACCGTACCGGCGATAACAATCATGTCCGCCTGGCGCGGGGTGCCACGGATTACCTCCGCGCCGAATCGCGCCAGGTCATGACGCGCGGTGAAAGCCGTTGCCATCTCCACATAACAGCAGGACAGCCCAAAATTGAAGGGCCACACCGAATTCTTGCGGCCCCAGGCCACCATGTCCTCTAGCTTGGCCATCATCACATTTCGGCGGATGAACTCGTCCACCGCATTACCGCCTGGCTGAGGCGATACCGCCTCGTCTGCCCGCTGCAGTTCCCAATTCATAGTTTGAATTCCTTCTTGTTAACCACACCGCCAGGTCCTGCCAGGGTCTTTAACTCCCGCTTCTGGGTCTGGGTGCGCCAGTCCAGCGCCCCTATGCGGTACAGATAGAACAACGCCAGCAGAAGAATGGCGATGAAGACGCTTATCTCTATGAAACCCGGCCAGCCAGCCTGCTCCACGGCCACGGCCCAGGCGAACAGGAACACGACTTCGAGATCGAAGATAATGAACAGGATTGCGGAGAGATAGAAATGAACGGAAATACGGAAGTGGGCACTGCCAACTGAAATAATGCCGGATTCGAACGGGGTGTTCTTGTACTTACGATTGATTCGCTGCCCGAGGAAAAACGACAGCCCCAGCATAGTCGCTACCACCGCCAATACCAATGCGGTATAGAACAGGAAGGGCCTCAGCCCCTCTAATGCCGTGGTCGCAATTACCAAGCCAGTCTCCAGCGATGCGGAAGCGCCTGGGAAATTAAATCTGATCCTCGCCCGTAATTACATGAAGGCCATCGTCAAGCGGCAACCTTCAATGAAAGCAATGTGCGGGCATACTACAGAATCCTGGTCCTCTTTCCCGTTAACAGTTCAACACAAACGGCCTGCCGTGGGGGCAGACCAACATCATCCACTCCGCCGGCAATGAGAGATCGCCTTCGGGAGAGTACATAAAACTGGGTAGATTGAATTCTGACCGGGAGTCTTGCGCCATCAGTTGGGGCATGGTCATTAAATTGTGGGAAAGTCATTCCAGCGGCAGGGCTGCATTGGCCAGGCTCTTTGGCAGCAAGTGCCCAGATCTGTCTGTCACTTCCCATGAAGAATTACCACTCTGAGCGCGCCGAACTCACCAAGGCTTCTCGCCATACCCGTCTGGGGGTATTCCTTGATAAAACGATTAATGCCAGGCTCGGCTGCTAATAATTATTATCTGCTTACTTCTTCTTGTTCTTTAATGCGTTCTTCAACTTCTTCTATCTTGTTTTTCGAGAGCGCCTCAAAATTTACACGGATCAAAAAATGATAGCAAGCGTTTTTCGGTACGCGGAAGTCGCTCAACATCAGAAATGGCGCGGCATCAAACGGGCCAGCTTAGCCCGAACCGGATCAGCGTTGCGATTGAATATCTTTCCAGTTCTCGTAGTACTCCAGGCTGACCATGTGATTGAGCTCATCCACCTCTTCGCTCTTCTCCTGCAGGTTCGCCTTCATCACATCACCAACAGACAATAGTCCAATGATCTCTCCACCATCCTCTATTAACAGATGGCGAATGCGTCGGCCCAAAAACTTGTCATAGAGCTGGAATGCATGTTCCTCGACATTGGCAGTGATGAGATTGACACTCATATTGTCATTGAGTCGGGCGGTCTTGGCATCGAAGCCCTCCTCCAGAACACGGAACATGAGGTCCCGCTCAGTCCAGATACCGACTATCTTCTCTTCTTCAACGACAACGACGGCGCCAACCCGGTTCTGGGTCATGACAGTCACAGCCTGAAAGACCGTAGCATCAGCGTTAACGGTGACCAGGTGGCCGCCTTTTTCCTTGAGGATATCCCGGGCAGTTCGTTTCATCGCTCTCTCCTCTTTCCTCTATTGCCTCTTATTATTGTGTCCGCAGACTCTGACGGCCTGCAATGGGTAGTATTCTTACATGCTTCTTCAGGAAGTCAGCAACTATTATCGAACTGTATCATTCTGATACAGATCCTGCCCGACGCAGAAAACTGACAATCGGGCGCTGTTACCTGTTCAGTCTAGAATACCCGGTTCAGTCCATCCAGCGCAGCTGTTCGATAGGCTTCCGCCATGGTGGGGTAATTGAAGGTGGTGGTCAGGAAGTACTTCATGGTATTGGCCTTCCCGGGTTGGCGCATGATGGCCTGACCGATATGAACGATCTCCGACGCCTGGTCCCCAAAGCAATGGATTCCCAGCAACTCCAGGGTTTGGAAGTGGAAAATCAGCTTCAGCATGCCCACCTGCTCCCCGGTAATCTGTGCCCTGGCAGTATTCTTGAAGAATGCCTTGCCAACCTCGTAGGGAATCTTCTCTGCTGTGAGCTCAGCTTCGGTCTTGCCCAGGGTACTGATCTCGGGAATGGTATAGATGCCTGTTGCCACTTCCTCAACCGGGTAGCATTCCGCCGGCGCCACGATGGCATTGCTCGCCGCCCGACCCTGGTCATAAGCTGCGCCAGCCAGGGCGGGCCAGCCCACCACATCGCCTGCCGCGTAAATGTTCTTCACCCGGGTCTGGTATTGCTTGTTGATCGATAGCTGACCTCTGCTGTTTGTCTTTAGCCCCAAGGCCTCCAGTCCCATGCCCTGGGTGTTACCGGTACGGCCGTTCGCCCACAGCACGATATCACTCTTGATCTTCTTGCCGGATTGCAGGTAGGTAACGATGTGATCGTCGTGGTACTCAATCTTTTCATACTCTTCGTTATGGCGACTGCGCACCCCGACATTACGCAGATGATACGCCAGCGCATCACTGATCTCGGTGTCGAGGAATGTCAGCAGGCTGGCATTTGGGTTGATCAGTTCGACCTTCGCTCCCAGGCCACCGAAGATGGACGCGTATTCGCAGCCTATTACGCCCGCCCCGATAACCGTAACCTTACGTGGCGAGTGGTCGAGAGAAAGAATCGTGTCGCTATCGAACATGCGGGGATGATCGAAATCCACATCCGGTGGATGGTAGGGGCGAGATCCGGTAGCTATGATGAAGTAGTCAGCACTGAGTTTCTTGCGCTTACCGAGCAGCTTTATCGTGTGTTTGTCGATAAAACAGGCGCGACCCTGTATCACGGGAACCCGATTGCGCTCGTAAAAATCGGAGCGCATGCGCACCTGCTCGTAAACTACCCTGTCGGCATGCTTCAGTATCTGCTGGAAACTCAGCTTTCGTGCATCACCGAAGTCCCTGAACATGGGGTTGGTATTGAAGTCGATGACCTGCTTGACCGAGTGACGCAGCGCCTTCGACGGGATGGTTGCCCAGTGTGTGCAGCTTCCACCAACCTTGGCGTGGTCGCTGATGATGGCCACGCTGCGTCCTTTCTTCTTGGCATTCATGGCCGCTGCCTCGCCTGCCGGACCAGCCCCGATCACGATGATGTCGAAGTGGCCCTTGCTACGCTGGCTTGCCGCTGCTCTCGATGAGGCTTTTGACTTCAGCTTTACTTTCCTGGCCGGTGCTTTCTTGCCAGTGGCTTTTCCGGATTTACTCATAGCCTTTAGTTTTGCCCTCTGGAGAAGTCATCACACTTCTGACGATCACCACCGCAAAGTTCGCACTCACCGAGCCCCTCAATCTTGTTAAGCCCACCACAGGATCCCTGCAGCGGCTTGCGCCCGGCCATCACGCCAACCGCCATCGCCACGACGATAAACAGCATTACCAGAAAAGTTATCAAATACAGAGACATCAGTTATTGGCCAGGTATTTATTAAAGGAGTCGGTTATCACTTCATCGAAACCGTCATCGGTCTTGTAAATAAGATAGGCAGCCTGACTTCTTCTCTGCGCCAGATTCAGCGCCTCGTCCAGCCCCAGTATCATATAGGCTGTAGCCAGGGCGTCTGCCATGGCCGTGGATTCATCGATCACATAGGCCGCAGCCAGGTTGTGAGTAGTCGGACGCCCGGTTCGTGGATCTATCTCGTGCGAATAACGCACACCTTCTTCCTCGAAGTAATTACGATAGTCACCCGAGCCCGCTATCCCAATTGTCTCGCCCCGACTATAGAATATCTCATAGATTTGGGGCGCTGTATCCACAGGCGCTTCGATGGCGGGCACCCAACTTTCGCCCCCAGGTTTAAGTCCCTTGATCTTAAGCTCGCCGCCTATCTCCAGAAAGTAACTGCCTGCACCCAGCTCATCGAGAAGTTCAGCCAATTCGTCCACAGCGTAGCCCTTGGCTATGGCAGAGAGATCGACGTACACATCCCGAGTCCTGACAATCTCCGATGCCGAGGCATTGACGATCAAGTGTCGATAGCCCACATTCTCCAGGGCTTCCTGCAAGGCTTCCTCCGCAGGAATATTATCGGAAATCGCACTGATTTCGGGACCAAAACCCCACAGGTTTACCAACGGCCCAACCGTGACATCGAACGCGCCACCGCTGAGCAAAGCAACCTGCTGCGCCATTTCCATCACCTCGATCATCTCTGCAGAGGCGATGAAGGGCGTACCAACCGGGTGCCGGTTTAAGCGCGATAACTCGGAGTCGGGCGCGTAGGTAGAGAAGATACCCCGGTCGAGTCGCTGCAATAACTCATTGATTTCAATCCCCAGGCGCTCCCTGTCCTGTCCAGCAGGCAGTTCTGGCAACTGAACTTGATAGGTCGTACCCATGGTAAAACCATTGAGTACGTGAAGGTCATCGTTGTTCGCCCCTTCGAACAGGAAATAGCTGAACAGTATGACAACGAAAGTAATGGAAAACGTATGCTGTCGCAGAATTTCAATCATGAGAACTCGTCGAGCATAATATTTTCGTCCTCCACGCCCAGGTCCTTGAGCATCTTGATTACTGCCGCATTCATCATGGGCGGCCCACACATATAGTATTCACAGTCTTCGGGCGCTGGATGGTTTTGCAGATAGTGTTCCAGCACCACGTTGTGAATAAAGCCGGTCATGCCTGTCCAGTTGTCTTCTGGCTGCGGGTCTGACAGCGCCACATGCCACTCGAAGTTTTCGTTCTCCGACTGCAGCATGTCGTAGTCTTCAACGTAGAACATTTCTCGCAAGCTTCGGGCACCGTACCAGAAACTGATCTTGCGATTGCTGTGCAAGCGGCGCAGCTGGTCGAAAATATGGGATCGCATGGGGGCCATGCCGGCACCACCACCGATGAATACCATCTCCGCATCGGTATCCTTGGCGAAGAATTCCCCAAACGGACCAAAGACTTTTACCTTATCTCCAGGCTTGAGATTGAATACATAGGACGACATCTTGCCCGGCGGCAGATTGGAACCCGGTGGCGGCGTCGCAATACGAATATTGAACTTGATCACGCCCTTCTCTTCCGGATAGTTCGCCATGGAATAGGCGCGAATCGTGGTGTCATTCACCTTGGATACCAGCTTGAACAAGCCAAACTGCTCCCAATCCCCACGATACTCTTCGCCTATGTCGAAATCCTTGTAGTGCACCTCATGAGGAGGCACTTCCAATTGCACATAACCGCCCGCGCGGAAATTTACACTCTCGCCTTCGGGAATCTTCAGCACCAGTTCCTTAATAAAGGTGGCAACATTGTCGTTCGAGACGACCTTGGTTTCCCACTGCTTCACACCGAAGAATTCAGGCGCTACCTCGATGGCCATGTCCTGCTTGACTGTAACCTGACAGGAGAGGCGCCAGTGGTCACGTTTCTGCCCCCGGGTGAAGTGTCCTTCCTCTGTGGGCAGCATGGAACCGCCGCCCTCGAGCACCTGGCACTTGCACTGAGCACAGGTACCTCCACCACCACAGGCCGAAGACAGGTAGATACCAGCATCCGCCAGGGTATTGAGCAGCTTGCCCCCGGCAGGCACGGTGATGGATTTCTCCGGGTCGCCATTGATTTCTATCTGCACGTCACCCGTGCTGACCAGGCGTGAGCGCGCGAACAGGATTACTCCCACCAGTGCCATGACTACCACGGTGAAGAGAACCACGCCCCCGATGATTGTTCCGAAGTCGACCATCCCTATCCCAGCTTCCTGCCTTGAGTGCCCGGCAGGATATTGCTCCCAGTCATCCTCACAGCGAAATACCACCCAGGGACATGAATCCCAGCGACATCAGTCCGACAGTAATGAAGGTGATACCGAGTCCCCGCAGGCCCTCGGGCACATCACTGTATTTGAGCTTTTCCCGGATGCCAGCCAGGGCGACGATCGCCAGCCCCCACCCCACGCCGGAACCCACACCGAAAGCCACGCTCTCGGCAAAATTGTAGTCACGCTCCACCATGAACAGGGTGGCACCGAGGATGGCGCAGTTCACCGTAATCAGGGGCAGGAATACACCCAGCGCGTTGTAGAGTGCCGGTACGAACTTATCCAGGAACATCTCAAGAATCTGCACCATGGCGGCGATCACGCCGATGTAGCAGAGGAAACCGAGGAATTCGAGGGACACCCCTTCCATGCCAGCCCAGGACAGAGCGTCCTCCCGCAGCAATTGGTTGAAGATGACGTTGTTCACGGGCACCGTAATCGCCTGCACCACAACCACGGCAATGCCAAGACCCACGGCGGTCTCCACCTTCTTGCTGACCGCAAGGAAGGTGCACATGCCGAGAAACAGCTGCAGCGCCATATTCTCGATAAAGACCGCGGTGACGAAGATGCTTAGCAACTGTTCCATCAGGCTATGCTCTCCTCGTTATTGCTATTCGGCGCCATGCGGTATTCCTTCGCCTCAACCTGATCCTTCTTCACGCTGCGCAATCCCCATATAAGGAAGCCAATGATGAAGAAAGCGCTGGGTGACAGCAGCATCAGGCCATTGGCCTGATACCAGCCACCGTTCTCGATGAGAGGCAGGATCTCGTATCCCAGCAGGCTGCCGGAGCCAAATAATTCCCGCAGGCTCGCCACGGTGATTAACACCACGCTGTAGCCGAGACCGTTACCGATACCATCGAGAAAGCTGATGCCCGGGGGATTCTTCATCGCAAAGGCTTCGGCACGGCCCATGACGATACAGTTGGTAATGATCAGCCCGACAAACACACTGAGGCTCTTGCTGATTTCATAGGCGAAGGCCTGCAGGGTCTGGTCCACTGCGATTACCAGTGAGGCAATGATAGTCATCTGCACAATGATGCGGATACTGGACGGCATGTGATGGCGTATCAGCGATATAAAGAAGTTGGAAAACGCCACAACCGTGGTCAACGCCACGCACATCACCAGGGTCACACTCAACTGGGTCGTAACAGCCAGGGCTGAGCAGACTCCGAGAATCTGCAGGGCAATCGGGTTGTTCTCAAAGATCGGCGAGAGTAATACTTTACGCTTGCTGCTCATCTCAGATTTGCTCCCCCAGTCGGCGAAGTACCGGACCGTATCCGCTGTCGCCCAGCCAGTATTGAATCAGGTTATCCACGCCACGGCTGGTAAGTGTGGCGCCGGACAGGCCATCAATCTGGTAGTTTCCACTACCGGCTCCCTTCACTACCCGCAGGCCCACATCACCGGATTCGTCATACACACGCTTGCCGGGCCACAGGGCCGTCCATCTGGGGTTGCGCACCTCGGCACCCAGTCCCGGGGTTTCCTTCAATTCATAGAACGCCAGGCCACGTACCGTATTCGCGTCACCTTCTAAAGCCAGGAAGCCATACATGATGCCCCACAGACCATAGCCATTGACCGGCAATACAATCGTGTCAATTGTCCCGTTCTCCTCCCTGATATAGACCAGGGGGTAGTTCACACGACGCTTGATGTTGGCAATATCCTCATCAGCAGGTACTGGTGCCGAGTATCGCGGATCGTTGATGACTGCGCGCTGGTCGTAGCTCGCCACGTCAATGCCCAGCTCTGCCAGTGCGGCCTCATCCAGCCACTCTTCTGCCTGCAGATCGATGACTCGGGTTGTAAATTCCGCAAAGCGCTCTGCCACTACATCATTTCCGTCGACATCGGCATCGAACATGCCCGCAGCCGACAGGATGTTCTTGTTGCGATCCAGCAGGAGGTTCTCGTCCTGTCGTGGCTTCAATATCACCGCCGTGCTCGACACGACGATGGAACAGGCAACGCACAGGCAGAATGCAACCAGCAGTGTTTTCCTGGTCGACTCCCTAGATGACACCTCTTGCCCTCCTGCGTGCGATATTGGCCTTCACCACGTAGTAATCGATCAGCGGTGCGAAGAGATTAGCGAACAGGATCGCCAGCATAATGCCTTCCGGGTACGCCGGGTTCACTACCCGTATGATGACTGTCATGACGCCGATCATGGCGCCAAATATCCACTTGCCGATGTTGGTCATCGAGGCAGAAACCGGATCGGTGGACATGTACACCATGCCAAAGGCGAAACCGCCGAGCACGAAATGCCAGTACCAGGGGGTTGCAAAAGCCGGGTTATTCTCGGAGCCGAGCTGGTTCAGCAAGGTGGACATGGCACACATACCGAGGAATACACCCAGCATGATGCGCCAGGAGGCTATGCGGGTGACCAGCAAGATCACTGCGCCGAGCAGGATGGCCAGTGTCGATGTCTCACCAATTGAACCCTGCATCTGGCCAAGGAACGCGTCCATCCAGGTCAACTCGCGCCCGGTAGCCGCAGCAATGGCTGGAAGACCCTCGCTGGCAATCTGGCCAAGCGCCGTTGCGCCACTAAAACCATCCACCGCGGTCCACACGGACTCGCCTGACATATTGGGCGCATAGGCGAAATACAGAAACGCACGACCGGTCAGTGCCGGATTGAGGAAATTCTTACCTGTGCCACCAAAAACTTCCTTGCCGATCACGATGCCGAAGCTAATGCCGAGCGCAGCCTGCCACAGCGGAATATCCGGGGGCACGATGAGGGCAAACAGAATGGAGGTAACGAAGAAGCCTTCGTTGATCTCATGGCCGCGCTTGATCGCGAACAGGACTTCCCAGAAGCCCCCGACGATAAACACAACGGCATAGATCGGAATGAAGTACACCGCGCCATAAACCAGGTTATCCCACAGGCTGGCGGGATTGTGCCCGGCCAGCAAGGCGATGATGGGCTCGTGCCAATCCCCGCCCCCGGTCAGTCCCATGGATGTGATTGCACTGTTGGCCTGGAAGCCAAGGTTGTACATGCCGTAGAACATGGGAATCCAAGCGGCAAACCACACGGTTATCATGACCCGCTTGAGATCGATCCCATCGCGCACATGGGGTTCTGCCCTGGTTACCCGCGAAGGCGAATAGAAGATCGTGTCTACTGCTTCGTAGAGCGCATAGAAGGCCTGATACTTGCCGCCCTTGGTAAAGTGCGGTTCCATGTCATCGAGTACGCGTCGCAATCCCATATCAGCCTTCCTTCTCCAATCGGGTCAGGTTATCCCTGAGAATAGGACCGTAGTCGTACTTGCCCGGACACACGTAACTGCAAAGTGCCAGGTCTTCTTCATCGAGTTCCAGCGCGCCGAGATTCTGGGCGGTTTCCAGGTCGCCGACCACCAGTGCCCGCAGTAATTGAGTCGGCAGGATGTCCAGCGGCATGATGTGCTCATAGGCACCGATCGGCACCATCGCCCGCTCGCTGCCCTGGGTGCTGGTGGACATGGCGAAGCGCCGCGCCTTGTCGTAGAAACTGGAGATATAGATGCCCATCACCGAATGGCGGTTGGCGCCCGGTGAGAGATAACCAAGCAGGGGCCGCTCCCTGCCCTCGCGCACAGCGCTCACTTGCAGGTGATACCGCCCCAGGTAGGATTCTGCACCATGGGCATGGCGGCCGCTGAGCACGGAACCGGAAATAATACGGGACTCATGGGGTTTCAATTCCCCGATAATGATCTCGTCGAGATTGGCGCCGACCTGGCTGCGGATAAGTCTGGGTTTGTTCACCTGCGGCCCGGCCAGTGCGATGACCCGCTCCATGCAGAGCTCACCTGTGGTGAACAGCTTGCCGATGGCGATCACATCCTGGTAGTTCAGGTACCACACCGCCGTATTCACTCCCGCCGGTCGCAGGTAGTGTATATGGGTGCCCGGAATGCCTGCCGGGTGCGGCCCCTTGAACTGCTGCGGCGCCACATTGGATGGGTAATTCTGTTGGCCCAACTGCGCCTTGTCCGCGCCGCCATAGCATAGGTAGAGCTTGTCCTCGGGCAGCCTGGAGAGCACCTTGACACCATCGAGGAAGGCCTGCAGTCGATCGGCGACGACCAGGTCGGGATCTGCGGCCAGCGGATTGCTGTCCATGGCGTTGATAAACAGCGCCCGGGGCGTTTGCGCAGGGTCTGCCACCTTGCTGAAGGGGCGCTGACGCAGGGATGTCCACAGGCCAGACTTGAGCAGCAAGTCTACAACTTGCTCGCGGGCCAGCCCTTCAAGTTGTCCTGACTCCCAGCTCGGGTAGGTTTCGAAGGCCTGTTGCTCGCCCTCGTCGGTATCGATGACCAGAGACAGCAGACGGCGCTGATAGCCACGGTTGATGGCAGAAACCGTGCCTGAAGCCGGTGCCGTGTAGCAGACCTGGGGGTTTTTCTTGTCGCTGAACAGGGCCTGACCGAGTCGCACCTTGTCACCAACCTGCACCAGCATGGTTGGCTTCATGCCCACATAGTCAGCACCCAGCAATGCCACGGAACGCGAACGCAGGGAGTCCGCCACAACCTGTTCCGGAGCTCCGGCAATAGGCAGGTCGAGACCGCGTTTAATCCTGATCATTTATCTCACTATCTGTCGGAGACCGCTGCCTCACAACAGAAAAAAACAATATCACTCAGCCCACAGTTACGAAATCAATCATAACAATGGTTCAGTATAGTCAAAGGGATAATTACTCACCGTAACCTCTACCCAAGAGGTTAAAAGAGCGGGCGAGATTATACGTTCTGACGCCCGGAATTGCGAGCGCAAATCGCATGCAGGCCCGAAACTCCGGGCCTCACAGTGTATGCTCTGACAAGGCCCGAAGATGGATTCCAGCAGCCGGGAGCGGGACTATTCCTGCCCTTCTGGCGGGTAAAGCTGGTATGTGACGCCAGCCATCTTGTACACCATGCGTCCGACCTGGCAGCAGTAGCCGAATTCGTTGTCGTACCACAGGTAGAGGACACAGTGTTTGCCATTGACGATGGTGGCATTGCTGTCCACGATGCCCGCCTCGCGGGTGCCCACGAAGTCTGAAGACACCGCATCCTCTGACTGGGTGTAGCTGATCTGGTTCTGAAGCTTGGAGTGCAGCGCGATCTTGCGCAGGAACTCGTTCACCTCGTCCTTGCTGGTCTCTTTCTCCAGGGTCAGGGTCATGATCGCCATGGAGACATTCGGGATCGGCACCCGCACCGCATTGCCGGTGAGTTTACCTGCCAGCTCCGGCACAGCCTTGACCACTGCCTTCGCCGCGCCAGTCTCGGTCAGCACCATGTTCAACACCGCAGAGCGCCCGCGGCGACTACCCTTGTGGTAGTTGTCGATCAGGTTCTGGTCATTGGTGTAGGCGTGCACGGTCTCGATGTGGCCGTTCACGATGCCGTATTCATCGTTGATCA
Organism: Pseudomonadales bacterium; assembly: GCA_038134565.1. Classification (GTDB taxonomy): domain Bacteria; phylum Pseudomonadota; class Gammaproteobacteria; order Pseudomonadales; family Pseudohongiellaceae; genus UBA9145. The sequence goes on along the minus strand of JAYPVK010000006.1, from coordinate 30,315 downwards.
CCTTCAATACCGGGGCGATAGCATTGGTGGTACAGGAGGCGGCGGTGACGATCTTGTCATCGGGCGACATCTCGTGATCGTTGATACCGAACACGATGTTCTTCAGGTCGCCCTTGCCCGGCGCGGTCAACAGAACTTTCGCCGCACCCTTGGACTTCAGGTGCAGGCTCAGGCCTTCCTCATCCCGCCACATGCCAGTGTTGTCGATAACCAGGGCATCCGAGATGCCGTACTGCGTGTAGTCCACCTCTTCCGGTGACTTGGCATAAATCACCTGGATGACGTTGCCGTTTGCGATGAGGCAATTGTTTTCTGCATCCACCCGCAGGGTTCCCTGAAAGGCACCATGCACGGAATCCGCGATAAACAGATTGGCCCGCTTCTGCAGGTCGCCCTCACCACCGGGTCTTACCACGATGGCGCGTAAGCGCATGACATCGCCGGTGCTGGTCCGCTCTACCAACAGGCGCGCCATCAAGCGACCGATACGACCGAAGCCGTAGAGCACCACGTCCTGGGACTTTCCAATGGGTTCGCTCTTCACGCCATCGAGGTAACCTGCTTCCTGGCGCACGAAGGCATCCACGTCCAGCGCCTTGTCGCCTTCCGCCTCCTGGTGCTCCATGAAGCGTACGGTGAGCTTTCCCAGGTCAATCTGGGCATGCCACAGGTCCAGCTTGGCCAGCGCCATCAGCACGGGATGGGATTCGAATTCCGACATCTCGTTGCGCTCCACCTGGCGCACGTAGCGATGGGTCTTCATGATGAAGGTCACTGAGCGGTTGTGCAGGGGCCTGCCGTAGATAAACACGCCAACATTGCGCTGGCTAAACAGTTTACCGATTACCGGGATCATCTCCTGGACCAGTGCTTCGCGCTGCTTCCAGTCTGCAAAATAGTCGTCTACGGGGGGTCGAACGTTGGTGGGGCTGTTCACAAAGGCCTCGTGCTCACGTGGGGGATTAAAAAAAGGCCGGTATTATCTTGTGAAAGCTCAGGCGGTGCAACATGGCACCGGTCTGCACCCTGGCTGGTGCCTGGTCCATACCCATGACACAGGATGCATTGGCCTGCCGCAGTCGATTGCATTTGCGCTACAATGGCGTCCCTTTTTTTCAGGCACTGCAATTCATCGCCCCAACCCAGCCCCTGCGCGCCCTCACCTGCTACCCCGAGTCCATGTTCGAGAACCAATCACCAGTCCTGCCCTCAGCCCCCTATGAATCCGTGTATTGGCAGGATAGCCATGGCGCAACCACGTCCATGGCCCTGGCGGACGCGGCCCACAAGTTGCCGGGCCCACTGCTGCTGCTGTGCGCCGACAGCGAACAGGTGGAACGCTGCCGGCGGGAGATACAGTATTTCTGCCGCAACGGCGACAGCCATGAATCCACACTGCCGGTACTGGGCCTGCCGGATTGGGAGACCCTGCCCTACGACAGCTTTTCCCCGCACCAGGACATCATTTCCGATCGTCTGCAGACCCTGTTTGAGCTGCCCTCCCTGGAGAGAGGCATCGTTGTCCTGTCCATCACCAGCCTCATGCACCTGCTGCCACCCAGAAAGTATATTGCCGCCAACAGCCTCGACCTGAAGAAGGGGCAGACTATCCACATCGAGGAGATGCGCAAGCAGATGGTGCTGGCGGGCTACCAGGTGGTAGAGGCCGTCATGGAGCACGGTGAGTTCACCGTACGCGGTTCCATCATCGACATCTATCCGATGGGATCGGAACTCCCCTACCGCATCGACCTGTTCGACGAGGAGATCGACACGATCCGGGTGTTTGACCCGGAGACCCAGCGCTCACTGGGCGAAGTCGAAAAGATCAAGATGCTACCCGGCCGCGAGTACCCCATGGACCAGAAGGGCATCACCGCCTTTCGCGCCAACTTTCGCGAAATGTTTGATGTGGACACGCGGCAGTGCCCGCTGTTCCAGGATGTCAGCGACGGCATAAATTCACCGGGGCTCGAATACTACCTGCGGCTGTTCTTTGAAGAGCTGGATACCCTGTTCAGCTTTCTGCCTGCCGGCAGCACCGTGGTCAGGTTAGGCGATCTCAAACAGGCCGGGGATGCCTTCTGGAAAGACGTGCAAACCCGATATGACGACAGGCTAATCGATCGCTATCGCCCAATCCTGCCGCCGGAGCAAATATTCCTGCCCGTGGACAAGGTGCTGGGCGAACTGAAGGCCTTTCCCCAGATTGAATTCCGGGAGCACAAACAGGCCCATTCGCTCGGTTCCGTTCCCTTGCCCGATCTCAACAGCAACGCCCGACTAAGCCGCCCGTTCGGCAAGCTGCAGGATTTCATGGCTGAACAATCGGCACGGGTGTTGTTCTGTGCCGAATCGGCGGGTCGCCGCGAGACCCTAGTGGAATTACTGCGACAGATAGACCTGCAACCGGCTGTCTTCGAGCACCTCGATGACTTCATGGCCGACTCTGCAGCGATCGGCTTGACCGTGGCACCGCTGGACCGGGGCGCCTGGCTGCCCGAGGCCGGTCTCATCCTGATCACCGAGGCCCAGCTATTCGGCGACCGTGTCGCCCAGCGTCGCCGCAGGCGCAGCCAACAGAGCAACACAGACTTCATCATCAAGAGCCTCACCGAATTGAGAGTGGATGATCCGGTGGTGCATATCGAACATGGCGTGGGGTGCTTCCGCGGCCTGCAGACTATTACCACGGACGGGCAATCGACGGAGTTCCTCACCCTGGAATATGCCGACGGCGCCAAACTCTACGTGCCGGTGGATTCCCTGCACCTGGTGAGTCGCTACAGCGGCGGCGACCAGGATACGGCACCACTGAACCACCTGGGCAGTGACCAGTGGCTTAAAACTCGGCGCAAGGCAGCGGAGAAGATTCGGGATGTTGCGGCCGAGCTGCTGGATATCTATGCCCGCCGCCAGGCAAAGAAAGGCTTTAGCTATAAACTCGACAACGACGAGTTCAAGCGCTTCTGTGCCAGCTTCCCTTTCGAGGAAACCGAGGATCAGGAGAACGCAATCGCCGCCGTCATCGAAGACATGACTGGCGAGCAGGCCATGGATCGACTGGTATGCGGCGATGTCGGTTTCGGCAAGACCGAGGTGGCCATGCGCGCCGCATTCATCGCCGTGCATAACAGCAAGCAGGTGGCGCTGCTGGTACCCACCACCCTGCTCGCCCAGCAACACTATGAGAGTTTCAAGGATCGTTTCGCCGACTGGCCCATCAGGGTCGAAGTGCTGTCCCGTTTCAAATCCACGGCTGAACAGAATGAAACCCTGCGCAAGGTAAAAGCAGGCAAGGTCGATATACTGATCGGTACCCACAAGCTTCTGCATACCGATATCGACTACAGCAATCTTGGCCTGTTGATCATCGATGAGGAACACCGCTTCGGTGTTCGCCAGAAAGAGAAGCTCAAGTCGCTGCGCGCCAACGTCGACATTCTCACCCTCACCGCGACGCCGATACCGCGCACCCTCAATATGGCGCTATCCAGCGTGCGTGACCTGTCCCTTATTGTGACACCTCCCGCGAAGCGACTCTCGGTCAAGACTTTTGTACGAGAGAAACAGGACATCCTGGTCAAGGAAGCCGTATCCCGGGAACTTCTCCGAGGGGGTCAGGTCTTTTATTTACACAACGAGGTGAAGACTATAGAGCGTGCCGCCAGCGACCTGCTGGAAATCGTGCCCCAGGCGCGGGTTGGCATCGCCCACGGACAGATGGCTGAACGCGAACTCGAACGGGTGATGGCGGATTTCTACCACAAGAAATTCAACATCCTGGTTTGCAGCACGATCATCGAGACCGGTATCGATATTCCGTCGGCCAACACCATCATCATCAATCGAGCTGACAAGTTTGGCCTCGCCCAACTCCATCAATTGCGTGGCCGGGTTGGTCGCTCCCATCACCAGGCCTATGCCTATCTATTGCTGCCGCCTCACTCGCGCCTCAACTCAGACGCCCAGAAGCGTATCGACGCCATCCAGGCCGCAAGTACCCTGGGCGCGGGTTTCACCCTGGCCAGTCACGATCTGGAGATACGCGGTGCCGGGGAGTTCCTGGGCGATGAACAGAGTGGGCACATGCAGAAGATAGGATTCTCTCTCTATACCGAGATGCTGGAGGAAGCGGTAGCCGCCATCAGGTCGGGGCGCACCCCGAACATCGATCTGCAATCTGACAACGCCATCGAACTGAACCTGCGTATTCCAGCGCTGATCCCCGATGATTATCTTCCCGATGTCCATACCCGACTGATCATGTACAAGCGCATCGCCTCGGCCAGGGATGAAGAGGAATTACAGGATCTGCAGGTCGAAATGATTGACCGCTTTGGCCTACTACCCGGGCCGGTGAAGCTGCTGTTCGAACAGACCCGATTAAAATTGCGGGCTGCCTGTTACGGTATCAAGAAGATTGATGCCAACGTGTCTTCGGGTCGCATCGAATTCAATCAACATACACCGGTAGATCCCATGTCCCTGGTGGAGTTGATCCAGCAGGATCCACAGACCTATAAACTTGGCAGCGCCAATCAATTACAATTTAAGCACAATGGCAGCGAGCCTCAACAGAAACTCAAACTGATTGGGGATCTGCTGGATAAATTCAGACTAGGCAAAAAGCAGGCAGCGTGAGCATAACCGGCATGACAGCGTACACCAGGACAGCATCGATGATGCGCCTCGACAGCCTTATGCGCACGCTGGCCTTCCTGTCCTGTGCCATGCTGCCGATGATGGCCAGTGCCCAGGAACGCTGGTTCCAGGTGGAAGTCTCCATCTTCAGCAACGAGAACGAGTCAGATCGCAACGAGGAATTCTGGCTGCCCGAAAGCGAAGCCCTCGCCTTTCCTGACCCCATGCGGCGCCTGCAGAGTCTCATGGATATCCTGATCATCGAAGCCCTGCTGCCCCAGCAGGCCGGCACAGACGCAACGCCCCTCCAGGATACCTCTCTCACTGACTTGCAGATGCAGCGGGAACAGGAAGAGGCAGAACGCAGGGAACGGATCGCCCGGGTCGGGCCAGCGCCCGCCACATCGGAAAACGGATTCCGGTTCTTCAACCTCGAACGCGACAGCTTTGTAAAACTGCCCGCAAGCCAGAGTGATTTCCAGCAGACCAACCGGGCGTTGCGACAGTCACCTGAACACCGCCTGCTATTCCATGGTGTGTGGCGCCAACCCATGCTCGATCCGGGTCAGGCAACGCCGATCTTCGTCAGCGGCGGCGACCGCTACGGCGACTTCCAGGAACTCATGGGCAGCCTGGAAGTCAGGTTCAATCAGAACAGGGATCGCATCGTGCTGGCTGCGAATCTGTGGTTGAGCGAATTCTCAACCCTGACTCCCGCAGAGAATGGTTGGCAGCTGCCCCTGCCGCCGCAGGCGTTCAGGATGACGACAACTGACACGGCTCGGGACACCTTCCAGTATTACCCTACCCGCGTCTTTCACATGCAGCAGAGCCGGGAAATGCGCAGTACCGAGTTTCACTATCTCGACCACCCCGCCCTCGGTATCGTGGTGCTTGTCGAGCCCTACGAGCGACCCGCTGCACCACCGCCGGGGTTTCCACAGCTCGATGTATTAATAGAAGACGCGGAACCCATTCAATAGACGCGAGGGCGCGGAGAGCCTGTTCCCGCGATCAGGACTCCAGCCGCAGAAACAGCGTCAGGACCTGGCGCAGGAAATCCATGCCCTCGGCCATCACGGCCTCGATCTCCGCCATGGTAATTTCACCGGGCACAATGCCAGCGGCCCAGTTCACCGACAGGGCCAGCATGGCATAGTCCAGCCCCAATTCCCGTGCCAACACCGCCTCCGGCATACCGGTCATACCCACTACATCACAACCATCCCGCTGCAGGCGGACGATTTCCGCCGCGGTCTCCAGGCGAGGCCCCTGGGTACAGGCATACACTGCCTTCTCCATCAGCAGCCTGGGGTCGGCAGCCTGCTCGTTGGCCTGTTTAATCGCCCGCAGGGCCCGCTCCCGCATTCCTGCAGTGAAGGGTTCGCTGAAATCGACATGCACAACGCTGTCGAGATTATCTTCGAAGAAGGTCGATGCCCGGCCCCAGCTGTAGTCAATCAGCTGGTCGGGCACGATAAGCGAGCCGGGTCCGGCGCTCGCGTTTATGCCACCTACGGCATTGATAGCAAGAATTTCATTGGCGCCGAGCTTTTTCAGCGCCGCGATATTCGCACGATAGTTGATCTTGTGGGGAGGCAGGTGATGTGTCTTGCCGTGGCGTGGCAGAAACGCCATCGTCCCGGCCTCGGTCTCCAGCAGGTCAATGTTAACCGCGGTCGCCGCGTATTCCGTACGCACCGATTCCTGGCGCAATGAATTTAGCCCCTGACTACCAAGGCTGCTTAGATCGTAGAGACCCGACCCACCAATGATGGCTAACATGGATTAGAATGTCCTCGCTTGTTCCAGCGCACCGAACTTAAACCAGCAGTGGCGTCAAAACAACCGGGCAGCAACAAGTTCTGCAAACGTGTTCCAATTGGCGTTCTAACGTGCCTGTGCCAGCGACTGGCTTTGACAGAGCGCTTCAACAGCCTGCCAAAGACGCAGGTTGTTACATAGCAGGAACAGAGATCAGGATGGAAGCTACTACTCCGGGAGAATATCATCCAGGCGACAATATTCCCCCAGCTTCTATTCGAGGTCTAGGCGAGCCAACCAAGGCTTGGCGAAGACTGTTCATCGAGTAGCTGATTTAAATATTATTCATTATTCTGAAATTAGCAGCCGGGCCCCTGAAGAAAGTTTTATAAATGCAATACGTTTCACAAAACGCCCGCTTCTCTTCCTGTAAACGTTATCGCTATCGCCTCGAACGGGAATGGGAGGAAGGCACAGGCACGGTCCTGTTCATCGGTCTTAATCCGTCCACTGCCGATCATCGCAAGGACGATCCCACTATCCGCCGCTGTGTGCGCTTCGCGCGGGACTGGGGATATCGGCGCATGCAGATCGTCAACCTGTTCGCCTACCGCGCCACCTACCCTGAAGACCTGCTGGTAGCCGACGATCCTGTAGGCGGCAACAATGACCGGTGGATTGCCCGCAGCCACCGGGAAGCCGACATCACCATCGCCTGCTGGGGCAACCACGGCATGCACCTGGAGCGGGACCGGATCATCAGGAAAAAACTGGGTCGACTGCATTGCCTGCGGATGAACCGCAGCCGTCAGCCAGCCCATCCTCTCTACCTGAAGGCAAGCCTGCGGCCCCGCCCCATGACCACGGACACGCGCTGAAGTGAAACTACCCTTACCCCTCTGCCGCTGGCTGTGGACGCAGGACTGGATCGGTCTGCCCTGGAAGAAGTCTGCCTATCGGGCACTGAACAATGCCGGCGAGACACCGGATGCACCGTTCGAGGCCGATTTTTTCGGCTTGCGCTACCAGGGCAACCTGAGTAACGGTATCGAGTTTGCCCTCTACTACTACGGCGCCTTCGAGAAGCCCCTGCTGTTCTTCCTCAGGGATGCCTTGCTGAAGCTCCAGAAGAGTCGGGGCGCGGATGCCTGCTTCTGCGACATCGGCGCCAACATCGGTCAACATTCCCTGTTTATGAGTCAGTACGGGGCGGCGGTGCATGCCTTCGAACCCTTCGACGCGGTGCGGGCACGCCTGGAGCACCACATACAGCTCAACCAGTTGCGCAATATTACGGTCCACCCGATCGGACTGGGTCGTGAGACCCATCAGCAGACCTTCTATGCGCCCACCGGCTCCAACCAGGGGGTGGGCTCATTCATTGAGGACAGCCAGCAAAAAGGCAACGAAGCCATCGGTGACCTGCAGATTTTCAACGGCGATGATTATTTCGGTCAGCAGGGCATCGTGAACCCGGTGTTAATCAAGATCGATGTCGAGGGACTGGAGAAGGAAGTACTCGAGGGGCTGCAGAGCACGCTCGGCAGGTTGCGCCCCGTGATCGCCGTCGAGGTGAGTTACGGCGAATCCAGATCCTTCACCTCCAGGGAGTCACTGCTCGCCATACTCCCGGCCGACTACCTCATCTATCGATTCGACACCCGCAAGGCCGATGGCAGCACCGCCAGACGCCGCGGCTCCCGGGCAAAGCGCACGGGGGCCTACAGGCTGATCGCCATGAATGAATGGTACGGAAAAGACCAGGACGACCTGGTGCTGGTGCCTGCAGAATTTCTCCCGGAACTGCCCCTGAGCAACCAGGCGGAGTGACCACCGGACTGCCTTGCCACTAATCCAGGAACAAAAAAAAGGCCCAACGCCAAGAATCCAATCCTGACCTGGGCCGCTATCGGTATGTTGCTGATTAATTTGTCGGCTTTACTGGAACTTTCTTTAATAAAGTGTTGTTTTTTCGAAGGAAGTAAGAATCTGGATACCGTGGCCGCGTGAGCGGATTGGGTAAGAAGTACCTATTCTGTTCGGCAGGTTTTCTGTCGAGAAGTCTGGCGAGCCAGGGACTTGCACGTTAGTGGGTGGAGTTGGCGCGCCCGACAGGAATCGAACCTGTAACCCCCGGCTTAGAAGGCCGGTGCTCTATCCGATTGAGCTACGGGCGCTTGATCAGGGCGCGCATTTTACCCTACTGCTGCGCCCTACTCTAACTAGATCGGCCGATTATCAGGCTTCTCTTTGCCCTCTTCCTCATACTCATGGTGGGTTTTGGGTGTCCCGTAGCAATTCAGCCCCGTATACATCCCGGCCATCAGCAGGGAGGCATTCCTGTAGGCGCGCTTCAGGCGAGCGAGAAACGAGCGATCTGCGGCGTCCACCTCGACATTCCCCAGGTTCATCTCTTCCAGGCGGGTGCGCTCCCCATCGAGGGTTTTAGCCTTGGCTTTATTCATCTGCTCCATCATACGATATCAGACCCGGTTGCGAGCAAAGCCTGCTCACAACCGGTGGAATTCGGGATGGGAAAATGGGGTGACTGATGGGGCTCGAACCCACGACAACCGGAGTCACAGTCCAATTAGATATTCAACAAATTCAATAACTTAAGAAATTTCTAGGAATATGAATGTCTATCATATCTTATTTCTCCCTGGATACGCCCTTACCTTTTTTTTCAAATTTTCTCATGGCGCCCAGACCGAACGTTCAAATCGATTTTTAAACCTAGCGATGCCAAACCGAGCTATTCATCAACACTAAGGATTGCTAACTGTTGAGGTGAATACCACTTGGAGAAATTCTTCCACCTTTACTGAGAAGACTATGCTAGCCTAGGATGGTAATGAGAAAGCAACAACAAATTAGACCTCCCGCTAGCCAAAGAGTTGCTGCCTCTGCGACTGCTCAAGGAAAGAGCGCGCGTGATGCCAACCTCCAATTTGCTGATAATAGAAACCGCTCCCTTGCTCAAAATATACTAGATCGACAAGACCGCCGGGCGACTCAGCTGAAGACTGTACCCGGAGTGAGTAGCTTTGGTAATTTTTATGATTTGGGAAATGGTTTATTTGGCACCACACGACCAACTGACGCAAATGAGGTTTCAGGTCTTGTAAAAGAGATCAGAAAGAACACTGAGCATCAAAATATCAAAGTCCTTACCGGCACTCATGGGGATCCGGCTGGCAATCTGATAGGAGAACACCAGTTCTATACTGAAGACCTCGCTCATGAAGGCCATAAGGTTCCAAACGGGGGCTGGATTAACGTCTTGGATGTGGTTGGACGGCCGAAGGATACTATCGAAGGGTGGATGACTCCGAGTAGCTCAGTGATCATCTTAGCTTGGTGTTTTAGTGCAAAATCTGTCCAAAATTGGGAGCAGGTCAGACACGCTCGCTCCGAAGCTGATGCAGAAGCAGGCAATTTGGTATGGTAAAAATAAGCTCAAGGCATATAACAGCACTTTAAAATCCGCAGTAAATAGAAGCATCAGCAATTGGGAAAAATATCAGAGAGATGCATTCATAATAGTTCCTATTTAATGGTCATAAAAACTTAGGGCGTATATTTGGCAAAAGGTTTGAAGGCTTACTGGCAGTAGTAGAAATATGAAGGTATGGATTGGACTTTCTACGACTTAAAAGCGAAAGGTATCAGCGACTTTCAGGGCGATAAACAGGAGTTCAGTGGCCACAAATCCAGGCTTATGATGGAGCGGTATAACAGATCTCCAGACAAGGTCCAGGTGATCGATTTTCCGGTTCAGAAATAATATTCCCATAATATTCCCATCTTCCGAAAAAGCACATCAGGAATATATCGTAAGTTATTGAAAAGATTGGGGTGACTGATGGGGCTCGAACCCACGACAACCGGAGTCACAGTCCGGGGCTCTACCAACTGAGCTACAGTCACCATTGAGTAGTTTGCAGTTACCTGCGAATCTGGTCGGGGTAGAGAGATTCGAACTCCCGACATCCTGCTCCCAAAGCAGGCGCGCTACCAGACTGCGCTATACCCCGAAGTCCCTGAAATGGGTCTAATTTCAGGAGGTCGGCATAATACTCGCGAGATCGGGGCAGGTCAATTGAAGCTGCCTTCAATTACACCCCCTACGCGCCTTACTAAGCCACGAATACTGTGCCTTCTGCAACAATCAGCTACGTCAATCAGGCGAATTTGGCCAAATACCCGTGGATTAGCGGTCGCGACGCCAGGTGCTGCCGCCAGCACTGTCTTCCACGATGATCTTCATCGCCACCAGGCGGTCCCTTAACTCGTCAGCCCTGGCCCAGTCTTTGTCGGCGCGGGCCTGGTCCCGGGCCGCCACCAGTTCATCGATGACGGCATCATCGGTTTCATTGTCGGTACCGCTCCCCTTGAGGAAGGTTTCCGGATCGGCCTGCAGCAGACCGAGCGCCGATCCCAGGCGCACCAGCAGCGCGCCCAACTGCCCGGCCTGCTCCGGATTGCTGTCCTTGAGCTTGTTGATCTCGGTAACCATCTCGAACAGGACACTGAAGGCTTCAGGCGTGTTGAAATCATCATCCATGGCAGCCTGGAAGGCCTTCTCGAAACGGCTGTTGGTCAGGCTCTTGGCGCCGGCAACATCGAGATCCTTCAGGCAAAGGTAGAAACGCTCCAGCGCCTTGTAGGATAGCTGCAGGCTGTCTTCAGAATAGTTGATCGGGCTGCGGTAATGACTGGCCACCAGCAGGTGCCGTACCACCTCCGGGTCGTGCTTCTTCAGCACCTCACGCACGGTGAAGAAATTACCCAGCGACTTTGACATCTTCTCGTTGTCGATACGCAGCGGGCCATTATGCATCCACAGGTTGGCAAAGGGTTCACCGGTAGCCGCTTCCGATTGGGCTATCTCGTTTTCATGATGTGGAAACAACAGGTCTGAGCCACCACCGTGGATGTCAAAGTTATTTCCCAGTGCACAGGTGGACATGGCAGAGCACTCGATATGCCAGCCAGGACGACCATAGCCCCAGGGCGAATCCCAGCCGACACCATCGTCGGGGGAGGATTTCCATAACACAAAATCTCTGGGATCCTTCTTCAGTTCTCCTACTTCGATGCGCGCCCCATCCAGTAATTCATCCAGCTTCTTCTTCGAAAGCTTTCCGTAATCCGGAAACTGGGTCACCGCGAAATACACATCGCCGTTGGCGGCGCGGTAGGCAAAGTCCTTGTCTACCAGGGTCTGGATCATGCTCACGATGGGATCGATATGGTGGGTCGCACGGGGTTCTTCGTCCGGACGCAGGATAGACAGCGCCGCCTCGTCCTCGTGCATGGCCTTGATGAATCGATCGGTGACATCGGTGAAAGGTTCGCCATTTTCCTGCGCGCGATTAAGAATCTTGTCATCGATATCGGTGATGTTGCGGATATAGTTCACATCGAAGCCACGAAAACGCAGATAGCGCACAACCATATCGAAACACACCAGCATGCGGGCATGACCCAGGTGGCAATAGTCGTACACAGTAATGCCACAGACATAGATGCTTATCTTGCCGGGCACCCTGGGCGTGAAATCTTCTTTCTTCTGGCTTAAGGTGTTGTATATCTTCATGTCGGGATATTCGATTGCTGAAACTTGCTCATCAGGATTGCCAGGAGTCACGCAGTGTAATGGTGCGATTGAAAACTGGCTTCTCGTTGCTGTGCTCGACGCAATCCTTACAGAAATAGCCTTCTCGCTCGAACTGGAAACTAGCCGGACTGCCCTCAGCCAGTACCGATGGCTCCACCACGGCGCCCTCAATCACCTGCAGTGAATCGGGGTTGAGCACGGCGTGGTAATCGTCCACTTCTTTCGACTCCGGCTTCTCGACATTAAACAGGCGGTCATACAGGCGCACCGTGGCAGGCACGCCGTGTGTTGCCGAAACCCAGTGAATCACTCCCTTGACCTTGCGCCCCTGGGGGCTCTTGCCCAGAGTGTCGAGGTCGGCACTGCAATTGAGTTGCACGATCTCTCCGGCGTCGTTCTTCACCACCTCATCACAACGAATGACATAGCAGCCACGCAACCGCACTTCGCCGCCGGCAACCAGACGCTTGAATCCGGGTGGAGGCGCTTCTTCGAAGTCACTGCGATCGATATACACTTCCCTGCCGAATGGTACCTTCCGTCGCCCGAAGGATTCCTCCTTGGGATGGTTGGCCATATCCAGTTCCATTTCGGAATCCACATTGCCGATGACCACCTTTAGAGGGTTCAGCACACACATGGCACGGGCGGCATTCTTGTCCAGATCATCCCGGATTGCGAATTCCAGCATACTCAGGTCGACTACGCTCTCGCTGCGGCTGACGCCGACACTCTCACAGAAATTGCGAATGGAAGCCGGGGTGAACCCACGACGACGCAGACCCGATAAGGTGGGCATGCGTGGATCGTCCCAACCCGCCACAGTGCCATCTTCCACCATGGTGCGCAGGTTACGCTTACCCATGACGGTGTAATTGAGTTTCAACTTGGCGAACTCGGTCTGCTCCGGCAGCACATACTCGTAGTCCGTAGCGGCCAGATCGCTCACCTTGCGAATAGACTCAAGATCCAGGTTCTCCAGTATCCAGTTGTACAGTGGGCGATGATCTTCAAACTCAAGAGTACACAGGGAATGTGTGATGCCCTCGATGGCATCGGAGATGCAGTGGGTATAGTCATAGGTGGGATAGATGCACCAGGCACTGCCGGTCTGGTGATGGTCGATATGGCGTATGCGATACAGCACCGGGTCCCGCATATTGATATTGGGAGAAGCCATGTCGATTTTGGCGCGCAGGCTGTAAGCACCATCCTCGAATTCGCCCGCCTTCATGCGGGAAAACAGATCCAGATTTTCCGCAACGGAACGATCTCGATCCGGGCTGTTCTTGCCCGCCTCGGTGAGGGTGCCGCGGTATTCCCGCGCCTGATCCGGGCTCAGGCTGCAGACATAGGCCTTGCCCAACTCGATCAGTTGCACGGCAAAGTTGTAGAGCTCGTCGAAATAATCGGACGAGAAGAGCACTTCGCCGTGCCACTGGAATCCGAGCCAGCGAATATTGTCTTTGATTGAGTCTACGAATTCCTGGCTTTCCTTCGCCGGGTTGGTGTCGTCGAACCGCAGGTTACAAAAGCCCTGGTTCTCTTCAGCCACGGTGAAGTTGAGGCAGATGGACTTGGCATGACCAATGTGCAGATAGCCATTAGGCTCGGGAGGAAAACGGGTGTGCACGCGGCCACCATGCTTCCCGGACTCGAGATCTTGGGCGATTAAATTGCGAATGAAATTCGACGGTGCCGCTGTGGCCCCTGGCTCGTTGGTGGCTTTATCAGAGTCTGTCATAAATCTATTTCAGGTTCGAAAAACAAGTGGCGGCTTGGGCTTCGGCGAGTGCATCTGAGAATTGAAGACTGCGAAAGGGTCGGGCTGCCGGGGCTTTCTAGGATTCAACAAAACCCGTATTATAGCCCGTCCTCCAACAGGCAATCACTACCCAATCTAACTCCCGGAACTCACTATGATCGTGCTCAATACCAATTACGGTGCCATTAAGGTCGAACTGGACTTCGACAAGGCACCCAACTCCGCCGAAAACTTTCTGCAGTATGCGAAATCAGGATTCTATGACGGCACGATCTTCCACCGGGTGATCGACAACTTCATGATTCAGGGTGGCGGCTTCGAGAGTGGAATGCAGCAGAAAGAAAATGGCGAATCCATCCAGAACGAGGCGGACAACGGCCTCTCCAATGTCACCGGCACCCTGGCCATGGCCAGGACACCGGATCCACACTCCGCCACCTCGCAGTTCTTCATCAACGTCAGCGACAACCTGTTTCTGGATCACCGCGACAAATCACACCAGGGCTGGGGCTACGCGGTATTCGGCCAGGTGGTTGATGGCATGGACGTGGTAAACAAGATCAAGGGCTGCGCCACTACCAAAAAAGGCGGTCATCAGGACGTGCCGGTAGATGATGTGGTCATTGAGTCCGTCGAGGTGATCGAAGCGGAAGCGTCTTGAGCGAACGCCTGCTCTTCATCTCCGACCTGCACCTCGAGGAGGCCCGCCCCGACATCACGGCGGCCTTCCTGCAGTTCCTCCGGCGCATCGAGGGCGATTGTACAGAACTCTATATTCTCGGCGACCTGTTCGAAGTCTGGATCGGTGACGATGAAGTCACGGAGCTGAGCAGGCAGATCGCCGATGCACTCTCGCAACTGGCAAGCACAGGCAGCAAGATCCATCTCATTCACGGCAATCGCGACTTCTTGCTCGGTAAGGATTACGCGACCCTCTGTGGCGCCAACCTCATTGCCGAACCATTCACGGTGCGCAGCGGTGCGGAGGAGTTTCTGCTGCTGCACGGCGACAGCCTGTGCACCGATGATGTGGACTATCAGCAATTTCGCCAGATGGTCCGCGAGCCCCAGTGGCAGGCCCGATTCCTGGCCCAACCCCTGGAGGCACGGCGTGACTTCGCGCGCCAGGCCAGGGCCCAGAGTCAGGCAGCTACCGCCGGCAAGGAGATGGGTATCATGGATGTGAATCCGTCTGCCGTGGTGCAACTGCTGCAGGATACGCAGCAGACGCAACTGATTCACGGGCACACCCACCGCCCTGCCCGCCACGAGATAGCCCTGCAGCAGCCCATCGCCGGTCATGAAACGGCTGTGCGGATGGTGTTGGGAGACTGGGACAAACAGGGCTGGTTTGCCCAATTGCAGGACGGAAAGCTGTCACTGCAGCATTTCCCGCTCTAGCCGGGAAGCCGGGGCAGCCAGCCTAGCCTGATTCTTCCTGCAGCCTGCCGCCCATTTGCGGCGCATCCGTCAGGTAACGGTCGAGATGGGCTTCACACAGCAGGATCAGTTCCTCTTCGATCAACTCTGACAACTCTTCGATACCCAGCTGGGCATACTCGGGCAAGGCATAGACGCCATAGTGCTTGAGATCGTCAATCTTGCCGTGATTTTTCTTCAGCAGATTATGCAGCCAGCAGTAAGGAGAGAGCGACTCATTGAACGGCACGCTGCGCTGCTCCAGCCCGAGCTTGAGATTCGGCACAGAGAATATGCGGAACTTGTTCTCCAGGATTTGCACGATGAGCTTCTCGGCGCGTTTCAACACCGCCACCTTCGCCGCATCGTCGTAGCCGTTCCACTGAATGACCTCGAAGGCATAGCGCTTGCAACCACGACACACGGTGTCACCCAAGGAGGTCGTAGAGCAAATCCCAATGCAGGGTGTCCTGGATTTCACAGCCATGAAGTCAAACGATACCTGGTCGATTTCGGTCCAGAGGAGTCCTGCCCGGTTCCGCGAGCAGCAGAAAGTGCAGCAAGCAACAACGCTCTCCCTGATTAGTTTCGGGTGAGAGGGCAGAGACTTTAACAAGATTCATGCAATTGTAAACTGTCGGAGACAGCGGCGTGCCTGATTATAAATCTCAATGCCCCGGGCCCCGTTTCGAGCCGCTGCAGACCCGGTACAGCGCCCGACTCAACTGGATTTTTTGCAGGTTTTACAATAGAATACGTCCGCGTTTTAACCATCTGCCAGCAGTTAATTAGCGCCTTCTGTCGATGGCCCGCGCCGACTCATGAGATTTATCTCTGACAGGTCCCCAGCCGCACTGTGCAGGATTTGGGAGCCAGTAAAAGTGATAAGCACTGGCTGAGTCCGGGTGTGAGCCTCTTGTGCCACCTGAAGAAACCATGCGGCACCGACGGCGAACTGGAACCCCGCGCGGCTCTCACAAGTCATCGAGGCAACAGCAAGGCAGCGAAGCGGTAAGCAAGCTGGAGTTGTCAGCCTGCTGACAAGACACCCTGTAAGTGAATACGACAGCGCGCGCCCAAGGGCGTATTGCTCGTTACCCTGAGCGTGTCACTTATCAGCACCCATCATGAGGAAGTAATAGTGTTAGAAGCCTATAGAAAACATGTAGAGGAACGTGCCGCGGAAGGCATCGTGCCCAAACCTCTCAATGCCGAGCAAGTTGCCGAACTCATTGAATTACTCAAGACCCCACCCGCCGGCGAGGAAGAATTCCTGGTCGACCTCATCTCCACACGGGTACCACCCGGAGTAGACGAAGCGGCCTACGTGAAGGCCGGATTTCTGTCAGCCATCGCCAAAGGCGAAGCCAGCTCACCACTCATCGACAAGGCGCTGGCAGTCAAGCTGCTGGGCACCATGCTGGGCGGCTACAACATCGCCACCCTGGTGGACCTGCTCGACGATGCCGAACTGGCCGCAGCCGCCGGTAACGAGCTGTGCCATACCCTGCTCATGTTCGATGCCTTCCACGACGTCGCGGAGAAGATGCAGGCGGGCAATGCCCACGCCAAAAAAGTGATGGAATCCTGGGCTGAAGGCGAATGGTTCACCAGCAAGCCCGCCATTCCCGAGAAGCTCACCGTGAGTATCTTCAAGGTGCCCGGCGAGACCAATACCGATGACCTGTCGCCGGCCCAGGATGCCTGGTCGCGTCCGGATATTCCCCTGCACGCCAAGGCCATGTACAAGAATCCTCGCGAGGGTGTGACCAATGCCGGCGATCAGATCAAGGAGCTCGAGAAAGCAGGTTTCCCCGTTGCCCTGGTTGGTGATGTGATGGGCACCGGTTCCTCGCGCAAATCGGCAACCAATTCCGTACTCTGGCACACCGGCGACGATATTCCCTATATCCCCAACAAGCGAGCTGGCGGTGTGTGTATCGGTGGCAAGATCGCCCCTATCTTCTTCAATACCATGGAAGACGCCGGCGCACTGCCCTTCGAATGCGATGTGGATGGCCTGAATACCGGTGATATTGTCGATATCGATGTCTACAACGGCAAGATCACCCGCCACGATGGCGGCGAGCTGGTCACCGAATTTGAACTCAAGACCGATGTGCTGCTGGATGAAGTCAGGGCCGGCGGTCGCATCCCCCTGATCATTGGCCGTGGGCTAACCCAGCGCGCCCGTGAATGCCTGGGGCTGGAACCCTCGACCCTATTCAGGGCCCCGGTGACGGCGGCTGACACGGGCAAGGGTTACACCCTGGCCCAGAAGATGGTCGGCAAGGCCTGCGGCGTAGCCGGAGTTCGGCCCGGCAGCTATTGCGAGCCCCGCATGACAACAGTAGGCAGCCAGGACACTACCGGCCCCATGACCCGGGACGAACTCAAGGACCTGGCCTGTCTGGGCTTCTCCGCCGACCTGGTAATGCAGTCTTTCTGTCACACTGCGGCCTATCCCAAGCCGGTCGATATCGAGACCCAACATACTCTGCCAGACTTCATCCATACCCGCGGCGGTGTCGCCCTGCGGCCAGGTGACGGCATCATTCACTCCTGGCTGAACCGTATGCTGTTGCCTGACACGGTGGGCACCGGTGGTGATTCCCATACCCGTTTCCCAATCGGCTGCTCCTTCCCTGCAGGCTCCGGCCTCGTGGCCTTTGCTGCGGCCACCGGTGTCATGCCCCTGGACATGCCGGAGTCGGTGCTGGTGCGTTTCAAGGGCGAATTACAGCCAGGCATTACCCTGCGAGACCTGGTGAACGCAATTCCCTACGCGGCCCTCAAATCCGGCGACCTCACTGTCGCCAAGAAAGGCAAGAAGAACATCTTCTCTGGCCGCATCCTCGAAATTGAAGGCTTGCCCGATCTGAAAGTGGAACAGGCCTTCGAACTCTCCGATGCCTCGGCCGAACGCTCCGCAGGCGGCTGTACCATCCGCCTCGGCAAGGAACCCATCATCGAGTACTTCAAGTCTAATATCACCTTGCTGCGCTGGATGATCGATAACGGTTACCAGGACGCCCGCACCCTTGAGCGTCGCGCCCAGGCCATGGAACAGTGGCTGGAGAACCCGGAACTGATGGAACCCGATGCCGATGCCGAGTACCACAAGGTGTTCGAGATCGACCTTAACGAGATCACCGAACCGCTGCTGGCCTGCCCCAACGATCCGGATGACATCAAGCCCCTGTCCGAGGTTGCCGGCACTGGCATCGACGAGGTTTTCATCGGATCCTGCATGCTCAATATCGGTAATTTCCGCGCCGCCGCAGAGGTTCTGAAGCAGATAGAACCGCCCTTGCCCACTCGACTGTGGATAGCACCACCTACCAAGATGGACGAGCACCAGCTGACCGAGGAAGGCATCTACAACATCTTCGGCGTGGCCGGCGCCCGTACCGAGACGCCAGGCTGCTCATTGTGCATGGGTAACCAGGCCCGGGTCGCGCCTAACTCCACGGTAGTGTCAACGTCTACCCGCAACTTCCCCAATCGACTGGGTCAGGGCGCAAACGTGTTCCTGGCGTCGGCAGAACTGGCGGCAGTGAGTTCGGCTCTGGGCAAGATACCCAACATGCAGGAGTACATGGAGTACATGAAGTCCCTGGATACCATGAAGGGAGACATCTATCGCTACCTGAATTTCAGCGAGATCCAAAGCTTCCAGGAAGCGGCGGACAGAGCGAAGCAGATTCCTCTGACCAGTATTCAGGATGTAGCCTGACGGAGAAACCGTCAGGCCAGACCTGGATCAGGACGTGGTCTGGTATTCCGGCAAACGCCACAGGTAAGTGCTGGTTGCCAGACCAATTCCGATCAACATCAGGATCAACAGGGGGCGACCGACTACCCAGCTCGACAGACCCATACTGAGCCACAGAACCGTAATTGCACGCATCTTCACGCGCCGGGGTATGCCCTTTCCTGCCTCGAAATTTTCGATGATGGGTCCGAAGTAACGATGGGCCAGCAACCAGCTATGCAACGTCTCCGAAGAACGAGCGAAGCAGAACCCGGCCAGTGACACCAGAGGCACGGTTGGCAGCAATGACAGGAACGCCCCAACCACCCCCGTGGCTAATGAAAGACATCCGGCGCCCACGGGCGCGCTTGACTGGTGTCAACATGCTCTGCCTAACAAATTCGATTGCCTGACTACTGTATGCTATGATTCCATTCCCTTGGAATACCAGCTTGCTCTAAATCCGGGCCAGCGAGGTCGGCAGACGCCACGCCATGCTTCACCGGCTATTCTTAACTATAGCCCATGCCGCCTGGAATCCAAGGCGAAACTCGCGAGCGAGTCTATACCGTGCTCTTCTCCACCACTTCGAATACATCCCGGGACAGGTCCCCGGAAGACCCGATACGCTGCAGCTGGGCCTGCATCAGGGCCTGACGCTCACTGCAGTATTTCTTCCAGCGGGTCAGCGGTGTCAACAGGCGCGCGGCGACTTGTGGGTTGAGGGCATCCAGTTCCAGCACTCGGTCCGCAAGGAATTCATAACCACTGCCATCAAGTTTGTGGAAATTTACGTGATTCTGGCCACAGAAGGCACCGATCAAGGAACGCACCTTGTTCGGATTTTTCAGAGAAAAGGCCTTGTGTGACAACAGCCGCTTAACCTTGCCCAGGGTATCGGCGTGAGGCCGAAGCGCCTGGGTGATAAACCATTGATCCACGACCAGCGCCTCGTGCTGCCATTGCTCGTAGAATTCTCCCAGCGCCTGTTCTGCGTAGATGATACCCTTCTCGAACTTGCTGTAGGCCAGCGCACGCAAGGCCGACATCTTGTCGGTCATGTTATTGGCACTGCGGAATTGCTGCTGACATCTGTCCAGCCATTCCTCCGACCCGGTCCTAACCAGGTAGGCCAGCGCACAATTGCGTAGGGCTCTCTGCGCCATCGCTGCGGCATCGGCGGCGAATTCGCCCTGTTGAACGTGGCGCTCATACAAGTCGGCGAACTCTGCCTGCAATGCGGCAGCAATGGCATTGGCGACGCGGTCACGCACTTCGTGTATGGCATCGACATCTGCCACACCAGCACGCTCGATAAGAAAACCCTCGGCGGGCAAGGTGAGCAGATGGGCGACCATGGCCAGGTCCATTGCCGGATCCTTCTTCAGCGCCTGGAGTACGCCGGTGCAGGCCTGAATGAGTATATCGGGAACCTGCTGCTCTGAACCCTCGCGTCGTTGCGCCTGCATCTCATCCATAACCTGTATAGAAAGATCCTGGCCTGCCTGCCAGCGGTTGAAGCCATCGCTGTCATTGACCATCAGGAAGTTCAGTTGCTCGGCCGAGTAGTCAAACTTCAGGCGAACCGGGGCACTGAAGCTGCGCAACAGGGAAGGAACCGGCGGCGCTTCGATACCGGTAAAGATCAATCGCTGCTCCGCCTCGATGATATTGAACACCCGATCTGTGGCAGATTCAGTGCTCGATTCATCACGCAGACGCAATGGGTATTCACTGCCATCGGCTCGCAACAGGCCCAGTCGCAGCGGGATGTGCAGCGGCTCTTTTTTCGCCTGCCCCGGCGTCGGCGGGCAACTCTGTCGCACCACGAGTTCATATTCCTGCGCTTTAGCATCGTAGCTATCGGTCACAGCAAGCACCGGAGTTCCCGCCTGGCTGTACCAGCGCCGGAATTGCTTGAGGTCTACACCACTGGCGTCTTCCATGGCTTTCACGAAATCTTCCGTGGTCACCGCCTGACCGTCGTGCCGGGAGAAGTAGAGATCACTGCCCTTGCGGAAATTCTCAGGCCCCAGCAGATTGGAAATCATGCGCACGACTTCTGCGCCTTTTTCATAGATGGTCACGGTATAGAAATTGGAAATCTCCATATAGGAGTCAGGTCGCACCGAATGCGCCATTGGGCCACCATCTTCTGCAAACTGAACCGTCTTCAGGAAGGCAACCTCATCAACCCGTTTGACGGTCCTCGAACCCATATCCGCGGAGAATTCGGAGTCGCGAAATACTGTGAAGCCTTCCTTGAGGCTCAACTGAAACCAGTCGCGGCAGGTTACACGGTTACCTGACCAGTTATGAAAGTACTCGTGAGCAACTACCGCCTCCACACGCTGGAAAGAAAAATCCGTGGTGGTGGCGGGGTTGGCCAGCACGCAGGAGGTATTGAAAATATTGAGCCCCTTGTTTTCCATGGCGCCCATGTTGAAATCGTCAACAGCGACGATCATGAATATATCCAGATCGTATTCGCGACCGTAGACCTCTTCATCCCAGCGCATGGCGTTCTTCAGGGAACTCATGGCGTAATCGATCTTGTCCAGGTCTTTCTCTTCCACGTAGATCTGAAGTTTGATCTCGCGACCGCTGCAGGTGATGAAGGCATCGTCCTTGTGCTCAAGATCGCCCGCCACCAGGGCGAAGAGATAACTGGGCTTCTTGAAAGGATCCTCCCAGCTCACCCAATGCCGGGAAGCATCTCCCTCTACATCACCACTGGCAATCCGGTTGCCATTGGACAGCAGAACCGGATAGAGCGCCTTGTCGGCAGCAATCCTGGTGGTAAATCGTGACATGACATCGGGCCGGTCAAGGTAGTAGGTAATATGCCGAAAGCCCTCTGCCTCGCACTGTGTACAGAACATGGTACGGGACTTGAACAGGCCTTCCAGGGTAGTGTTATTCTGCGGTTGCAAGCGGGTAGTACAGCTGAGTTCAAATTCTGCTGGCTCGCCTCCCAACAGCTCGCTGAGCCAAGGAATGGTGAGCGTCTCTTCCTCTATCAGGTAATCAGTCTCGCGCAATTCCCGGCCATTGAGCGCCAGCCTCTCCAGCACAAGCTTGGACCCATGCAGCACGAGCGTGTCGCTCGGCGTGATATTCTCGTTATCATTGCGGCGCAACAGCAGACTGGACTCTACCCGCGCATGTTCCTCATACAAATCGAAACTCAAATCCGTGGTCTCGATCAGAAAAGCCGGGGGTTGATAGTCCTTCAGGTAGGTCGTTCTGGCCTGGGCGTTCTTCATGGGGTACTTCTCTGGGAGTGTTTATCTGGTGGGTTAGCTAGTGGCTCAGTTCGATTTCATAGCCACCGAAGCGACGCAAATTGATGACGCCGCTGTCGAAAATAAGGTACTGGCCCTTGATGCCTTGCAGTCGCCCCTCGACTATCGCCTCCTTGTCGAAATTGAAGGATGCAATCTTCTCGGGATAACTGAGTACAGGGTATTCGAGAGTCACAGGCTCTATGCCATTGAGCACGCTGATAGCGAAGAAACCGAAACGCTCTTCCAGTTCGGCTATCTCCTTGCGGCATTCATTCAGCAGGCGATCTTTTTCAGTCATCATGTCCAGGCTGGTGGCATCGCCTTTCAGCATGTCGCGCCAGTTGGTCTTGTCTGCCACGTGCTGTTTGAACATGACCTCCAGGGTGCCTGACTGCAACCTGCTGCGCACCCGGATTATCGCCAGCGCCTGGGTCGCCCCCTGATCTATCCAGCGAGTCGGCACCTGGGTGGCGCGGGTAATGCCCACCTTGAGACCGGAGGAATTGGCCAGGTAGACGATGTGATCCTGCATGCAGTATTTCTCGCCCCACGCCGGTTCACGACAGGTCCCCTGGTCAAAGTGACACTTCTCCGGATGGATGATGCAGGAATCACACTGGGCGAGTTTCTGGAAACAGGGATAGCAGTAGCCCTGGTTAAAACTCTTGCTGGTCTTGCGCGCACAATGCACGCAATAGATATCGCCGGTATAGCTGAGCCGCAGCTCCTTATCCAGCTGGGCATTCAGAGGCAGGGATTCGTCGCCGAGTCGCATGCTATAGCTCACCGGCTTCTCCAGCCTGCTGGCCATCTTGCGTAAAATTCCCCTGGCTACTGCTTTCACTGTCTTATCCCCTGTGTGGCTATAGGTCGCTGGCAGGCTTACTCACTGTCCAGAATACGGATTACGCCGCTTTCTCCGACAGCGGCACTGCCCGGCGCACCTGCTGACTTGCAATCATTCCTGAGTTCGGCACCGGTTCGCTCTGCTTCCGGCAGCGCCTGCGCCTCGTAAAGGATAAGCAACTGCATGCACTGCTCCAGTTGTGCGCGTTCCAAACGGCGACCATCGTCCCACTTTCCCAGCTCAATGGCGGATTTGAGATTCCCATAGATGGCCGGACTGATCGCTGCGACCAGACCCGCGACACTGTCCGGTGGATTCTCCAGCAGGGCAAGAAGATCGTCTGTCATAACCGTGCTCATCGTCAGACCCGCGCCTCCAGTGCTCTTGAAAAGTAGTTCATCAACATAAACCGACTATATTACTCCCGCAGCGCAGACTTGCCCATGACCTCACGCTTCAGCACCAGGCGGTAGAACGCCACTACCAGCAAGCCCATGATCAGGCCCGAGACCAGGCCACTGACGTGGGCCGCAGTCGCGATCAGGGATGAAGCGAGGACCTCCATGGCCACCAGGGCAACAACAAAGAACACAAACATGGTGTTGTTGAGCAACAGTCCACTGCGTGGCATGAAGGCATGAATTACCCAGGCATAACCCACCAGGCCGTAGACGACCCCGGACATGCCGCCAAAATTGTTATAGGCTATGGCGAGATACTGGGTCGTATTGCTGACCAAGGCAGTGACAATTACCAGCAGGCAGAAAAGCCAGCGGGGCTGCAATGCCTCCAATTGTTTACCGATGTACCACAGCCACAGCATGTTGAAGATCAGGTGCAACTCGCCGAAGTGCAGGAACATCGGCGTGAGGGTTCTGAGAAACACTCGCGGACTGTCGATTCCGGCCAACAAGGCCAGCAGGGAATCACTCGGCAGCAAGGGATAGAACAGGCCCGCCACGGGTGCCAGTCGTTCGCCGAGAGCGCTGAGTACCGCCACGGCAGCACAGACCAGCACCAGCAACCAGGTAAAGGGACTGCTGCGAAAGCCGGTGATTCCGCGAAGCAGGATCAGGCCCGGATCAAACCCCCTGCCCTGCAGATTATCAGCCTGGGGCTTATCCCTGACCTCCTGCTGTGACCAGGCCAGCAATGCTCGCCGTATCAGTTCTGCCTCGGTTTCGGAATGCGCCCAGATGACCTGATGTCCTGACTCTTCATTGATCCTGTGATCCAGACCCTGTTGCAGGAGAGTCTGGCTGAAATGCTGGAGATCGACGCTTATAGGCAGGCTTGCAACCTTAATCATCCTCGCGCACCAGGCGACTACCCCAGCCCAGCTTGCTGCGGCAGGCCTGGTAATAACTGTAGTTCGGAGGATGGATCAGCTGTAGGGGAACCGACTTCTTTCGCACCAGTATCTCGTCGCCGGCCTTCACGCTGTAGCGTATGTCGCCATCACAACTGAGATGTGGTTGCAGGGATTCCTTGGCCTCCACCACCAGCCGCATCTCGCTATCCCCGTCTATGACAATGGGACGGCTGCTGAGAGAATGGGGATACATGGGCACCAGTACCACGGCGTTCAGGTCGGGATGCATGATTGGGCCACCGGCGGACAAGGCGTAGGCCGTCGAGCCGGTTGGTGTCGCCACAATCAAGCCATCGGATTCCTGGCTATAGACGAAACGGTCATCAACGAACAATTCGAATTCGATCATCTGCGCCGCCTGGCCGGGATGTAACACGACATCGTTCAAGGCAAACCCTACCGCTTCCACCTCGCCGGCGCGGCGTAACTGCGCCTCCAGCAGGAATCGCTTCTCCACGCTGAATGATCCTTCCAGCACCAGAGATAGTTGTTCCTCAATCTCATCCGGCAGGACATCCGTCAGGAATCCCAGGCGGCCCCGGTTCACACCGATTACAGGAACCTGATCGGAGGCGATGAACTTGGCCATGCCCAGCATGCTGCCGTCCCCGCCAATGACGATCACCAGATCGCAGTGTCCTGATAACTCCGAACGAGGGTACACTTCAGAGTCTGGCTCGCCGGCGAGCTTCGCAGTCACATCATCCATTATCACCTGCCGCTTCTTCTCGCGCAGGAATTTCAACAAGCGTCGCGCAGTATCTACCACACCCTCGTGATCTGGCCTGCCGACTATGCCGATTCTGGAAAACTGCGTCATGGCTTCAGATTCTCTCTCGAGCGGCACCAAGGCCCCTCTCCCGCCTGTTCGTTTGTTGTCTCATTGCGTACTGACCCTGTCGGTTGCAGCTTCCCTTGCGGAAGTGCCAAACCGGGTCGCCGCGCCAGAAACTGAGGGCAGTATAGCATGGCACGGGGAAGCCCGGCGCTCGCTGGCGGTCGCAATTTGAGGTCGATACCTTGCGCTCAATTCAGCAGAATCCCGCCACGAGCAACACAGGGACAGTACTTGATGACAATGCCAACTCTCGGCCCGGACACCCGGGTTGCCGTCCTGGGCTTGGGCTATGTAGGCCTTCCCCTCGCCCACGCCATCGCCGCTCATTTTCTCACCGTCGGTTTCGACATCAACACAACCCGGGTACAGGAAATCAACCAGGGCATGGATCGCAACCGGCAACTTACCACCGAGGAATTGCTGCAGGAAACCAATGCGACATATAGTGATGTGCCTGCCAGCCCCTCCAATGCCGACATCTACATCATCACCGCCCCTACCCCCGTCGACCGGCAGAATCAGCCAGACCTGACTCCCGTGCTGAAGGCTACCCGCCTGGTGGGGGAGCGCTTGAACAAGGGCAATATTGTCATCTTCGAATCCACGGTCTATCCCGGCGACACCGAGGAAGACTGCATTCCGGTTCTGGAGGAACTCTCCGGGCTTACATTCAATAAAGATTTCTACGTGGGATACTCACCAGAGCGCGTAAATCCGGGCGACATGGCCCACTCGTTTTCAGCCGTAGTTAAAGTGACATCTGGCTCCACACCAGAGGCCGCGGACCTGATCGATGAGTTTTACAACAGATTCATCACTGCCGGCACCTACAAAGCCAGCAGCATCAAGGTGGCCGAAGCCGCGAAAGTGATCGAGAATACCCAGCGCGATCTCAATATAGCCCTGGTAAACGAACTGGCAATTCTGTTCGAGAAGCTCGGCATCGATACCAAGGAAGTGCTGGAAGCCGCCGGCAGCAAATGGAGCTTCCTGAAATTTTTCCCCGGTCTAGTGGGCGGCCACTGTATCGGCGTGGATCCCTACTATCTCACCTACAAGGCACAGCAGGTAGGCTATCATCCCGAGGTTATACTCGCCGGACGCCGAATTAACGACTCCATGGGCATCCATGTTGCAGAACGGGTGGTAAGGCTAATGCTTGCCAAGCGTATTCATGTAATCGATTCCAGGATCCTGGTGCTTGGCTATGCCTTTAAAGAGAACTGCCCCGACACGCGCAACACCCGGGTCGTGGATATCGTATCTACCCTGCAGAGTTATAACACCGAAGAGGATGTCTACGATCCGTGGATCGACCCGGAAGAATGCGAACAGTCGGTTGCTGCGCCGAAAGAAGGTGCCTACGACGCCATCATCCTGGCTGTCTCACACAAGGAGTTCTCCGACATGGGGATCGAACGCATCAGGGAATTGGGCAAGGAATCCTGCGTGATATACGACGTCAAACACCTGTTCCCCAAGGACCAGGTAGACGGAAGCCTGTAAGCCTGCCAGTGCGCAGAACAGCAGCCTAGTTAGTCGCCGCCCCGCCGACTATTTCGAAACTCAACGGTGCATCCGTATAGATCAGGTCACCCTGGGCGGTCAATTGGTAGGCCACGTACACCACCAGTCTGCGGCCCACCAGGCTGGCATCGAAGCGGAATCTATCCAGCAAGTGCAGGCGCTCTTCCGCAGGCAGGATTCGGGTGGGTCCAACCGGAATCAGGTTCGACAACTCACGATCCCATTGCACCAGCTGACCATCCGCGCTCACCTGGTACAGCGATTCCGCCCCGAACTCTCCCACCAAGACATGAATGCTTCCCGGCAGCCCCACATGCCCGGGGTCGATTGTGATGCTTGCCGTGATATCCACCAGGTCCTCGGGTGAAAAACGATTACCGAAACTCAGCCCCTGGTCTTTGCTGGCGGCGATGGCGATCTGCGCCTTGGTTGAACCGCTGAGTGCCGTCACCGAGGTCGTTGGCAGGTCGGGAACGGTGGTGGGCAGGTAGTTCGCGACCTGGTGCCTGACCAGATTGAGCGACTGCACCGCATCGGCTCCGAATGCTGAATCTGCATCTTCACCGCAGGGAAAGCCCAGGCAGGACGCGAGCGGATCGGAAAATCTGGCCACCCGTGTCTCAGTGTTAAACGCGCCGGGATAGGCCATCACCGTGGTGAACTGACCGTCCACACCGTAACCGGTAGAGAAATGAAAACTGCCACCGTAGCCATCTTCCAGATGTGAATGACCAAGCCCCATGTTATGACCCAACTCATGGGCCACTACCATATCAATTGGACAATCGATGGCGATGTGGGAGAAAGCGAAGGCGGATTCTACCGCCACGTCCAGGTATCCGTTACTGCGAAAACCGCCAATGGGTGCCAGGCCGCAGCGATCGGCAGTGGGCTCCATGGGCCTGAACAACATCACCAGGTCGGCGCCATAGCGCTGCCGCAAGCCTGGCACCGCGGCGAAGGCCGGATGACTGGAATCCATCAAGTGGTCTAGCGCGGTATCCATATCATCCGTGTCATTGTAGTCCACGCGTTCATGGTGCACAGGACGCAGCCTGATGGCGACGCCGCTGTCACGATAGATTTGATTGGCAACACCTATCAACTGATTGATCCGGGTCTCAACACCATAGGCATAGGCGTTCCGGGCTCCCTCGGTGTACAGGGACATGACGTCGATAGTCGTGATCGAATAGTCGACGGAGGCGGCGTCCAGCGGATCTGTGCCAAGCAGCTGCTCGTTGAAATCGCTGATGCCATCGGCGTCTCTGTCACGACGCACATCCTCTACCACGTTCACGAAGTGGTCATGCCGAAGCTCGCCCACCAGCACACTGCTGCTTAAATAGGGCTGGGAGGAGGCAGACGTTTGCACACTGAGGTTGACTGTAGCTGTCTGGCCCGGCCCTACATCGCCTAACACACAATACAGGATAGGCTGCAGCGAGAGACTCGTCTGCTGACTGCAATTGCTGTCGGCGTTCAGCAGCTGACTGTCCTCCAGCAGGAAATACAGCTCCAGAGTGAGCCCGCTATGGATTTCCGAGCCGACGTTCTGTACCCGAATATGGACATCGCTGGACTCGCCAACAACTACCGGATCCGGATTGAACAGCTGACTGATGGCCAGATTGCCTGCATGAACACCATCGATACCGGCCGCCAGCGATTTATCTTGCGGCACAAGCTGATTCCCGGACAACAACGGGCTGATCTGCATCTGGCTGGTCGACGGCAGGCGTCGGGCTTTCTTCACAGTGTCGGCCGGTATCCGGTAGTCCTGTTGCAAACCAGCCGATTGCCCAGGCAGGCCTCGTGGCTGATAGACCCACCCCAGGTATTCATCTCCTTCCACCACCGCTTCGATCTGCCAGACATCGCTACCGACACTGGCATGTCCGAACAAGCTCACTGGGCCCACCGTCAGGGTCAGACTGTAAGCAATTCCCTGCTGGGCACCGTGGGCACTGATACCCAGGTCACCATTGAGGTAGTTGCTGCGTTCTCTCACGGTGAGGACTATCCGGTGTCCGTCTCCCAGCTGTACCGTGAATTGCCCGCCGACCGGCAGTACCCGCAGTTGTGCCCTGGCCAGGCGCACAGATGACGCGGCACTGGCACCATTCGGGACTGCCAGGTAGCGTGAAGCGTCGGAGCCCAGTTCGATCAGCGGCAGCTGCGCCACTGAGATCGGCGCTACCAACAGGCAAAGACCCAGCAACAGCAAACGCAGGCAGCTAACCGGCCTGGAACTCAGCGTTGGGGCATTACGGCACTGGATCATAGTAGAGAAGCGCCTTCATGAACCGGTCTGGACCGGTGTTGAGGATTTGCCGCCATTCTAGAGGTTTGTGGGAATTTTTACCACAAAGAGCAAGCGGAATGCCGACCAGCTAGCTGTGCTAATAAAGCAACTATCCTACTGTTTTTGCAGCTCTTTCTGAAGGTAGCAGGCCACCGCTATGAAGGGCGATTACCTCACTCCCGGGCGCAATAGCACCGGATACGACCTCCTGAAACAGCGCATAGAGCATTTTACCGGTGTACACGGGCTCAATAGGAATGGCGCTGTACCGGGCAAAGTCGGCCATGAACTCCCGCAATCGCGCATCAGATCTGGCGTAGCCACCGCAGTGATAATCATCCAGCACGCACCAGTCGGGCGCCGCCACAGGAGCGAATTGCTGCAACCAGCCCGATACCTCGGCTTGCAGGTAGCCCGGCGCCTTGAGCACCGAAATGCCACGTACCTGAAGGCCGGGGTATTGGCGGGCCTGGCCTGACAGCCCGTGAATGACACCGGCCAGTGTGGCACCGGTGCCGCACGCGGCGACCACCAGCCTTTGCGTGGGGGCTTCTGCCCAGCCCAGTGCAGCAACCGGCCAGTCGATATAGTCGGCGATGCGTCTGCAGCCTGCTACCGCCAGCCGATTGCTACCCCCTTCCGGCAACAGGTAATGCTCTCCGAAGCGCTGCCGCAAACTAGCGAGGAAGTCCGGATCATGCTTCTTTCTATATTCTTCCCGGGAAATAGGCGCCAGCACCATGCCCTGCTCACGGAGATATGCGAGCACCGGATTCAGCGGCTCGCGGATCTCACCGCGAATCAGGCCTATGCTGCGAAAGCCCAGACTCTTTCCCGCGGCAGCGAGGGCGACCAGGTGATTGGACCAGGCCCCGCCGAAACTCAACACCGTGTCATGACGGGAATCACGAATCGCCGCCAGGTTTGCCGCCAATTTGAACCACTTGTTACCGCTGACGAGCGGATGCACCTGATCGAGACGTAACATGCGCAGGGAGACACCGCGCGCGCTGAGCAGCGGATGATCGACACGATCCAGCCCGGGCGGATTGAATTCACGTTCAAGACTGCCGGGCATGGCGCGAGAGAAGACTCGGGGAATTGGGGTAAGGAATAATGGCGGACCGGACGGGACTCGAACCCGCGACCTCCGGCGTGACAGGCCGGCAT
>JAYPVK010000005.1:0-140229 GCA_038134565.1 Pseudomonadales bacterium | reverse complement strand
GGCCTCCTTTGAGTTAACTCACTGGGGGTTTTTTAATGTCTAAAAACATCGTTTCAATCTCGAAACATCCTAACTACTGCTCGAAAGGGCAACGATCACGAAAACGCGTGTTTGATCTTGGCGAGCACTGGTATTCCGGCGCGCCCGGATTAAGCTGGGTGACGAACTATTGGGTCAAAAAAATCCAAAAAGGCACCCTGTGGGAATTGTATTGCTCCCAGGAGGAGTCCCTGAGTTTCCGTGAATACTGCGGCACCTATGAAGTGGAGGAACTGAGAGCCTATTTTGAACAGGTGGGTTTCAACCTCGACGAAGACCAGTGGCGGGAAATGGGACTGGGTTGCGCGGCAGATATTGTTCAATTCGAAGCGAACCGCGCTAAGACAATGAAATGGCGGTTTTTCAGATATACAAGCGATCAGAATTAACAGAAAAAGAAAGAAGGATGAAAAGTGCTTTGCTACCAATACTGTGCCCGATATTTCGATGAAGAAATCATGAGCCGGCTAGAAAATAAACCTTACGCCCGAAGAACAGAGGAAGAGAATATCGAATACAGATCGATGCAACTCGCACACTGGGAAACTTCTGGCTATCCCGATTGGCCTGAAAACCTCGTAGAGCAAGGAGTAGCAAAGGTTGAGCACAAGAACGTACTGAACTCAGTGTTCTGGCTACCACTCAGATACCTCTCAGTCCACCTGAATAATGAATCCAATTCCGATGGGCCACTTGTCATACAGGAAAATCGGGAAGCTAAAAAGATGGGGAGCAAAATCCGACTAACGGTGCATGATGATCGAATCGCAAAACGAGACCCGGATGAGGTTATTGAAATCGATCGATGGGACTTGAGCTAGGAGCAAGCGTATGAAGGACAAGAACGACGTAGACCCAACGGAAAGCTTTAACAACGCCCTGAGCGGCCTATCCCGGTCTGGTGTACCGATACAGCCGGATGGTCAAGAGGAGCCTGTGTGTCGCGTTAGAGAGGCCCTAATGGACGAAATACTTGCCGAGCGCCCGGGGCTTACGAGAGCGAAACTGTCTGTGCAGATGGCTATGATGGGCTTCTGAGCGCCGCTTTTGAAGGGTATTAAGGAGTGACTCCCCTTAGGAGTTGGGCATTTGACACCAGCTTGTACGCCCGCAATCAAGCGAAGTACTAAAGAGGTAAATATGAAATCTGATAGAAATATCTTGGTTGGTTGGATAGAAAAGTGGATACGACACTCTCCGCCGCGCAATCCAATCCCGAACCCCTTGCCAAAAACGTTATTCTAATGTCTAAGGAAAGAGTAAAACGCGGATATGGATAAATACACAACTCTCGGGCGATGGCCCCGAAGCTTTCTGTATTGCGTTGTGCCAAGGCGGCGCGCTGGGTCCGTTTTATGATTACGGGGTCTTTGTCTTGGCTAATCAGGTCTCGATTGGTTTGTGCCTTGCTGCGAGCGATGGTGAGTGTGACAGCGGGATAGGTGCCCAGGCCTTAATTTTTCTCTTTGCTGGCAAATTGCGCCCTCTGGGTCCAAGTTTTGCTGCCGTTAGGATGAATTCGAAGACGCAGACCACCGCCATCATTGAGATAGGTGACCTTGTTTTTTGTTTAGCCGCTTTGCATTCGGCATCGGTTAGCAGATAAAGACCAGCCATGAGTGATGCTCCAGTACCCAAAATAATACCCAAAAGGTAGCAGCATCGCGGTGAAGTGTGAAGCAGTGTTATATACAAAAAATACCCAAAAAACAGGGCTTTATGTGATACAAAAAAGTCGGGTGAAGTGGCGTGAAGGGAAATCTGGCGGAGAGAGAGGGATTCGAACCCTCGATAGGGGTTAACCTATACGCCCTTAGCAGGGGCGCGCCTTCAGCCACTCGGCCATCTCTCCGGCGCAGGGAATTCTAGCACAGAGCAGCGGATATAAAGAACCTTCAAGATGTCATAGTGGCCGTGGCTTTCATGCAGATGTCACCCCTGTTATTGGCGACCCAGAGTGCTGATTTGCTACTTGCATCTGGGTATTTGGCACAGAGCTGGAATGGTTCGAGATCAAATACGGGTGCGACCGCGCGAAATTCGAATCGGCTCAGTCGGCGCTGTGAGCATTTCGCGACGGCCAGTCCGGCCAACAGGGTCGCTAACAATGGCCCATGTACCAGTAATCCCGGATAGCCTTCCTCTTCAGTCACGTAGCCCCGGTCATAATGAATGCGGTGAGCATTGAAGGTGAGGGCGGAGTAACGGAACAGCAGCAGCGGGTCCGCGCGCATCTCGCGGGAGAAATCAGCTGTGGGTGTGGGAGGCAAGTTGCCAGCGGGGGCCGGGGACGGCGCTTGGCCTGACGCTGATGGCCTGGCCGCAGCCCGGTAGACGATAGATTGCCTCTCCCGGATACAGCGCCTGCCTTCGCTGCTGATCTCATGGCTGACAGTCACGAAACTCAGGCTGCCGCTTCTTCCTTCTTTATTCTCGATATTCTCGATGCGCGAGTTTCGCTCGACCTCTGCGCCGAGGGTCAGGGGGCGGAGAAACTCCAGCTCGCCACCGGCCCACATACGGCGCGGCAGTTCGATGGGAGGCAGAAAACTGCCGCGTTTGGCATGGCCATCGGCGGCGAGCCCCCGGTTTTGGCTTGGCTCCCAAAAATACAGCCAATGCCACAAGGGGGGTAGCGGGGCGCCGGGGTTCAAGTCATACCCGGGGTCGTCCAACATG
This sequence comes from Pseudomonadales bacterium, assembly GCA_038134565.1. Classification (GTDB taxonomy): domain Bacteria; phylum Pseudomonadota; class Gammaproteobacteria; order Pseudomonadales; family Pseudohongiellaceae; genus UBA9145. The sequence continues at coordinate 137,511 of JAYPVK010000005.1, read as the reverse complement.
GCAGACATGGCCTTTGCCCTATTGCAGTCGATCGTGTCGGTCAGCTGCTGCTGACGGCCGATCCATGCCCTTACATCGTAATCACTCATAGTTCTGTGGCTTCCTCTATCAGGGGGTAAATGTAATGGATGGTCGCCTGTGTTGCCACTACAATGCTTGTTTCATTAAGTGACGCGGAGCAGAAGATTGGGTGGAAAGTATTTTGAGGAGCTGGAAATCGGCAAGGTGTTTGAACATCAACCCCATCGGACCATTACCGAATCCGACAACCTGATGTTCTGCGCCATGACCCACAATCCTCAGCCGCTGCACCTGGATGCTGAATTTGCGGCGAAGACGGCCTACGGCCGGATCATTGTGAACAGTTATTTTACTCTGGGCCTGACCATCGGCTTGTCCGTGGGCGATACGACCCTCGGTACCACCTTGGGTAATCTGGGCATGGAGCGGACCGAATTCCCGCACCCGGTTTTTATCGGGGATACCCTGCGGGTTACTACAACGGTGACCGATAAGCGGGAATCCAGTTCAAAACCGGATCGTGGTATCGTGTGGTTCCAGCATCGGGCCTATAACCAGCGAGATGAGCTCGTGTGTGATTGCCTGCGTAAAGGCATGATGCTGAAACAGGGAGCAGTAAGCTGAAAATGAAACTCGAAGGAAAAATCTCCCATGACTGACTCGGTCGAGGATATCCCCCGCCTTCGTCGATCGCTGCATTTTGTGCCGGGTGGCAACGAGCGAATGTTTGTGAAGTCACTTGGTCTGCCTGCCGATGGCTTGATACTCGATCTGGAGGACAGCGTAACGGCAGACAACAAGTCGACCGCCCGGGATGCCATTGTGCACTGGCTGCAGGACGCCGATTTTAATGGCAAGGAATGTTTGGTGCGTATCAATCCCCAGGATACGCCCTGGGGCAGGGAAGACCTGGAGGCCATCGTTGCTGCTCGCCCGGATGCCCTGGTACTGCCTAAGGTCGCTACCCGCGCGAGCGTCGATGCCATCGATCAGCTGGTCTCGGCCTCCGAGAAAGCGCAGGGCCTCTCCAGGGGATCGGTTTCGCTGCTGCTAATCGGGACAGAGGGGCCGGAGGCGGTTTTCCAGTTGCCAGAGATGGCTGGCAATGGCAGGGTGGCGGGGATTACCTGGGGTGCTGAAGATCTTGCGGCGGCCCTGGGTTCACACGCCAAGCGAGACGAGCAGGGTAACTACCTCGACGTTTTTCGCTTCGTTCGTGCTACCTGTCTGCTCGCTGCCAGTGCCGCCGGGGTGCAGGCTATCGATTCGGTCTACGTGGACTTCAAGGACACCAGAGGCTTGCGCAAGGAATGTCATGATGCGGCGCTGATGGGATTCACCGGCAAGCTCACCATACATCCTGACCAGATTGAAATCGTGAATGAGGCTTTCACTCCTTCCGCAGAGATAGTCAGTGAGGCAAGGGAATTGCTGGCTGCGTTCGCAGAGAATGAGGCAGAAGGCAAGATGGCATTTTCCTTTCGCGGTGGCATGGTCGATGTCGCCCACCTGAAGCGGGCACGCAGGATACTCGCGGTAGCCGCTCAGGTGGCCGCGCAAACGAGCTAGCGCTTTCCCTATGGATTTTTCTGAGAGCGAGGATCTGTTGCTGATCAGGGAGGCCGTGTCGCGGCTGTGCAAGGATTTTCCCGATGAATACTGGGAGCGCCACGACCGTGAACAGTTGTTTCCTGGAGAGTTCTTCGATGCCATGGCCAGCGCCGGCTGGTTGGGCATAGCCATTCCCGAACAATATGGCGGTGCGGGTAAGGGTATCCAGGAAGCTGCCGTGCTGCTGGAAGAAGTGGCGGCCTCCGGTGCCGCCATGAATGGTGCCACGCCTCTTCATTTATCCATATTCGGAATGCACCCGGTCGTGAATCATGGCTCCGATGCCATGAAGGAAAAATACCTTCCGGCGGTTGCCAGCGGCGCGTTACAGGTCGCCTTTGGTGTTACGGAACCTAACGCCGGTACAGATACCACATCGATCGAGACTGTTGCACGCCAGCAGGGTGATCATTACCTGGTGAAGGGGCGCAAGGTCTGGACGACCAAGGCCCTGGAATCCCAGCGGGTTCTGCTGCTGGTTCGCACCACGGCGAAACAGCAGGTGGAAAAGAAGACCGATGGCATGACCCTCTTGCTGGCGGAACTGCAGACGCCCCAGGTGGAAATATCCCCGATTCCCAAGCTGGGTCGCAATGCGGTGCAAACCTGCGAGGTGGTATTCGACGATCTTCCGGTGGCGGCAGAAGACCGGGTGGGAGAGGAGGGCAGTGGCTTCCGCTATCTGCTCGACGGATTAAACGCCGAAAGGATTCTGATTGCGGCGGAAGCCGTGGGAATTGGTAAAGCCGCAATCAGGCGCGCGGTGAACTATGCGAATGAACGGATTGTGTTTGATCGACCCATTGGCAAGAATCAGGGTATTGCGTTTCCCCTGGCTGAGGCTCATGCACGCCTGCAGGCTGCGGAGCTCATGGTAAGGAAGGCGGCCTGGTTACTGGATACGGGCCAGCGCTGTGGGGCGGAGGCGAATATGGCCAAATGGCTGGCGGCAGAGGCGGGCTTCTTCGCGGCGGACCAGGCCCTGCAGACCCATGGTGGCTTTGGTTATGCGCGGGAGTTTCATGTTGAGCGATACTGGCGTGAGGCGCGACTGATGAAACTTGCTCCCATTACCCAGGAAATGATCCTGAACTTCCTGGCAGAGCACGAGTTGGGCTTGCCTCGTTCCTACTGACACTGGAGCAGGTTAGCCCGATATCTGAGCTCTTGCCGACATAAACGCATTCGATTGTGTCACACCCTGTTAATCCACACCTTTTTTGTATATAAAATCGATTGCCAGATATTGGGCAATTTCACTTGCTCTTCCGGCACCACCGTCTTCAGGATCCCACTATGAAAAAGATTCACCTCGCTCTTGCCCTGTCGCTCTCACTACTTGCACAGTCGCTTTTCGCCCAGGATGATGGCGATCTGCACGATCCCGAGCAGCAGCGGGTGGCACCTTTCCAGGTATTTGACAACCTGTACTATATTGGCGCGGAGTGGGTGTCTTCCTGGTTGCTGGTGACGGATCAGGGGCTGATCGTATTCGATGCCATGTATGATGAGCTTACCGACCTGGCCATCGAGGGAATCCGTGAGCTGGGCTTCGACCCGGATGACGTGCGTTATCTCATCGTCTCCCACGCGCACTATGATCATGTTGGTGGTGCACTGAGGTTTCAGCAGGAATTCGCCGCGGTCACCATGATGACAGAAGAAGACTGGGCCATGACGGAGCAGCCTCCGGTGTTTCGCGAGTATCCCAAACCTGTTCGGCATCTGTCGGCGAGCGATGGTGCCATCCTCAATCTCGGCCGAACCCGGTTGCGCTTCATGAAGACACCGGGGCACACGCCGGGCGTCTTATCCACGATCTTCACCGTGTACGACAACGGCTACCCGCACACGGCGATGCTGTTCGGGGGTGACGGTATCAACTTCACCGGCGTAGACAGGTTGCAGATGTATGTCGACAGCATTGAGCGGATGCAGACCTTGCCGGATATTGAAGTGCACGTCTCCAGTCATCCCATGCCGGGGGAAATCTTCGAGCGCCGGGACAGGCTGGCGCAGAGACAGGATGGCGATCCGCATCCCTTCGTAGACCCGGAAAGCTGGGACGCCCATCTGGAGCTCAGACTGCGTCAGGCACGGCAGCAGCTGGCCCAGGAACAGGCGGCAACGAACTAGTTTTGCGCGTGCAGGACAAAGCGCCGGGTGGTTTCATCTGCCGGAAAATAGCTCTCGATCAATAACTCCTCCATGCCGATATCGAGCGCCGTGCCGAACTGACTCAGGGTAGTGAATGAGTCGCTGTGCTGGTTATCCATTTTAAGATCCTGTATGAGCAAGGGATCGACATTCGGTGGATGATCCGGTTGCATCCAGTGTCTCGGCGAGTCGAGGACGGTGATGGGGCTATCAGTGTGCGGGCAGGGAATGGGGCTCGATCTGCCAGCGGGCAAACAGGCGGCGAGCCTGGCTCATTTCTTCCGCAGCCATGCGACGTTCAATCTTGCTGAGCAGCGCGGCCGCTTCGTCGTGTTTATACAACTGAGCCATGCTGGCCCAGGAGTGGGCCAATACCAGGTCTCGCTCAACTGGATTCCCGTCATAGTACATGTTGGCCAGGGTAAGCGCCGAGTCCGCATGTCCGCCGCGGCCGGCAGCGCTGAACCATGCAATTCCCTGATCAACATCGCTCGCTACCCCTGAGCCATCGAGATACAGGCTCGCCAGGTTAGCCTGGGCGCCGAGATGCCCCTGCTGGGCGGCGGCATGGGTCAAAGCGAAGGCTTTTTCCATATCCTGCTCGACCCCCCGGCCGAGGTAGTAGAGGATCGCCAGATTGTACTGGGCGAGATCCAGGCCCGCATCGGCGGCGAGGGTGAATTCACGGATAGCTGTCTGGTAATCGCCCTTGAACAGCGCATCCAGCCCGTCTTCGTAGTCCGCATGGACCCGGGTGACAAAGAACATGATGACAATTGCGGCGACTGTGGGGCCAAATTTTCTCATGAGATCCAGCCATAACTGCTTGTTTTGCATAACTACTCTTCAACTACTATGCCTTTTTCAATGGTATCCCAGCAGGCGGGGGGCTGGAAACCGGGAATTTAACAACAAATTATCATATCGCTATGAAATATCAGGAATTTCGCTATAATACCCGGCCTTGATTTTGTGGCCGGCCCTGGCGTCGGTAATTCACCAGATCAGCACGCACCCGTAGCTCAGCTGGATAGAGTACCTGGCTACGAACTAGGGGGTCGCACGTTCGAATCGTGCCGGGTGCGCCATACAAAAAAGCCCGCAACAGCGGGCTTTTTTGTATGGCTCATTCAGCCGATTCCACGTGCTCGTTCGAAAGGCGCGAGAGCGCTGCAGACAGCCGAAGGCTGCCCGGGCCGAAATCGCTCCCGGCGATTTCTGGCACACCTACATCCCTGTAGGCGGGTGAGGAATTTGCGCCCACGCAAATTCTGAATCAATCGTGCCCTGCACTGATCCCGTAAAAGTCCGCAACAGCGGGCTTTTTTGTATGGCTCATGCAGCCGATTCCCGCCCCACCCCAATTCCACCCACCTTGCAATTTCCACACAATTCCTCTCCAATAACCACAGGAGGAAGACCCCATGACAACAATAAAACGCAGCCTGCTCCTGCTGGTACTCTCTCTCAGCGGCCTGCCAGGCCAGGCCAATGAGGGCAGTATCGCCTTCGTCGGCGCCACCCTGATCGATGGCACCGACGCCGATCCCTTGTCCAATGCTGTGTTGGTCGTCACCGATGGCCGGGTACGGGCGGTGGGGCCCCGGGATGCGGTAACGGTCCCTGCGGATGCCGATGTGGTGGATGTGAGTGGCAAGTACATCATGCCCGGGCTTATCAATGCCCATGGCCATGTGGGTGCGACGGTCGGCCTCGATGCGAACGGGGAATACAGCCGGGCAAATCTGCTGCGACAGCTGAGTCTGTACGCGCGATACGGTATCACCACGGTGTTCAGCCTCGGTGGCGATGAGGACGCGGGTTTTCGACTGCGTAATGAGCAATTTACGCAGGATCTCGACCGCTCCAGGCTCTACGTGGCCGGAACGGTGGTGAGCGGCAACGATGAGAGTACGATCAGGCAGCGGGTGAACCAGAACGCGGACCTCGGTGCAGACTTCATCAAGACCCGACTCGATGACAATCTCGGTGCCACGCAAAAGCTGCCAAAGCCCCTCTTCGATGCACTGGTGGACCAGGCACATCTCCGTCGACTGCCAGTGGCTGTGCATCTGTTTTACCTGGAAGACGCCAAATACATGCTGGATGCGGGCGCCGATCTCATCGCGCACAGCATCAGGGATCTGCCAGTGGATGATGAATTCATCACCAGGGTCAGGGAACGGGAGGTCTGTTATATACCGACCTTGACCAGGGAAGTATCCACCTTTGTCTATGAAGACGTACCCGATTTTTTTTCCGATCCTTATTTCTTAAAGGAGGCGGATAGCGCGGTGCTGGCCGAACTGCAGACGCCTGAAAGCATGAGCCGGATGGCCAGTAGCCGTTCGGCGCAACTGTACAAGCAGGGACTCGAGGTCGCGCTCGGCAATGTAGCCAGCCTGCACGCAGCCGATGTGCCTATCGCCATGGGAACGGATACCGGTCCCCCGGCGCGATTCCAGGGCTACTTCGAACACCTGGAGTTGCAGCTAATGGTTGAGGCGGGCATGTCGCCACTGGATGCGCTGCGTTCGGCGACGGGTGTGGCAGCCCAGTGCATGGGCATGAGCGATATCGGTACCCTGGAGCCGGGCAACTGGGCAGATTTCGCTATTCTGGACGGCAATCCGGCTGCTGATATCCTGAATTCCAGGACGATACAACAGGTATACATCGCCGGCAATCGGGTGCCAGACTAGGGTTTACTCCCCGGGTCTGTACGGCGGATTTTTAGCTGCACTTGGCCAAGCCTGGACGTCTCAGTCCCCGAGTTGGATTCACGGGCAGGGGTTTTCTCCGGCAACCGGCGTTGCACCGGAGGGCAGGAAGCGACAGGGATCGGCCTGTTCCAGGGTGACCCGGGCGCCGATTCGAATCAGGCTGGTGACACTGGGCGCCTGGAACAGCTGGTAGCCTTCCCGTGATGTCATCCAGGCCGAGGGGCCGCCGACAAATTTGTTGGCGTTTTCTGTTTCCGATTTGATGCGACTCACCAGTCGTTCGTATTGAGGATCACCCTGGCGCTGGCCACTGAAGCTGGCCAGGTCGCCACTGGCGACGAAAACGGCATCGACCCCGTCGACGCGCGCGATTTCATCGGCGGCAGCCGCTCCCTCCTGCGTTTCTATCATAGCCACGATCATCAGGTTGTCATTCCAGGTCTGCCGGTAATCACTGCCCCAGAGTCGTCCGTATTGACCGCCGCCCTGGCTGCGTCGACCCAGCGGGGGATACTTTGCGAAGCGCACGGCGTTTTCCATTTTTTCTGCGGTGTCTACCATGGGGACTATGATGCCGAGAGCGCCAATATCTGCCGCTTTCTGGATGTCTCCTTCGGTGGCGTCTGGTATGCGGATTAATTGTACAGCGGGGGCATCCCCGCAACCCCAAATCAAGCGCGCGACATCCGTATAGTTGAGCGGGCTGTGTTGCATCTCGATCCAGATGAAATCAAATCCCGCGTTGGCCATGGCGCAGTAGACGTCCGGGTCAGATGTATCAACCGTGCCGCCAAGCACCTGGCCGCCGGCCATGAGTTTGGTCTTCGCTGTGTTGTACATGCGAACATCCTGGCCATGGGCGGAGAATGCGAGCAGCAGTGCTGTGAGTAGTAGTATGCGGCCTCTTGTTTTCATTATCAGCTCTCCTCGACTTGCTGGGGTTTAGCCTTGTGGTGTCTGGCAACGGGCCTGCCAGGAACTTCCTGCTCGCAGCATAACCAGTAAATCGGTGTAACAAAAGTATTTGCTAAGGCCGGAGTCGGACATGATAGCCTTGCCGCAGATCTGTTATTGAAGCCTGCAATTGAGGCGGCCGCCAGGTCCTCAATCGAACTGCGTCAGGCGAAGAGAAACTTAATTAGGAGCAATTTGCAGCCATGCCCGATCCAGAGAACTGTCCCTTGCCGGGAGTTGAATTCAAGACCATTCATGCCAATGGCATTCGCATGCGAATAGCCATGGCGGGTAGCGAGAATCGGGATGGCCGCCTGTGCCTACTGGCCCATGGCTGGCCCGAGTCATGGTACAACTGGCGCCATCAGATACCCTTTCTCGTTGAACAAGGGTATCGAGTGGCTGTGCCTGACATGCGTGGCTATGGTGAGACCGAAGCGCCGGCTGAAGTGCAAGCCTATGATATTCGAAGTCTGAGTGATGACATGGCCGGTATCCTCGATGCCCTCGGTGAGGAGCAGGCAATCATGATCGGTCACGACTGGGGCGCTATCGTTGCCTGGCATGCTGTGTTGTTTCATCCCGGTCGATTCAGCGCCCTGATTGCCATGAGTGTGCCCTATGCGGGAAGGCCAGCTGAATCACTCTATGAGAGCTACCGCAAACGCCATGGCGAGAATTTCTTTTACATGCTCTATCACAATGCGCCTGACGGAATCGCTGAGAAAGAATACGATGCCGATCCCCATGGCATCATTAGCCGTCTCTATCTTTCTCCGGATTCTCCGCGTGAGGCTCCTGTCATCGCTGATCGGCATCACTCCGCCGGGGGCTGGATCGGTCGGCTCGGTGCGCCGAAAGGACTGCCGTCGTGGCTAAGCGCGGACGATCTGGCGTATGTTGTAGACCAGTTCAGCCGCTCTGGCTTCAGGGGAGGGGTGAACTATTACCGAAACCTGCATCGAAATTGGGAGATCACGGCGGACCTCGATCCAGTCGTGCGCATCCCGACACTGTTTATTGCCGGTGAGAAGGACATGGTGATCCATGGGGCCAGTAAGGAACAGCTGACAGCGGCCAGCGGGCGGGTAGTGCCGGATCTGCGTGGAGTGGAATTGTTTCCGGGTATCGGGCACTGGGTGCAGCAGGAAGCACCGCAGCAGACCAATGCGGCAATGGCTTCATTCCTGCGCGCGCTGTGAGCCTGCCTGGCGTGCTGCGCTGACTATTCCACTCTTTGTGGGAGCAGGAGTTCGGTGCCTGGGAGGCGCTGCACATCGAAGGCTTTGAGAGTGATGGCGACATAGTTGTAATAGCCAATCAATCCTACCAGGTCCATCAGACCCTCGGGGCCAAATATGTCCAGTGCCTCGGCAAAGGTCTCACTGCTCACTTTTTCTTCGCTGATTACTTCCCTGGCAAAACGGACGATGGTTTGTTCTGTGCGACCAAAACCGTCTATGTTTCCGAGGCTGTCGAGGTCTTTGCGGAAACGCACGACATCGATTATCTCCTGTTCCAGTCCGGCAGCAACGGCGAGTGGCTCATGAGCGCTGTATTCGTACTGGTTGTCGATCTCGCGGGCGGTGGAGATGATGGCGAGTTCGGTGAGCCGCTGGTCTTTCGCTGTGCCATAGCGCACCCGCTCGCGCAGGTCGAAGGTGGCCTCGGCCAGCGCCGGGCTGTGCATCCACATGCCGATGGGGCCGCGCAGCCCACTGCCATAGCCAGTGCCGGGTCTTACATAGGTGTCGAATGCGCGCTGACCGTCACTGTCCAGCTGCTCCCTTTTCACTTCCGGCAGTCGGGCCCAGGAATCCCGGTAGATGTCTGCGGGAATGTCGACTTCGCGCACGCTGCCAGGCATCAGGAATTCCTGTTCGGCGGCGAGTAGCGGGATGCTGGCCAGCAATGAGAGCGTGGCGAGTAGCGTGCCAATGCCACGCGTACACAGCCGGTTAGCTGCCAAGGGTCTTGTGCCTAAGGGTATCGTGCCTTTCATGTTTCTCGTGTCTCTTATTATTCGGGTTTTTGATGGGGACGGTCTGAGAATCGACTGGTAACAGCAATTGTCGCGACCGTGTCAGGCCAGTAGTGCCTTGACTGCAGCTATCGCCCTGTCGATGTGTTCCGTGGTGTTGTAGATCGTTGGGCTGAGTCGAATGCCACCGGTAGCGGCCCCGGCGATGCCGAACTCCTCATAGAGGCGATTGCTCAGGGTGCCACCCTGGCCCGCGGGGGCCCGGGTAATGCATACACCATGACTTAACTCTGCTGCCATTGGGGTGACCAGCTCGTGACCGGCATCGGCGATGCCAGCCTTCAGTCGCTGAGCGAGGAAACGAACCCGTTGCTCGATGCGCGCAGGTCCAATATCGTCGTGAAATTGGGCAGCCACACCGAGCGCAGCAAGTGCGCCGTCATCTCTCTGCCCCAGGGATTCAAACTTGCGAGCACCCACCAGGTCTGTTTCCGCATCGTCACCCCAACCGGGTGCGACGCCACTGGGCCAGATACGGTCTGTATTGCGACTGTGGACATAGAGCAGGCCGACTTCCTTCGGTCCCATATACCACTTGTGAGCACTGGCGCTGTATGAATCCACGTCCAGTTCTGCCAGGTCGATATCCAGGGCTCCCCAGGATTGTGCGCCATCGAGGTGAACATAGATGCCTCTGGCGTGTGCTTCCTCGACCAGTTCCCTGACCGGTAATCGGATGCCGGAGAGATTGGATACGTGGGTAATGGTCAGAACTCGGGTATTGGCGCCCATTCGGGACACAAAACTGTCTACGAGTTGCTGTCTGTTGCGCGGCGCCTGCGGCGTGCTGACCCGGTTGAGGCGCAGGCCAAAGCGCCGGGCTCGCACTTCCCAGGCCACATTATTGGTCGGGTGGTTCTGGTCCCAGAGCAGAATCTCATCGCCTGCATCCAGTTGTAAGCCATTGTTGATGGTGTTGTTTGCCTCGCTGGTGTTTCTCACCAGGGCAATTTCATCAGCGCTGACACCCAACTGCCCGGCGATGCGACCCCTGCAGGATTCCAGCAGATCAGAGTATTTCGCGCGATTGTTGAAAGAGCAGTCAAAATCAATGTCGGCGGTGTGGCGGGCCATGCTTTCCGTGACTGCCCGGAATGAAGGGCAGAGATTGGCTGCATTCATGGGAACGGCGTCTTCACCGAAGGCGAACTGCTTGCGTACCATGTGCCAGTAGTCTTCGCCGGCATCCTGGGCCTGGGCCAGGTGCGGGATCAGGCTTCCCGACGCGGCGAACAAGGCGGCGGTATTGCGCATGAAGTCGCGGCGGCTGCTGGTGTTCGTGTGTATTTCTTTTTCCCTCGAATAATTGGAAGTCATGCCGGTGCCCGTTGTGGTTAGCGAGAGCTACAGACTAACCGACAACCCGCGTCGAAGGAAATGCCTTGCACGCGGGAGGCTGGAGCCGGGGCTGGATGATTGACCTGGCTGAGAGTTGCTGCCGTTCAGATAATGCGGCGGGTCCTGAGATCGGCAATCTGTTCCGCCGAGTAACCCAACTCTTCCATGATGGACTCTGTGTGCTCTCCCAACTCCGGCGCACGATGTCGAATCTCGCCGGGGGTTGCAGACAATTCCACCGGTGTCTTCATCAGGGGAGCAGGTGTTTGCAGGCCAGGATATTGTGTGTACTGGAACAGTCCCTTGGCAGCAATATGCGGGTCATCGAGTACTTCCTGTGGTGACATGACCGGACCCGCAGGCAGGCGTGCTTCCTCCATGGCGGCGAGCACTTCTTCCGTGCTTCGTTCGGCACACCATGCTGCAAGGCGTGCGGATATCACCTCGCCATTGTCGCCGCGGCTGATATCGTCTTTGAAGCGAGGATCATCCAGCCAGTGATCTTCGCCCATCAGGTCTGCCCAGCGCTTGAACAGGGGGCCACCCACGGATTGCACCAGCACCCAGCCATCCCTGGTCCTGAAGGTATCGGCGGGTGCCGAAGTCTGGGAACGGTTCAGGGTCGCAACTCGATTGCGCTGGATGGCAGCCTGTTCGATAACGGTGCCGTTCATCATGGTGAGTGCGGTGTTGAACAATGAGGCCTCCACTATCTGCCCCCGTCCCGTCTTCTGCCGTTCGAACAGCGCGGTCATGGTGCCAAAGGCGGACAGGGATGCGGTACCGAAATCGATAAAAGGCGCATAGGCTTTCGCGGGTTGTTCCGGCGTGCCGGACATATACATGCTGCCGGACATGGCCTGGCCCAGACCATCGAAGCCGACTCGGTACTCATAGGGGCCGCCACGACCGAAGGCTGAAATCATGGTGAGGATGATGTCGGGCTTGATGGCCTTCAGGCTGTCGTAGTCCAGCCCCATGGCCTTGAGCGTGTCGGGCGGCAGATTGGCCACCACCACGTCGGCAGTGGCGACCAGCTTCTTCACAATTTCCTGGCCTTCAGGCTTCATCGGGTTGAGGGTCAGGCCTTTCTTGTTGCGAGCCAGTTGCATGAAGAGCGCACCGTCACCCTTGGCCGTTACCGGGGATAGATAGCGATCCTCTGAGCCATCGACTTTCTCTATGCGGATGACATCGGCTCCCATATCTGCCAGCAATGTGGCGCAGTAGGGTCCGGCAATATAGCGTCCAAAATCTAGGACACGGATGCCTTCCAAAACTCTGCTCATTTTCAGCTTCCTTCTTTGTTCGTTGGCCAGTGAACTGCATCCCTCCGGGTGCAGGGCCTGGGAATACGGTGGCTGCCGACGGCTGGCCGGCAACTCGGCAAGGCAGGGAGTCTATCACAAGGCTTCACGGCGCATCATGAATCGCTCACTTATGAATATTTATAACAAATTCAGAAGGATATGGAGAAGTTGTGAGAATCAGAGGCAAATGTGAGGCAGTTAACAATTTTTGTCATGTTTGCCGGGCATAATACCCCCGTAGTGCGATGCTGTTCACAAGCCCGACAATTTTCGTTAAAGAATTGAAAAGCCGGGCGACTGCACGGCCGGCAGAAAGTAGCGGAGCGGTTTCGATTCATTTTTGCGAGGAAGTAGAAGATGTCTCTGGCAAATAAAGATGCACCCCAACACGCGCTGCTGGAATTACAGTCCATTCTGAAGAAGCCCTACCAGGATGTGTGCAACGTCTGCAAGGGCGCTGGCAATATCACCGATACCAGCACTTGCCAGAGGCTGCTGCGGCTGCTCTAGGGCCTTGTTTACCTTCACCGGCTATGACATTCATTTCGCATAGCCCCTGCATTACAATCGCCCTCAGCACGGTTCACTTTATCGGTAGCCAGTTTACAGGCGTATAGTGTGCCCAGGTACTGGGTTCGCGGGGGCGATTCATCATGTTCAAGACCATCAGGCAAATCCTGGCGATGTCAGGACTCTCTGCAGCACTGCTGCTCAGCCACCCACTCAGCGCGGCGGAGCACCCCGGGTATATTGAAGATCCCGATCGCCGTACCACCGGTATCGGCAAGTTTTACATGGGGAGAGAGATTTCCTTCGTCATGGGGCATCAGGCCGCCGAATGGTTGAACCGTCCGGGACGTATTCAGGAGGAGATGCCCGATGAAGTCGTGGCCAATATGAACCTGCGCCCCGATGAAGTCGTTGCCGATGTGGGAGCCGGGTCCGGCTACTTCTCATTCCGCATCGCCCGGCAGGTGCCACAGGGCAAGGTAATGGCGATCGATATCCAGCCCGAGATGCTGCAGCTCATCGACGAGCGCGCGAGCCGGGAGGAGGTTGGCAATATCGAACTGGTGCTGGGCCAGGTGGATGATCCGAATCTACCGCCAAATTCCATCGATGCAGCGCTGATGGTGGACGCCTACCATGAGTTTTCCCATCCTTTCGAGATGATTGATGGCCTGTACCGGGCCCTGCGCCCGGGTGGGCGAATATTCCTGCTGGAATATCGAGGCGAGGATGCCAGTGTGCCGATACGCCCGCTGCACAAGATGACGGAAGTGCAGGCGGTGAGGGAGATGAGTGTGTTTGGGCTGGAGTGGACAGACACCCTGGACTTCCTGCCGTGGCAGCACATGATGATCTTCACCAAACCGGCAGAGTAAGTGCAACCTGCTCTCCCGCCCCCGACTCAGGCCTTGACACCTGTGGTTGTCGATCTGCCGGCAGCGGCGCTACTGTTTTCTCCTCATTCGCCTGGCTGAACACTGTCTCTCGATTTAGAGGGCAGGTTCGTTTACCTCCCGGGTAATTGAACCTGGTCTTCCCAGCCTTCATGCTGAGTTCATGTTGCGTGGCGCATGCTGCAGGCAAGGCTTAAGAATTTCCCGCCGTGGTCGCCATGCTGGTTCCCTGTAACCATTTACGATTTTCATCGTCTAAGCAGGTAAGGGGAAACATTCAAACATGCTGAGCAGCACCGATGCGCTGTGTGAAGACAGTACCGCCATCCCTGAACCCCAAGGACTGGAGACATACGATGACCAATCACAGATACAGACAGATACTGGTTCCGGTGAACCGCTACGTGGGCAGGATGTCTCCTGCCAGGAAGCGTTTGTTGGCGATGGTAGAGGGCAGCCTGCTGTTGCTGCTGGCCAGCTCGGTGATGTGGTACGTGCACTAGGCCGGTGTCACAGAAACAGGGTAGGCTAATCGTGCGCAGTACATGAGCGAGACTATCGGTGGCCTCCCCAATCAGCGCGCGATCATAGCCCCCGCAATGGCGCGATGAACCATAAAAAAACCAGGCAATGTTTACCATGCCTGGTTTTTTGTTGTCCCTTGCCAGCCACTTTCTGCGGGGGAGGGATCGCTTCCTGCATGGGCAGGGGAGGTCTAGAAGGTGCCTCGCAGCTTGATCGCATATTTCTCGCCATTGTGGCTGCAGGAGTTCTCTATTTCGCTGATGTTGCCCGTGGCGATCGTGCCGCCGGTGTAGCGGGTACGAACACGGCAGCGTTCACTCTCATGCACATTGGTCGCTTCCAGGCGAATGATGAAGTTTTCAATGCCCTGGTATTCGAAGAATGCAATCGCGAACGGGTCGGAGTTATAGCTCTCTATCCTGTCCACGTCATAGGCCTCCCGGTTGTCCTGAATGCTGTAATTGAAGTTCAGGCCGTAGTTGATCGGTGCTGACGCCATATCGTGTCGGAAACCGAAGCGTATATCCCCGCGTCCCTGGCGATTGAGGCGACGATCGATACCCAGAAAGGGATCTGTCACGCTGGAGTCTTCCACCTGTACACGGGAAGTGATCAGCAGTTGTGGCATGTTGATAACTGCCATCCGCAGGCTGGCATCGATTGACATGCCGTAGCGTTCACCATCGCCGATATTCGCATTTGCGGACGCGATCGAGTCTGTGGTTGAGATGTTGACCCGATCGATCACGTCTTCGAGATCATGGTAGAAGAGGTTGGTGTTGATGACGCCGTTGTCTTCGTCGAATCGGTATTCCAGGTTGGCTTCGTAACGCCAGGATTGTTCCTGACGCAGGTCTGCATTGCCGGAGATCGCATCACGCTCATCGTCGCTGCCGTCGATATTTGCCGTAAAGTCATTGAAGTTGAGTTGAGCGACATCCTTCTCAACAGTTGCCCGGAACTGCAGGGTAGGGGTCAGGTTGAACCTGTAATCCACCTTGGGTCGGACAAAATTGAAGTCTCGACTCTTCGACACGTCTCCACTCTGGCTGATCTCGGATTGCTCAAAGACCAGCGTGCTTTCGAGGGACATCCGATCGTTGAGTTGCCAGTTATGTACGGCAAAACCTTCATATCGAATCTCTTCAACAGTGGCGTCGGTATCGGTAATCGGCGTCAGGCCGCCAAACAGGTCTGAAGGGGTGCCGCTGCTGGTGAGCAATCCCAGTTGCAGTGTCGAGTCCAGGATGGTCTGGGCACGCTCGACTCCAAATTCAATGGCCTGGCTCTGGGCGAAATCCATGGAGTAGGAACTGCGCACGATGCGTTCCTGATAACGGTTGAAGTTATCGAGGAACAGATCCTTGGTGCGGTTGCCGCCATCGATCACGTAACGATTTCGTTCGCTGTCATCTTCCTTGCGGTTCACGATGAACAGGGTCTTCCAGCGGTCACCGTTGCTGAAAGTGTGCTCATAGTCGCCACCCACTTCCCAGAAATCGGCGCTGTTGCCGGTTTCGTCAAATTCGAATCTCGCGGTCGCCGGATCCACCGAATGATCCATGATCGTGCGATCGGTGAACGCCGGCGCATCATTGTCCTCGTATTGGGCATTGAAATGCGCGATGTCGCGGCTGGAGAACTGGTAGCCCAGATTGGTGGCAAGAATCAGCGGCTGCTGGTCACGGGTATCGAGGCGAGTCACGGTCTCATTCAATGAGCCATCCAGCAGGATGCTGGTCTCAAAACCCGTGCGATACTCCCAGCGCGGCTCAGACTCGGCGCTCACCAGGTATTCCAGGTTTCCTGCCTGACCGGTGACCGAGATCTTGGCGCCCGGCTTGATTTCGCCATCGTGATATTGATCCGAATTGATCTCGTAGGCGACTGAGGAGCGGGACTCTGCTTCCAGCAGCACGATATTGATGACCTGGGTGCCACCGCGCACGGCGAGGTCGCCCGAGGTTCCACGAATGATTTCGATGTACTGGACCTGGTCAGCCGGAATGCGGCTCAGCTGACTGTTGCCTTCATTGCTCTTGCCAGTAATGCGGCGACCATTGATGAGGATGGCGTCACCACCCAGACCGAGACCGCGCCTGCCGGAGCCGCTGGAACTGCCTGGTCCACCACTACCGCCACCGCCCTGTCGGGCCACGTTGATACCCGGAATCCGGTCCAGCATGTCATTGACCGAGAACGGCTGGTATTGGGCAAAATACTCAGCGGGATAGGTGACTGTGGAGTCATCGCCATCCGTTGTCACTTCCTGTGCCGCAGCGGCGTTCGCCTGCAGGGCCATCAGTAGAACAATCTCCGATGCCAGGGTTTTGCGGGAGGCAGGGAATGAAATCATTGTTGTTGCTCCAAAGTGACCCCCGCCAGTGCATCGCCCAGTAGCGGCGCGGGACTGTCCAGGGGTAAGGGATCGTTATGTAAGGGTAGCCGAGAAAGGCCGGTAGTTTTACAGTTAGCGGCCAGAACTGGGTCTCAGATTGTTGATTTTTTGTGACATTTTGTAATGGCCCAGGCCGCCACAGGCGGCGTTTTGCGCTGGTTTGAGTAATTAAGGATAATACCGGGCTCTCGATCCGGGCCGATCAAGGCGACCTGCCAGGGCCCTGTTCCAGCTTCACACTTTTGAAACACCGCTGAGGTTCATGCATGCAACGCGAATCGATGGAAGTTGATGTGGTCATTGTCGGCGCAGGTCCGGCAGGGCTTGCCACCGCCTGTAAACTCCTGCAATTGGCCCAGGAGGGGGGTAAGGAACTCTCGGTTTGTGTGCTGGAGAAAGGTTCGGAAGTGGGTGCCCATATTCTGTCCGGAGCAGTCTTCGAGCCCGGGCCGCTGGAGGAGTTATTCCCCGACTGGAAAGAGAAGGGCGCCCCACTTAATACCCGGGTCACGGGAGATGACGTCTACTTTTTGGGCGGTCCAGAATCCTCCGTGCGATTTCCCAATATGCTGGTGCCGCGGCCCATGCACAATCACGGCAATTACATTATCTCCCTGGGCAATCTCTGTCGCTGGCTGGCGGAACAGGCCATGGAACTGGGCGCCGAGGTATTTCCCGGTTTCGCGGCAGCAGAAGTGCTCTACGACGAAGCGGGCAATGTGAAAGGTGTGGCCACCGGTGACATGGGGGTGGACAGCAAAGGGGAGCACAAGGCTTCCTTCGAGCCCGGTTTCGAATTCCATGCCAGATACACTATCTTTGCCGAAGGCTGCCGCGGTCACCTGGGCAAGGAAATCATCAGCAAATACAAGCTGGATGCCGACAGTGACCCGCAGCATTACGGAATCGGTCTCAAGGAAGTCTGGGAAATTCCCCCGCAACAGCACAACGAGGGAAGGGTAGTGCATACCGCAGGCTATCCCATGACCGGTGCGTCCTATGCGGCCACCAGCGGCGGCTTTCTCTACCATACAGAAAACAACCAGGTAGCACTTGGTTTGATCGTGGATCTGGGCTACAGCAATCCTCACATCAGCCCCTACGATGAATTCCAGAAATTCAAGCAGCATCCAGTCATCAGGAAGACACTCGAGGGTGGCAAGCGCATCAGCTATGGCGCCAGGGCTCTCATTAAAGGTGGCCTGAACTCCCTGCCGAAGATGACCTTCCCCGGTGGGCTTATCATCGGTTGCGACGCTGGCACTCTGAATGCGGCAAAGATCAAGGGCAGCCACACGGCAATGAAGTCTGGAATACTCGCAGCGGAATCCCTGTTTGCAGCCCTGTCCGACGACACTCCACCGAAGGAACTCACGGATTACAGCGAGCGATTCAGAAACTCCGATCTGCACGCGGAACTGCACAAGACCCGGAATTTCAGCGCTGGCTTCCACAAGCTGGGTTTTTGGCTGGGCAGTTCGCTGGTGTTTATCGAGCAGAATATATTCATGGGCAAGTTCCCGATTACCCTGCACGATAAATCCCGGGATCATTCCCAGCTCAAACCCGCTGCAGAATCACCGAAGATCGACTACCCCAAACCCGACGGAGTGATCAGTTTCGACAAGCTTTCATCGGTGTTTATCTCCAATACCAATCATGAAGAAGATCAGCCCTGCCACCTTCAGTTACTGGATGCCTCCATTCCCATCGATGTTAACCTGCCCATGTACGATGAACCGGCACAGCGCTATTGCCCTGCGGGCGTGTATGAGGTGGTTGAGGACGATTCCGGCGCTAAGCGATTCCAGATCAATGCCCAGAACTGTGTGCACTGCAAGACCTGTGATATCAAGGATCCTGCACAGAACATTCGATGGGTGGTGCCGGAAGGTGGTGATGGTCCAAACTATCCGGCCATGTAGTTGAAGCCGGGTGCTTGCAGCGCCTGGTTGACTGGAGACAAGCTGCAGTCAGTGAGCAGATAAAAAAGACGGCGTGATACGCCGTCTTGTTGTTTGGATCGATTTGTTCGTATCGATTCGCTTGTATCGATACCCCCTTCCTGACTAGTTCAGGGATGAATCGATCCAGTAGCGGGTACCCTTGATCGTAGCCTGTAGTGCCAGCCCGGACTGGGTCAATTGATAGACCGTGACATTGTCCATTATCGCTTCACCACCCACGGCGGCACCGAGATCGCCAGCCTTGGCAGCGGCGTCGGCCTGTCCGCCCACTGAGATGCCCACGTCCATGAAACGCGCCAGTGCCTAATCATCATGGAACACAAAAACCGCACGGAAGTCCTTAACCCCCGCACCGAGGCCTATGCCTACTTCACCCATCCGCATATAGGTGTCTGAGTTGGCGTCGTTGTCGTGGACGACGCCCACGCCACCACCAATACTCGCCAGGATCAGGTTCACGTTGGCATTCGTGAACACGGCATAACCGCTGGCACTGCCGATCTGCACCCGGGTGTCGGGTTTGATGTTGTACAACTCGGCCAATACTTCCTGGCGCATTTGCTGGATGCTTTGTCGCCGGTCTTCCGGGCTTCCTCCGCCGAGGCCGGTCGCCGTGCAGGCGCAATAGCACACCGATGAGAAAGAGCTGCCTGATGGCCATGGAATTCTCCTGACAAGTCGATTCTGGTTCGATTGAGAACAGTGCCCCGGCAAGCAGGGTGCGGGTACTGAAGCGTCCTAGCTGCTGCGGTCTACAGCGAAGTCCACCAGGTCCAGTAAGGCCGTCCGGTACTTCGACTCCGGCAGGGCCTGCAGGCATTCTCTGGCGGCGCTCGCTTCCTGTTCTGCCAGTTGTCGAGTGTAATCAAGTGCACCACTGCTGCCTACGATGTCGATCACATCCTGCAGGGTCCGGGAATCCAATTCGTCTGCCAACAGGCTTTGGGATATGAGCTGTCTCGTGGCCTCGTCGCCGTTTGCCATGGTGTAGATCAGGGGCAGGGTAGGTTTCCCTTCGGCCAGGTCATCTCCCACGTTTTTGCCGAGTTTTTCTGTGTCGCCGGCATAATCCAGCACGTCATCCACCAGCTGGAAGGCAATCCCCAGGTGCCGCCCATAGCGTCGGAACGCGTCCTCGAAGTCCGCGCCTGCGCCTGCCAGCATCGCGCCACTCTGGGCTGCCGCCTGAAACAGGATCGCCGTTTTGTTCTCGATGACCCGCATGTAGTCGGCTTCGCTGGAATTCGGGTTGGACTTGGCGATCAGTTGCAGTACCTCGCCCTCGGCGATCTTGTTGGTAGTGTCGGCCATGATCTCCATGATCCGCATGTCACCAATCTGCACCAGGATCTGGAATGCCCGGGAATAGATGAAGTCGCCCACCAGCACACTGGAGGGGTTATTCCACTCGGCATTCACCGTGGGCCGCCCGCGGCGCAGGGTGGACATGTCCACCACGTCGTCATGCAGCAGGGTCGCCGTGTGAATAAATTCGATCACCGCCGCCATGGGGACATGCTTGTCAGAGCCAGTATTACAGGCCCGGGCTGCCAACAGGACCAGCAGGGGGCGCATGCGCTTGCCGCCGGCTTCCACGATGTAGTGGCCGATATTCTCCACCAGGTCGACCTGGGAATAGAGCTGATCGATAATGAAATCGTTGACGGCAAGGAAGTCGGATTCGACGACGGCGCGCAGTTCTTGGTACATCGGCAGGAGCTTTTTTTACCCTGTGGCCTCGTTTGTCAGGCCTCAGAAATGGAGTGGATTTTGAGTGAACGGGGATGCTAGGGAGCCGGCAGGGCCCTGTCAAGGGTAGACATTCCTCGCGAGGCTCCGAAATCCGGTCTTTTCATGTGCCGCGGGGATGGCTGCAAACCCCTTATGTTTCGCTTGCTTACAGGCTACCAATCCCGTAAAATGCGCCCCCTCGTGGAGATGGGTACCATCCCATCCAGGAAGGTTTTGGAGTTCAGTATGTACGCGGTAATCGAAAGCGGTGGCAAGCAGCACAGGGTCACAGAAGGTGAAGTTCTGCAGCTGGAAAAATTGGATGCAGCCGCCGGTGATGAAGTCAAGTTTGATAACGTTCTGATGGTGGGCGAAGGCGAGTCCGTCAAGATCGGTACCCCTTACGTAAAAGGCGGTCAGGTCACGGCAGAAGTGCTCAAGCAAGGACGCAACGACAAGGTAACTATCATCAAGTTCCGTCGTCGTAAGCATTCCCAGAAGAAGCAGGGACATCGGCAGCATTTCACTGAAGTGAAAATCACCGGCATCAAAGGATAAGTTCAGGAGTCTGATATGGCACACAAGAAAGCGGGTGGTAGTACCAATAACGGCCGCGATTCAATATCCAAACGCCTGGGCGTGAAATTGTTCGGCGGTCAGTTAGTCAAGGCAGGCAACATCATCGTTCGCCAGCGCGGAACCAGGTTCCACCCGGGTGAGAACGTGGGCTGTGGTCGCGACCATACCCTGTTTGCGAAGACTGACGGTATCGTCAAGTTCGCCGAGAAAGGCCCCAACAGCCGCAAGTTTGTGAGTGTGGAAAGCGTCGAAACGGCCTGATTGGTAACAAGATTGAAAGAAAAGCCCTGTCACTCGACGGGGCTTTTTTGTTTTGGGAACCCAATAATAGTAATCACCCGGTGTTAATCGGTATCCATTGACGTGGTGAGTCTCCCGACAGCCATGACCTGGAAAACAGACAATGAAATTCGTAGACGAGGCAGAAATCAAGGTTGAGGCAGGCAACGGCGGCAGCGGTTGCCTGAGCTTTCGTCGAGAGAAATATATTGAGAAGGGTGGTCCCGACGGCGGCGATGGCGGCGATGGGGGCAGTGTCTTCATGGAAGCCGACAATGCCATCAACACCCTGGTGGATTTTCGCTTTCAGCCTCGCTACCGCGCACAACATGGCCAGCCTGGACAGGGGCGCAACTGCACCGGCAAAGGTGGTGATGACCTGGTAGTGAAGGTGCCGGTGGGCACCAGCATCATCGACGTGGACACAGAAGAACTGATCGCCGACCTGCAGACCGCCGGTGAGCGAGTCATGGTGGCGAAGGGCGGCGTTCATGGCCTGGGTAATACTCGCTTCAAGTCCAGTACCAACCGGGCACCGCGCAAGATTACAAAGGGCAAGCCGGGTGAGACCCGCACCCTGCAATTGCAACTTCGACTGGTGGCCGATGTGGGGCTGCTGGGTCTGCCCAACGCAGGAAAATCCACACTCATACGCGCACTGTCCGCGGCCCGACCCAAGGTGGCCGACTATCCCTTTACCACCCTGGTTCCGAATCTCGGCGTGGTGAGTCTCGGCCTGGAGCGCAGCTTCGTCATGGCCGACATCCCGGGATTGATTGAGGGCGCGGCCGAGGGAGCTGGCCTTGGCATCCGATTCCTGAAACATCTGTCACGTACCCGGCTGCTGGTACACCTCATCGATGTATTACCAGTCGATGGTGGCGATCCAGTGGACAATGCGCGTGCCATCCTGGGGGAACTGGAGAAATTCAGCGAGATCCTTGCCGCCAAGGAAATGCTGCTGGTGCTTAACAAGGTGGACATGCTGGAATCAGCAGAGGTCGATGAGCTGGAGTCCAGGCTACGGGATGAACTTGCTTGGCAGGGCGCCGTAATCCGAATAGCCGCCCTCAGCGGTCAGGGCTGTGATGCGCTGGCCCAGGAACTAATGACCCGGATAGAGCACTACCGCGAACAGAGTGCGAGTGACGAGGCATTCAGGGAGGCGGAAGAAGAGAAAGAACAGCGCATGGCGTTCGAGATTCGACGCAGCATCGAAGCGAGCAAGGCCTTACGCAAGAAGAAAAATGCGGCCGAGGATGTCGATGACGACCTCGATGAGATCCAGTGGGAGTTTGAGCAATGAGCAGGGTGTCCAGCAAGAAATCCTCGCGCTGGGTCGTGAAGGTGGGTAGCTCCCTGGTTACCAATAATGGACTGGGTCTCGACCGGTCCGCCATCGCGCACTGGGCAAAACAGCTGGTCGAACTGAAAAAATCGGGTATCGACCTCGTGTTGGTGTCCAGTGGCGCTGTCGCTGAAGGTGTGTCGCGCCTGGGTTTCAAACGCCGCCCCCGTGAAATTAACTTGCAACAGGCCGCGGCAGCGGTAGGGCAGATGGGGCTGATCCAGGCCTACGAGAGTTGCTTCATAGAGCAGGGCGTGCATGCGGCACAGATTCTGTTGACCCATGAAGACCTGTCCGATCGAACCCGCTACCTGAATGCGCGCAGCACGCTCACCAGTTTGCTGGAACTGGGCGTGGTACCTGTAGTCAATGAGAATGATACCGTCGCCACGGCCGAGCTTTGTTTCGGTGATAACGATACCCTGGCCGCGCTGGTGGCCAACCTGATCAATGCCGATGAAATGATTATCCTCACGGATCAGGAGGGGCTGTTCACAGCCGATCCCAGGATCAACACAGGTGCCGAACTCATCAATGAGGCATCGGCACTGGATTCGAGTCTGGCGGGCATGGCCGGCAAGGGTAGCAGCCTCGGTCGTGGCGGCATGCAAACCAAGGTGTCGGCTGCCAGGCTGGCAGCCCGATCGGGCACCAACACACGCATCGTCAATGGCCGCATCGAGAATGGCTTGCTGCGCATTGCGCAAGGTGAGGCGCTCGGCACGCTGCTAAAGGCCGACAGCGAACCCCTGGCTGCCAGGAAGCAGTGGCTCGCCGGCCAGCTGTCTCTTGCCGGGTCCCTGCAGCTCGATAGCGGTGCGGTAACCGTTTTGCAGCAATCGGGTAAAAGCCTGCTGGCAGTGGGGATCAGGGCGGTTAACGGCAGCTTTTCCCGCGGCGAAGTCGTGGCCTGCAAGAATGAGAGTGGTGAAGAAATTGGCCGCGGGCTGGTGAATTACAGCAGTGACGAGATCAAGAAGCTGGCGGGAAAGAGCTCCGATAAAATTGAAGAGCTATTGGGCTACGTGGGTGACGAAGAGGTCATTCATCGCGACAACCTCATTCTGGGTTGAGACTGTTCCACTTAATTGCAGGCAATAAAAAACCGGCCAGTAGCCGGTTTTTTATTGCGCGTCTGCCGAGTGCTTATTGCAGGGCCTTGACGGCGCTATTCAGCCGGCTCTTGTGTCGGGCAGCCTTGTTCTTGTGAATAATGCCTTTGTCAGCCATGCGGTCGATAACCGGTACAGCGTTGTTGTAGGCCTCGGTGGCAGCCTTGTAGTCATTGCTTGCGATGGCAGCGTCCACCTTCTTGATGTAGGTGCGCACCATGGAACGGAATGAGGCATTATGGCGGCGACGAGTCTCACTCTGTCGAGCGCGTTTGCGGGCTTGTGGTGAGTTAGCCAAGTGTAGCTCCTTGTTGAAAATTCAGTATTGTGTTCAATTCAAAATTCAGACTTTCCCGGCTAATCGCTGGCGATTCAGTTGGAGTTTGCCGGGTAAGGAAATCTTAAGTAGTCCCATGCCGCATACAACGTGGGCCGGGGCCGATTTCAAAGGTGCGACACTATGCCGTTTTAGACCTCTGATGTCAACTGCATTGGTCTGGAAAGGGAGCCGAACGGCATTTAAAATGTCTAATGAAATCAATGAGTAAACCGATAGAGCTTAGATGTCGATCGGTGATCTGTGATGGGCTCACGACGGCGGGCGGCCGAAGCGGGTGGGGATAGCCTTGGGTTAATCGTAATTTCATGAAAGAACAACAGGACACAACGGTCCGGAGCCAGGAGGGTGCGGCGGCCGGCAAGGAAGGCGGACTGCTGCGAGCGAGCGGCATAACCGGGTCCATGACCATGGTATCGCGGGTGCTGGGCCTGGTGAGGGACATCGCCATCGCCCGCATTTTTGGCACCTCTGACGGTGCCGATGCCTTCTTCCTCGCCAACAAGATCCCCAATTTCATGCGGCGGCTCTTTGCGGAAGGCGCATTCAACCAGGCTTTTGTGCCGGTTCTGTCTGAATACCGCAGCCAGCAAGGCCTTGCGGACGTGCAGCGGCTGATCAATGCGGTCGCGGCCAGCCTCGGGGGCTTCCTGCTGCTGCTGACTGTCATCGTCATCATCGCCGCGCCGCTCATCGCCGTGCCTCTGGCCTACGGGTTTACCGACGAACCGCCGAAGTTCGCGCTGTTTGTGCAGATGTTGCGCATCACTTTTCCCTATCTGCTGCTTATTTCCATGACGGCACTGTGCAGTGCGGTATTGAACAGCTACGGCCGCTTCGCCGTACCGGCAATTACTCCCGCGCTGTTGAACGTATCGCTCATCGGCTGTTCGTTCCTGCTGGCACCCTATATGGCGGTGCCCGAATTGGCCCTGGCCTGGGGGGTCCTGCTGGCGGGGGTAGCGCAGCTGTTTTTCCAGTTGCCATTCCTGGCGCGCATGCAGTTGCTACCGAAGCCTGTATTTGCCGGGCAGCATGAAGGGGTTCAGCGTATCAAGCGCCTGATGGTGCCGGCGCTGTTTGGGGTCTCCGTCAGCCAGATCAATCTCCTGCTGGATACCCTGATCGCTTCCCTGCTGGTGACCGGCAGCGTGTCCTGGCTCTATTACTCTGACCGCTTGATGGAGTTGCCCCTGGGCACCTTCGGTATCGCCATCGCGATCGTGGTGCTGCCCAGCCTGTCACGCAAGCATGCTGAATCGTCTATGCAGGAATTTTCCGAGACCTTGGACTGGGCCCTGCGTATGGTAATGCTGATAGCGATACCGGCGTCTCTGGGCCTGGTGTTGATCGCAGAACCCTTGTTGGTAACCCTGTTTCACGGCGATACCTTCACCACCGATGATGTCGTGAAATCTGCCGGGAGTCTGCGGGCCTACTCACTGGGGTTGTTGGCATTCATGGCCATCAAGATTTTTGCGCCGGGCTACTATGCCAGGCAGGACACCAGGACGCCTGTGCGGATCGGTGTCATCGCCATGACGACCAACATGGTCCTGAATATCGTCTTCTTCCTCAATGGTTTTGCCCATGTAGGGCTCGCCCTGGCAACCAGCATCGCTGCCTTTGTGAACGGCGGTTTGCTGTTGCGGGGGCTGTTGCGTGATGATGTGTTTCACTGGCAAGCCGGTTGGGGCAAGTTCCTCCTCCAACTGCTGCTGGCCAGCGCATCCATGGCCCTGTTCCTGCTCTGGATAGCGGGAGGCTGGCAGCAGTGGGCAGGCTGGACGGTTATGGAGCAGGTGCTGCGATTGAGCGTCCTGGTCATCGGCAGTATCGTAATCTACGTCGTCAGCCTGTGGCTGTCGGGGCTGCGTTGGCGCCATGTGTACCGATAGGGCCGGCTGCTCAGGATTTCCATGAAACGCGTGTATTCTGACAACAACGTCGCCATGGTCTGGCATGTGCGCAATATGCTGCAAGCTCAGGACATCGATGTCGAGGTGAGGAACGACAGGCTCTACACCGTGGCGGGTGAGGTACCGGTGACCGAATGCATGGCCGAGGTGTGGGTGGTAAATCCCTTGTGCTATCGACTGGCTGAGCGACTGATCGCAGAGATGACAACAGACTCTGGCGAATCGCTGCCTGATTGGCAATGTCCGGCCTGTGGGGAACACAATGCGGGCAGCTTCGCCCTGTGTTGGCAATGCCAGCACGCCTGTCCCGGCGAATCCTGCTAGCATTGGCTGCATGCCGAGTCGAAAAACCGTCTTCCTGCTGGCTCTCCTCGCCACAAGCCCCGTGTATGCCTCCGATTGTGTGGTGCTGCTGCATGGGCTGGCGCGTGTCTCCAATGCCATGCATGAACTGGAGGTAAAGCTGGGTCGTTCCGGCTGTGCCGTCGCCAACATCAATTACCCGTCCCATAAACATCCTGTTCCGGTGCTGGCCCGGATGGCCCTCAATGACGGCCTCGAGGCTTGCCGCGACAGCAGTAATGGCCGGATTCACTTCGTCGTGCATTCAATGGGGGAAATCCTTTTACGTTACTATTTGGCGGAGAATGACATACCTGAGCTAGGGCGTTCGGTGATGCTGGGGACGCCCAACCAGGGTGCGGAGTTGGTTGATCGTCTGCGCAGCTGGCCAGGATTTTCGCTATTGGGTCCGGGTGCGAAATCCCTGGGCACCGATGCATTCGGGATCGTACGTGAGTTGGGGCCGGTGAATTTTGAATTGGGTATTATTGCCGGGGATACAAACATCAATCCCCTGGCATCCTTGTTACTGGAATCGGAAAATGACAGCATGGTCACCGTGGAGAGCACTCGAGTGGAGGGTATGCAGGAACATCTGGTACTGCCAGTCATCCATACCGCCATGATGCGCAATAATGATCTGATCGACCATGTGATTCACTTCCTCAAAACCGGCAACTTCATTCCCGAATAAGAAAGCAAAGCAGAATTGCCTACGATGAACGATTACGAAACGGAACAGGGTAAGGCAGCGCTTCGCCAGAAAGAGCTTGACCTGACCCCTAATCAATGTGAGTTCGCCGAATCCTTGGGCGTCGACTGGCAGTCTGCCGACTCTCTCGCCGGCGTACTGCAGGGGGTAGAGCATGAGTTGGGACAGCGTAATATCCAGGAGCTGATCAGGTGGTTTCTGGCAAGCGTCTATCGCCATGATCGCAATGGAAAATGGGAGCGCCCCCAGGACAGTGATCTGTCTGAGGACGAGCAGTATCGCTTGACTGCCAAGCTGGCAGATAGCAATGAATACAAACTCTCGCTGCTTACGGTGCTCAAGGACAGTCGTTGCCGCTATACCCTGTTGAGGTTTGGCGAATCCAGAAATCCGGCGCGAAGAATTCTGTCCAATACCACGAAGGCCTTCAAACAGGCGCAGCAGTTATTGCGGGAGCAGGAACTGCTGCCGCGGATTACGGCCAGGAAAGCAGCAGCCTCAGTCGAAGAACGCGCCGGCACTGAGAAACTCGAGACATCGGCGCCTGTCGAGGGGGCAGTGACCAGTGAAGTCGGACCAGGTGATGAGCCGGCTATGTCACCAGACTCCGGCGGGCGGCCGCTATATGAGCAGGAGTCTGTTAATGCGACAGCCGTCAATCGCCGTGCAGCCCGGCGCGGCTTTCAGGAGAGTCGGGGCGACGATAGCGACACACCGCTTCAGTCTGTTGCTTTGGCGGCGCAGGCCGAGACCGAGGATGACGCACTCAGTGAGGAAGAGTTCGAAGAATTGGACAAGGCACTTCGAGGTGCTGCCGATTCCTCGGCGCAGCGCTGGAGCTACAATACCAATGAAGAGCGCTTCAGCCTGCTACTGGGTGTGTTGGCCGGTTCCGCGGCCTGTGTGCTGGTGCTCTGGTTGATCTACTGAGCGGTGCTGCACTGTCTGGTGTGGGCGGCTTAGGCCCGTGACATGTATTTCCCGGTCACGGTATTGACCTTGATCTTTTCGCCTTTCGATAGATATTCAGGTACCTGTACTTCCAGGCCGGTGGAGAGCGTGGCGGACTTGCTGCGATTGGTGGCTGATGCGCCGGTGACAGCGGGAGGTGTATCCACCACCTCCAGGGTGACGGATTGAGGCAACTCGATGCCCACCAGATTGCCATCCATGATCAGGGCAATGATGCCTTCCTGTTGTTCTACCAGGTAGGGTATCTGGTCTTCGATCTCGCCAGTATTCATGGCGTACTGGCTGTAATCCTCCTGGTTCATGAAGTAATACTCATCGCCGTCGACGTAGGAAAATTGCACAGGCACACGAACGCAATCGGCTTCCTTCAGCAGGTCATCGCCCTTGAAGGAGCTATCCAGCTTCTGGCGGGTCTGAAGATTGTTAAACCGCACCTTGTAGAGGGTGGCTGCGCCGCGGGAGGAGGGGGACTTGGCCTCTAGCTGCTTCACGATGTGGGGAGCGCCGTCGATTTCCACGATCATCCCTTTCTTCAATTCACTGGCTTTTAGCATGCTCAGACCCCTTTATTGCTGGCGTTGGCGAACTTTGAAACCGGCGCACTTTAGCTAATGCGCTGTAACGGCGCAAGCTGCAGAATGCCACTGGCCCAAATTGCCTTTGAGTTGGCGGCCAGTTTCCACCATAATCCCCCTTCTGAAAAATCCGCCCCCAGGGCGTTGAGCATCAGGAAAATGGGCAAAGCCAGAAAAGAAATCTACAACCTGCACATCACCGGTCACGAGGAATTGCCACCTCCGAACGAGTTGCTGGATGAGTTTCGCCTCGAAGGTGAAACCCTGAAAACCGTGCGTGCGGGACACAGGGCTGTCAAGGCTGTGCTGGACCGGGAAGACCCAAGGCTGATCGTGGTGGTAGGGCCCTGTTCCATCCACAATACGGAAGAGGCGCTCGACTATGCTCGACGCCTCAAGGTTTTGTCCGACGAGTTGCAGGATGACCTGCTGATTCTGATGCGAGTGTATTTCGAGAAGCCACGAACCTCTGTGGGTTGGGAAGGTCTGATCTATGATCCGTACCTGGATGGTAGCCATCGCATCGACCAGGGTTTGCGTATAGGTCGCAAGCTGATGTTGGATATTGCCGAGATTGGCCTGCCTATCGCGATCGAGGCGCTCGATCTCATTTCTCCCCAGTACCTCCAGGACCTGGTGAGCTGGACGGCGATCGGTGCGCGCACGACAGAATCTCCGACTCACCGCAAACTATCCAGCGGGATTTCTTCTGCAGTCGGTTTCAAGAACAATGTGGATGGTGAGTTGTCGGTTGCGATAAATGCCATCAGATCTGCCGCAGCCAATCACAGCTTCATCTCGGTGACGGGCGAGGGCAAGGTTGCGGTATTCCGTACTGAGGGTAATCCTCATTGTCATGTCATCCTGAGAGGCGGCAAGTCACCCAATTATGATGCGGCCAGTGTTAAAGCCTGCGAAGAAGAATTGTGCAAAGCGGGACATCTGGAAAACATCATGATCGATTGCAGTCACGGCAACTCGCAGAAGGATCCTCAACGCCAGGTGGATGTGCTCAACTCAGTTGCCGCGCAGATTAGGGATGGTAACAAGTCCATCATCGGAGTCATGCTGGAAAGCAACCTCAAGGAGGGTAACCAGCCTATTCCGGATGACCCTAACGACATACTGCCGGGCGTCTCTGTCACGGATGCCTGTATTGGCTGGGAAACCACAGAAACCGTACTGCGGGAGTTTGCAGCCCAGGTTGCTGACTCTCTGAAAAAGCGCGCCCGTTGATGTAGATCAAGCAGCCCCAGGGCGCGTTTCTCTAAACTTCTTCCCCAAGCATGGAGCATTACTGCTCCGATTCTCACCAAAGCTGTCGATCTGGGGGTGAATGCCTTGGCTCATTTCAGAAAGCTCCTGCTCGCAATTGATCTCAGTCCATTGTCTGAATCACTTCTTCATCGTGTGCAGCAAGTGTGCGGCGATGAAATGGATCACCTCTATGTCGTGCACGTGTTGACCCATGGTTTGCATGATGTCGATGTGAAGGCGGAGGGTGGTCACGAAGATCCCCACGCCCAACGCATGCAGGATCACAAGGCGCTGCGTATCAGGGAGCTCCTGCTCAAGGCCAAGCTGCAAATACCTTCAGACCGAATCTTTCTGGTGCACGGTGAGCCGGCCAGCGAAATCAAGAAGATGGCCAACAAGATCGAGGCAGATCTCGTGATCGTGGGAAGTCATGTGAAAGAGAATGACTGGATGCAGTTGCCGGGAGCGACCACCAACTGTGTTATCCAGGGTATTTCATCGGATGTGATGGCGGTAAAGGTGTGAGCCGGTTGGCTCACACCTGTTGCACATCTTGCTCTATCGCTTACTTGAGTACCGCTGCGATGCTGGAAGTCAGGTAATCGATGTTGTCGTCGTTGATGCTGGCGACGTTTATGCGGCTGGAGTTAACGAGATAGATGCTGTAGTCGTTAATCAGTGACTGCACCTGTTCCTTATTCACGCCGAGAAAGGAAAACATTCCCTTCTCTCTCTCGATAAAACTGAAATCCTGTTCCACACCGACGTCCCGCAGGCGGGATACCAGCAGGCTGCGCAGGCTATTGATGCGATCCCGTATCTCTTTCAGTTCCATCTCCCAGTCGTCATGCAGTGCCGGTGTGTTCATCACCGTCTCTACGATGGCGGCACCATGGTCTGGTGGCATGGAATAGTTGGCCCTGGCACTGGCTGCCAACAGGGTATTGGCGGCGGAAGCCTGGGTTTCATTCTCGCAGATCACGGTCGCTGCGCCGGTTCTTTCCCGGTACAGGCCGAAATTCTTCGAGCAGGAACTGACGACGATGAGCTCCGGCAGCGACTCTGCAAGCAAACGCACGCCATAGACGTCTTCCTCGAGGCCATCTCCCAGGCCCTGGTAGGCCAGGTCGATGAATACCGTAAAGCCCTGTTTCAGTGCAACGTCCCTGACGGCCTGCCACTGTTCCCTGCTCAGGTCGGCTCCGCTGGGATTGTGGCAGCAGCCATGGAGCAACACGACTTCATTGCTGGACACTTTCTGCAGGCAGGCCAGCATTTCATCGAAACGCACATCATGCTTCTCGTAGTCATAGTAGGGATAGAGCTCGATATTCAGGCCAGCCGAGCCCAGCAAGGGGACATGGTTTGCCCAGGTGGGGTCGCTGACCCATACCCTGGCGCCGGGATTCGCCTTCTGAATGAATTCCGCAGAGAGTCGCAGGCCACCACAACCACCAGGCGACTGGACGGTAATGCGACGACCGCCCAGTTTGGCCAGCAAATCGTCGCCCATCAACATGCGTGCCACCGCGTCATTGTAATCAGCAAAACCGGTGGGGCCGACATAGGCCTTGCTAGCCTGTGTATTTAACAGCTTCTCCTCGGCCTTTTTCACGGCGCGCATTACCGGCGTATTGCCGGCAGCATCCTTGTAGACACCCACACCAAGATCGACTTTCCTGGGGTTGGTGTCGGCACGGTACGCGGCGGAGAGTCCTAGAATAGGATCGGGGGGGAGGGGCTGGATTGATTGAAACATGGTGTTTTCTCTATCTGCGTTGGTAGGCTTTGAGGGTGTTTTGCAACAGGGATGCGCGAGTCATGGGACCTACGCCCCCGGTTACGAAGGTGATATAGGAGCACTTGTCCTTGACGTTTTCGAAGTCCACGTCTCCTACATTGCGAAATCCTGATTTCCGGCTGCTGTCCGGCACACGAGTCTGGCCCACATCGATAACGATAGCGCCTTCCTTCACCATGTCCGCAGTGACGAATTCAGTCTTGCCTATGGCTACAATGAGGATGTCGGCGCTGGCGCAAAGTTCCTTGAGGCTCTGGGTGCGACTGTGGGCGATTGTTACCGTGGCATTGCCGGGGTTGGTGTTACGCGACATCAGTATGGACATCGGTGTGCCGACTATATTGCTGCGCCCCAGGACTACACAATGCTTGCCGCTGGTTTCGATGTTGTAGCGCTTGAACAGCTCCATGATGCCGTTTGGGGTTGCCGAGACAAATGTCGGCAGGCCAAGGCACATATTGCCGACATTCACCGGTGAGAAGCCGTCCACATCCTTGGCAGGGTCGATGGCCAGGGTTACCTTGTTCTCATCGATGTGGGCGGGCAGGGGAAGTTGCACGATGAAGCCATCGATGTCGGGATCCTTGTTGAGTTCATCAACCTTGTCCAACAGGGTCTGTTCGCTGATGTCAGCCTCGAGACTAATGGTGGTGGAATTGAATCCGATCTCTTCGCAGTCGCGAATTTTCATGGCGACGTAGTTCTGGCTGGCGCCATCGTCTCCGACCAGTACCGCCGCGAGGTGAGGTACTCGCTTGCCAGCGGCCTTGAGGGTTTCAACTTCTTTGGCTATTTCCTGCCGTATTTCCTGGGAACAGGCGGTTCCGTCGAGTAATTGCATCGTGCTTGGTCCGGTTTGGTTTACTGGTTCTTAATGGGTGGCTAGGCTGAGTACCGAGGGTGAACAGGTCCTTGGGACAAGCTGCCCAAATACCGTGTTGGCGATAGTGGGCCGCGAAGAGCCGATGTTGCAAAAGGGCGAATCATAAACGAGCGTCAATAAAGGCTCAAGTTGCTCCACGGTTTCGCCCGGCTACCATTTGCCACTGTTTTCCATGCTGGCCCAGGGCTCTCGTTGAGGCAGGGGCTCACCTCTCTGCAGCAGTTCGATGGAGATATTGTCGGGCGAGCGTACGAAGGCCATGCGCCCGTCCCGGGGTGGCCTGTTGATGACCACACCCCCGTCCATCAATTGCTGGCATGTCTGGTAGATATCCTCGACCTGGTAGGCGAGGTGGCCGAAATTGCGACCCTCGCCGTAGGCTTCCGGATCCCAGTTATAAGTGAGTTCTACCTGGGCTTCTTCATCTCCCGGCGCGGCCAGGAAAACCAGGGTAAATCGACCCTGTTCACTTTCGTAGCGCCGAATCTCCTGCAGGCCCAGTTTGTTGCAGTAGAAATCCAGTGACTTGTCGAGGTCGCTGACACGGACCATGGTATGGAGGTATTTCATGGGTTTGCTTCCCGGCTAGTAGATAACGACTGAACGGATACTGGTGCCCTCATGCATGAGATCGAAGGCCTTGTTGATGTCTTCCAGCGGCATGGTGTGGGTGATGAGTGGGTCTATCTCAATCTTGCCGTCCATGTACCAATCCACGATCCGTGGGACATCGGTGCGGCCTCGGGCGCCGCCGAATGCGCTGCCGCGCCAGGAGCGACCGGTTACCAGCTGGAAAGGTCTGGTTGATATTTCCTGACCCGCACCAGCGACGCCGATGATGAAGGATTCTCCCCATCCCTTGTGGCAGCATTCCAGTGCCTGGCGCATGGTATGGACATTGCCAATACACTCGAAGGAATAATCCACGCCACCCTGGGTGAGATCGATGATGGCCGCGGTGACATCGTCTACCTCTTTGGGGTTGATAAAGTCTGTCATACCGAATGCCCTGGCCAGTTCAGCCTTGGCCGGGTTGATGTCGATGCCGATGATGCGGTCGGCGCCCACCATGCGTGCACCCTGAATCACGTTGAGGCCGATTCCGCCCAGGCCGAATACGGCGACTGTACTGCCGGGTTCAACTTTGGCATCGAAGGCCACGGCTCCGACGCCGGTAGTCACGCCACAGCCGATATAGCAGACCTTGTCAAAGGGTGCATCACTGCGAATCCTGGCGACCGCAATTTCCGGCAAGACGGTGTAGTTGGAGAATGTGGAGCAACCCATATAATGCAGGATAGGTTTTCCATCCAGGGAGAAGCGGCTGCTGCCATCTGGCATGAGGCCCTGACCCTGGGTACTGCGGATCGCCTGGCACAGGTTGGTTCTGGGGTGAAGGCAGAAATTGCATTCGCGGCACTCCGGCGTGTAAAGGGGAATGACTGCGTCCCCCGGCTTCACGGATTTAACGCCGGGTCCGACTTCCACCACGATCCCGGCGCCTTCATGACCGAGTATCGCCGGGAACGCGCCTTCCGGATCATCCCCCGACAGGGTGAAGGCGTCGGTATGGCAAACGCCGGTCGCCTTGATTTCTACGAGAACTTCACCAGCCTTTGGGCCCTCAAGATCAACCTCGGCAATTTCAAGGGGCGCGCCCGCTGAGAATGCCACTGCAGCTCTAGTCTTCATCTAGTGTTCCTTGGGTGGAGTGAATGAGATGCTCCTGACTCATCATTTCCTGGTGCCGATTTCTGCCGCGATCTCGCGATACGGTGGATGCTGTTCGTGTTTTTCAGGATTAATGTGTAAGTGAATATTTCCGTCGGGGAAGCCAGCAAACAGGGGTTTCATTCTATAAATATAAGGGGATAAATAGAAAGGCAAAATTCGAATGCGTGAGCATGCAACGCAGTGACAGTGCGATATTCCCGCTATCCCACTACAATAGGTTTGTGGGCAGCGCTTGGTCTTGTGCCATAACTGGCTTGTATCATCAGATTGGAGAAATGACAGTGAGTGCCACGGATCCGGCTAGATATGTGTTGACGGTTTCCTGCCCGGAGGCAAACGGGATAGTCAGGGCGGTCAGTGATTTCCTGTTCCAGCGTGGCGCAACAATCTACGATGCCGCCCAGCACCGCGACCCGGTCGCGGACCAGTTTTTCATTCGGGTGGAGTTCGAGGAAACCGAGACCAGCCTGCCGGGGCTGTCAGCACTGGATGAGGACTTCTCGGCGGTGGCCGAAGAGTTAGACATGCAGCGGCACTTTTTTGATCTAGCCGAGCCCACCCGGGTGCTGCTTGCCGTTTCCAGGCATGGACATTGCCTCAACGATATTCTGCATCGCTGGGAGAGTGGTGTGCTGCCAGCGGAGATAGTCGGCGTAATTTCCAATCACGATGCCATGCGTTCCCTGACAGAATGGTACGGTCTGCCTTTCCATCACTTGCCCCTCACCGCGGAAACCAAACCCCAACAGGAGGCTCGTATCGCAGAGCTTATGGATGAGCGCAGGGTCGATCTATTGGGTCTGGCTCGCTATATGCAATTTCTGTCGCCGCAACTGTGCGAGCAGTTTCCGGGACGTATAATCAATATTCACCATTCGTTCCTCCCCGGATTCAAGGGAGCGGATCCCTACCGGCAAGCCTATGAGAGAGGAGTAAAGATCATCGGTGCCACGGCGCATTACGTCACCGCGGATCTGGATGAGGGGCCGATAATTGAACAGACAGTCGAGAAGGTTGACCATAACCTCGGCATCGAGGAATTGAGGCAGATTGGTCGGGATGCCGAGTGTGCAGCCTTTGCCAGGGCAGTGAAGTGGCACTGTGAGCACCGCATCATAGTCAACGGCAAGAAGACGATCGTGTTTCGCTAGGGCATGGCATGAACCGGTCCGCCCGTCCCAGGGCAGGCTGGAGCTTGCAAGCGCTAGCGGTTATCATGCCGCGCTTTCCCCGAGTCTGCTCTCTTGGCAGATTCAATGATTCACACCTGTCGGGGCTCTTGGTTTGGATATAGCGGTAGCGGTCGCGATAATCTTTGTAGGCTCATTCGTGCAGAGCTCCATCGGGTTTGGGCTGGCCATCATCGCCGCACCTCTGATGTTCTTCATTGATCCGCTCTATGTGCCAGCCCCCATCACCGTCTGCGCATTGACCCTGTCGCTGGCGAACGCCGCCAGGCACAAGCATTCCATTTCATTCCAGGGGCTGAAATTCGCCATCATCGGCAGGGTGCCCGGCACCATCGCCGGGGGGTTGCTGCTGCTCTGGATCGACCAGCGGGCATTGGCCCTGTGGCTCGGTCTGTCGGTTTTGTTCGCCGTCGGCCTCAGTCTGGCCAATATTGCCCTGCGGCCCACCAACGCCGCGATGTTTTCGGCGGGTTTCCTGTCCGGTTTCATGGGTACCAGTTCATCCATCGGTGGACCGCCCATGGCCCTGGTTCTGCAGCATCAGGCCAACGATTTCATCCGGGCCAATCTGGCGGCATTTTTTGTGGTGAGTTGCATCCTGTCCCTGTTAATGCTCGCGGCCGTTGACAGGTTCGGCATGGAGCAACTGCGTATATCCCTGCCGCTGATGCCGGCGACCCTTGCGGGGTACTGGGTGGCGATGCGTACCATCCACCTGATTTCCCACCAGACACTGCGCAGGGCATCCTTGCTTCTCTGTGCAGT
The DNA here is from genome assembly GCA_038134565.1 of Pseudomonadales bacterium. Lineage (GTDB taxonomy): Bacteria > Pseudomonadota > Gammaproteobacteria > Pseudomonadales > Pseudohongiellaceae > UBA9145. The sequence goes on along the minus strand of JAYPVK010000005.1, from coordinate 101,527 downwards.
CGCCGGTGCAACGGCTGTCATTTCCTACTGGATCTGAGGGATCTGTTTCAGTACGGAATTTGAGCAGAATCAAAGTTCTCACAGACAATTTTCAAGTAGTCTGGTATAAAGCCATAGTACTGGTTGGGACATTCTCTCGTTCGGGACCCAACAGCGAACAGCAGCAAGCAGGAAAGCACCACATGGCAGATTGGCCTGAAGAAATATCCCTGGAAGCGTTTCGCCGTGCCTGGATTCTGGAGGGGGAGGAATTCTGGAACAAGGTCTTCGAGATGCATCGGGACAAGATCCAGATCAAAAACCCCAGGGTCGCCATTGGCAATCTGGAGAAGATTTTTACGGCCACTTTTAAACTTGCCAATGCCAAGGGATTCCAGGCGATGAGCCTGCGGGATCTCAGCAGCGAAAGCGGCATCAGCATGGGTGGCCTGTATGCTTACATCGGTAGCAAGAATGAACTGGCCTCCGTGATCGAAGGTGTGTTGCGGAATTATATCGATGAGGTCATAGGCGAGCTGGTGACTAAAGACCTGGATCCGGTGGATCGTCTGCGCGCCATCATCTACGGCGAACTGTTCATGATGCAGTCGCTGAATCCCTGGTATTACTTTTGTTACATGGAACTCAAGGGTCTGGATCGGGAACAGCAACAGCAGGCCATGGATCTTGAATTGCGATTCGATGGTCTGTTGGTGGATGCAATCAATGCTGGCGTCAAGAATGGACAGTTTGTCTGCGCCAATCCGGAATTATTGGCTTCCTCCATAACCGGGCAGCTGCAACAGTGGCATCTCAAGCACTGGAAATTCAAGTTACGGGGAGTCAATCTGGAAAAGTATGCGGCGCATATATTCGATAACCTGTTGCTTGTCCTGCAGTATCAGGGCGCAGAGGCGGGCGTGACCGGTATCGCTCAATCGGCCTGATCGAGCTCAGCTGTTGTCTGCATTCAGGCCCTGTTTGTTGGCGTAGAAAGCCAGTATCTCCTCCATGTCCTTGTCCACATCTCCGCTGGGTTCGTAGAAATCCGCAAATCCTGCCTCCTTGATGGATGCGTCCACGTAGCCCAACAGGATTGGAACCTTTGCTAGGTTGGCAATGTGATAGAAACCGGTTTTCCATTTCGCAACTTTCTTGCGCGTTCCTTCCGGCGGTATGAGGACGATGAGTTGATCATTCTCGGCATACTGTCGCACCGTTTCGTTAACGACGTTATGGGATGCCGATCGGTTTATTGGAATGCCCCCCAGCCACTTCATGAACCAGCCGAAGGGGAAGGGAAACAGGGTATGTTTACCCATCCAGAAAACCCGCAGTTTGAGTTTGAGTACTACCATGAGCATCAGGGGGAAATCCCAGTTGCTGGTGTGAGGGGCGCCAATGAGCACGCAGCGCTGGTAGTCGAGAGGTTCGCCCCTGGTCTTCCATCCCAGGAGTTTGAGCAGGAGGATTGAGATTACTCTCAGCAGGGGTGTCAGTAGTGGGGTAGAGAATACAGTCGTGCGCATTGGCTTGTCAGGATCAGTCAGATCAGTGGTTACTTGTCATTGTCACCGAACAGGCGCTTCAGTTCGGCCAGCGCCTTGTCGGACTCAGAATGGGGGGAGGCATCTTCGCCAGCGCCCTCGCCCGCTGGTTCTTCACCGAATAGGGCGGCCAGTCTGGCACGTGCAGCGCGTGCTTCATCGTTATCTTTTTTGCTGTACGCCCTGGTGTTTACCTTGAAGTAATCGCAGAAGTTTGCCTTGTCCTTGTCAAGGATGAAGTCGGCCCTGTCTTCGCGACAGCCATCGGAGAGTGTCGGATCATAGTGGCGACAGGCCAAGCAAGTATGCAGGTCGGCCTTGCAGGTGCTGCACTCTTCATAGCGGGAAAATGGCAATAGGAGATGCTTGAGTTCGGCACCGCATTTCCAGCATTGCATGTCGATACTGCGGCTACCCACTATGACCAATCCGTGAAGTAATCTGCGGGGTCTTCCAGGCTGATCGTCCGGGTCTGTCCCAGGGCCGTTCCCAGATACAGGAAGCCGATTATTTTCTCATTATCTTCGAGGCCCAGACCCTGCTTTACGTGGGGGTCGAAGGCCATGGATCCCGTGCGCCACATGGCGCCAACGCCCTGGGCGTGGGCCGCGAGTAACATGTTCTGGGTGGCGGCGGCTGCGGACATATCCATTTCAAATTCCGGAACCTTGGGGTGGTTCTTGTGCACGGCAATGGTCACGATGACCATGGGGGCGCGCAGAGGCTTGCTGCGAATTTTTTCCAGCTGGGATTCGGAGAGCTCAGGGTCTTTCGCCAATGCCGCCTCGATAAACAACTCGCCCAGTCGGCGCCGGGCCTCGCCCTTGATTACCAGGAAACGCCAGGGCCGCAACAGACCATGATCGGCGGCACGAAATGCCGCCTTGTAGATGTTGTTCAGCGCTTCTGCGCCAGGGGGCGGATCGGTAAGCCGGGGAGTGGATACCCTGGTATGTAGCGCTTCTAAGGCATTCACGCGCACGGTGTCCTTTCGCGGTTGATAATGAAACCCCTGCAGCAACAGGGATTTAGCGAGAGCAGAGCATATAGCAATCCGCGATCGCAAGGAAATCGGAACCTGGGTCCGAGGAAAAACCCCAATAGTTTCAGGGGCTTTTGCGGTAAATGCAAAATGATCACGGCGTTGATGGCATGGTATAATTTTTGGGCTCGCTGTCGATATGCTCTCCCATAGACTCTGCTAACGCACACGGGAGATCGCTTAGCGGGTCAGGGCTGGAGAATCCCGGCAACTTCAGCTGAAACTATTTCTCAAATTCGAGCCGATAGCACAGGGGCCTGCATGAATTCCAAAGCGGACGTTATCGCGATCAGCACCGATCGCCCAGCTTACCCTCAGAACAAGTCCCGCTATTTCGGTTCCGTTAAGCGCAAGAACCTGCGCCTGGTATTCGCCTTCTATTCGCCAGATGGCAATGAAATTGCCATGCCGATCGCCAGCATGTCGGCTTACCTGAAGCGGGATTTCCCCGAAGTGGAAGTGATGCTGGAGCCCGTACTGATCCTGCGCGATGCTGAGAAATATTCACCGGAGAATTACGCGAAGACCATACAGGCCCTCGATGCAGACCTGATTGCCTTCTCGATCATGAGCCCCCACTGGTTTCCGATGGAGCCATACTTCGCCGAATTAAAGCGGCTCATGCCAGACCTGCCGATCCTGATCGGTGGTTACCAGGCCATGCTCTCCCAGGACGAGACGATCGGGAACCCGAATATTGACTACATCTGCGTAGGCGATGGCGAGTACGCTATCGGCAACATCATCCAACATCTGCGTGGCAGTAAAGATGGTCCGGCGGATGGCATGTGGGAAAAGCTGGTGGATGGCGAGGTCTACAAGACGGAAGCACACCAGATTGGCGATCTGCAATCGCTACCCTTTCCGGATTACGATATCTTCAGCAAGGAAGACGGGTTCAAGGATGTAAACTCCTCGATCTTCGGCCCCAAGGGCAAGCTGGTATTGCCGGTGATGACGGGGCGGGGCTGCCCGTACCGTTGTACCTATTGTTGTAACACGCCTATCCTGGAAGGCTGGCGCAGCAAGAAGGAATTCCTGCGCAAGTACGATGCGGAAGACATGGTGACCGAACTGGAGCGACTACGCGATCTCTATGACGTCGGTTACTTCGAATTCTGGGATGAGTTGTTCCTGTCCAACCTGAAATTTGTCAGGAAATTTTTCGAGATCTACAAAGAACGCATTGGTTTGCCATTCTCTATCAATTCCCGGGTGGAGGTGATGAGCGAGGAATTCTGCAAGACTGCTGCGGAGGCGGGATGCCACACTATCTGGTTCGGCATAGAGAGCGGCGATGAAGAGTATCGCAGCAAGATGCTGGGCCGTAAGATGAAGAACCAGCAGGTCATCGATGCGGCGGACAACTGCAAGAAGGCGGGTATTAACCGACTCACGTTTAATATCGTCGGCATGCCGCTGGAGACAGCTGACAATATGCGGGAAACCCTCAAGTTGAACCAGCGTATCGCACCTGAACATTTCTTCTTCTTCCCCTATATTCCTCTTAGGGGAACGCCGTTGTACAACGTGGCGAAGGAAGAGGGGCTGTTGTTGACCCACAAGAAGAATCTCCACTACCTGTCGGCGGCGAACGATCGTCAGTTTACGCTGAATATGAAAGAGCGTCCCGAGCTACTGACCCAGGAAGAGTACAACGAGATATGTTGTGAGATGCTGGCATTCCAGGAGCGCAATAACCGCCTCACCTATTCCGATGAGGAGGGGGCTACGGCAACCGTTGATGACAAGAGTTTCAGCCTGGTTGAAGGCGAGGAGCCGGCGGAAGCGGGAGTGGCTGCCGGAGGTAACCACGCGGCCATTGAGTCAGCGAAAGTGGATAGCGAAGGCTCACTGCAACCGCAGATATCCAACCCCAAGCCTGGTGGTTTGATGAGCACGGTCAGGAATTTCTTTAGCCGTTAAGCTCCAGCGGCAGATTCAGGCGGTCTGCTCCCGGGGATCTTTTGCCTGGCCTTCCAATGAGCCTTCTGCTGGGCTTGCCTCTTCCTGGGTCATGTCTGACACGCTCCCGCTGCTGAGGATGGTCTGTACCGTCCTGAAGCAGCGCCATGAAATTATTGCCATGAGCAAATTGCCGCAAACAGCCCCCGCGAAGAATCCATACAAGCTGTAGTAGAGGCTTCCCAGCCAGGCCAGGGGCACGTAGAACACAAAGAAGCGCGCCACGCTCAGGTACAGTGCAATGAGCGGCTTGTGTAGCGCGTTGAGGGAAGAATTGCTCAGAATGATGATGCCCTGAAAGCCGTAGCCCAGTGGCATGATCCAGATAAACAGAGTAATCGCCTCCACCACCATCGGATCATCGGAGAACACGGTCGCGATCAGCGGGGCGGTTAGCGCCAGCAGAAGATAGATGCCGAGCTGCCACACCATGATGAAGCGGATTGCGAGGCGATAGGCTTCTGCCACCCGGTCCATACGCTCTGCCCCGAAATTCTGGCTGATGAGGGGTGGCAGGGAACTGGACATGGCCAACACCAGCAAGGTGGCCATGGGTTCGATGCGAGCACCAACCCCGAATGCGGCAACCGCCGTGTCACCAAACCCGGCGGCGATGGCTGTCATCACACCGGCAGCCAGCGGAGTCATCATGTTGGCACCGGCGGCGGGGATGCCGATGCGCATCATGTCCCGGCCGGCCCGGAGCATGGTGGACCGCGAAGGTAGCGTTGCACTCACCATCTCAAGTTTCACAACCAGGGTGTACATCAGATAGCCGAATCCGACAGACCAGGCGATGACAGTGGCCCACGCCGCGCCGGCGATGCCCAGTTCGGGGAAGGGGCCAATGCCGAAGATCAGGAATGGATCAAGAACGGCATTCATCAGGCCGGCAGCGGCCATCAATATGCTGGGAGTCTTTGTGTCGCCACTGGCGCGCAGAATGCTGTTACCTGTCATGATGCACACGATCAGCACCGAGCCCGGCAACCACACCCACATGTATTCGCGGATCGGTATCAGCAGTTCCTCACTGGCGCCCATCAGGCGAAACAGGTCGTCCATGGCCAGCCCCATCAAGGCGGCTACCAGCGCGGCCAGGGCGAAGGACAGGTAATTGATTACCGTCGAGGCTTCCTTGGCCTTCTCGAATTGAGAGCCGCCCAGGTATTTTGCGACCACGGCGGAGGCGCCAATGCCGAGGCCAATGGCCAGGCTCATGATGGTGAAGGTGACCGGGAAGGTGAAACTGATGGCGGTAAGTGATTCGGTACCGAGGAAACTGATGAACCAGGTGTCTACCAGGCTGAACGTGAACAACATGATCATGCCAATGATCATTGGCATGGTCATCCGAATCAGAGCCTGCTTGATGGAGCCTTCGATGAGGTTAAAGCGTTTGGCTTGATTCCTGGTGGCTTCCGCCATCGTATTACCGATTCCCCAATAGGTTCACATATGTTGCCGCAGTGTGGGCCGTGGCTGCGCAGAGGGTCTGCAACTTCGAGATCGGCCCTGCGATCCGCCGCCCGCAACCCCGCTGTAGACTATACAATAAGGCGCTATCGAAAAGACCGGCGACACAGAATATTGCAATCAACTGCCACAGCGCATACGCAGTTTGACGAGCTGCTTGAACATCTTGGCATTGGCGAATAGCAACTCACTGCCACTCTCGAGTCGGGGATTGCCTTCCTCGGTGCCGATCAGGCCTCCCGCTTCCTGCAGTATGAGGCTCGCCGCGGCCCTGGTGCATTCCTCGGCCTGGCAGCACCAGCCGCCCTGTAACTTGCCGCTGGCGACAGCCACCATGTCCAGGGTGCTGCAACCGGACAGGCGCGGACTCGCCTGAGCCCGGAGCAGGGCCTGCTGAAACTCAATGAATTTTTTCTGGTCCAAGCCTAGCTCATTCAGACCGAACAAACCGTTTTCCATGTCGACAGATTCGCTGACCCGAATCCGTCGCGAGTTCATCTGAGCGCCGGCTCCGCGACTGGCCACGTATTCCTCCTGGACCATCGGGCAAACAACCACGGCATGGGAAATCACATCTTTTATCCGTACGGCGATCGATACGCCGAACTGTGGGTAGCCGTTGGCGAGATTGCGACTACCAAGCACCGGGTCAACCAACCAGAGCGGTTCGCCTTCCTTGCCTGGGTGGTGCCCGGATATGCGGGAGAAAATATTGTGCTCAGGGTAGGTCTTCTGCAGGTGGTAGAGAATGGACTTGTCAGCATCGACATCCAGGTTGGTCTGGAAGGATTTCGGCTTGTCGTCGACAATCTGGACTTTATCCAAACGTTCCACGCGATGGGCTAGAGATTCGGCTGCATCGCGGGCGGCGCGCAGTGCTATGTTGACCAGGGCATGCATGGATCGTTTACCTGACTATCTGACTGAAAATGGCTTGCCGACCGGCTCGGCTGGCGCGCCATGATAGCAGAGTCATGTAGCCCTGTAGATAACCCATGTGGGGCGAAAATAGCGGTCTTGAAACCCGGCGCAATTGTGGCCAGCTGCTATAATGCTGTGCTGTGAGTTTGGTTTGGACAAGTTGGAAGTATGGGAACGCTGGACAGAATAAAGATCGTGCTCGTGAGCACCTCCCATCCGGGAAATATAGGTGCGGCTGCCCGCGCCATGAAGAATATGGGGCTGAGCGAACTGGTGCTGGTGGCTCCTGAAGAATTCCCCAGCGGGGTGGCTGTGGGCCGGGCGGCCTCTGCCCTCGAAATACTGGAAAAGGCCCGGGTTGTGGACACGCTGACCGATGCGATAGCCGATTGCACATTGGTCATCGGTGCCAGCGCCCGACGACGCAGCATTCCCTGGCCCATGTTGAGCCCGGAACAACTGGGAGAGAAGGTGATTGAGGAGAGCGGGGCAGGCGGCAGCATTGCCCTGGTATTTGGCCGGGAGGATTCCGGTCTGAATAACGAGGAGTTGCAACTGTGTCATTTTCACGTGCAGATTCCTGCGAATCCTGACTACAGCTCTCTCAATCTTGCCGCGGCCGTGATGGTGATCAGTTACGAGGTTCGTAAAGCGTACCTCGCGATGGCCGATCAACTTTCAGAAGACGGGCAGTCCGGGGACGGCGAAACGAATGCCGGTCAAGCAGCATCCGGGTCACAGCTGGAACAGAACTGGGACCAGCCCTTTGCATCCGGGGATCAGGTAGAACATTTTTATGCGCATCTCGAACGGGTCCTCGTAGCCATCGATTTCCACGACCCGGATAACCCCAGGCAACTGATGCAGCGAATGCGAAGGTTGTTTAACCGGGTTCGCATTGACGAGATGGAAATGAACATCCTGCGAGGCGTGCTCACCAATATAGAATTCAATCTCAAGGACAGAGAGTAATCCATGGCAGCGGCTTATGCTGACACCCATGTTGATAGAGTGCATGCGCATTTGAGAACAAGATGACTACGAAGCAGGCGTTTTATTTTAGTGAGGGCCCTTATTTGCAGACCCTGCAGGGACTGCATGCCGCTCTTTCGATGCCTGAAGCGTTTATCAAACTATTGGGAACATCCCGCAGCGGCAAGAGCACACTCTGTGAAAAATTGAGCAAGTACCTGCGCCGCAAAGGTTTTTCCGTCATCTACTTCCAGGCGGTAATCGAGTCCCCGGAAATGCTGCGCTCGCTGCTCTCGCGGGAACTGGATCTGCCAGAATCGTCAAACTTTCTGCGTCTGCTCGAAGACGCCTTGCGGGAGAAATCCGAAAAGCCATTGATCCTGATTTTCGACGATGCCCATCTGCTCACAGATATCACCCTGCTGGAAATCTATCGTCTGGCGGAAGTGCAGGTTGACAGCAAGCGGGTGCTCAATATCGTGCTCTGTGGTGAGCCGACGCTGGAAAAACGCTTGCTGACCAATCAGGAGTTCAAGTCGCTGCTATTGAATGTTTCCCATCGCTTCGTGCTGGAGCCGATGAAACCTGAAGCGCTGAGCCAGTTTTTCTATCGATATGCCGAGAAGTCCGGTATCCCGGGATTGCAGTTGGAGCCAGCTGCAATGAGTTATTTCTACAAGGCCTGCAAGGGTTATCCGGGTCCCGCCCAGAACATGTGCCGCCTCATGGTGCAGGCCCGCCTCGGGGAGACAGAGATGCTTCCCATCGGTCGTGCAGAACTGGTGAAGATTCTAAAGCACGCCGGCAGCAAGCAAGTCCTGCCCAGTGGGCAGGCCCAGGAGAACAATCGCCTGGGCGCACTGATTCCCTTTGCCGCTGTATTTGCCATTGCTTCACTCGGGTTTATCTACCAGCAATTGCAGGGCGGAAACAGCGAAGGGGGCCTGCAGTTGGCCGCCACCGAAATACCCCAGAGCATTCGCCCCGAACCGGTCATGCCGACGCAGCAAACTGACAATGCTGAGACGCAGCTTGCCGAGCCCGCGGGCCAGCCACTCGGGGCCGGTTCCTCGCCATTCGCTGCCAGTGATCCAGCGCCTGCAGTGCCAGCCGAGCAGACTATCCCGGCCGTGGTGAATGACCTCGCCCAGGCGTCTCCGCCGGCTGCGACTGCGGACATGCCGGAGCCAGTATCCGACTCCAGCCTGGCGTTGGTGACTGCACAGGAGCGAGGTGTGGACACGGATAGCATCGTGCAACCCGAGTTCGAACCGCTTGCAGCAGACACCGAGGAGGCACCTTCGTCAGCTGTATCCGGGGCGGAAGCGGAAGAAGAGATGCCGGATAACGATCGAGCACTTGCCGAGGATGCAGGCGTTGCGGCCGCAGCTACTGAAGCCGAGAGCGACAGCGCCGCTGGAACGAGGAGAGAAGAAGACAGTGAGCCGGAAGCTGTCGGAGCCGACAGCGATGTGGCTGCCGCTCTCGAAGTCGAGCAACAAGCGCCTCCGGCTGCAGATTCGCCGGATCAATCTGTCGCCGTTGTTACAGTCGCCCCAGAGGCACTGCTCCAGCCGAACAATGCGGAACCCCAGCCGGGTATCGCTACTGGTACTACCCTGGACTCCAAGCCCGATTCAGCGCCTGACTCAGCTTCTGATCCAACAACAGACATAGCCGCCCTCGAACAGGCTGTGAACAAGTGGGTAGCCGCCTGGCAGGATAAAGAACTGAACGCGTATTTTGCCAGCTATCATACTGGTTTCGCTCCTCGCTACCAGGACAGCCAGGACGAGTGGCGCCGTAATCGCCGCAGGGTAATCAGCAATGCAGAGTGGATTCGCCTGGAGATGACAGAATTCCGCTTCATCGGCAAGGAGGCAGATATGCTGGAAGTCCAGTTCTGGCTGCGCTATTAATCGCCCACTTACGGTGATAACACCCTGAAGAAGTTATTGATGCAGCAGGAAGAAGGCAAATGGCGCATCATGGAAGAAATAAACCTGCAGGTGCGTGGCTGATCAGCGACGGCGTGTCGGGTGACGCGATTTCTGGCCCGGTTTCCTGGTTTTCCCTGGCCGCTTTCCGGGCGCGCCCGAATCTGCGGGCGGGATGAGGTGGCGCGGTCCACGACCTATCAGGTCATCCCTCCCCAGTTTGTGCAGAGCCTCTCTTAGTTGGGGCCAGTTCTTTTCGTCGTGGTAACGCAGGAAGGCTTTCTGCAGGCGACGCTGGTCAATATCCTTGCATACACTCAGCTTGTCAGACTTATAGCGGAGTTTCTGCAGCGGATTTCTTTCTGAATAGTACATGGCCGTTGCCAGCGCCATGGGTGAAGGATAGAAGGTCTGAACCTGGTCCGGCTTGAAGTTGTGTTCCTTGAGCCACAGGCTCAGGTTCAGCATATCCTCTGCATCACATCCCGGATGGGCGGCAATGAAATAGGGGATCAGGTATTGTTCCTTGCCAGCCTTGCGGGAGAATTTGTCGAATAGTTTCTTGAACTCATCGTAGGCCGAGATGCTGGGCTTCATCATCTGCGACAGGGTCTTTTTTTCGCTGTGCTCCGGGGCTATCTTCAGGTAACCGCCGACATGATGGGTAACCAGTTCCTCGATGTATTCCGGGTCGCGCAATGCCAGGTCATAGCGCAAACCCGAGGCGATCGCGACCCGTTTCACACCTTTCACCTGGCGTGCCTTTCGATACAGCTGTGTGGTAGGACTGTGATCGGTGTTCAGATGCTTGCAGATATTCGGGTATACACAGGACAGGCGCTTACAGGTTTTCTGCACCTGCGGTGACTTGCAGTTCAGTTTGTACATGTTGGCGGTTGGGCCGCCCAGGTCAGAGATGGTGCCGGTGAAGCCGGGCACCTGATCGCGGATCTTCTCAATCTCCCGCAGTATGTTTTCCTCGGACCTGCTTTGAATGATGCGGCCTTCATGTTCGGTAATGGAGCAGAAGGTGCAGCCGCCAAAGCAACCGCGCATGATATTGACCGAGGTCTTGATCATGTCATAAGCAGGAATACGTGCGTCGGCATAGGACGGGTGTGGTCGCCGCTGGTAAGGCAGGTCAAACACCCAGTCCATCTCGTCGGTTTCCAGGGGCAGGGGAGGGGGATTCACCCACACTTCCTGGGTGCCATGCTTCTGGATCAGCGGTCTCGCATTGTAGGGGTTGGCTTCCTGGTGAAGGATGCGCGACGCGTGTGCATAAAGAACCGGGTCATTCGTCACTTTATTAAATGACGGTAGGCGAATATAACTGCTTGACTTGTCGTACTTTGTCTGGCGTTGCAGAGGCAATGGAATAATCCGCACAGCCTGGGCCTGTTCCGGGTCTTGCTCGCTGGCAGCGTTCCTGTGCCTGGCAGGGTCAGCGCTGGCAAGTTCCTTATGGCTGTACTCATAGGGATTTGGCAATTTGTCTATTTTTGCGGGCCAGTCGATTCGGGTCGAGTCGATCTCGGTCCAGCCTGCGGGAGCTGCGTCCCGTAACATGGCCGTGCCGCGCAAGTCCCAGCAGTCCTGAACCTGTTTACCGGCGGCGAGTTCGGTGGCCAGTTCGGCGAGTGCGCGTTCGGCATTGCCAAAGAGCAGTATGTCTGCATTGGAATCCACCAGGATCGATCTGCGTACCTTGTCACTCCAGTAATCATATTGGGCAATTCGGCGCAGGCTGGCTTCAATGCCACCAATGACTATGGGCGTGTCGTAATAGGCTTCCCGGCATCGCTGGCTGTACACAATCACGGAGCGGTCGGGCCGCTTGCCTGCCTCGCCGTTGGGAGTATAGGCATCGTCGCTGCGCATGCGGAGATCCGCGGTATAGCGATTGATGAGAGAGTCCATGTTGCCGCCAGTGACACCGAAAAACAGATTTGGCTTACCAAGCTGCTCGAATGCCGCGGTGGAATCCCAGGCCGGTTGGGAGATGATGCCGACCCGGAATCCGAGGGCTTCCAGCAGGCGCCCGACTACCGCCATGCCAAAACTTGGGTGATCGATGTAGGCATCGGCTGTGACGATGATGATGTCGCAGCTATCCCAGCCCAACTCATCCATCTCGGCTCGCGACATCGGCAGATAGGGAGCCGTACCGAAGCATTCCGCCCAGTATTTTGGGTAGCTGAAAAGTTTGCGGGCTTCATCGCTGTGACGAAGCGCGATGGCGGTGTTATCTGGTTTCACTGTGATACCGTGGGAAAAATCTGTTCAAGGGGAGTAATCGCACCGTTCAGCACCAGTTGGCGATCACTGAGGGAGATATCCATCCCGATGCGGCTATTATTCAAGGTGATGTATCCCTGCTGCAAGTAGGGGTCGACCATGGCAGCGGCGGGGCTCTGCAGAATGGCTTCCTGATCCAGTGACAGATCGATCTGCAAATTCAGTGCATCAAGAAGCGCCGCCATGGACAGCTCTTCGTAAGACCCGACTTGCGGCAGACCCAGCCAGCTCAGCTGTATACCCAGGCCGTGATCACCCCCATAGGCGTTCGCTGTGAAATAGTTGTTCACCACCAGGCGGTTCTGCAGCACCACCAATCCCAATTCATCCAGCATTTCGCCGAGCAGGTCACTGTCACCGGTGCCGGAGTCAGTCGCGCCTGTCAGTTGTTCCTGCATCTCAAACACCAGGTCGTAGTACTGGGCGATTACAGAAGTCTGCAGTTCGTTGAGTTCCATATCCCAGGTGAAAGACTGCAGTGGCAGCTCACTGTCAATCTCGTTGACGGTGAAGTGTTGGCTAACGTCGATGGCAGTAGTGCCGCTGTTGCGAATGCTGGAATTGGCAACGAGGGCCTTGCTGTGGAAAGCCAGCGGTCCTGGGCTATCCAGCTCCGCAATCTCCAGGAGAGCATCGCTATTCGCCATCAGGTTGTTAATCTGCTCTGTTGTGCTGCTCAGGCTGAGCGCACCGATGGAGAAGCCCATACCGATGCCGGCCTGCATGGCGTCAAGTCTCCCCATATCTATCCTGAAACTGGCTGACAGGTCAGGCGCGATCTCAAGCCTTGCCTGCAAGCCGTCGAAACTCACCCTGGCGCCATTGTCGCTGATTGCCGTGGGCGCGAAGTCCATGTTGACTGTCAGGCTTTCATCCAGGCCCAGTAACATACTCATGCTGAGTTCCGGGAGAGGGAATGGCATGTCCAGCAGGGTCTGGGTGAGCTGAGGGTCGGCAAACCGTGGCTGGATATCGGCGTAGGCAAGGCCGAGTCTCAATCCTTCTGCGGTGAACAGCAGTGGACCATGGCTGTAGTCAAAAAGCAGTTCGATGACCAGGGGGGCACTGGAACCCAGGGGCGTAAAGCGTATGTCATAGCGAAGCTCGGACTTGAACCAGCCACGCTCATAGCTGGCCTGCGTGAACTGTATCTGACGCCTGGCCTCGGGCGGGAACAGGGCGGACAGGTTAGCGGCGGTGGATGCCTCGACATTGGAGCTGACTATCCTTGGCATTACGGCCAGGACGAGCAGGAGTAGCACCAGTGCGGCACTGAGGGCGTGTTTCAGGGTGGATGACATCGGGCAGGGTCTGGTTCCGCTAAGGTGTTTACACTATATCAGTAATTCGGGTTCTGGTTGGTACAGGGCAAGCGCCCAGGGCTAATTCTTCGCGGCTGCCTTGACGGTAATCTTGAAAGCACAACGCCGGGCACCGGCCAGCAGGTGATCGGCCCGCTCAACCTCTGCGTGTTCCAGCAACAGTGTTCGCAGCATGCTCAGCTCGGCGTCACAGAACGCCGGACAGCGGCGGGCGGCGGCGTGCAGGGGGCAGTGATTTTCAATCAATAACCAGCCTTCCGGGAGCAGTCGAATCTCGGCCATAAAGCCGTCTTCGGTGCGGAGTTCGGCCAGTAACCGCAATCTCTCCCCGAGATCTCCAGCGGCAGTTTCCAGCAGGCCTGAATACTGTCGCACCTGTTGAGACCCGCATTCGGAGATGAGTGAAGCAAGCTGCTCACTCCCCATAGTACGATCGATCGCTTCGATGAGATCAAGGCTCAGGGTCTGATGGCGATCGGGAAATCGGGCATGGCCCTTGCCGCTGAGGGCCCACAGATGCACGGGGCGTCCACGGTTTTGCCGGGCCTCGCGCGTCTGCTTCACCAGCCCCAGTTTTTCCATGGCCGCGAGATGCTGGCGCACCCCCATGGTGGTGATGCCCAGTTGGCTGGCCAGAATCCTGACGGACTGCGGTCCGCGACTCTTCAGGCGCTGGAGAATCTGCGATTGTTTGTTGCTGATTTCCATTATAGGGTACTTATCGGCAGGATAAACAAAGTTTTTACTTTGTTTACGAGCCTGATCAATTAATAAAGTAAAATATTTATTAAATTCCAAATGGGGGCCGTCAGGGCCCGATGGCAGGGGATTGCTGTTCCCCAGATTACGCCCGCAGAACAGCGGGGCGCAAATAGCATAGAATGACAGGGCGATCCGGGTTTCCCGGACCAGATGGCTGAGACCCAAGACCCAAGACCCAAGACCCAACAAAAGATCTATGACTTCCAACCTTCCGCTGTTGCTGACCTTCTGCGGCTACTTGCTGGTAATCCTCTATCTGGGGATAAAGGCGTATCGGCGCACCCATGACCTGGGGGATTACATCCTGGGAGGTCGCAAACTCGGTTCGGTAGTGACCGCCTTGAGCGTGGGCGCATCAGACATGAGTGGCTGGTTGTTGCTGGGTCTGCCGGGTGCGATCTACCTGTCGGGACTGAGCGAAATATGGATCGGTATCGGCCTGGTACTGGGGGCCTACTGCAACTGGTTGATTGTGGCGCGGCCTCTGCGAGTCTATAGTCAGCACGCCAATAACTGTCTGACCCTGCCGGATTATTTTGAAAACCGGTTCAGGGATCGGAGCAAGATACTGCGCACCCTCTCAGCATCCGTGATCCTGCTGTTCTTTACCTTTTATACCGCTTCCGGCCTGGTGGGTGGCGCGATATTGTTCGAGAACAGTTTTGGGCTTGATTACAGCGTGGCTTTGCTTGCCGGCGGGTTCATCATCGTCGCCTACACCTTTGTTGGCGGGTTCCTGGCGGTGGCCTGGACCGATGCCATTCAGGCCTTGCTGATGCTGGCCGCCTTGCTCATCGCTCCGGTGGGCGTGATTGCTTCCGGTGGCGGAATCCCGGTAGTGGGCGAACAGATGCAGGCGGCGAATCCGGACAGCCTCGCATTGTTCGCCAACATGGGGCTTCTGGGATTCCTGTCGCTGATCGCCTGGGGGCTTGGTTATATGGGGCAACCCCACATACTAGCCAGATTCATGGCGGCCGAGAGCGCCGAGAAGCTAGTACCTGCCCGTCGCATGGCCATGGCCTGGATGATTGTGGTGTTGATCGGCTCGGTGACTACCGGCCTCGCAGGGATTGCCTACTTCGCCGATGCGCCGCTGGACAATCCCGAGACAGTTTTCATAGCCCTGAGCCAGAATCTGTTTAACCCCTGGATCGCCGGTATCATCACGGCCGCGATTCTGTCGGCGATTATGTCGACGATCGATTCGCAGTTGCTGGTTTCATCCAGCGTGATATCGGAAGACATCTACCGGGTATTTGTGCGACCCGGCGCTTCTGAAAAAGAGTTGCTGACCGTAAGCCGTGGGGCCGTCATTGTCATGGCGATCGTGGCCTTGCTGATAGCCAGTGACCGGGAAAGCAGGGTGCTGGAATTGGTGAGTTATGCGTGGGCCGGATTCGGTGCTGCATTTGGTCCCGTCATCCTGTTTTCACTGCTGTGGCGGCGAATGACGACGCAGGCTGCCATAGGCGGGATGTTGCTCGGAGCGTTGACTGTCGTAGTCTGGTCGAATCTGGAAGGGGGCTTGTTCGACCTCTACGAAATCGTACCCGGATTCCTGTTGGCCTCCGCGACCATCGTGCTGGTGAGCCTGCTTAAGCCACAGCGGGACGTGGAGACTCTGCAGCTCTTCGATGAAACACAGGAGCTCCTGAAGCGCTAATTACGTGAGCCGCTACGGTGCATGCGGATATGAGGAATGCCGTCTTCGGAATACGGTTCCGATTCGGTGGTGAATGCAAACTCCTGATAGAATTTTTCAAGGTGGTGCTGGGCTGAAATAGTGATGTCTTTACCGGGCCACAAAATCTGGCACTGACGAATGGATTCCCTTAATAGCAGGCGGCCGAGCCCGCTTCCGCGCACACTCGTGGATGTAACTACCCGTCCGATTGATGCCTCGGGGTAGTTGACTCCCGGCGGCAGCAGGCGGGCATAACAGCTGAGTGACGAGCCTTCACGGCCCAGCAGGTGGAAACCCAGTTGATCCTTGTTGTCCAGGTCCTGGTAGGGGCAATCCTGCTCCACTACGAACACCTCGGCGCGCAGTCTCAGTATTTCGTAGAGCTCGCTAGTGGTCAGGCTCTCGAAGCTGCTACAGAGCCAGCTTAAGGAGGATTGAACAGATGAGTCGGACACGGGCTTTCCTGAGGGGGTCGGCTTGAGATGGCAACGCGCTTGCGAGACAGTAAGTGCCAGATGTTATCACAATGGCTGCGGGCTTGTGACAGGGCGATACATCGCTTTACAGCTTAATGGCGTAGAATGTGGGTACGAAGAAAATCGCGCGTCACGAGGTCTTTGTAGTCAGCACAAACCAGGTATGGATAAAGAGGTCTGAAAAATTGCATGAATGAGATGAGTAACATAGAACATGACGTCAGGGACTATTACGGCAGGGAACTGCAGAGTAGTGCCGATCTGAAGACCAATGCCTGTTGCACGATCACCGATTATCCCCGGGAGATCAAGGCAGCGCTGGCCAACATCCATGAGGAAGTGAGCTCACGCTACTATGGCTGCGGCCTGACCATTCCGACTCACATAGAAGGACTGTCGATCCTGGATCTTGGCAGTGGCAGCGGCAGGGATTGCTACCTCCTGTCCCAGTTGGTGGGAGAGCAGGGGCGGGTGATCGGAATTGACATGACCGATGAGCAACTGGCCATCGCCAGGACACACAGGGAGTGGCATCGGGAAAAATTTGGCTACGCCCGCTCGAACGTCGATTTCGTGAAGGGCAATATCCAGGCCCTGGACGAGGCGGGACTGGAAGATAACTCATTCGATGTAATTGTATCCAATTGTGTGATCAATCTGGCGACAGACAAGCGGGCCGTCCTGCTGCAAGCGCATCGGGTACTGAGAGAGGGTGGGGAATTCTATTTTTCTGATATCTATTGTGACAGGCGACTCCCTGCCGAACTGGCGGCCGACAAGGAGTTATACGGGGAATGTCTGGGTGGCGCCCTGTACTGGAACGATTTTCAGAACCTCGCCAGGCGCTGTGGATTTCCTGATCCCCGCATCGTGGATGTTCATCCAATCACCGTGGCAAACGATGCCGTGGCCAGAAAGCTTGAGGGCTACCGTTTCTATTCCGTGAGCTATCGCCTGTTCAAGTTACCCGCACTGGAGGCGGCCTGCGAGGATTATGGCCAGGCGGTAAAATACCTCGGTGGCGTCAAGGAACAGGCTGCCAGTTTCGTGCTGGATAACCATCATCGCTTTGACGCGGGAAGAGTAGTGCCGGTATGTGGCAACACCTTCATGATGCTGGCGGATACGCGCTACCGGCAGTTTTTTGAGTTTTACGGCGACTTCAGCAAGCACTTTGGTATCTTTCCGGGTTGTGGTACTGATTTCCCCTATGAACTGTCCTCTGAATCGGGTGATTCCGCTTCCGCGGCTTGTTGTTAGACCCCAAGGCTATGAATCGAATTGAAGTGATAGAAGTGGATGCGGATCGGGAGCCGGTGCAGACACGGTTTCTGGATATGGATATCACGGCGGATGGCTCGCCGCGGGCTTCGGTTGACCCCAGGCAACTGGAAACACTGTGGATCAACACGGGAAGCCTGTGCAACCTCAGTTGTGAGAATTGTTATATCGAATCCACCCCAACGAATGACCGACTCAGTTTTATCAGTACGGCGGAAGTGCAGGCCCTGCTGGACGAAATCCAGCGCGAGGAGTTCACCACCAGCGAGATCGGGTTTACAGGTGGGGAACCGTTTCTGAACAAGGATTTCATGGGCATCCTGCAACTCTGTCTGGAGCGCGGTTTTCGCGTACTGGTATTGAGCAACGGGATGAACACCATGTTGCGTGAGAGGCAAGGGCTTCTGCGACTGCACGAGTACTATGGCCCGGCTCTTACGATCCGCATTTCCCTGGATCACTATGCGGAAGAAACACATGCCCTGGAGCGCGGGGCGCGATCCTGGAAGCCTGCCATCGAGGTTTTGAGATGGATGTCTGACTCCGGGTTGAATTTCGCCGTGGCCGGCCGAACGATGTGGGGCGAAGATGAAGTAGCCATGCGCGAAGGCTTCGCGGCCCTGTTCGCGCGCGAGGGAATTACCCTCGACGCGCAAGATGCCGAGCAACTGGTATTGTTTCCGGAAATGGACGAGTCAGCCGAGGTGCCGGAAATCACGACAGCCTGTTGGGGCATCCTCAACCAGGATCCGGCGACTATGATGTGTGCCACATCCCGCATGGTGGTTAAACACAAGGGTGACGACCATCTATCGGTGCAAGCCTGTACCTTGTTGCCCTACGATCAGCGCTTCAACCTGGGTTCCAGTCTCAAGGCAGCCTGGCGCAGTGTGAAACTGAATCACCCTCACTGCGCAAAATTCTGCGTACTGGGCGGGGGTAGTTGTTCCGCGTAGTGCTGGTTTTAGTGCTGGTTGAGGTCGAGGCCCTTTTCATACCACCGGTTCATGCGCGCCGGCGAAATACCCAGCGAGTATCCCAGTTTCAGCAGTTGATTCATGGCGGATTGCCGTATGACTCCGTTGCGCTGGAAGCGTATCGCGGAAGTCGTGGACTTCGCAGGCAGGCGAGTGGCCCGGGTCATGCGTCGCAATGCTCGGGAGAGTGCGGTGTCTTCAAATATTTCCAGGTTGGGGACGGTGAGGCCCTGGTCCAGTAATCGGCGATGCATAAACAGGCAATGGTCGAGATAGACGATCTGGCGCCTGTCCAGCCGGATATGATTCGAATACCAGGATGTAAAATCCAGCAGGGGATGTTGCAGATCGAACGCCTGGCTGAATCCGCCCCAAAACGCGGAGTCGGACTCAGCGAGTTCCTGTAATTGCGGGATGGCTGAGGCATCCAGCAGGCTGCGAGGATGGTGTAGCAGGACGATTTCTCCCCGACTCAGTTCCAGCCCCTTCTGCAAGCGTGCGGCGCGGGAGCTTCGGGGCAACTGCACAAGCTGCCACGGAGTTTGCTGCAACTGTTCCAGGGTGCCATCCACACTCCCCCCGTCGACAATAATGACTTCGCAGTCATCCCAGCTGCTAAAGCTGTGTAGGACAGGCTGTAGGAATCCGGATTCCGATTCGTTGTAGGTGGGCAGGATGATGCTGATCATGGCGACTTGGATTTAATTGCCTGCTAATGGTGGGGTAGAGCGGAGCATAAGTATATACTTGCGCCCCATGTCCTCGTGGCACAACTGGATAGCGCGACGCCCTCCTAAGGCGTAGGTTGCAGGTTCGATTCCTGCCGGGGACACCAGCTTACACAGAGTCTTGCTCTGGTCTAGAGAGTTATCGACTCTTGAACGCGAAAGTAGCTGTTGCTGGGGAACGCCGAGGTCGACCTCCCAAAACTGGTTGCACACTGCCAGACGCTCAGGCCCACATTGAGTGTCAGGCGGCAAATCCCACTAAAATAACGGCAAAACTTCGTCAACCCCAGGTCAGCCCTGTCGGATCCCGGTTTTCAATCCTGAAATACCCGCTGAATTTTCAGTTATCAGTATTTCTTCAATTGAATTTTGCAAAAAGATCCTTATGAAAATCAATATGTTGACGCCACCAAATTCACGGGTTCAGAATACTCTGCACTAACCCTCCACGGCAGCCGATCTGGCGCCGCGTATCCGGGGTTCGTCTAACATAAAATAAGAATGAGTAGGCGAGAATGGGTGAAGTTGTCCAGTTAAGCGACTACCGCGTTCCACAGGCGGCAGAACTACCAGAAGAGATCCAGGACAGTCTTGTGCTCATTGAATTCGCGGTCGGATTCAATGACCGCAAGAAATGCCTGAGCAAGATTGCTGAATACGGTATTCATTCCCTGCATATAAGGCGTGTGACGGAAGAGCCCGAGGCCTTGCTGTACTTGATCGGAGTGAAGGACGCCATTCGCCTCAACAAGCGCATTCTTGAACTCGAATCCATCAGCGAAGAAGAGATCGCGCGCCGTATCGACGTGATCCAGATGCTCGAAAACGTCAACCTGTCGACGATGGACAGCCTGTGGGCGTCCTTTACGCGCCGAGGTAACTTTTCTTGGCAGTAGCCGGAAACGCTCGCAGCTTACTGCAGGGACTAAACTGCCATATCGATTTCTTCGATATGCAAGCCCAACTCCAGATCCTCTGAATCATCGACCTCCAGCCCCAGCTTGGCCACGGCAGGGACTTCCCTCGAGCTGATCCTGCGCCCGCAACCCGCTTCGTAGCCATAGCTCTGCAGACGAGCGACTACCACGATGTCGATGTAATCCACCTGATCGCTGTCTCTGTGGTAATCAAGGTGATCTTTCGGCACATGGGCCAGGGAAGGGTGGAAATTCCAGGACTCCAGGATTTTGACGCCAAGATCCGGCGTGATGGCTTACACACCGCGCACCAGCGGACTATCGGCGACACGTACGACCCGGGCAGAAAGCGCCGCGTCGTTGCCAATCAGGTCCTGCAGGCGTGGAATATCGGTGTTCGGGTCATTCGCCGCTTCCCTGACCTGCAGCGCAATCTCAGGGAGGGTGGGGAGAACCAGTTTGTCATGCTCGAGTGCTTCCAGCAGATCGTTTTTGTCTTCTTCCACGTCCACGGTCATGCGCTAATCCCTGCGTTCTGAATGTCCTTATTTATTCAGTATAGAGCATGGGCAGGATTTGAACGGAAATATTGGTTTCGGTGACAAGGCTGGCAGGTTCAGCTTCCGTCAGGGTTGTAGGCAGTATTGCCAGGGCCACGCTGGGCTCTTCCCCACGCCGCGGCACCGCGGACAGAATTTCCGCCGCTGGCTGTTCAGGACTGGAACTGCTGCTGATTACAGTGTCGGTCTCGAGGTCTTCGCCACAGGCGATGAGATGCAGGCGCTTCTTTGGCTTACCCCGATAGAACATGCGCGCCACAACTTCCTGGCCGGTGTAGCATCCTTTCTTGAAATCGATCACGCCAGACAGGTCATAATTAAGTAGTTGTGGCGTGTATTCCTCACTCATGCCCGCGTCGACGTGCACGACGCCACCGTAGATTTCCTCCCGTAGCCAAGCAGCGCTGGAGGTCAGCTCCTCCATGACGTCCAGTTGCCGGAGTCGAGCAGCGGCATCACTGGTTTTGCACCAGAGCTGGAAACGGGGCACCCGTCCCGGCAGGCGTTGAATCCTGTACTCGGCACTGTCGCTCACCGCATAGTCTCCGTCAGGGAATTCCAGCGCCAATTCGGCAAATGCCGCGCGCGCGCCGTTGCCGATGACACCACAGACACGAGCAGGGGACTGCGCGAGGGCTAGTTCTACCTTGGAAAACACCGCGTAGCGGGCGAGCGTCTGCTGCAACTTGCTACCCGAGCCCGCAGTGCACTGCAGCAGGTAATTCTCTCCGTCCTTGAACAGTGTAAAATCGGCGATCACCCGGCCCTTGAGGTTGCACACTGCGCCCGGCAGGCTTTGGGACGCTGTGAGCCGCTCGACATTACAGGTGAGCTGGCCTTGCAGGAATTTAACGGAATCGGGCCCGCTTACCTGCAGGTAACCAAAGTCTGGCAGTTCGGTAATTAGCATAGTCTTCTGTATTGTTGAAAATTCCTGAATAATCCTGTTTCTGGCCGGCTCAGAAAGTGTGTGCTGGCCGAACCCTGTAATCTATTTAAGACCTGTGCGCGTAGTAGAAGCCTTCGATCAATCTTGTGATCTCTGGACCCTGTGGCAGCCGCCGACAGGCTTCAGGCCAAACCTTCTCGATGTGCTCGATTAGAGACTCCTGAAATTATATGTCTGAATTCAATCTGCAAGAAATCTTCTGGCACAGTCGTCGCGGCATGCTCGAGCTGGATCTGTTGCTGGTGCCATTTGCTACCGAGGCGTTTGCGGCACTTAGTCACCCAGATCAAGTGTTATATGCTGAGTTGCTCGAGGAAGAAGACCAGGACATTTTCAACTGGTTGATGCGCCAAACCGATCCTCCCCAGGAAAAATACCGGGCTATTATCGCGCTCATTCTCGCCCACAACGAGAAACAGCACTAGACTTCAGCGGCTTGCGCTGGAGTTTCCCTTTGCGAATAGACTGCCAATACTCGCGATCTTTGCACTGGCAGGTCATTGCCCTGCACCTCGTGGCGGTGCTGGCTGTCCTCGGCAGTTCGCTCCTGCCTGAATTGCAGGGGGCGCTGGTGGTCGTGCTGTTGTTGCTCGCCCTGAGGGCTCATCGTGACTACTGTGCAGATTCCAGTACCCGTATCCGGGCCTTCCTGATATGGGACCAGTGGGCCGAGTTATCAATGGGTCGGGACGAGCAGGGCAGGCTGGTGAGGGTCGCCTTGCCCCGAGTCAGCTATGCCAGTGAGTACCTGATGATTCTGCATTTCGCGGCAATTGATGCGCCAGCCACTGCCCGGCTGTCCGGTGCGCAGGTGTTGCTGCTGGTCCCGGGCATGGTGAATGACGCGCAGTACAGCAGCCTGCTCGGGTATCTGCGCTTCGGGATTATCACGGCACCGCGTCACGGGGTCAGTATGGTATCGCGGGGTTCGTCATCCTGTTCCGGGTAATCGAGGGTGAAATGCAAGCCCCGGCTTTCCTTGCGCTCAAGCGCGCAGCGAATGATCAGTTCTGACACCAGCGCCAGGTTGCGCAGTTCCAGGTTGTCATTGGTAACCTTGTGCTTGATGTAATAGTCGCGAACTTCTTCCCGGATCAACTGGATACGGCTATGGGCGCGTTGCAGACGCTTACTGCTGCGTACGATGCCAACGAAGTCCCACATGAAGCGCCTGATCTCATCCCAGTCATGGGACACCAGCACCTCGTCATCGGAATCGGTCACCCGGCTCTCATCCCATTCGGCGATTTGCTCGACCAGGGCGGTGTACTGTTGCTTGTAACGGATACTCTCGGCGGCACCGAAGGCGACCACAAAGCACTCCAGCAGGGAATTACTGGCCATACGATTGGCGCCATGCAGGCCGCTGAAGCTGGTCTCGCCGATGGCATAGAGGTTTTCAATATCGGTCTCGCCTCGCTCATTGACCATGACGCCACCACAGGTGTAGTGGGCGGCTGGCACCACGGGAATACGCTCGCGTGTGATATCGATGCCGAAATGCAGGCACCGCTCGTAAATAGTCGGAAAATGGTCACGAATGAATGCCGCGGGTTTGTGGCTGATGTTCAGGAACACACAGTCGCAGCCGAGACGCTTCATTTCGTGGTCAATGGCCCGGGCAACGATGTCTCGCGGCGCCAGCTCCTTGCGCTTGTCGAAGCGTTCCATGAAACGCTCGCCATCGGGGAGTTCCAGGTACGCTCCTTCGCCGCGCAGGGCTTCGGTGATCAGGAAAGACTTGGCGTGGGGGTGATAGAGGCAGGTTGGATGAAACTGGTTGAACTCCATATTGGCAACACGGCAGCCGGCGCGCCAGGCCATGGCGATGCCATCGCCGCTGGCCCCATCCGGATTCGTGGTATACAGATAGGCCTTGCTGGCGCCACCGGTGGCCAGGGCCACAAAGCGGGCTCGGATGGCCTCAACCTTGCGCGACTCCTGGTTCAGCACATAAACCCCCACGCAGACGCGCCCAGAGCCAGTCTGGGACGGTTGTGTCACTAAATCTACAGCGGTACAGCCTTCGAGCAACTCGATGTTAGGGTGCTCCTCAGCCCGCCCTCGCAAGGTTTCGAACACTGCTTTGCCCGTGGCGTCCGTGGCATGAATGATCCGGCGATGGCTGTGGCCACCTTCCTGGGTCAGATGCAGGGAACTGAGGGTAGCGGCATCGGGTTTGGCAGAGTCGCCAGTGCCGCCCTGCTTGCTGGTGAAGGGCACACCCTGGGCGACCAGCCAGCCCACGGCTTCGGCGCTATGGGCAACCATGTGCTCTACAACTGGCCGGTGGCAGAGCCCGACCCCGGCGGTGAGGGTATCTTCCACATGGGATTCGATACTGTCGGAATCATCCAGCACGGCGGCAATGCCACCCTGGGCATAGAAGGTGGCGCCTTCCTGCAGGCTGCCCTTGCTGAGTACGGTAACGCGGGCAAAATCCGCGCTACGCAGGGCCAGTGTGAGGCCGGCGGCGCCACTGCCAATGACCAGGATATCGGTACTGCGCCCGTAAGATGCGCTCATCTATAGCATAACTCTTTGTAAATAAAGGGGAATTTTCGATAACTGCTGACTTGTTCAGCCACAGCAGAAGAATACGGCGGTAGCAGCGGCCATGGATCAAATCCGGTCAACAGCTGTTGTCTGCCAAGTAATTGCTGCCGAGACAATGATCCATTGTTGTAAAGTGGCGCTAATTTTATCTTTTCCGAGAACTTTTGCATCTGGCGACTGTCTGACAGTAGCGAATGGATGCATTTGTTCCTGGCAGTCACGCTCAAAATCGCCGATGCAGTGCGCTGGAGAATGGGGCTGGAGCAAGCAAGGAGTAGGGACAAATGTCTGAGGATACCGATCAACAGCTTGTTGACAGGGTGCTGGCGGGCAACAAGAACGCATTCAATTTGTTGGTCCTGCGCTATCAACACCGTGTCGCGGCTCTGGTTGGCCGAATTGTTCATGACGCACAGGAAGTAGAGGATGTCAGCCAGGAAGCCTTCATCAAGGCTTACCGCGCCCTGCCACTGTTTCGTGGCGACAGCGCGTTCTATACCTGGCTCTACCGCATCGCGGTAAATACGGCGAAGAACCACTTGGTATCCCGTAGCAGGCGCCCTCCGGCCAGCGACGTGGATGTGGACGAGGCAGAGGTTACGGAAATGGGCAGCGTCTTGCGGGATATTGAAGATCCCGAAAGCAGCCTGTCCACCGACAAACTCAAGGAGGCCATCGCCGAGGCGATAGAAGAATTACCGGAAGACTTGCGAACCGCATTTACCCTGCGGGAATTCTCAGGTTTTAGTTATGAGGACATCACGGAAGTGATGGACTGCCCGGTAGGAACGGTGCGTTCCCGCATCTTCCGGGCACGCGAAGCGATCGATAAAAAGATTCGCGATTTACTCTAGCGCGCCAGGATTCGAATAAATTGCGAGTCAGGGCGAACTAAAGGCAGGTTTTGCAGTCGAAGGAAGGAAGTGTGTGCCCGCAGCAGCTCAGAATAAAAAATGCTGTGAGAGCGCAGTAGAAAAGTAGAAACCAGTAATCAAACCCTTAATAATGGGCAACAGTGACTGGTCCACGGGCCAGCAGAACGATCGGGGCGATCTATGAGCGACTACGAACGAGAATCACTATCCGCACTGATGGACGGCGAAGCAGACGACCTAGAACTGCGACGCCTTCTGAAATCCGTGGAGCAGGATTCTGATTTATCGGCCCAATGGCAGCGCTTCCACCTGGCGCAGGCCGTCATGCACGAACAGGGCAGGCCGGTCAGTGCATCACTCGCAGATCGGGTCAGCCAGGCAATTGCCCATGAACCCGCCCTGCAAGCCACGCCAGTGACCGGCTTTCGCCAGCAGATGGGGCGACTCGCAGTTGCCGCCTGCGTTGCCATCGTCGCCGTCGTTGCCCTGCAACCCGCCGGATCGCCTCAATCCTCCCCTGAAATTGCCAGCCAGACAGCAAGCCCGGCCTCTGTTCCAGCAGAAAACCCGCAGGTGGTCAGGACCTTGCCAGCGGCCCTGGTAGCTGAAGCTCCCACGACTGTCGTGGATCCCGAGGCCCAGCGTCGCCTCCAGGAGTACATCGAGAGCATGAGTTTCGATGAAGAGGAGCCGGTGCGCATCGAGCATATTCAGGATTCCCCACTCTACCGTCTGGTTAACGACCTGCAGAGCAATCCCCGCTAAGGCAGCGAGCCGCTACCAGCGCAATCCGGCGGCAGCCGCCGCTGTGAGATTAAATCAGCAGTATGCTAAAGTTGGCCTGCTTGCCAGCCAGTGATTTATTGGTTGAAGTGCAGCTCTAGCGGCTGCTTGACGGGAAATTAGCCCTCCCGGCCGGCGCCTGGATCCAAGACCGGATCAAGCCTGTTCAGAGCCCTCGATCGGCTCACACTGAGCGGAGGGGGTGCGAATCAGGTGGAAATTATGAATTTAAGACTTCGAAGCGAATTACTCCGGCTGTCGCGTAGTGCCTGGGTAGCCTTCGGCATCCTGGTGATAGGCCAGGCCCAGGCGGCAGAGTTGCCAAATTTTGCCGATCTGGTGGAGAAGAACGCACCCACTATCGTAGAGATCGCAACGCTCAGGCAAGTGGCAGCGCGCCCACCGATTCCCGACAGCGAGTTAGAGGAGTTGCTGCGCCGCCTCAATCCTGAAGAAGAGCCTGACCTGAATCTGGACGGCATACCCGAACAACGCCAGCGTGGCGCGGTCGGGTCCGGATTCCTGATTTCTGATGACGGTTACATCATTACCAACAATCATGTGGTGGTTGGAGCCGATGAAATCCAGATTACCCTCAATGACCGACGCGTCTTCGATGCCGAGGTGGTTGGCCTGGATGAGCCCAGCGATCTGGCTCTGCTGAAGATCGATTCCACTGGCTTGCCCCATGTGGAGTTTGGTGACTCCGATCGCCTCCGGGTGGGCGAATGGGTACTGGCCATCGGTTCGCCATTTGGCCTCGAATTTTCTGCCGCAGCGGGGATCGTCAGTGCCAAGGGCCGAACCGTTCCCGGCCGTTCGGCGTACAACTACATGTCCTTTATCCAGACCGACGTGGCGATCAACCAGGGCAATAGTGGTGGGCCACTGTTCAATCTCAATGGCGAAGTGGTTGGCATCAATTCCCAGATCCTCAGTTCCACGGGTGGCTCTAACGGCATCTCCTTTTCCATTCCAAGTAATGTGGCGATGAACGTCGTGGCTCAGCTCAAGGAAGTAGGCAGGGTTGAGCGGGGTCTGCTGGGTGTGCGCATGCGCGAGGTCGATTACGCCCTCGCTGAAATATTCGGCCTGGATCGACCGCGCGGTGCCTTTGTCGATGAGGTGCAACCCGACAGCCCGGCCAACGCCGGGGGCATCCGCAATGAGGACATCATCCTCGAGTTTAATGGTCACGAAATCGAGTACTACACGGATCTGCCTTTTTATGTTGGGCAATATCGTCCGGATACCAGCGCCGCCGTTCAGATTTACCGCAATGGTGAAATGATCGAACGAACCGTCGTGCTGGGAAGTTCCCCCACCAACGCGGTGGAAGATTCGTCCCCGGTTGCAGTGCGCGACCGCGGCAACCCCCTGGGATTTCGCGTGACTGAACTTAGCGAGGAGGCGCGCCAGGTTTCGGGCCTGCAGGGAGTGCGCATCGCAGAGCTGAATGACGGACCAGGCGAAAATGCCGGCCTGCGCGTTGGCGATGTGATCGTCGCCCTCAACCGCCGTGAGATCACCTCGGCCGAGGACTTCGCCGAAATCGCCAACAACCTGCCGACAAGGGGTTTCGTGCCCATTCGAATCGTGCGGGAAGGGCAGGCCACGACACTGGCGCTGGAACTGGCTCCCTAGGATTTCCTCAATTCAGTAATGCAAGCTCCTTTCAGTGAAGGCGTGCAGTGGTAGCGTGTGTTGCTCGGGTACTTGTGCCGCCTCCGGCAGTTCTGCACTTCACCCAAGGATTAGGGTAGACTTGCGCGCCTGCCGGGGCAGGACCGGTGTGATTCAGCAGAACCATAAAAGACTCAAGTGACAGATCTAAGCCACATACGCAACTTCTCCATCATTGCCCACATCGATCATGGCAAATCCACTCTTGCCGATCGCTTCATCCAGCATTGCGGCGGTTTGACCGAACGGGAAATGGCCGAACAAATTCTGGATAACCTGGATATCGAGCGCGAGCGAGGTATCACCATCAAGGCCCAGAGCGTGACCCTTTACTACAAGGCGCGCAATGGTGAGACCTATCAGCTCAATTTTATCGATACCCCGGGGCATGTGGATTTTACCTATGAAGTATCCCGGTCCCTGGCGGCGTGCGAGGGTGCCTTGCTGGTAGTTGATGCCGGGCAGGGTGTGGAGGCGCAGTCCGTTGCCACCTGTTACACCGCCATAGAACAGGGGCTGGAAGTTATCCCGGTATTGAACAAGATGGATTTGCCGCAGGCAGATCCGGATCGCGTGCGCATGGAAATCGAGGAGATCATCGGTATCGATGCCAGCGAGGCAGTCTGCGCCAGTGCTAAGACCGGGCTGGGTATCGAAGACATCCTCGAAGAGATCATTGCCAAGGTACCTCCACCCAAGGGCGACAAGGAAGCCGATCTGCAGGCCCTGATCATCGATTCATGGTTCGACAATTACCTGGGTGTCGTGTCCCTGGTGCGGGTCATGCAGGGGCAGTTGCACAAGAATGAGAAGCTCATCGCTAAGTCCATTGGCAAGGCTCACGTGGTAGACAATGTCGGTGTCTTCTCGCCCAAGCGGACAACCACTGGCAGCCTGTCCGTTGGCGAGGTGGGATTCGTGGAGGCTGGCATCAAGGACATTCACGGCGCGCCGGTCGGTGACACCCTGACCCTGGCCAAGACCCCGAACGTGGCTGCACTGGCCGGCTTCAGGCGCATACAGCCCCAGGTCTATGCGGGTCTGTTTCCGGTATCTTCCGATGATTTCGAAGATTTCCGTGATGCCCTGGAAAAGCTGACCCTGAATGATGCCTCCCTGTATTACGAGCCGGAAAATTCCGACGCGCTCGGTTTCGGTTTCCGTTGCGGCTTTCTCGGCATGCTCCACATGGAGATCATCCAGGAGCGCCTGGAGCGGGAGTACGATCTATCCCTCATCACCACAGCTCCGACGGTGGTCTATGAGGTGAAACTGGAAAATGGCGACGTGATCAAGGTGGATAGTCCATCCAGTCTGCCCGCGGTGAATAATATCGCGGAGATGAGAGAGCCCATCTGTGTGGCCAATATACTCGTCCCTCAGGAATACCTGGGCAATGTCATTACCCTGTGTGTGGAAAAGCGGGGCGTGCAAAAAGATATGCAGTTCATCGGCAAGCAGGTGTCATTGCGCTATGAATTGCCGATGAATGAAGTAGTCATGGATTTCTTCGATCGCCTGAAATCGGTGAGTCGTGGCTATGCGTCCCTTGACTACCACTTTGACCGCTTCGAGCCATCGAATCTCGTGCGTCTGGATGTACTGATAAACGGCGACAGGGTCGATGCGCTGGCTTTGATCGTGTTCAGGGATCATGCCCAGCACAAGGGTCGCCAGCTGGTGGAGAAGATGAAAGAGCTTATCCCTCGCCAGCTATATGATGTGGCGATACAGGCAGCCATTGGCGGACAGATCATCGCCCGCTCAACGGTGAAGGCCCTGCGGAAAAATGTCACGGCAAAGTGTTATGGTGGTGATATTACCCGCAAGAAGAAACTGTTGGAAAAGCAGAAGGCAGGCAAGAAGCGCATGAAGAAAGTGGGTAATGTGGAAGTGCCTCAGGAAGCCTTCCTGGCGGTGCTTAAAGTAGACTCTTGAGTCTTAGGTAGAAGGCAGAAGAATGGATATAGATTTTTCCCTGGTCCTGGTGTGTCTGGTGGCATTCTGTGGTGCCCTCTGGCTCCTGGACAGCCTGGTGCTCAAGAAACCTCGCGAAGAGGCGGTAGAGCAACACCGGCAATCCGCTGCCAGGAACAAGTCGGAAGACGCCTTGGAAGCCGAACTGGAAGAACTGGCTCGGGAACCGCTGGTTATCGAATACGCGAAATCATTCTTTCCGGTGCTGGGGATTGTGCTCGTTCTGCGCTCATTCCTGGTGGAGCCATTCCAGATTCCCACTGGTTCCATGATCCCGACCCTGGAGGTAGGGGATTTTATCCTGGTGAATAAATATGCCTATGGCCTCCGCCTCCCGGTTATCGGGACCAAGATTATGGATGTGGATGACCCGCAGAGGGGAGAGGTTATGGTGTTCATTCCCCCTCATGAGAATAGTTACTACATCAAACGGGTGATCGGCCTGCCGGGGGACACAGTCCGCTACGAGGACAAGAACCTCTATATCAATGGCGAATTAATCGATAAGGAGTATGTGGCCGATATATCAGTTGATACAAGCATCGGCGAACTGCCAGGGAAGTTGTATACGGAAACCATCAATGGCATTGAGCATTCCACTCAGCATATCGATGCCGCGCTGAATAGGCGCACACGCACCACCTGGGTAATACCCAACGGGCATTACTTCATGATGGGGGATAATCGCGATAATAGCAGCGACAGTCGCGAGTGGGGTGCAGTACCCGAAAAAGACATAGTCGGGAAGGCGATAGCGGTCTGGATGCACAAGGAGCCAGGGTTTAACCTGCCGAGTTTTTCGCGCAACAAGGCAATTAACTAGAATGTGACCCTCGTAGCGGTATTTGTTCGCAGCAGGGTCTAAGTTAAAGCTGCTGATCCTGCGCCTGCCGCGCAAGCGGCAATCCTGCTGGCGGGTATAATCACATCGATATCCCTGGCACGGATACCACTACATCGAGAGATTTTTTAACGAGAGTCAAACATGAATACATTGTCATCGATTTCAGTAAAGAGTCTGGAGAGTCAGCGCGGTGTTTCCAAGTCCGGAATACTGTTGGTCGCAGTCCTGATTGGCCTGTTTTTTACCGTGGGTCTCAAGGTGGGTCCCCTGTATATCGATCATAATCTCATCACCGATATCTGCCAGGAATTGGTGGACAACGGTGAGGCCAATAACATGAATGTCAGTGATCTGCGATCACGGGTCAGTAACAGCCTGCGCATCAACAATGTGACTGGCTTCAACCTCGACGATATTCGCATGCGCAAGGAAAACGGTCAGGCGATTATCACCATCGCCTATGAGCGTCGCCTGCCGATGATAGCCAACCTGGATATCGTCGCTGTTTTTGATACAACCATCCAGTAAATGGCAATCGATCTCGATTTACTTCAAGCCAGGCTCTCCTACCAGTTCCAAGATCCATCCCTTGCCAGACTGGCGCTGACTCACCGCAGCGCCAGCAAGACCCATAATGAGCGACTGGAGTTCCTCGGTGACGCGCTGCTGGATTTCATCATCGGAGAGATTCTGTTCGAGAAAAACCCCGAGGCCAGTGAAGGTGAGTTGACTCGCATGCGGGCCGCGCTGGTGAAGAAATCCAGCCTGGCCGAAATGGCGAAGTCGATTAGTCTCGGAGATCATCTCGTGCTCAGCAAGGGGGAGGCTGGTAGTGGCGGCCGCAGGCGCGCCTCTGTGCTCGCCGATACCCTGGAGGCCCTGGTGGCGGCGGTCTACCTGGACGGAGGCATAAAACAGTGTTCCGAACTGGTAGTGCGTCTGGCGGGGGCGAAGCTGGACCAGCCAGAAGCGGTCGTTGACAAGGACTTCAAGACCCAACTGCAGGAGCGCATGCAGGCTTGTGGAGAGCAATTACCCAGCTATCGGGTGCTTGAGACCCGGGGAGAGGCGCATGCTCAGGAATTCCTAGTAGAATGTGCGGTAGCTGTATTGCCTACCGCGCAGCAGGGTACGGGAAGCAGCAAACGCATTGCCGAGCAGGAAGCTGCCCGGCGCACTCTGCAACTACTGGACGGTTAAGACCTGGAATTCTCGTATGACAGATGAAGAGAGTAGCGCAAGCTATTGTGGCTTCGTGGCGATAGTGGGCCGGCCAAATGTAGGCAAGTCCACCTTGCTCAATCACTTGCTGCACCAGAAAATTTCCATCACTTCGCGCAAGCCGCAAACCACGCGTCATCGTATTCTGGGTATTCACACGGAAGGGCAGTATCAATGTATCTACGTCGATACGCCGGGCTTGCATGGCAAAGAAACCAAAACCCTCAACAGGGTCATGAACGAGACGGTGCTCAGCACCCTGAACGACGTCGACGCCGTCCTGTTTGTCGTTGAGCAACTCGCCTTCAACGCCGGTGACGAACTGGTGCTGGAGCACCTGCAGAAGATATCGGTTCCTGTGCTGCTGGTTATCAACAAGGTCGATCTCATGCAGGACAAGGCTCGTTTGCTGCCCCAGATCGAAAAGCTGTCCAAACGCTTCGCATTCGCCGAGATCGTTCCCGTCTCGGCACTGGGCGGTCACAACCTGGATACCCTGGAACAGCTCGTGAAGAAGAATCTTCCGCAGGGACCGTTCCTGTTTCCGGACGATCAGGTAACCGACCGCAGTTCACGTTTTCTCGCCGCTGAACTGATCCGTGAAAAAGTAACCCGGCAGCTGGGGGATGAACTGCCCTACGAGGTCACCGTCGAAATAGAACAGTTCAAGCAGGAAGGCAAGACCCTGCACATCCATGGCCTGATACTGGTGGACAAGCCCGGACAGAAAAAAATACTGGTGGGCAAGGATGGCGAGCGCCTGAAGCAGATCGGTTCCGCCGCCCGTGTCGACATGGAAACCGCATTCTCCTGCAAGGTCATGCTTAATCTCTGGGTGAAGGTGAAATCCGGCTGGGCCGATGACGAACGTGCTCTGCATTCCCTGGGTTACATTGAGCGCTAAGCCAGAGTTGAACAGTGGAAACCCGGGTAACCCTGCAGCCGGCCTACGTATTGCACAGCAGGCCCTTTCAAAACACCTCTCTGCTGGTTGACTTCTTCACCTACGACTATGGTCGGGTAAAAGCCATTGCCAAGGGCGCGCGGCGCGAGAAATCCCGTTACCGCTCCCTGTTGCAACTCTTCCAGCCCTTGCTGGCTTCATTTTCGGGCCGTGGCGAAATAAAGACCCTGACTTCGCTGGAAAGCCAGCATGTCGCGATTCAACTGGTGGGTGAACGACTCTTCAGCGGCATGTACATCAACGAATTGCTGGTTCGTCTGTTGCTAAACCAGGAAGAGCATGCCGCAATCTACAGCAGCTATCAGGAAACTCTCGCGGGACTGCAGAACCATAGCAACTATGAACCGGTCCTGCGCCGCTTCGAACTCAATCTCCTCGCAGACCTGGGCTATGCCATCAATCTCACGGAAGATTTCCACGACCACAAGCCGATAGCAGCCGACTCCATCTATCAATTCACTCCCGACATCGGCTTCGAATCCAGCGCTCATATCGATGCCGATTCAGACAACCCCAGGCACTACAGTGGAGCACATCTCATTGCGCTGAGAGAGATGCAACTCGATGATCCTGCCGCGGCCAGGTCCGCCAAGCGCCTGTTGCGCCAGGCACTTGCCGCCCATCTGGGTGACAAGCCGCTTAATAGCCGAAATCTGTTTGTGCGTTGACAGTTTCCCGCTGCTAGCCTGTTTTCCCCCATGACTATTTCCGGCCTGGAGGAGTAGGGCTTACTTTCTCCTCCAATGCTTTAAGTGTAGAATTCAGCGCTCCCTAAATCAGCCGCAATTCGCGCCCACTATCCCACCATGACCTATCCCAGTATCGAAGCACTGATAGGCAACACGCCGCTCGTTCAGCTACAGCGCCTGCCTGGAGATACCAGCAACAAGGTGCTGGTAAAGCTGGAAGGGAACAACCCAGCCGGGTCGGTGAAGGACAGACCGGCATACAACATGATTCTGCAGGCGGAGTTGCGGGGCGATATCAAGCCGGGGGACAGGCTGATCGAGGCCACCAGCGGGAATACCGGCATTGCGCTGGCCATGGTGGCGGCCATGAAGGGTTATCGGATGACCCTGATCATGCCGGACAATCTCAGTGATGAACGCAAGGCGTCCATGCTGGCCTATGGTGCAGAGTTGATCCTGGTGACTGCAGAGCAGGGCATGGAAGGTGCCCGGGACCTTGCGATGACAATGCTCCGCAAGGGTGAGGGCAAGGTGCTCGATCAGTTTGCCAACCAGGACAATCCCAATGCGCATTATGTGCACACCGGGCCGGAAATCTGGCGCGATACCAGGGGGCAGGTAAGCCACTTCGTGAGTTCCATGGGGACCACGGGAACGATCATGGGGGTGTCGCGCTACCTGAAGGAGCAGAATCCGGATGTGCAGATTATAGGCTTGCAACCGAAGGATGGATCAAAAATTCCAGGCATTCGACGTTGGCCCGAAGCGTATCTGCCGAAGATTTTCGATCGCAGCCGCGTGGACCAGATCATGGATATCGATCAGCTGGATGCCGAGACCACCATGCGCGCCATGGCAACCGTAGAAGGTATTTCCTGTGGCGTATCCTCCGGTGGCGCGGTGCATGCCGCATTGCAACTTAGCAGGGAACTGGAACAGGCGACGATAGTGGCTATCGTCTGCGACCGGGGCGATCGCTACCTCTCTACGGGGGTATTCTCGCCTCAGGCCGCTCCGCGCTGAACAAGGCACACTTCACGATAAATCATGAGTTGCCGAAGACGACATCGCAGAGCTCTGCCAACCGAGGCTGTGAGCCTGGAAATAGAGTCCCTGAACCATGAAGGCCGGGGTGTGAGCCGCATCGATGGCAAGGTGGGTTTCGTCGACGGCGCATTGGCTGGCGAAAAGGTGACGGCGAAATACGTGCGACGACGCTCCAGCTTCGATGAATTTGCCACACTCGAAGTCATTGAACCCTCTGCGCTGCGCGTGGACCCTGGTTGTGAATACTTTGGGCGCTGTGGCGGTTGTTCCTTGCGCCATTTGCACAGCGATGAGCAGGTGAACCTGAAGGAATCGGTGCTTCTGGATCAGTTGCGACATGCGACAGGTCTGGGGACAGGCGAATTCGAATTACTGCCGCAACTACGTGGCGATACCGATCACTATCGCAAGAAAGCCAGGCTGGCGATTCGGGTGGTGATGAAGAAAGGCGGGGCACTGGTCGGTTTCCGGGAGAAGTACTCGAGTTTCATCACGGACATGCAGGATTGCCAGATTCTGGACCGCAGCGTTGCCACACTGATTCCCGGACTGCGGGAATTCATCATGAGCCTCGAAGGCGCGATGGATATTCCGCAGATAGAAGTGGCGGTGGGAGAGGTAGCAGACCCCGATCAGGCCGACGCTGCTGATCCCGCTGTCGCTGGAAAAGCGCAGCCAGTAGCACTCATCTTCAGGCATTTGAAGCCTCTCTCGGAGTCTGATACGGCGGCACTGCTCGAATTCGCCAGGCAACAGGCTTTCCAGCTCTATCTCCAGCCTGCAGGGCCAGACAGTGTCCACAAACTGTGGCCAGAGGGTGAGGAAAGACTTAGTTATTTCCTGCCTGAATTCGACCTGCGGCTTAAATTCCATCCGCAGGATTTCACCCAGGTTAACAGCTCCATCAATCGGCAGATCGTGAGCCGTGCGATTTCCATGCTGCAGTTGCAGCCAGGCGAGGCGATGCTTGATCTGTTCTGCGGCCTGGGAAATTTCACCCTTGCCGCCGCGAAGTACTGCGAACGGGTAGTCGGTGTAGAAGGCAGTGCGGCCATGGTGGATCGGGGTTATGAAAATGCCCGGCTGAACAGCATAGACAACGCACAGTTTCATGCCGCCGACCTGAGCAAATCGATCACTGACAAGGAGTGGGCGCAGCAGAGGTACGACAAGGTGCTGCTGGATCCGCCGCGATCCGGCGCGCTCGAGATCATGAGGGAAGTGGCGGCACTGGATGCGGCGCGCATAGTGTACGTGTCCTGCAATCCTGCCACCCTGGCGCGAGACAGCGCGGTATTGATTGAGGCGGGCTATGAATTGAAATCTGCGGGGGTAATGGATATGTTTCCTCACACCACCCACGTGGAATCCATCGCGTTGTTTGAGAAGGCATGACACATCCAGGGGAAGTTTCGATTGACCGCCAGTACTGAAGGCGCCTCGCAGGCGATAGAGCGCTTGCTACGCATAATGTCCATGCTCAGAGATCCCGACTTTGGTTGCCCCTGGGATCTCGAGCAGTCCATGGAATCTCTCGTTCCATTCACCATCGAGGAAGTCTATGAAGTGGTGGACGCCATAGAACGAGGCGACATGGTGGATCTCGAAGATGAACTGGGAGATTTGCTGTTTCAGGTGGTGTTCTACGCACAACTGGCCGGTGAATCAGGTTATTTCCGCTTTGGCGAGGTAGCGGAGGCGATTTCTGACAAGCTCATTCGCCGCCATCCCCATGTGTTTCCGCATGGCAAGCTGGAATCCTTCGCCAGCAAGCCTGATATTTCTGCAGATCAGGTTCTAGTCAACTGGGATGCCATCAAGGAACAGGAGAAGGCCGAGAAGAGGGCAAAGCGCGGCGATGACACGGCTGCAGTGGGGCAGGCGTCCAGCGCATTGGATGATGTTCCGCGCGCCCTGCCTTCCCTGGAAAGGTCGCGCAAGCTGCAGAAGCGGGCGGCAAGGCTTGGTTTCGACTGGAGCGATGTACAACCAGTCATAGCAAAACTGAAAGAAGAGATAGAAGAATACGAGGAAGCAGTCGCCACGGCCGATAAAGGCGCGCTGCAGCACGAGTTGGGCGATATTCTGTTTGCGGCGGTCAATCTGGCCCGCCATACAGGGGTCGAACCGGAAATTGCCCTGCGAGATGCAAATCAACGCTTCGAGAATCGATTCAGATGGATCGAACAGGAATTATCCAGTCGCGGCACCACTATAGAAGATGCGACCCTGGAAACCATGGATGAGTTGTGGGACCAGGCCAAGGCAACTGGATTGTAGCTATCAATCAAAAGCTTGAACTTCAGGAGAAAAAAATGAGGATCATATTGTTGGGTGCCCCAGGCGCCGGTAAGGGTACCCAGGCCCAATTTATTACGGAGAAATTCGGCATCCCCCAAATTTCCACCGGTGACATGCTGCGCGCGGCGGTGAAAGAGGGAACCGAGTTGGGTAAGCAGGTGGAACAGGTTATGGCGTCTGGCGGACTGGTAACGGATGAAACCATTATTGCCCTGGTGAAAGAGCGCATTGCCCAGGATGATTGTGCCAATGGCTTCTTGTTTGATGGTTTCCCCCGCACGATTCCCCAGGCAGAAGCGATGGTAAACGTGGGGGTACCGATCGATGTTGTATTGGAAATCGATGTGCCAGACGATGAAATCGTGAAGCGGCTCAGTGGACGCCGCGTACATCTGGACTCAGGTCGTGTCTATCATGTGGTTTTCAACCCGCCGAAAGTTGAGGGTATGGACGATGTGTCCGGTGAGCCTCTGATACAGCGTGATGACGACAAGGAAGACACGGTTCGTAAAAGACTGGCGGTCTATCACGAACAAACTGAACCACTCGTTGCGTTTTATGAATCCAGGGAAGCGGGTGGTGACAATGTGCGCGTGGTTAAGGTAAATGGTGTCGCAAGTGTCGACGACATCAAGAAGGAGATATCCACAGCGTTAAATTAAGTTATCCACACAGCGATAATAGCCTAATTTTCAGGCAGCAGCGAAACCCGGGCATGCGCCCGGGTTTTTTTGCCTGATACAAAACAAGACAAGAAGGTTTAAATTTAACGCCTGCGACGATGAGTAAATTTGTTCGTAACTTGAAAGTTGGCAAATAACTTGCTGATTAATTGCACCAAAACTGTGAACACTACCTCATATTTTCTGAATGAATTGATCAAAATCTTGTTCAGTTTTCTTAAAGTTTTCTAATTAACAAGCGAAATAAAAGATTAGCGCCACTTGCAGGTGGTTTTTTTGCGTGCAAACAGGAAATAAATCGTGTTCATCCACATGCAAAATGATTGACAGTTTGTTGTTTGCTAAATAAAAACTGTGATATGTTGCCGCGAGCAACAGGTGTTAGTTGTCTTGATTTGGTTCTCATAGCAACTATAACTTGTAGATAACCAGACAAAGTGATGGTTAAAGCTAAAAAGAAATCACCCGCCAAGAGCAAGAAAATGCCAGCGAAGCGAAAGGTGACTTCCAAGAAAATTAGTAGTGTGGCTTTAAGCAACGCTGAAGCAACCGTCAAGAGGCTTGATCAAGAAGCAAAGACGGCAGCAAAAGCACTAACCGCTGCCAAGAAGAAAGCGGCTACGGTTAAAAAGGTAGCGGCAAAAACAAGAACGGCAAAGGATAAACGAGCGGCAAAGAGTGCGAAGAACGCATCTCAAAAGGCCGCTGCACGAGTTGCGGCAATTGACGCCAGAATCCGAACAGCGAAAGCGAAAGCCAGAGCAGCTGAATTAGCTGTCAGGGAGAGAGTCAGAAAACTGGCCGAAGCCGCCAAAGCCGAAGCCGATCTCCAGAACGCAATTGCCGCGTTTACTGCGAAATGGAAGCGGGAACGCGCCAAAGCCGATGCGGCGAAAGCAGCCAGGCAGGCACGAAAAGATGCATTGAAGGCCCGAATTGTCGCTACGAAAGCGGCGAGCAAGGTGAAGGAAGACGCCAGGACGGTAGCTGAAAAAGCCAAGGCAGCTGCCAGGCGAGCCGCAAAAAAGCAGGCCACCAGGAAAGCCAAGAAGAAAGTTGGCAAGAAATCGCCGATAAAGAAGAAGACTGGCAAGAAAAAGGTTTTGGGCAAGCCGCCAAACAGGAAAAAGGCGGCTGGCAAAAAGGTAGCAACCAA
This sequence comes from Pseudomonadales bacterium, assembly GCA_038134565.1. Classification (GTDB taxonomy): domain Bacteria; phylum Pseudomonadota; class Gammaproteobacteria; order Pseudomonadales; family Pseudohongiellaceae; genus UBA9145. Next base: position 62,952 of record JAYPVK010000005.1, on the reverse strand, counting down.
GCGAAGCAAGTCAGCTGGTAAACGGAAGACCAGCAAGCGTCGTTAGGGGGCATAATCAAGGTATGTAGTACTTAGTAACTTAACTTTGAGAAATGGTAGCGAGGTCGAAAATGGCTAAGAAAGTAGCGAAGAAAAAGACGGCTAAGAAGAAGGTAGCCAAGAAGAAGGCAGCAGTAAAACGTAAAGTAACTGCAGTGAAGAAGGTTGCCAAGAAGAAGGCAGCTGTGAAGCGCAAGGTCACGGCGAAGAAGAAAGTCGCCAAAAAGAAGGTTGCAGCAGTAAAGCGCAAGGTTAAGAAGAAGGTTGCCAAGAAAAAGACAGCCAAAAAGAAAGTAACCAAGAAAAAGGCTACCAAGAAGAAGGCCACCAAGAAAAAAGTAGCCAAGAAGAAGACGGCGAAGAAGAAGGTAGCCAAGAAGAAGGCCACCAAGAAGAAAGCGGTGAAGCGCCGCGCAGCGGCCAAGAAAGCGGCCAAGCGCAAGGTCGCGAAGCGCAAGGCGCCTGCTCGCAAGAAAGTTGCGAAGAAGAAGGTAGCCAAGAAAAAAGTGGCGAAGAAGAAAGTAGCCAAGAAGAAAGTAGCCAAGAAGAAGACGGCGAAAAAGAAGGTAGCCAAGAAGAAGGTAGCCAAGAAAACAACGGCTAAGAAGAAAGTAGCCAAGAAGAAGGCCACCAAGAAGAAGGTAGCCAAGAAGAAGGTAGCCAAGAAGAAGGCCACCAAGAAAAAAGCGACCAAGAAAAAAGCCACCAAGAAAAAGACGGTGAAGCGTCGCGCGGCAGCCAAGAAGGCGGCCAAGCGTAAAGTGGCCAAGCGCAAGGCGCCTGCTCGCAAGAAAGTTGCGAAGAAGAAGGTAGCCAAGAAGAAGGCCGCCACGAAAAAGGTAGCCAAGAAGAAGGCCACCAAGAAGAAGGTAGCCAAGAAGAAAGTGGCGAAGAAGAAAGTAGCCAAGAAGAAGGTGGCGAAGAAGAAAGTAGCCAAGAAGAAAACGGCGAAGAAAAAGGTAGCGAAGAAAAAGACGGCGAAAAAGAAAGTAGCCAAGAAGAAGACTACTACGAAGAAGGCCGCCGCCAAGCGTAAGGCACCAGCACGCAAGAAGACGACTACCAAGAAGAAGTAAGCTGCCTGAATAGGGCAGTTCGCAAGAAATCAGTTCATGGCCGCAGCTTCGCTGCGGCCAGGGACCTGATGCAAGACCTAGCAACTACCTGATCTTTGTCAGGTGGAAGCCTACCACTCGCTCCCATGGAATCCCCCTTGCCCTGGCAAGGGGGATTTTTCATCTTTCTGGTTTATCATTCAAATCCATGCCCTTGCTCCTCGCTATAGATACATCTGGCCGCAGCTGTCGTGTGGGTCTTGCCAGGGAAGGTCGTGTTATCGCACAGCGTATCGGTGGCAACACGCGCCAGGCTGCGCAGGAGGTGCTGCCCCTCATCAAGGATGTGCTCGCTGAGCAGCAACTCGCATTACAGGAACTGGATGCCCTGGCCGTCATTGCGGGCCCCGGTTCATTCACCGGCCTGCGTATTGGAATCGGCGTGGTGCAGGCGCTCTCCTATACCCAGTCACTTCCCGTTGTGGCGATCTCATCACTGGCGCTTCTGGCGTGGTGTGGTATGAAGCAACAAGGTGTTTTCGAATGCCTGGTATTCGAGGAAGCGCGGGAACCGGAGGTCTACTTTGCCCACTACCGCTGCGATCCGGACCAGGGCACGCAGTTGCAGGGGAAGGAGCAGGTGGGGACCCTTGAAGCCTTGCAGATACCGGCAAGCTTTAGCAGTCCAGGGCAGTTGCCCCTGCATGCCGGACTGCTTGGCTCCCTCAGTGCGAGCGAGGCGGTGGCAGGATCGGTCGCCGGGGGTGTGGCGGCCTATCCGGAACTGGTGCCCGGGCTGGAGGAATTCTGTGAACTGGCCACGATTAAATTTCATTGCAAGGAAGTGAGCGAAGAACCGGTTCTGCCGAATTATGTCAAAGAGCAGATGGAATACTCCTGAGAGACCCTGAGCAGTGGAATCCACATTCTGGCAAATCAGTATTCTGGCCCTGATACAGGGCTTGACGGAATTCCTGCCTATTTCGTCCTCTGCCCACCTACAACTCCCTGCCTTGCTTCTCGGCTGGTCAGACCAGGGCCTGGCATTCGATGTCGCCGTTCATCTGGGCACCTTGCTCGCTGTAGTAGGCTATTTTTACCGGGACATACTGGCGCTGATCCGATCCTTCCTGCTTCAGGTATTCGCCAGGCCACTCGATGCACAGCAGAAGCAGGAAGCAAGACTTGCCTGGTTGTTGCTAGCGGCATCCATTCCTGCCGCCCTGGCCGGAGTATTGCTCTACGACCTGGTCGCACTGTATGGCAGGACCGCCCAGTTAATCGCACTGAGCTCCATCGTCTTTGCCCTGTTGCTGTGGTGGGTAGACAGTCGTTCAAGTCACCGCCGTTCCATGGATGACTGGAATTGGCAGTCTGCGTTACTGGTGGGGCTCGCACAAATATTTGCACTGCTGCCGGGGACCTCCCGGTCGGGTGTCACAATGACTGCTGCCCTGCAATGTGGCTTCTCCAGGGAAGCATCAGCACGCTTCTCCTTCCTGCTCGCCATACCCATTATTCTCGGCAGTGGCGGCCTGTTGATGCTCGATGTGCTGCAGGGCAGTGAACTGGAATTATCCTGGAGCCTCCTGTTGTATGCGGCTGTCCTGGCCGGTCTCATGGCACTTGCCTGTATCCATTATTTCCTGCAACTGATTACCCGGCTCGGCTACCTGCCATTCGTGATCTACAGGTTGGTACTGGGCGCGGCCATCCTGCTGATAGCCTGATCATGTCCTCCTGGCAGCACGTTGCACTGATGCAGCAGACCGACACCCTGTCGGACGCTGAGTCAGTCCTGCTCGACAATCTGGGCCTCGCCTGTATCCCGACCCGGGATCTGCAGGGCTGTGGTTTTCGTTTTATCCTGCGTTATGAGGAGCAGGGTCTTACCCTCTACAGCACGGAACCCGATGCACCGGGTGGCTTGTGCGTAAATTTTGCCAGCGGAGAACTGCAGCGCCGCGGCAGGGAATCCTTGAGGGCGCAAAATATCGGCAAGGCGCTGGGTCTCAAGTCGTTGCGCAATCCCGTCGTCCTGGATGCCACGGCAGGGCTAGGTACCGACAGTTTTCTCTTCAGCGCTGCAGCTTGTCGGGTGATGATGCTGGAAAGGAATCCAATCGTTCATGCCTTGTTGGCGGATGGCCTGGATCGTGCGGCCAGCGCCAGTGGCGCGGTTCAGGCCATTGCCGCGCGCATGCGACTGCAGCGGGAAGATTTTGTCCATGCCAGACTGGATACCGACTCCTTCGATGTGGTCTACCTGGACCCCATGTTCCCGGCGAAGAAGAAAAGCGCCAGATCGGGCAAGGGTATGTTCCTGTTACAGCAGCTGATCGAAGGCGGTGCCGACGAGGAAAGAATGCTAGATCGGGCCATGCAACTGGCACGAAAGAGGGTGGTGGTGAAGCGGGCGCGGCTTTCGCCCGTGATCGGCGACCGAGCGCCAGATATCAGTTATACCGGAAGCAGCAATCGCTTCGACGTCTACCTGTGTTCCGGCCAGCGAGTCGCGGGTCAGACGGTCAAGCCTGATTCCGGCTCAGCCTGCCCATGATCGCTTCGTAAATCCGGGAGAGTTGCTCCAGGTCTTCGATGCGCACACATTCATCGATCTTGTGAATGGTGGCGTTACAGGGCCCCAGTTCCACCACTTCCGTGCCTGTGGGAGCGATGAAGCGGCCATCCGATGTGCCGCCAGCGGTTGAGAGTTGGGGTTTGAGTCCGGTTATTTCCTCCGTGCACTGGCTGACAACATCGATCAGCTTGCCGGTAGAAGTAAGAAAGGGTTCGCCAGACAGGTACCATTGGCATTCATACCTGATACCAGATTTCTGCAACAGCTCTTCGATCCGCGCCTTGATCTCGTCGGCACTGATTTCTGTCGAATAGCGCAGGTTGAAATCCACTTCCAGGGTTTCCGGAATGACGTTATTGGCACCCACACCACCATGAATGTTGGAGATCTGAAATGTTGAGGGTGGAAACGCGGAATTGCCGCCATCCCAGGTGAGGGCAGCTATTTCAGCCAGCACCGGTAATGCTTCGTGGATGGGATTCAGCGCCAGGTGTGGATAGGCAACATGGCCTTTGATGCCCTTCACGACAAGTTTGCAGCTAAGAGATCCCCGACGCCCGATCTTGACCGTGTCGCCCAGTTGCTCGGTGCTGCTGGGTTCGCCAACGACGCAATAATCGATATGCAGACCGCGTTGCTGGAAAGTCTCCACTACCTTACGGGTACCGTTGATTGCCTGACCTTCTTCATCGGAAGTGATGAGGAAGCCCAGTCGACCCTCGAGTTCATGGCTGGCGGAAAACCGTTCGGCAGCAGTGATCATGGCGGCGAGGCTGCCCTTCATGTCGGCGCTGCCGCGGCCATGGAGATATTCTCCGCGAATGCTGGGCGTAAACGGATCGCTTTCCCACTCGGATACTGGGCCGGGTGGTACAACGTCGGTATGCCCGGCGAAAACCAGCAGTGGTCCACTATCTCCCTTGTGTGCCCAGAGATTCTCGACATCGCCGAAAGGGAGTCGCTCGATTGTAAATTCGAGCGCTTCGAGACGCGCCGCCAGGATATCCTGACAGCCCTTATCTCGGGGAGTAACGGAATCGATGGCAATAAGCTGCTTTGCCAGTTCGAGAGTATCGGACATAGTGTTCCCTAGTTGTGACTGTGCAATTCTTCGTTGAGGCTGATACAGGCACGTGTGGGGACGGCCTCTACAGCACCGGTCAGGGAATTTCGCCGGAAAAGCAGGTTCTTACGCTCACATAGCGATCCCGCTTTCACGGTCTCGAGTACCTCGCCTTTGGCATCCAGCACCTTCACCTTGGTGCCGCCCGTCACGTACAGTCCAGCCTCGACGATGCAGCCATCCGCCAGCGGAAATCCGATACCCGCATTTGCACCGATCAGGCAGTTTTCACCAACCGAGATGATGGTGGTGCCGCCGCCAGACAGGGTGCCCATAGTGCTGCAGCCACCGCCGAGGTCGCTGTTCTCGCCAACCACCACGCCGGCGGAGATTCGGCCCTCGATCATGGCCGTGCCCAGGGTGCCGGCATTGAAATTGACAAAGCCCTCGTGCATGACAGTGGTACCTTCGCCGATGTGGGCGCCGAGACGCACGCGGGCAGTATCTGCGATTCGCACTCCCCTGGGCACGATGTAGTCGGTCATCTTGGGGAATTTATCCACCGAGTGTACGTCCAGGATTCGACCTCGTTTGCGCGCCTCAATCTGGCGTGCGGGCAAATCATCGAGATCGATTGCGCCATCATCTGTCCAGGCGAGGTTCTTCAGTACACCAAACAGGCCAGTGAGTTTTACTCCGTGGGGCTTGACGAGGCGATGGGACAGCAGGTGCAACTTCAGGAACGCGGCAGGAATCGAGGCAGGTGGCTGCTCCAGCTCGTCCGCGCAATACAGCAGGGTCCTGTCGCCGCCACTCACGGCGTCCACCAGGTCGGCCGTTGCGTCGAGACCGGCTTTCCGCAATTCCTCACTGAGAGCCGGTGCGGCGTCACTCGCGATCTCGCCAAAGCTCGCGCTTTCGCCAGCGATGCCGGCGGCTGTAGACAGAATTTGATGTTGCGAGCCTTCAGGATTCAGTTGGGGTTGTGGGTAATAGACCTCGATTATCTCTCCCCTGGAGTTCGTTGTGGCCATTCCCAGGCCGGTGCTTAAGGTCATCGTGATTATCCTTTTCTGTTGCTGATTGTGTTTGCCCGCCTGCTTGTATTAGCGGCGAAGGGTATTGCCTGGAACAGTCTGGAGCAGCGCTGCCTGCCATTCCTTCTCGTCAAAACCGATAAGCCAAGTGTTCCCGTGTTGCAGAATAGGGCGTTTGATCAGCGAGGGATTTTCCGACATTAGCGCCGCCGCGCTTTCCACAGAGAGATTCTGCTTTGTATCGTCATCCAGTTTACGCCAGGTCGTGCCTCGCTTGTTGACTACTTGCTCCAGTGGGAAAGTGGACAGAAACAGCTTCGCGAGACTGCCGTCGCAGCCTGATTTCTTGTAGTCATGAAACTCGGTTTCGAGTCCATTAGCCTGCAACCAGTTGCGGGCTTTTTTCATGGTGTCACAGTTGCTGATGCCGTATATCGTTGTCATGTCTTATCGTGATTCTCGTGAGCGGATCGGAAAACTCAGCTGGCGAAGCGCGCTTCGAGTTCCTGTTTGATCTGTTCCTGCAGTCGGGTTTTTAGCGCCTCATCGCGCAGTGGCAGGCCATCCTTGTCGGTAACGAAGAATAAATCCTCTACTCGCTCGCCCAGCGTCGTGATGCGTGCGTCCTGTAAATTAATGTCATTTTCCGCGAACACCTTGCCGACGCAAGCCAGAATGCCGGGCTGGTCCGGGCAGTTGAGTTCCAGGGTCGAATAGGGTTTGTCAGTGGTCTGCAGAAACATCGATTCGATGGGTTTATTGAAATAGCGTTCCTTGCGACTCTGGCGAACCTTGGTCACGGCCATCGGCTTGTTGCCGCTGCGCAGGTGGGTGGCCAGCACGGATTCTATTTCCTGCAGGCGATTTGCGTTCTTGCCTACAGATCTGCCGTCATCTTCCAGCACGGTGTAGGTGTCCATGCAATAATCGTTGGTGGAAGTGAAGATGCGCGCGCCCTGAATGTTCAGGTTGAGTCTTTCAAAGGCCGCCGTACTATTGGCAAACAGGTAATCTGCATTCCTGGTATAAATAAAAATCAGGGTTGCGCCCTCGACGCTGGCATCTGCCTCGACCTCGCGGAAGGAAATCAGCGGCTCATCCGCGTCGAAATTGGCAATGGCCTCTGTATGCCAAACGATATTCTCTGTGGACTCCCTGACAAAATACTCTTCCGCTGCGTTCTGCCAGACGGCTTCGATCTGCTGGTCTCTTAGCCCTTTCTCGTGCAGCTTGTTCCTTGCCGAGTCCTTCTTGTCCGCTATGCGTTCGGCACGATTCACAGTGTTTTCCAGGCCCATGCGGAAGGCACGAGCCGTGTTCAGGTAGAGCTGGCGGAGCAGGGTTGCCCGCCAGCTGTTCCACAGCTCCGGATTGGTGGCGCAGATATCCGCCACGGTCATGGCATACAGATAATCCAGGTGCAGCTTGTCGCCCATGAGTTTTGCGAACTCATGGACGACTTCTGGATCACTGATATCCTTGCGCTGCGCGGTCATGGACATTAACAGGTGCTTGTCCACAATCCAGGACACCAGCTTCGTGTCCCATTCACTCAGGCGATGCCTGCGGCAAAATGCTTCGGCATCGGCCTTGCCTAATTCGGAGTGGTCTCCGCCGCGGCCCTTGGCTATATCATGGTAGAGCCCGGCGATGTAAAGCAGTTCTACCTTGGGCAGATTGCGGGCCACGTGGGCGGCCTCCGGAAATTTCTCCTCCGCTTCCGGCAGTCGAAAGCGACGCATGTTTTCGACCACTTGCAGGGTGTGGGCGTCGACGGTGTAGATATGGAACAGGTCGTGTTGCATCTGGCCCGATATCTGGCCGAATTCAGGCAGGTAACGACCGAGAATTCCGTAACGTGCCATGCGCCGCAGGTGCAGGGTCATCTTGTGTGGTGAGCGCAACAGTTCCATGAACAGGGCGACGTTGCGAATGTCGTTGCGGAAGTCTTCATCGATCAGGCGACGATTGTCTCGCAGCAGTCTGATGGTGCTTGCCCTGATGCCCTGAATTTCTGGGTTCTGCGCCATCAGTACAAATATCTCCATGAGCGCAAAGGGGCTGCGATTGAATACGTTGCTGTCCACAACTTCGATGTAGTCATTACGTAACTGGAAGCGTTTGTTGAGTGGCTTGAGGCGTTCCTTCTCTCCCGCCCGCAGGATGACTTCATCGAAATGTTGCAGGATCACATCGTTTAACTCGCGCAGGTTGGCGACGGCGCGGTAGTACTGCTTCATCAGCTTTTCCACGCCCAGGGATTTTTCGTCATCCTCGTAGCCGAACAGGCGTGCCAATTCTCTCTGCTTGTCAAACAGCAGTCGATCCTCACTGCGTCCTTCCAGATAATGCAATCCATAGCGCAGTTTCCACAGGAACTGCTGGCCCTTGGTCAACATGGCTTCTTCGGAGGGCTTCAGAAAGCCTAATTCCACAAGGTCCTGGAAGGAACTCGCCCCGAAATGGCGTTTGATTACCCAGGCGATGGTCTGGATGTCGCGCAAGCCGCCAGGCGAAGTCTTGATGTTGGGCTCCAGTGCGTAATCAACATCGTGAAAGCGCTTGTGGCGTAGCGCCTGTTCGTCCAGCTTGGCGCGCAGGAACTTCTTGATGGGCCAGACTCGCTTGTTGTTCGTGGCCTCGTGCATCAATTGCAGGAGATCTTCTGCGCCGCTAATGGCCCGGGTTTCCATGAGCGCGGTGGCGACCGTAATATCCTTGATAGCTTCCTGCTTGCATTGCTTGACCGAGCGCACGCTATGGCCGATTTCCAGTCCAATATCCCAGAGCAGGGTACAGAACGCGCTGATGCAGTCCTTGTATTTCGTATTGCGATCCTTGCGCGTGAGAATCAACAGGTCAATATCGGAATGGGGGAGCAGTTCGCCACGTCCATATCCGCCTACGGCGAGCAGGGCGATATCTTTCTGGTCTGGCCAGTTCTGCTGTTGCCAGGCCAGGGTGAGGATCTGGTCGATCACCCAGGCACGCCCCCGCACGATATCGGTAATGCTCAGATTTTGCTTGTAGCGTTCATCGAGAATGGGGCTGCTGCGATTGATGGCGTCGCGCAGCAAGGGTATGAGTTTACCCTGATTGGCTATGGCTGCTTTCAGACCTTCAAGGTCGAGTAATTCCGCGCTCGCTTCAACGCTTGAGTGAACTGCTGCCTCGCTGATTGAAAGGGTATCGAAGCTCACAGGTTTTCATCGGGCCTGCAAGTCAATACCTCACATCCGTCCGCGGTTACCGCCAATGTGTGTTCCCATTGGGCCGATAGCCGGCGATCCTTGGTGGTGACGGTCCAGCCATCTTTCCTGGAGAGTTTCGTGTAGCGGCTGCCCGCATTTAACATAGGCTCGATAGTAAAGGTCATGCCTTCGAGCAGTTTCGTGCCGGTATTGGGGCGACCGAAATGCAGTACCTGCGGTTCTTCATGGAAGATACGCCCGATGCCGTGCCCGCAGTATTCGCGCACAATCGAATAATTGTTAGCCTCGCCGTGTTGCTGAATGACGTGACCAATGTCGCCCAGCGTGCATCCAGGGCGCACGATCGCGATGGCCTTGTACAGGCATTCCTGGGTGACCCGGATCAGCCTCTTCGCATGGTCCGGCACTTCACCCACGCAAAACATCTTGCTGGTGTCGCCATGAAAGCCATCCTTTATCACGGTGACATCGATATTGATGATGTCACCTGACTTCAGAAACTTGCCGTCGCTGGGAATGCCATGGCAGATGACATGGTTGACCGATGTGCAGATGGACTTGGGGAAGCCGTTGTAGTTGAGCGGGGCAGGGATGGCATGCTGCTTGTTCACTATATAGTCGTGACAGATGCGATCCAGCTCGCCGGTGCTGATCCCCGGCTGTACGTGGGGACCGATCATGTCGAGGACTTCGGCCGCTAATTGGCCGGCGACCCGCATTTTATCTACTTCTTCGGGCGACTTGATATGGATACTCATGGGTGCAGGGACTGGCCAGATAGCTGATTTTACGAAGCTGAGTATTTTAATGTACTCGGGGTGCTAGTAACAGGGACATCTAGCCTGTGCCGGGCTCTGAGTTCTCAATTCGGACTGCTCCTAAGATAGTCGGGTGCCACCGAGGGGGGATGCAGGCAGGAAGGCCTTTCTTGGACACGCCGTGAATACATCCGTAGGCTCGGGCGCGGCGTGGCCGCAAGGGATGGCGGTACTGCAGGAAATGCAGGAGCAATTTCCTGCCCCTGCCGCGCACGGTCCAAGAAAGGCCTTACTGCATGCATCCCCTCGTAGATTTGAGCTATTTTCATTTAAATAAGTGATAAATATCAGATAGATAGGAGGCTATTCTACCTTTATTAAGAAGGCTTGCAGGATGTTTGAAGGGCAGGTGCCAGATGGGCGTTGTGAGACCGTGGCGCGACAGGGCGGGAAATTGCTCCTGCATTTCCTGAATACAGGCCATCCATGGCGATAACGTCGCGCCCGAGCCTGCAGGGGTGAGGCCGAGCGCTTTGCAAGCGCTAGCTTGCAGCGAGAAACGAATGCCGCCGATCCATGATCGGTGGCTGGGCCGTATTCACGGCGTGTCTCGTAATGCCCATCTGACACCTGACCACTGCACCAGGCTTTAGCCTTCTGCACGGAAAATTCTCCGAATCCACCGAAAATCTTTCTGAAATCATCAGATTATGGTATAAAGCGCCCCGCTCTGGAGTCGGTATGCCGATTCCGGGCTTAAACTAACTACTTAACGTCGCACATACACCGACACATGGTCTTTGGGTGCCTGACCGCGCTAATGCGGGATGGTTTAGTCATGGGGTGTATGGAGGCCTAACCCAACTATAGGTATAGACATGACCGTAAGCATGAAAGAAATGCTCCGTGCAGGAGTGCATTTCGGGCACCAGTGTCGCTACTGGAACCCAAAAATGGAGCCATACATCTTTGGCGCCAGAAACAAGATTCATATCATCAACCTGGAACACACCGTTCCGGCGCTTCAAACAGCCCTCGACCAGGTAACCAGCCTGGCTGATAAAAAGAAGAAGATTCTTTTTGTCGGTACCAAGCGAGCGGCAGCCAAGATCGTCAGGGAGCAAGCGGAACGCGCTGGCATGCCCTATGTGAATCATCGCTGGCTGGGCGGCATGCTCACCAACTACAAGACGATTCGCGGTTCGATCAAGCGTCTTAAAGAACTGGAAACCCAGGAAGCCGATGGAACTTTCCGTCGTCTGACCAAGAAAGAAGCGTTGATGCTGACCCGTGCCAAAGAAAAACTGGAACGCAGTATCGGAGGTATCAAGGATATGGGCGGTCTTCCCGATGCCCTGTTCGTTATAGACGTGGAACACGAGCGTATTGCAATCACCGAGGCGAACAGCCTGAAGATTCCTGTAATCGGCGTGGTGGATACCAACAGTGATCCCGCTGGCGTGGACTACGTGATTCCTGGTAACGACGACGCCATTCGCGCGATTCAGCTCTATGCTGAAGCGGTGGCAAATGCCTGCATCGAAGGCACCAAGCGTAGTGGTCCCGATGGCGGAACCAGCGAATTCGTCGAGATCGATGACAGCGAGGAAGCAGAACTCGCGGCGAAGGCAGAGGCCAAAGTAGCTGACGCTCCGACGGCAGCCGCTGCAGAAGAAGTTGCCGAAGAAGCGCCAGCAGAAGCGGGGGCGAAGGCTGATGGTGAGGAATCTCCGGAAGCCGAAGCAGAAGCCGAGAGCGCTCCCGCCAAGAAGAAAGCACCAGCCAAGAAGAAGGCAGCTGTAAAGAAGGCACCGGCGAAGAAGAAAGCGCCAGCCAAGAAAAAGGCTACTGCCAAGAGTGCGGATAGCGAGTAGTACACCACATAGGTTGTCAGCGTGAGCCCGGGCTCGATCGCTGGCACGGCGTCCCGCCAGGGATGTAAGAGGGGGCATTAGCCCCCTTTTTATAGATAGTGCAAATTGACCGCTAAAGGAGTCAGGACTCCTTTGACAAAGACGAGGCAAGATAATGGCAAATATTACTGCAAGCATGGTTAAGGAACTGCGTGAGCGCACCGGTCTTGGCATGATGGATTGCAAGAAGGCATTGGCTGAGGCCGATGGTGATATGGAAAAGGCGATCGAAGATCTGCGCAAGGCCAGTGGCCTGAAGGCTGCCAAGAAAGCCAGCCGCGTGGCCGCTGAAGGCGTGGTACTGACCAAGATCGACGACGAAGGAACCTACGGCGTGATCCTCGAAGTAAACAGTGAAACTGACTTCGTGGCCCGGGATGACAATTTCCTGGCCTTTGCTGATCAGGCGCTGGATGCAGCGTTTACCAATCGCGAAGCAGACGTGGCCGCAATCCTGGATAGCGGTGTAGAAGAAGCGCGTCAGGCTCTCGTGCAGAAAATCGGCGAGAACATCAATGTTCGTCGAGTTGGTCGCATCGGTCTGGAAGGCGACGGTGGCATCGTGGAAAGCTACATCCACAACAACAAGATTGGTGTACTGATTGCGTTGCAGGGTGGCGATGAAGCCCTCGCTCGCGATGTCGCGATGCATATTGCGGCTGTGAATCCGATGGTTGTGCGTGCCGAAGATGTGCCTGAAGATGTGCTGGCCAAGGAATCGGAAATTTACTCCGCGCAGGCGCGCGAGAGCGGTAAGCCGGAAGAGATCATCGAGAAGATGATTCAGGGCAGGCTGCGCAAGTTCATCGCGGAAGTCACGCTGCTGGAGCAGCCTTTCGTGAAAGATCCCGACACCACTATCGGTGCTCTGCTGAAGCAGTCCGACGCAGATGTGGTCAGTTTCCTGCGCTTCGAAGTAGGTGAAGGCATCGAGAAAGAAGAAGATGACTTCGCGGCCGAAGTAGCGGCACAATTGGCGGGATAATCTAAACGGGAATCGCAACACCATGCCCCACAGGGATCGCAAGTACAATCGAATCCTTCTGAAACTCTCCGGTGAGGCTCTCACCGGAGAAGCGGAATTCGGTATCGATCCCAAGGTGCTGGACCGCATGGCTGTCGAAGTCGGTCAGTTGATCGGTCTCGGCGTTCAAGTCGGCATGGTGATCGGTGGCGGTAACCTGTTTCGCGGAGCGGCGCTGCATGCCGCTGGCATGGAACGGGTTACCGGTGACCACATGGGTATGCTGGCCACGGTGATGAATGCCCTGGCTATGCGAGATGCGCTCGAGCGTGCAGGTATTCCAACCCGGGTGATGTCGGCGATCCAGATGAGTGGTGTCGTTGAGCACTATGATCGCCGCAATGCCATCCGCCACCTGAATGCGGGTGATGTGGTTATCTTTTCTGCCGGTACCGGCAATCCTTTCTTTACCACCGATTCTGCTGCCTGTCTGCGGGGAATTGAGATCGATGCCGATCTGATTCTCAAGGCAACCAAGGTCGATGGTGTGTATTCTGCCGATCCGGAAAAATTCCCCGATGCCGTTAAATTTGAGTGCCTGAGCTATGACGAAGTGATCGAGAAGAAGCTGGGCGTCATGGATCTCACAGCCATCTGCCTGAGCAGGGATCACGAAATCCCGATCAAGGTGTTCAACATGAACCGGCCCGGTGCCTTGTTGGACAATGTGATGGGCAAGACCGATGGCACCCTGATCAAGTAGTAACAGCAGCTACCTGATCTCCCGTAAGCAAGGATCAAGAATAAACAGACACCTGCCGAAACGCTCTTAAGCGGTGCGGGTAAAGAATCAAACGAGGCTTTGAAATGATTGATGAAATAATTGCCGATGCTGAAGATCGCATGAAGAAGAGTCTTGTTGCCCTGGATGATGCCTTCAAGAGGATCAGGACGGGCAGAGCCCATCCGAGCCTGCTGGATGGCATCATGGTGTCGTACTACGGCGCCGATACCCCTCTCAGCCAACTGGCCAACGTCAATGTCGAAGAGGGACGTTCCCTGGTGATTTCTCCCTGGGAAAAACAATTGATTGGGGAAATTGAAAAGGCCATCATGAAATCAGATCTGGGCCTGAATCCCTCCAACAATGGCAATACCATTCGGGTACCGATGCCTCCACTCACCGAGGAGACCCGTCGCGAATTCACCAAGCAGGCGAAGAACGAGGCAGAAAACACCCGGGTCGCCATTCGCAATATACGCCGTGATGCCAACTCTGACTTCAAGGATCTGGAGAAGGAGAAGGAAATTTCCGAAGACGATCAGCGCCGCGCAGAAGAGCAGGTGCAGAAGCTCACAGACAAGTACATCGCCGAAGTGGAAGCGGCATACCAGGTCAAAGAAGAAGATCTGCTGTCTATCTGATTGTTGTCAAAGGGAACATTGCGCCGCAATTGAAGTCTTCTTTAGTCAGGTAGTCTTTGTATTAGAGAAGCGTTTCCATGCCAGTTGAGCAGTCAGATATTCCAGAACATATCGCCATCATCATGGATGGCAACAGCCGCTGGGCTAAAGCCCGCGGCCTCCCCACCAAGGCGGGACATCGCCAGGGCGCTGAGTCAGCTCGCGAAGTGGTTCATTCCTGCATTCGTCGTAAAATTCCCTATCTCACTCTGTTCGCGTTCAGCAGTGAAAACTGGATGCGTCCGGCAAAAGAAGTCCAGTCGCTCATGGCGCTTTTCCTCTCTGTGCTGAACCGCAGTGAAATCAGGCAATTTCACGAAGAGAACGTACGGCTGAAATTCGTGGGCAAACGCACGGATTTCTCGAGAAAGTTGCTGGAGCGAATGGCTGATGTTGAGGCTTTGACAGCGAACAACACGGGGACTACCGTTATCGTCGCTGCAGATTACGGGGGGCGCTGGGATATCGCCCAGGCAACTCGCAAGCTTGCCGCGCTGGTGGAAGCCGGGGAATTGAAGGCCGCGGATATCGATGAGGAGTTATTGCATCGTTACACCAGCCTGAGCGAGTTTCCGGATCCGGATCTGTGTATCAGGACCGGAGGCAACAACCGTATCAGCAATTTCCTGCTATGGCAGTTCGCCTACACCGAGCTGTATTTCACCGACTGTTACTGGCCAGATTTCGATGAAGCGGAATTCGCCAGGGCAATCAATGATTTTACGCAGCGTCAGCGCCGCTTCGGCGGGCACAAGGAGTAAGATGTCCAGGTCTGGTAACCATGATTGAAGGATTAAAACAGCGTGTAACGACGGCCCTGGTCCTCATATCTGCATTGGCAGCCGTTACCCTTTTCCTGCCGCCATTTCTGTATGCGCTCTTCATAGGGCTTATCGTGATGGCCGCCAGCTGGGAATGGAGTGGTCTGGTAGAAGAGGTGAATCCCCGGGGACGCCTGCTCTATCTCTGCACCGTGTTATTCATGTTGCTGGGCGCCTTCCTGGTGCTGGAAATCAGTCCGGCTGGCGAGCAACCCGATGTGCTCAGGGCGGCAATGATCCTGATGCTTGGGCTGTTGTGGTGGGCTTTGAGCTTCTTGCTGATCATGGGTTATCCCGGAACCTCCAGCCTGTGGAATGACAATTCCCGTATAGCAGTCATGGGCTTGCTTGCCTTGCTGCCCACATGGGCAGGCGTCGTCTTGTTGAAGTACCTGGACCCCGGGGGATGGCTTGTGCTCGGTCTGGTGATCATGGTGGCGGCGGTCGACGTTGGCGCCTATTTCGCTGGTAACCAGTTTGGTAAGCGCAAGCTGGCGCCCCAGCTTAGCCCCAATAAATCCTGGGAGGGTGTCTGGGGAGGTCTGATCACCTGCCTGTTGGTTGGCTTTCTGTTCGCCTGGTTGCTGGATCGCTTCCTGATTTCCCTGGCAGGCTGGCAGTTTGCAGTGCTGCTCGTGCTGCCCATACCCGTCGCTGCCTTTGCGGTATTGGGGGATCTGGTAGAAAGCATGCTGAAGCGAAATTCGCAGGTGAAGGACAGCGGGCAGCTCTTGCCTGGCCATGGTGGCCTGCTCGACCGGGTTGATGGCTTGCTGGCGGCGACCCCCGTCTTCGTGCTCACACTACTGTTCGTGTTGTTCGAGTTGGGAGAGTGATGAAGGCCATATCGAGGCAAAACAGACTGGCAATCCTGGGGTCTACGGGATCCGTAGGACTCAGTACCTTGCAGGTCGTGCGTGACAATCCCGACATCGAGGTCGTCGCGCTCAGCGCCCACCAGAACACGAGCCTGTTGCTGGCACAGTGCCAGGAGTTCAAGCCCTGCTATGTCGTCTTGAGCGATGTGACGCTAGGTGAAGAGTTTGCTGCCCAACTCAAGGCAATCGGTTTTTCCGGGGAGCTCTTGTTGGGTGCGGACGGTCTGGATCAGATCGCTGCCAGCTCCGACGTGGATAGCGTGATGGCTGCCATTGTCGGTGCGGCGGGGCTGGCATCAAGTCTCAAGGCCGCAGAGAGTGGCAAGAAGCTGTTGCTGGCGAACAAGGAGTCCTTGGTAATGTCCGGCAGCCTGTTCATGGATGCTGCGCGCCGGGGAGGAGCCACCATCATTCCCATCGACAGCGAACACAATGCGATTTTTCAGTGCCTGCCTGAATCAGAGAGACATGCGCCTCTGCTGGATAGTCAGCAAATAACGAAGCTGATGCTCACCGCGTCAGGTGGCCCTTTTTTGCGCCTGGGCCTGAATCAGCTGGCCAGTGTTACGCCGGAGCAGGCCTGTGACCATCCTCGCTGGTCTATGGGGCGAAAGATCTCGGTGGATTCTGCTTCGATGATGAATAAGGGGCTGGAGCTTATTGAGGCCTGTTTTCTGTTCGGCATCTCGCCGCAGAAGGTCGAGGTGCTCATCCACCCGGAATCTATTATTCATTCCCTGGTGTACTACCGTGATGGTTCGGTGCTGGCGCAGATGGCGAATCCCGATATGCGCGTGCCGATAGCGCACGGGTTGGCCTATCCGCAGCGCATCGATTCGGGAGTCGAGAGCCTGGATCTGGTGAGCCAGGGTTCGCTTTGCTTCGAAGCCCCCGATTATCAGCGATTCCCCTGCCTGCGTCTGGGCAGGGAGGCGGTCGAGCAGGGGGGGACGACCCCAGCGCTGCTGAATGCCGCGAACGAGGAGGCGGTCGCCGCCTTTCTTGAAGGTCGTATCGGTTTTGACAAAATTCCCTTAATAATTGAAGAACTTATCTCGAAAACACCTTGTGAAGAGGCCGCTAGTCTCGCTATTATTCGGGAGGCCGATGAGCGTGCGCGAACTCTCGCTAAGCAATTGATATCAAAAAGATTTCCCTAGTTCGTGACGACCTGGACAGGCTTCCAAACAAAAAATGCAGACATCCTGACTCATGCTTGATTTCCTGATTAGCGTAATTGCCCTGATCGTCACCCTTGGAATCCTGGTGACTTTCCACGAATTCGGTCACTTCTGGGTGGCCAGACGCTGTGGGGTGAAGGTGCTGCGCTTCTCTATCGGTTTTGGCAAGGCGGCCAAGACCTGGGTAGGAAAAGACGATGTTGAGTACGTCATCGCCCCGATTCCTCTGGGTGGCTACGTCAAGATGCTGGGACAGGAAGACACCTCAGTGCCGGATGTCGGCGACGTGCCAGACAGCCTGCGTCACCAGTCCTTTGCCTATAAGCCACTGTGGCAGCGTATGGCGATTGTGGCGGCCGGCCCTTTTGCCAACTTCCTGTTGGCGATCCTGGTGTACTGGATTATCAATATCTCCTACGGAGTGAGCGGCATAGCGCCCGTTATCAACGGGGTGGTCGATGATTCGCTCGCAGCCCTGGCGGGACTCGAGGAGGGTGATGAAATTCTCGCCGTTGATGGTGAAGAAACCATTATCTGGCAGCAGGTTACCCTGCAGATGCTGGCGCGTCTCGGAGAGACTGGTGATATCGTGCTGAGCATCAACCCGCACGATTCCGATCGTATTCAGGATGTGGCAATCCCCGTGCAGGACTGGCTGGGCGGCGCGACCGAACCCAATCCGGTTGCTGATCTGGGAATCGTACAGTTCGAGATTCCGGCACGTATAGGCGGCATCATCGAGGGAGGTGCTGCCGAATCAGCGGGACTGCAGGCGGGCGATCGTGTGTTGACGGTAAACGGTGAGCGCATCCGGGGCTGGAATCACTGGGTAGAGGTAATTCGGGCCGCTCCGGAACTCTCGCTCGATGTCAGAGTCCAACGGGGTGGATTGGAAACCGATCTGAGAATAATACCGGATGCAGTACAGCTGGAAGATGGCGCGGTCATCGGCAGCATTGGTGCCGCGGTACAGAATGTCACGCTCGCAGAAATAGTGCCGGCAGAGCACCAGCGTGAGATTCACTACACTGTGTTGACCGCAATTCAGCCGGCCCTGCAAGAGACCTGGAACAAATCGGTCTTTGTACTGGATTCCGTCAAGAAAATGGTGGCAGGCCGGATCTCGGTTAAGAACATAAACGGGCCGATCACAATAGCGCAGGTAGCAGGGGAAACGGCGACGTACGGCCTCAATGTCTATCTGGGATTTTTAGCATTGCTAAGTATTTCGCTAGGGGTTTTGAATTTGCTGCCGATTCCTGTATTGGACGGAGGACATCTTCTCTACTACATGATCGAGGGAATCACCCGAAGACCGGTTCCGGAGAGGATTCAGGCCTGGGGTTTGCAGCTTGGTCTGCTCCTGATATCAGGCATTATGGTGTTAGCCGTCTACAACGACGTCAGCCGCCTGCTTTAACTCTAAAACGTATAAAAGCCCGCCATCGAGTCAGCATCATCGAGTGAATTTGTTGTGTTATTGAGAAAACTAGCTTTTGTATTGCTGGTTGCGCTCGGGCTACCTTCTACCCTGAGAGCGCAGGATTTTACGATCGCCGACATCATTGTCGATGGCTATCAGCGTATTTCACCCGGCATTATCTATAACCTGCTTCCCGTGGGAATCGGGGACGAAGTGGGCCCTGGCACGCCAGCAGAAATCATCCGCGCCCTGGTTGCGTCCGAATATTTCGAAGAGATCGAAGTAGCTCGTGAGGGCAATATCCTCGTGATCACCGTGTTGGAAAGACCTTCCGTCGCCGAGATTACCATCGAAGGTAACAGCGTACTGGAGACCGAAGATATCCTCGACAATATGGCGACGGCTGACATCGCCGAAGGGCAGATATTCACACGTGCGGCTCTGGAAGCGATCCAGCAGGGCATCCAGGAAGTCTATTCCTCCCGCGGGCGTTATGGTGCTGCAGTAGATATCAGCGTTGAAGAACTTCCACGCAATCGGGTGGCTATAAAGCTCGACATCAATGAAGGCGAAGAATCCCGTATTCGTCATATCAATATCGTGGGTAATGAATCCTTTGAGGATGAAGATCTGCTCGG
The DNA here is from genome assembly GCA_038134565.1 of Pseudomonadales bacterium. Taxonomy (GTDB): domain Bacteria; phylum Pseudomonadota; class Gammaproteobacteria; order Pseudomonadales; family Pseudohongiellaceae; genus UBA9145. Next base: position 43,925 of record JAYPVK010000005.1, on the reverse strand, counting down.
TTTGCTGGAGTTGGGCACCAAGCCTTGGTATCTGCTATTGAGTCGCAGGGACCGATATTCGCGAGAGCAGTTCTCCGGTGACCTGGAGCGTCTGGAATCGTTTTACCTGGATAACGGCTATGTTGAATTCAGCATCGATTCCACGCCCATTTCCATCACTCCCGATCGAAAAGAAGTCTATATCACCATCAATATTACCGAAGGTGATCAATACACAGTGAGTGATGTGGATCTCGCCGGAGATCTGGTGGATGCAGAGAACCTGTTGCGGGCGGCAATCTTTGTAAGCCCCGGACAGATTTATTCCCAGAGCCTGGTTACCGGCACCGAAGAAATCATGGTGCAATTCCTTGGAAATCTTGGTTATGCCTTTGCTGAGGCGACAGGCGTCCCGCAAGTAAACGAGGAAGACCAGACCGTGGAGGTTACTTTCTTCGTCGAGCCGGGAAATCGCACCTATGTAAATCGAATCAATTTCTCCGGCAACGTGTCTACCGCGGATGATGTGCTGCGGAGGGAAATGCGACAACTGGAAAGTGCGCCTGCTTCCAGCTTGCAAATTGAACAATCCAAGGTTCGACTGGAACGGCTAGGTTACTTTGAAACCGTAGAGGTAGAGACAGAAGAAGTGCCTGGCACAGAAGACCAGATCGATGTTAACTACGATGTTGTGGAGCAAAACTTCGGAGCGCTCAGTTTCCAGGTGGGAACCGGTGGGGGCGGCAACTTCTTTATCAGTTCAAGTATTCAGGCGCAGAACTTCCTCGGTACGGGCAGGGCGATAGGCTTCGGTGTTAATAAAAGTCGATTCCAGGAAGGCCTTAATCTGCGCTTTACCGATCCCTATTACACGCCGGATGGTGTGAGTCGGGGTTTTAACCTATTTGCACAGAAGATTGATTCACCCTTCAACGTATCCAGCTTTAATACATCTTCATACGGGGGGTCGGTTAGCTTCAGTTATCCCTTGAGTGAAGTACAGGTGCTGGGATTCGATGTGGGTTATAGTCATACCGAATTAGGAACTGGCTTGGGATCCGTGCAGGAGATTATTTCCAGTCCAACACTATACGATGGGCTGGATCGTTATGTGATAGAGCCGGCCAATGCCAATCCCTTCGAAGGCACAGTGCGAGATGCTGTGTTGGGCAATGTGGCAGATCTGAGGCCCGACCAATTGCAGATGAACCCAGAGCCGGGCTTCGTCAACAAGTTTGGTGATACCTTTGATAACTTCACGCTGACTGGGAACTGGTTCCGCAATACCCTGAACCGGGGACAACTGGCGAACGATGGTGCCTTCCATCAGATCGGTCTGGAAGTGACCATGCCCGGTTCCGACCTGCAATACGCTCGCCTCACGTATTCCAATCAGATTTACTGGCCGCTCACCACTGATCGTAGCTGGGTGATAGGACTTTCTACGAATCTAGGCTACGGCATAGGCTACGGTGATTCTGACGAACTGCCCTTCTTCAACCATTTCTTTGCCGGTGGGCTGATATCTGGCGGGGGAAGGGTGCGTGGCTTTGAGGAAAACAGCCTCGGGCCGGAGAGTACAGCGGGTGCTCGTTACCTGACCGAGGGTCCAATCAGCCTGTTGCGTGACGACAACGGAGAGATTATCCGGGATGAGAACGGCAATGCCCGTTTTAGCAATGAATTTGGTTACCAAACCACGGATTTGCTGGATGCCGATGGCAATCCGGTACTGGACGCCGATGGCAATCCGGATGTGGCTCTGGCTGTACAAAATTTCTTCCTGGATAGGGATTATGACAGTTTCGGTGGTAATATATTGACCACGGCAACGCTGGAGTTGATCTTCCCTCTGCCGTTCGTGCCGAACCAGAACCAGGTCAGGTCATCGTTCTTCATCGACGCGGGTAATGTGTTCTCTTCATATTGCACCGAACGGCAACGATTGCTAAAGAACTGTTCGAATTTCGACATTGGGGAGATCAGGTATTCAGCAGGCTTCGCGGTAACGTACCTGTCACCATTCGGTCCGCTGACGATGTATCTGGCAGCGCCATTTGGTAAAGAAGGGGACGATACCAAGACATTCGATTTTACAGTTGGAACCGGCTTCTGATTGGGTGGCTGGCCAACGGCGAAAATCGTGGAGTGGCTCTGTTTGCTGCAAACGAGTCTAGTTCAGTTGCAAGCCCCGGGATATTTGATTGTATTGCTGGTTGGGAACGTCCCGGTGCGCTCTATGTATGTCGGTTCAATCGCTTCGTGCAGGCTCGTAGCGAGGCGCGAGGGATTAGGGCAGAAACGCACAAACATAGTGCCAAGACTACTATATTTTAGTTGGAGATTTAGAGTGAAATCACTTAATAGAATTATCGCTTTCCTGTGTGTCTCATTACTTGCGCAATCGGCGATGGCTCAAGATACGAAGATCGGAGTACTCAATCCTCTGCAGGCGCTGTTTAATTCTGATGCGGCCAGGATTGTACAGGAAGAGCTCGAGTTGGAATTTGCTGACGATGAGGCCCGTGCGGCAGAACTCACCACGCAACTGCAGGAACTGCAGCAACGCTATCAGCAGAATGAAGCGGTGATGACGCAGGAAGAAATTCGCCGCATGAATTCCAATGCGCAAGATCTGCAAGTGCAACTGCAACTCATTCAGGAGCGTGTACAGCAGGCGCTGCAACAGAAGAATCAGGAATTCCTCGCCTCCATGCAATCCCAGCTGGCAGCGGCAGTCACAGATGTGGTTGCGGAAGGAGGTTTTGATCTCATCCTGAACGCGGACAGCGCCCCTTATTTTGCTCCGGTTCTGGATATTACCGCTCGCGTCACAGCGAAGCTGAACGAGAACTCCCAGTCAGCCGAAGGCGGAAACTAGGCCTGCGCAGCAAGCCCTGGTAAGGGTCAAGTGACACAGAAAAAGCGCTACTTACTTAAAGAGATTGCAGAATTTCTCGCCCTGGAATTGAGGGGCGACGGTGAGTGCGAGATAACCGGACTTGGCACCCTGACGGGTGCCGGTCCAACCCAACTCAGCTTCCTGAGTAATAAATCCTATATCGATCAACTCGGCACGACCAGAGCCGGTGCTGTTCTGTTGACCCAGGATTTCCTCGACAAGTGCCCGGGAAACGCTTTGATCTCCGGCAATCCCTACGTGAGCTTTGCCCAGGCGACGGCGATGTTTCTGCCTGAGCCTGCCAATGCAGCCGGAGTGCACCCATCGGCGGTGATCGCCGATGACGTGATGATTCCAGCCAGCGCGTCCATCGCTCCCCATGTGGTGGTAGAGAGTGGAGTGAGCCTCGGAGAGGGGGTGCGAATCGGAGCTGGCTGTTTTATAGGGGCTGAAAGCCGGCTGGGGGCGAATTGCCGACTGCACAGTGGTGTGACCCTGTATCACGGCGTCAGCCTTGGGGAAAATGTTATTATCCACAGCGGAACGGTGATTGGCGCCGATGGATTCGGTTTCGCCTTCGACGGTGAGAAGTCGATCAAGATCCACCAGTTAGGTGGGGTTGATATCGGAGACAATGTCGAAATCGGTGCCGGAAGCACTATCGACAGGGGAGCTATCGAAAATACGACCATCGGTCACGGCGTAAAGATCGACAACCAGGTACAGATTGGACACAACACGCAGATTGGTGACCACACCGTTATTTGTGGTTGCACGGCCATCGCAGGCAGCGCCAAGATCGGAAAATATTGCGTGCTTGGCGGCGCCAGCGGCATGGTTGGGCATCTGACAATTGCCGATGGCGTCCAGGTAAGTGCGATGTCCCTCGTGAGCAGATCCATCACTGAGGCAGGCACTTACTCCTCCGGTACCGGCCAGATGAAAACCACGGACTGGAAGAGGGCAATTGTGCGGTTCCAGCAGTTGGACAGCATTGCACGTCGGGTAAAGGAATTGGAACTCCTAACCGATAAAAACTCCTAGGCGATTAAATTAGTAAAACCAAAAGAACTTACAGATTAGAACAGACAGAGTTTGAGAAGAGCCATGTTATTGGACGTTGAAGAAATCAAGGAATACCTGCCACAGCGCTATCCCTTTCTGCTGGTGGATCGGGTTGTTGAGCTCGAGATGGGCAAGTCCATCGTAGCCTACAAGAATGTTACGGTGAACGAACCGTTTTTCCAGGGGCATTTCCCGAATCAGCCTATCATGCCCGGGGTGTTAATCATCGAAGCCCTGGCTCAGGCTGCAGGTGTGCTTGGCTTCAAGAGCCAGGAAAAGAAGCCTGCAGACGGCTATCTCTACTACTTCGTTGGTGCCGATGATGTTCGCCTGCGCAGGCCAGTAGTGCCAGGGGACCAACTGCGGCTCGAGGCAAACGTGATTACCAATCGCCGCGGTGTCTACCGGTTCTCGGCCAAGGCCTCGGTGGGTGATGAATTGGTAGGTACCATGACTATTCTCTGTGCGGAGCGAAAAGTCGATGTCGACTAATCAGATCGATCCGGATACTCGCATTCATCCAAGTGCGAAGATACACGAAGGTGTCACCATAGGACCCTGGTGCAGCATAGGGCCGAACGTGGAAATCGGCAGTGGCACGATCATCGAGTCCCACGTGGTGATTCGCAGTAACACGCGTATCGGCGAAAATAATCATTTTTATCAGTTCAGCTCGGTAGGTGAAGAGCCTGCGGATAAGAAATACGAGGGCGAAGAGACCTGGCTGGAGATTGGTGACAACAATGTTTTTCGTGAAGGCGTCACACTGCACCGTGGTACCGGTGCAGGTGGAGGCATCACCCGGATTGGTTCCGATAATCTGATGATGGCTTATGCCCACGTAGCGCACGACTGCATAGTGGGTAACAACGTCATCTTCGCCAACAACGTGGGCCTGTGTGGGCACGTCGAGGTGGACGACTGGGTGTTCCTCGGCGGTTATGCAGGTGTGAACCAGTTTCTCTCCATAGGGGCACATGCCTACGTGGGGGGTATGACCCATATCAATAGCGATGTGCCTGCCTATATGATCGTAAGCGGCAGGCCGGCAACGGTGCGCAGCATCAATACCATTGGGCTCGAGCGCCGTGGCTTCGACAAGGAAGCCATTGCAGATCTGCGTGAGGCCTTCAAGGTCATCTACAAGCGTAACTACAGTCTGCAGGAAGCCATCGATCAGTTGCGCGTGATGAGTGAGAATCAGGACGTGTTGCATGTCCTGGTCAAGTCACTGGAATCCTCCAAGAAAGGAATAACCCGGTAGCCAGCCTTATGCCCGCTCCCCAAGAGCACTCTCCTGGAAGGTGGCTGCCATGACCGAGCGGGTGCTTTTCGGAATCGTGGCCGGCGAAAGGTCCGGTGACATTCTGGGGGCTGGTCTTATCAAGGCGCTGAAGGCTCACTACCCAGGGGCAGAATTCGTGGGTATCGGTGGTCCGGATATGGAGGCCGAGGGCTGTGTCTCCCTGGCACCGATGGAGAGGCTCTCTGTCATGGGTTTCGTCGAGCCCCTGGGCCGTCTTCCCGAATTATTCCGCATCAAGCACCGGCTCGAGCAGTACTTCATAGACCAGCGGCCCCTCGCCGTTATCGCGATCGACTCCCCCGATTTCAATCTGCGCATGGAGAAGGTGCTCAAGCAGAATCAGCTCACCACGGTTCACTATGTAAGCCCCAGTGTATGGGCTTACAGGGAGAAGCGGATTCACAAGATCAAGCAGGCCGTGGATCTGATGCTGACCCTGTTCCCCTTCGAGACGGCTATCTACAAGCAGCACGAGATCGCGGTCCAGTGTGTCGGCCATCCCCTGGCAGACCAGATTGGATTCGAAGACGAACGGGTTCAGAACAGGGAATTATTGGGCCTGGATAAGGACACGCCGGTAGTGACCTTGATGCCGGGCAGCCGAATCAGCGAGATCGACAGGTTGGGTCCCGTGTTCTTCAGTGCGGCGATGGAATCCCTGGCGCAGTTGCCCGGCCTGAAATTCCTGATTCCTTGCAGCGGCGCAGCCACCCGGCTCCGTATTACTGAATTGCTGAGGTCGATCGGTACCCTGGGGAGCGACCAGTTCATCCTGCTCGATGATTCCAGGCGGGCGATGAGCGCGGCGAATCTGATAGTGATGGCCAGCGGCACCGCAAGCCTGGAGGCGATGCTGCTCAGGCGTCCCATGGTGGTCTGTTACAGACTGGCGGGGCTCACCTATGCCATCGCATCGCGCATGGTGAAGGTCAGGCATATTGCCCTGCCGAACCTGCTGGCGGGTAGAGAGTTGGTGCCTGAATACATTCAGGGCGATGTAACGGTAGCCGCGCTGCGCGATGAGATCGTTGAATTCTTCAATAAGCCGATGGCCAGGGAAAGCATGCTCGCCGAATTTGAAAGCCAGCACCACGCCTTGCGTAAGAATGCATCGGCAACCGCGGCCCAGGCTATCGTCGACTTGCTGGCTCAGCAGCAAGCGCGAGGGCAGTTATCACCGTGAGGGAATCATCGCTATCCCTGCAGGAGGAGTTCGCCTCTGTCTGGGAACAGGCCGCTGGTACCGATGAAGTGGGAAGAGGGCCATTGGCTGGTGATGTGGTCGCCGCGGCGGTAATTCTGGATCCTGAAAACCCGGTAGCGGGCTTGCGTGATTCCAAGAAGTTGACAGCCCGGCGCCGGGATCAGTTGTTCGATGAGATTCTGCACAAGGCCAGTGCGGCAGCCGTGGCACGCGCCAGCGTCGAGGAAATCGATCGTATCAACATCCTGCAAGCGAGCCTGCTTGCCATGCACCGGGCGGTCGATGCGCTCGGCAGTCCACCAGCCTTTGTCTTCGTCGACGGCAACCGCTGCCCCCGCTGGCCTTATCCATCGCGCGCGGTGGTGAAGGGAGATAGCCTGGTACCTGCCATCGCTGCCGCGTCTATTCTGGCTAAAGTTACCCGCGACCGGGAGATGCTGGCACTGGATTCCGTATACCCCGGCTATGGCTTCGCCCAGCACAAGGGGTATCCGACAGCACTTCACCTGGATGCCTTGAGAAAACTGGGCCCCTGTCCTGTGCATCGCCGCAGCTACGCGCCCGTTGCCGATGTGTTGAAGTAAACATTCGAGGGGAAAAAGAGTATATTGTTGCTTTACCGATAAGCGGTCCGATTGCTTGCATGCCAGAGTCAGCCACCACCATTCCGTTCACCCACCTCAGACTACACACAGAGTTTTCCATCAACGATGGTCTACTGACCATCGGCCCCCTCATAAACCGACTCAATGATCTGGAGATGCCGGCAGTTGCCCTGACTGACCTGGCGAACCTGTTCGGCCTGATCAAATTTTATTCAACAGCGATCCGGGTAGGCCTGAAACCAATTTGTGGTTGTGACCTGGTGGTAGTAGACAGTGAAGGTGCGGCCAGCAACATCGTGTTACTGGTCAGGAATCACACAGGCTATCTCAATATCACCCGACTGATTTCCGAGTTATACACCGAAGCCGCCGGTACAACAGAGCCCGTGGTCACCATGGAGGCCCTGGCCAGGTACAGTGAAGGATTGATCGCCTTGTCCGGTGCGCTGAAGAGCAATATAGCATCGGCGTTGCTGTCCGCCGAGGTGACGCGAGCCGACGGCCTGCTGCAGGACTGGATGCAGATATTCCCCGACAGTTTCTACCTTGAACTGCAGCGGGTAGGGCGTGACGATGAAGAAGCCTATATTGCAGCCGCGGTCGATCTGGCCGCGCGCAACAACTGCCCCGTGGTGGCCACCAACGATGTGCGTTTCCTGAGCGCAGACGACTTCGAGGCGCACGAGGTGCGTGTCTGCATCAACGACCGTCGCACCCTCGATGATCCGCGGCGACCGCGTAATTACACGGATCAGCAGTATCTGAAGAGCGACCCCGAAATGCGGGAGCTGTTTGAGGATATCCCGGAAGCCATTCTCAACACGGCGGAAATCGCCAAGCGTTGTAATCTAAGCCTGGATCTCTATCAGCCCAGCCTGCCCAATTATCCTGTTCCCGAAGGCACTACCCTGGAAGGCTATCTGGAGACCCTGAGCTGGGAAGGCCTTGAGGAACGGTTGCAGGAGCTGTTCGGCGAGGCAGGTCCCGGTACGGAAAAACGCAAGCAGTACGATGACCGGCTGCAGATGGAACTGGGCATCATCAACCAGATGGGTTTCCCCGGTTACTTCCTGATCGTGATGGAATTTATCCAGTGGGCCAAGTCCAACGATATTCCGGTGGGTCCGGGCCGCGGTTCGGGTGCGGGTTCACTGGTGGCGTATGTACTGAGAATTACTGATCTGGACCCGCTGAAGTACGATCTCCTGTTCGAGCGATTCCTCAACCCTGAGCGTGTCTCCATGCCCGACTTCGATGTGGATTTCTGCATGGAGGGCCGGGACAGGGTCATTCAGCACGTGGCTGAACTTTATGGCAAGGAAGCGGTGGCCCAGATCATCACCTTCGGCACCATGGCTGCCAAGGCTGTGGTGCGCGACGTGGCGAGAGTACAGGGCAAGCCCTATGCGCTGGCAGACAAACTCTCCAAGCTGATTCCTTTCGAACCCGGTATAACCCTGAAGAAGGCCTTCGAGGACGAACCGGAACTGGGTGCATTCGTCGATTCCGACGAGGATGCCCAGGAAATCATGGAGATGGCGTACAAGCTTGAAGGCATAACACGCAATGTAGGGAAGCACGCGGGTGGCGTGGTCATCGCACCCACACGGCTAACCGATTTCACGCCACTGTTCTGTGAACCCAGCGGCGATGGCCTGGTCACCCAGTTCGACAAGAACGATGTCGAGACTGCGGGCCTGGTGAAATTCGACTTCCTCGGACTGCGTACCCTCACCATCATCGATTGGGCGGTTAAGATGATCAATGCCCAGCTACCCGCGGGTAGCGACCCAGTCGATATTAGCGCTCTGCCATTGGATGACCCGACAGTTTATAAGCTGATGCAGGGGGCGGAAACCACGGCCGTCTTCCAGTTGGAAAGTCGGGGCATGAAAGAACTGATCAAGCGCCTGGCACCGAATTGCTTCGAAGATATCATCGCCCTGGTGGCGCTATTCCGCCCTGGTCCCCTGCAGTCAGGCATGGTGGACGACTTCATCGATCGTAAACATGGCAGGACCCAGGTTGAGTACCCGCACCCTGACCTGGAACCTGTGCTGTCCAATACCTACGGAGTAATCCTGTACCAGGAACAGGTGATGCAGATCGCCCAGGTGTTGGCGGAATATTCCCTGGGTGATGCAGACATTTTGCGGCGCGCCATGGGCAAGAAGAAGCCCGAAGAGATGGAGAAGCAGCGCGCGATCTTCATGGAAGGGGCGAAGAAGCGTGAGGTCGATCCTGTGCTCGCGGGGTCCATCTTCGACTTGATGGAGAAGTTTGCCGGCTACGGATTCAACAAGTCCCACTCCGCCGCCTACGCGCTGGTGTCCTACCAGACTGGCTGGCTGAAGGCCCATTACCCGGCGTTCTTCATGGCCGCGGTGCTGACTGCGGATATGCAGAACACCGACAAGATCGTAACCTTGATCGACGAATGTATGTCCATGGGACTGAAGATCGTGGCGCCGGATGTCAACGTCGGTCAATACAGCTTCACAGTCAACGAGGCCGGTGAAATCGTCTACGGCCTCGGAGCTATCAAGGGGCTGGGAGAAGGGCCGGTGGAGAAACTGTTGGCAGCACGGGCTGACGCTCCATTTCAGAGCCTTCTCGATCTCTGCCAGCGTGTCGACTCCCAGACGGTGAACAAGCGCACCATGGAGGCGCTAATCAAGTCTGGTGCGCTCGACAAGCTGGTTGAGGGCGATCCCGATCATTCCCGCGCGGTACTCAGCGCAATGCTCGCCGACACCATGCAGGCAGCAGAGCAGAGTCTGCGCAACCAGGCCAGCGGCGTAGACGACCTGTTCGGTGAGATCGCGCCTGCGGAGCCCGCGACCGAACACCAGTCCAGCGGTACGCAGATTCAGAACTGGAGTGAACAGCAACGACTGTTGGCTGAGAAGGAGACCCTGGGGCTCTATCTCTCGGGCCACCCGATTGAAGAATTCCTGCCGGAACTGGCAAAGATCACCAAGAATCGATTGGCGGAGCTCCGTCCCGAGCGTGGTACACAGCTGGTAGCAGGCTTGCTACACGGATTCCGCACCATGAAGAGCAAGGCGGGAGACACCATAGCCTTCGCCACTCTCGATGATCGCAGTGCGCGCTTCGAACTGTCCCTGTTTGCCAAGGAGTATGAAAAATACCGTGAGCTACTGCAGAAGGATGCGATCCTTATCGCCGAGTGCACGGTGAGCGTCGATGATTACACGGGAGGCATGCGGGGGCGTGCGAAGCAGATCATGACCCTGGGCGAGGCACGACATCGCTTCGCCCACCGACTCGCTGTGAAGATTGAGGCGGAGGGGTTGCCGCCCAGCTTCTGCGAACACCTTGCCAGAATTCTGGAACCCTACCGGAAGACTGCCATGCCAGTGCCCATGGAGGCGACAGGTACCGGTGGCAAGCCAGTAAATTCGCATGCTCCGGGTCTGGGGGGACCGGAGCAGGATGCGGGACAGGGCTGTCAGGTGGTTGTGAACTATGAACGTGCCGATTCAAGAGGGTGTATAATGCTTGGCCAGGACTGGTGTGTAGCGCCAACTGATGAATTAATACAGAGACTGCGGTTGACGTTCGGCAAGGATCGGGTGGAGCTCGATTACAAGCAGGCAATTACCCTGCAGTAGAATGCCCCGGGCACTTACCGGCAGACCTTGTCTGGAAACCAGGCAAGGTAAATGGATTAGTAGTAAGCGGACATAACATGGATCCCAATTATCTCGACTTTGAACAACCCATCGCTGAGCTTGAGGAGAAGATCAGGGAACTGAGGCTGGTGGGTACCGACAACGAGCTGAATATTACTGAAGAGATTCAGAATCTGCAGGTCAAGAGCACCAAGCTCACCGAAAAGATCTATTCCAACCTCAGCTCCTGGCAGATATCCCAGGTCGCACGCCATCCGCTGCGACCTTATACGCTGGACTATATTCAGCACATCTTTACAGATTTTGATGAGCTTCATGGCGATCGTTTGTTTGCCGATGACCTCGCCATCATAGGCGGGCTGGCGAAGCTGGATGGCCGAGCAGTCATGGTGATCGGGCATCAGAAGGGCCGCGGCACCAAGGAAAAGGTGCGACACAACTTCGGCATGCCAAGACCGGAGGGTTATCGCAAGGCTCGCCGACTGGTGAGGCTGGCCGAACAATACCGTCTGCCTGTACTAAGTTTTATAGATACACCTGGCGCCTATCCAGGAATGGATTCGGAGGAGCGGGGTATCAATGAGGCCATCGCGGAAAATATGGCCATGATGTCCCGGGTCAGGACGCCTCTCATTGCCACGGTAACAGGCGAGGCGAACTCCGGTGGTGCTATCGCCATAGGCGTAGCCGATCAGCTGAATATGCTGCAGTACTCTACCTATACCGTCATCACACCCGAAGGCTGTGCGACTATCCTGTGGAAGTCTGCTGAGCATGCCGCTGCGGCCGCTGAGGCCATGGGTGTAACCTCTGCCCGACTGCAGGAACTGGGAATCGTCGATCAGACTATCCCCGAGCCCCTGGGTGGCGCCCATCGCGACGTGGCGGCAATCTCTGCGAATATTAAGAAGGCCTTGATAGCGCAACTCGATAAACTGCAGGGCATGGATATCGATGAACTGGTAGATCGCCGTTACCAACGCCTGATGAGCTACGGTATCAACAGCCAGTAGCGGGCGGCACCGCAGCAAACCTGTCGATTCGCTCACTGCTCTCCAGGAGCGCCGTTTCCATGGACTTCAGTCCCACGCAAGTTCTGCAAAGCCTGCAGCAGGCGCCTCCATCTCGTGACTACAGGGTGGCCCTGAGCGGAGGGCTGGATTCCTCTGTCCTGCTGTATGCCCTGGTGCAGTTGCAACAGCAGGGTAGTCTGGACAAGCCGCTGTCAGCCCTGCATATCAATCACGGTCTGCAAGCCGGCTCCGCACGCTGGCAGGCACATTGTGAAGCGATTTGCAGCGAATGGGGCGTCCCTCTGCATTGCGAGAGTGTCACCGTCAGCTCTGAGGGATCACAGGAAAATGCGGCGCGCGAGGCGCGTTACCGGGTTTTCCGCGAGCGAACCGGCCCGGATACCCTGTTGCTGCAGGCTCACCATCTTGATGATCAGATGGAGACATTCCTGTTGCGGCTGATGCGTGGCGCCGGCCCCGCCGGGCTGGCCGCCATTCCCCGGCAGCGGACACTGGGCGGAGAGTCCAGCGCCTGCCTGTTCAGACCCTTGCTGGAGGTGCCAAGGTCGCAGCTACTCGACTACGCCCTTCGGGCCGGGCTGGGCTGGCAGGAGGATGCCAGCAATCGGGATCAGCGCCATGACCGCAACTACCTGCGTCACACCGTGTTACCACTAATCGAGGCTCGCTGGCCCGGGTATCGCAGTAGCTGGAGCAAGAGTCTGGCGCTGCTGTCCGACGCTTCCAGCCTGTCCCAGGAACTGGCGGCGGCGGACCTGGCGCGGTTGGAGACGCCCAGGGGTAGCCTGAATCTCTCCGAGCTGCGCCAGCTCGCTGAGGCCCGACAAAAAAACCTGCTGCGCTATTGGTTTGCCAGCCTCGGTCTCGAAGAGCCCGGCTGGGACTTCTTGCTGAGCCTGCAGCGGGACCTGGTCGACAAGGCCCACAGTGAAGGTGCTCTCGCTATACAGGACTGCCGACTACGGGTGTTCGATGATGAGCTGTACCTGTTGGAGGGCATATCGAAGCCCACATCGTTACCGGGCGAATTGCTCACCCCTGTCGATGGCCAGAGCATGGGCCTGCCAGAAAATGGCCGTCTGCAGATCAGCTACAGTGGCGCGGGAGGGCTCAGGCAGGGGCTCGGATCGCTGCGCATTCGTTACCGCAGCGGGGGTGAACAGTTGAAGCTTGCCGATCGCCCCCGGAAATCCCTGAAGAGCCTGTTTCAGGAAATGGGCATTCCCCCGTGGTTGCGGGACAGGGTGCCACTGCTGTACCAGCAGGAAACACTGGTGTGCGTGCCCGGCATCGGCATCGCCGAGGAAGCGCTGGCGCCAGCAGGAGAGCCCGCCCTGGCCGTGCATTGGGAGAGACCGCAACTTACTCGACGCAGACCCGACTTTTGCGATTCCTGATTGAGCTTGTGACGCTGTTCTGGTAGCCTGTACTTCCATCTGTGAGAGCCATATCCCGCATGGCTCGCGGCAAGTAGATGGGGCCTCAATGACGCGTTATATCTTTATCACCGGTGGTGTAGTTTCCTCGTTGGGAAAAGGCATTACCTCGGCTTCTCTGTCAGCAATTCTCGAGGCTCGCGGCCTCAGAGTCACTCTTCTCAAACTCGATCCCTATATCAATGTTGATCCAGGCACCATGAGCCCGTTTCAGCATGGTGAGGTATTTGTGACGGAAGACGGTGCAGAGACAGACCTCGACCTGGGACATTACGAGCGGTTCAGTCGAACCACCATGACCCAGAAGAATAATTTCACCACCGGTCGCGTGTACGAGGAAGTACTGAAGCGTGAGCGGCGTGGTGACTATCTGGGTGCCACCATTCAGGTGATTCCTCACATCACCGACGAGATCAAGCGCCGGGTTCTGGAAGGTGCTGGCGACGTGGACGTCGCCCTGGTTGAGATAGGTGGCACGGTGGGTGACATCGAATCCCAGCCGTTCCTGGAGGCGGTCAGGCAATTGCGCGTCGAACTGGGTTCGGACCGCGCCCTGTTCCTGCATTTGACCCTGGTGCCATATATCAGCACGGCGGGCGAGATCAAGACCAAGCCCACACAGCACTCGGTGAAGGAACTGCGCTCCATTGGTATCCAGCCGGACATCCTGGTTTGTCGCTCGGAACAGGAGATCGACGAATCGTCCCGGGAGAAGATTGCCCTGTTTACCAACGTCGAATCGGCGGCGGTTATTTCTTTGCCGGACACCGACTCCATCTATCGCATTCCATCGATACTCGGTGCAGCCGGTCTCGATGACATCGTGGTGCGCAAGTTCCACCTCGATGTGCCCAAGGCAGATTTTTCCGAATGGGACAGGGTAGTGGATTCCCAGCTGAATCCGGAACGGGAAATCAGGCTGGCCATGGTGGGCAAATACATGGACCTGCTCGATGCCTACAAGTCGCTGAATGAGGCAATCATCCACGCAGGCATCCATACCCGCACCAAAGTGAAGATCACCTACCTGGATTCCCAGGACGTGATGGAGCAGGGCGTGGAAATGCTGGCGGGGCATGACGCCATACTGGTGCCAGGAGGCTTCGGTGAGCGCGGTTTCGAGGGCAAGATACTCGCCACCCAATATGCCCGCGAAAACAGGATTCCCTTCCTGGGAATCTGTCTCGGCCTGCAGGCGGCGGTGGTGGACTATGCGCGCAACGTGGCCGGTCTCGAGGGCGCCAACAGTTCCGAATTTGACCGCAATGCAAACCATTCTGTCATTGCACTGATCAGCGAGTGGACCACAGCCAGTGGTGACACCGAGGTGCGGGATGAGAATTCCGATCTCGGCGGCACCATGCGCCTGGGCGGCCAGAAGTGCATCCTGAGCAAGGACTCCACAACCTATGCCTGCTATGGCAAGGAAGAGATCATCGAGCGCCACCGGCATCGTTATGAATTCAACAACGACTATCTCGAGCACCTCACCGACGCGGGTCTGAAGATCGTCGGCAAGTCAGAAGATGGCATGCTGGTAGAAGTGATCGAGGTACCCGATCATCCGTGGTTCGTGGGCTGCCAGTTCCATCCGGAATTCACCTCCACACCCCGGGCTGGCCATGGCCTGTTCACCGGGTTCATCAAGGCGGCAATAGAGTACAATCAGAAGCATTCCTCATCCGAGGCTGGTGCAGAGGCAGTTGCCTCACCAGTCACAGCAAAGGCGGCCCAGGCCTGAGCCCTGGGCCAGGCCAGACACCCAATGAACTTCAAGTCAGTCTCTATAGCCGAATTGACGGTGGCCAATGATCGGCCATTCACCCTGTTCGGCGGCATCAACGTCCTGGAGAGCAGGGACCAGACCCTGGCCGTGGCAGAGCACTACAAGGCGGTTTGCACCAGGCTCGATATTCCGCTGGTGTTCAAGGCATCCTTCGACAAGGCCAACCGTTCTTCCCTGGATTCCTATCGGGGGCCGGGTATGGAAGAGGGCCTGCGCTGGTTCCAGGACGTCAAGCAACAGCTGGAGCTGCCGCTGATCACCGATGTCCATGAGCCTGCCCAGGCAGCGCTGGTCGCCGAGGTGGTCGATGTCATCCAGTTACCTGCCTTCCTGTCACGCCAGACAGACCTGGTGTCGGCGATGGCAGCAACGGGCGCAGCCATCAATATCAAGAAGGCCCAGTTCCTGGCGCCCCAGGAGATGGGGCACATACTCAACAAGTTTGAGCAGGCCGGCAACGCCAGGTTGATGCTGTGCGAACGGGGCAGCAGCTTCGGCTATAACAACCTGGTGGTGGACATGCTGGGATTTGGCATCCTCAAGCAATTCGGTTACCCGGTGTTATTTGATGTCACGCACTCCCTGCAGCGACCCGGCGGTCGCAGTGACAGTGCCGGCGGCAGACGCGAACAGGTAACCGAGTTGGCCAAGGCAGGCATGTCCCAGGGTATCGCCGGCTTGTTCCTGGAGGCCCACCCCGATCCCGACAGGGCATTGTGCGATGGTCCCTGCGCGCTGCGGCTGGAGGTGCTGGAAGCATTCCTGGCCCAGTTGAAAGCGCTGGACGATCTGGTTAAATCCCAGCCTGTTTTGTCCACCTCCTAAATAGATTCATCCGCAATTTTTTAAAGCAATCATTTAAATAGAGTCGATAAAGGTCTGAAATGTCTGAAATTATCCATATACGAGGTAGGGAAGTACTGGATTCCCGTGGCAATCCCACAGTAGAAGCCGATGTGGTGCTCGCCAACGGCAAGATGGGCTCAGCCTGTGCCCCCTCCGGTGCTTCCACGGGCTCTCGCGAAGCCCTGGAGCTGCGCGACAAGGATCCCGCTCGCTACGGTGGTAAGGGGGTGCTGACGGCGGTGACTAATATCAATGGCCCGATACAGGACGCCCTCAAGGGTCGATCCGTGCTGGACCAGGGCAGCCTGGATCACCTCATGCTGGAACTGGATGGCACGGACAACAAATCACGGCTCGGTGCCAACGCCATCCTGGCCGTATCGCTGGCGGCCGCCAAGGCCGCGGCCATCGACTCCGGCCTGCCGCTGTATGCTCATATCGCGCGTCTCAATGGCAGCGATCGCCAGTTTTCCCTGCCGGTGCCCATGATGAATATCGTCAACGGCGGCGAACACGCCGATAACAACGTGGATATTCAGGAATTCATGATCCAGCCCACCGGCGCGCCCAGCTTCTCCGAGGCGCTGCGTTACGGGGCCGAGATCTTCCATGCGCTCAAGTCGGTGCTGAACAAGCAGGGCTTGAGCACGGCCGTGGGTGACGAGGGTGGTTTCGCACCGGATCTGCCCTCCAATGCCGCGGCGCTGGATGCCATACTGCAGGCCATCGAACTGGCGGGATTCACGGCGGGCCAGGACATCCATCTGGCCCTGGATTGCGCAGCCTCCGAGTTTTACGAGAACGGAAAGTACAATCTGAAAGGCGAGAACAAGAGTTTCGACTCGGAAGGCTTTGCCGGCTACCTGAAGCAGCTCACCCTGGACTACCCCATACTGTCCATCGAGGACGGCATGGACGAGTCGGACTGGGTCGGCTGGGCTAAATTATCCGAGCAAATAGGCGATAACGTTCAATTAGTTGGCGATGATTTGTTCGTCACCAACACCAGCATCCTTAAACGGGGAATCGACGAGAAGATCGCCAATTCCATCCTGATCAAGTTCAACCAGATCGGCTCGCTGACAGAGACCCTTGCGGCCATCAGCATGGCGAAGGATGCGGCCTACACCGCGGTGATCTCCCATCGTTCCGGAGAGACCGAGGATACAACGATCGCTGACCTGGCCGTGGCCACGGCGGCGGGGCAGATCAAGACCGGTTCATTGTGCCGCTCGGACCGGGTGGCCAAGTACAACCGTCTGCTGCGCATAGAAGAAGAATTGGGGGACAGGTCGGTTTACAATGGTTTGATGGAATTCAAGCGTTTCACCAGTTGAAGGAACCGGCCAGGGAGCAGCATGAAGATATTGTTGTCCACGCTTACACTGATCTTTCTCACCCTGCAGTATCAACTGTGGCTGGGGGAAGACAGTGTGCGCTCCCTGAATATGCTGGAAGATGAACTGGCCGCCCAACGGGCGGAGAATGAAAACCTCGAAGCACGTAACAGGCTGCTGGAGATCGAAGTCGTCGATCTCAAGAATGGCCTGGAAGCCGTAGAGGAACGCGCGCGTTCCGAACTGGGCATGATCGGTGAAGACGAAACATTCTACCTGATCATCGATTAAGCGGGCGCCACGGCGCCCACCACCTTGCGCACTATGCACGCTCTATGCGTTCTCCATGACCTATGACTATTTGGGCTATTGTGCCAGCCGCCGGCATCGGTCTCCGCCTGGGATCGACTATCCCCAAGCAGTATTTACCCTTATCCGGTAAACCTGTTCTCCAGCACAGCCTGGAGAGACTCGCCGCCCTGGCCGGGGTCGACGCCATCGTGGTGCCGGTGCATCCGGACGATCGCTGGCACCAACAGCTCGATGTCGCAGGTACCGCACTCGAATTCATCGCGGGGGGAGAGGAGAGGCAACACTCGGTCCTCAATGCCTTGCTGCACATTGCTGCCCGGGCCGCGCCGGAAGACTGGGTTCTTGTGCACGACGCAGTGCGGCCCTGTGTACGCGTGTCTGACATGGAACGATTACTGCAGTCTGTCGCGAATCATGAATGTGGCGGTCTGCTGGGTGCGCCTGTCGTGAGCACCCTGAAGCGGGTGGATGGTAATGGCGTGGTTCTGGAGACCCTGGACAGGAAGAATTGCTGGCAGGCCTATACGCCGCAGGTGTTTCGCTATGGCCTGTTACGGCAGGCGCTGGAGCAGGCTATTGTCAACGCTGTGGCTGTCACTGACGAAGCCAGTGCGCTGGAGATGACAGGCTACAATCCGCTGTTGGTTGAAGGTGACCATTTGAATATCAAGATTACCCATGAATCGGATCTGCGACTCGCGGCGATGATTCTGCAGCAACAGGATGAACACGATGGATCCGCATAAACTTCGCATCGGCCATGGCTTCGATGTGCATAAATTTGCCGACGAATACAGCGTAGATAAACCCCTGGTACTGGCTGGACTTATACTCGAAGAAAAAAGGAGCCTGGTCGCACACTCAGACGGTGATCTGGTGCTGCATGCCGTATGTGATGCCATTCTGGGTGCCATTGCGGCAGGCGATATCGGCGACCATTTTCCCGATAACGACGCTACCTACGCGGGAGCAGACAGTTCAAACCTGTTGCTTGAGGTATTGGAACTGGCCAACAAGAAGGGCTTTCAGCCAATCAATGTGGATGTCACGATCGTGGCCCAGGTGCCGAGGCTGTCCGCTCATCGCCAGCAGATGGTGGCCAGTCTGGCCAGTCTGCTGCACCTTGATACCGACAGGGTCAACGTGAAGGCAACCACTACAGAACGCATGGGTTACCTCGGTCGTGAAGAGGGTATGGCCTGTCACTGTGTCGTGCTGATGGCTGGTAACTGATCCCACTTTACATCGATGGCACAGACTTTTGAAATAACGGATCCCGCTGCGCTGGCGTACCTAGAGGGGAAGCCTGCTGGCCAGGCACAACTCAAGGCTGAGCCTGCGGATTTCCGGGTGGACGAGGTGCTGGGATTCACACCCAGCGGTTCAGGGGAACATCTCTTCATCCAGCTGCGCAAGACCGATCTCTCTACCACGGAGGTGGCGAGGCTGTTGTCGAAACAACTGCGGGTCCCGGATCGTGGCATCGGCTATGCGGGCATGAAGGACCGGCGAGCGGAAACCACGCAGTGGTTCAGTGTCGTTCTGGACCAGGCGCGCGAGGCTGAGCTGGAAGGTCTGCAGCAGTCAGGCCTGGAGGTGCTGCAGTGCCATCGCAATAGTCGCAAGCTGAAAACAGGCAGCCACAAGGCCAATGCATTCAACATAGTCCTGCGTGGGTTCAGCGGCAGCCGTGAAGAGGTGGAACTGCGCCTGCATCGATTACAGGAGGCCGGTGTACCCAACTATTTCGGGCAACAGCGCTTCGGGCGGGAACTATCCAACCTCAAGCAATTACAGCGATACGTGGTTGAAGAAAGCAACTCGGTGGCCCATGGCAGGGTAAAGCGCGGCATGCTCTATTCCGCGGCACGTGCCTGGGTATTTAATCACCTGCTGTCCCGGCGGCTGCAGATGGGCAATTGGAACCGCTACCTGGAAGGCGATGTGTTAAACCTGGCAGGGACCCAGCGGAGTTTCGTGGTAGACCCGGGCGCCTGGGATGACAAGCTGCAGTGCAGGCTGGATGAGTTGGATATACACATCACCGGCATTCTTCCGGGAGTACAATCGGATCAAGATAAATATGCAACTCGGGGCGAGCCTGCCGATATTGAAACTGTTGTGCTGGAGGAATTTGCCAGCCTCGTTGCCGCACTCTGCCGCTGGGGCTTGCAGGCCGACCGCCGTCCTTTGCGCTTCCGGATAGACGACCTCCGTTGGGGCTGGCAGACGGAACAGGAACTGGAACTGGCATTCACCTTGCCCCGTGGCGCCTATGCCACCAGCCTGCTTCGGGAAGTCTGCCAGCTCACCGAGGCATCGGTATTCGGTGAATAGCCCTGGCGCGACTCCGGCGGTAGGCAAGCACAGCCAGCCTATGATTAACTATCAGATGTAGAGAAGCAGGATCAGTGTGAATAACAAGCTCAATCTCAGCGGTATCGGCATGACCTCCCAGCGCACCCGGGAACGGCTGCTCGGTCGTCTCATGGATCAGGGAATTACCTCAATGGAAGTGCTGGATGTCATGCGCAGCACGCCGCGCCATATTTTCCTGGATGAGGCGCTCTCACACCGAGCCTATGAGGACGTGGCACTGCCAATCGGTCATAACCAGACCATCTCCCAGCCCTACGTGGTAGCCCGCATGACCGAAGCCATCATCAAGTCGGGCAAGGTCAACCGGGTCCTGGAAATCGGCACCGGCTGTGGATACCAGACGGCGATCATTGCCCAGTTGGCAGACCGGGTATTCACCGTCGAGCGTATCAAGCCACTATTGGATCGCGCCCGGAAAAACCTCAAGACATTGGGATTGCGCAACATCGAATTCAAGCACGACGATGGCAGTCTGGGCTGGGAGCAGAGAGGCCCCTTCGACGCCATTATCACCACCGCGGCACCACAACGGGTGCCAGAGGAATTGTTGCAGCAGCTGAACGACGGCGGCCGGCTGGTAATCCCCGTTGGCGGCGACGAGAGTCAGGAACTCAAGCTTATTCAGCGCCAGGGAAATGAATTCGAAGAGCGCGTGCTGGAGATGGTGCGCTTCGTTCCCCTGCTGTTTGGCCAGGTGCAACACTAACGCGGCCGAAAACATGTCTTCCGAGTCCGGAACAGCATCAGAACCTCGGGCATTGGATGGCAGCGGCTCTGCCCTGGCAATCCTTTACTGCAAGGGTGTGGCCATGGGGTTGGGCGACTCCGTTCCGGGTGTGTCAGGCGGCACCATTGCGGTCATTACCCGCATCTATGACGAGTTGATCTACAGCATCCGCTCCGTCGATGAGCGCGCCGTGGGGCTGGTCTTCACGGGACAGATCGGCGCAGCCTGGAGGCACGTCAATGGCAACTTTCTGCTTACCCTGGCCCTGGGCATTCTTTCCGGTCTGCTGGTCTCGGCCAATACCGTACTCTATCTCCTCGAACACCGTTTCGAAGCCTTGATGGGGTTCTTTATCGGCCTGGTTATGGCGTCGACTGTGCTGCTCTTGAGGCAATTCCAGCTGGCAAGGCCGACCAACCTGCTGGCGCTGCTGCTTGGCTGCATGCTGACCGTAGGAGTGGGCGTGCTTGAGCCCGCCGTGACCGAGCTTTCCCTGGTCTACCTGTTCTTCTGCGGCCTGATCGCCATCTGTGCCATGATATTGCCGGGCCTCTCGGGCGCCTTCATCCTGCTGCTGCTGGGCGCCTATGAGTCTATGCTGGCCGCGCTAACTGGCTTGCAGTGGGCGGTAATCGCAGTGTTTTTCAGTGGTTGCGTGGTGGGTCTGCTTGCATTTTCCCGCTTGCTGGCCCTGGCGCTGCGCCGCTTTCATGAACTGAGCTATGGCTTCATTACCGGTCTGCTGCTGGGCTCGCTATCCGTGCTCTGGCCCTGGCAGCGAGCGCTGAGTTTTTACGTGGATTCCCATGGTCAGCAACAAGTATTACAAACCGCCAATGTTTGGCCGCTAACCTATACAGAGCAGACCGGTCTCGAGCCGCAGTCTGCACTTGTGGCTGTCTGCATGATATTCGGTCTGCTGACGGTCTTTGGCTTGAACAAGGTTTTTGCTAGTCGCTCCACTTGAACAAGTGGCAGGTCTATGTCCCAGGTGTTTCTTCAAAAGTTCCAGGCAGCGAAGCCCCGTGCAGTGGGTGTGTTTGCCCTGTGCGCGCTGTTGTCTGCCTGCGGGGGCGGCTACCAGGCACCGGTCTCGGAGCAGGGTAGACGCCAGGATGTGTCCAGACCCGAGATTATCAGCAGTCGCAGCGCAGAGAGAGTAGTGGACCTGTCCCAACCGGCTCCGGAGCGCAGGATCGAGTACCCGGGTGCTTCGGTTTCCACATCCATACCGCTATCCGGAGGTTCGGTAGCACGGACCTCGCCCAGTCAGGCTGCAGGGCGCCGCGTTGTCAGGGATGCTTCCAATGCTGCGGTGACTGGCGGCAGCGCGGCCGCAGCTGGAATCCACCTGGTTCAGGCGGGAGATTCCCTGTTCTCCATCGCCTTCCAGTATGATCTTGATTTTCGCAGTCTGGCCATCGCCAATGGTCTGCAACCACCCTACACAATCTTTGTCGGGCAGGAGCTGAATTTGGCGCGTTCGGCGGCAAGTGCCGCCGGCTCGGTAATCAATTCTGTAGGCACGCCAGTGACCAGCAATTCGGCGGCCCGCTCCCAGGCGACGTCCGGCAGTACGGGCGGAGTAAGTCGCCAGCCCATTGGTGGAACGGTCACGCAACCGCAATCCTGGACCTGGCCCCACCAGGGACAAATCCTGCGTCGCTACACTGCTGGCAGCAATAAGGGTATTGATATCGCCGGTAAAGTGGGAGACCCGGTACGTGCTGCCAGTGCCGGGGATGTGGTTTACTCGGGCAGGGGCGTACAGGGTTCTGGTAACCTGATTATTATTCGTCATAGCGACCGCTACCTGAGCGCCTATGCCCATAACAGCGCCATGCTCGCACCAGAAGGTATGCATGTGGAGGCGGGGGATATTATCGCCGAGGTCGGCGTCAATGCCGCTGGTGATGCCATGCTGCATTTCGAGATCCGGCGCGATGGGCAAGCCATCGACCCCTTGCAATACCTGCCTTCTCGCTAGCTGAAAAAGCTTGGGATTTAAATGCTTATCCCGGGTGTATCCAAACGGCTATTATCCAACGCCTTTCTAGAACCAATTCTTCTTAAATAAAGCCGGGGCCCCTGTCGCTAAAATGGGTATCAGCACAGGAGTTCGCTCTGATGCTGATCTCAAGGAAGACTCGCACCATCCGCTTGCCGATTCATGTGGTAAAGGAATTGAACGTCTACCTGCGCGCAAGCCGCGAACTCTCGCAGAAACTGGATCATGAGCCCAGCTTCCAGGAAATTGCCGACCTGTTGGATCGTCCGGTGGAAGACGCAGAGCGCCTGATGATCCTGAACGATCACATCAGTTCGGTAGATACACCCATGCCACAGTAGTCAGAGAAGTCCATTCTGGAGACTGTGGGTGATGCCTCCCAAAGTGATCCCTGCAGCAGCCTGCAGGAAGATGACCTGATGCAGAATCTCGATGAGTAGCTGGATGAGTTGTCCATCAAACACCGCGAAGTGCTGCCCCGTCGCTTTGGTCTGCGGGGACACAGCGTGGGCACGCTGGAAGACGTGGGTAAGGAAATCGGGTTAACCGGGGAGCGAGTCCGCCAGATTCAGGTCGAAGGGCTGGCAAGGTTGCGAGAGATAATGCAGAGCGAGGGCCTCTCCGCAGAGAATGTATTGAGCCAGCAGGCCGGCCAAACCGGCTGTTAGGACCCAGAGCCTTGAGACGAGCCCGAATGTGTTTTCGGGTGGGGAAATAAAAAAGCCGCCCGGATAATCGGAGCGGCTTTTTTGATTGTCCAGCCTGGCAGTTGAACGAGCTAGCGTTCCAGGTACTGCAGCTTGTTCGGCTTGTCCGCCCATTCCTCGGCGTCCGGCAGTGGGTCTTTCTTCTCGGTAATGTTCGGCCACTGTTCTGCCAGTTCGGCATTCAGCTGCAGGTACTCCTGCTGATCCTCGGGCAATTCATCTTCCGCATAGATGGCATCGACCGGGCATTCGGGCTCGCAGAGAGCGCAGTCGATGCACTCATCAGGGTGAATAACCAGAAAGTTCGGTCCTTCGTAAAAGCAATCCACGGGACATACTTCGACGCAGTCAGTATGCTTGCAGCGAACGCAGTTATCTCCTACAACAAATGTCATTTCGGGTACTCCTGATCTAGCGGGTAGCTTGTTATTTTAGCAAGTGCTCAATCTGTATCGTTCTGCAGCCTGTCGGCTTTAACCGGGAGGCAGGATGGCGTCAAGCCTGGAATTTCGCGAAGGATTCTACCAGTTTTCATTGCCTATTTCTCGACGCAAATCGCACCATGCTGGCACGCAAGCCAACCCCGTGGTGGGTTCGACCCAGAGCCTCAATCCACCTTCTTCCGCAGGTCATAGAGGATAGCCAGGGCCTCCTTCGCGGTGAGATCGTCCGGATCCAGCCTGGCCAGGGTGGCCACCACCGGGTGTTCGATAGTGGCGAATAGCTCTGACTGCATAGGCTGTTGCCTGGGCTTCCCGTCTGGCGGCGCAGCGGCCTGCGCTGTTTCAGACTCCAGTTGGCGGAGTTTCTGGCCCGCCGTTTCGATTACCGTCTCCGGTATGCCCGCCAGCTGTGCGACCTGCAGGCCATAGCTCTGGTTGGCCGGTCCGCGTTTGACGGCGTGCAGGAACACGATACCGTCCTCATGCTCCGCGGCATCCAGGTGCACATTGGCGATGGCCGGATAGTCGTCCGGCAGTACCGTGAGCTCGAAATAGTGCGTCGCAAACAGGGTAAACGCCTGCAGGTTCTCCGCGATATACACCGCCGCTGCCCAGGCCAGGGACAGGCCATCGAAGGTGGAGGTGCCGCGGCCGACCTCATCCATCAGCACCAGGCTGTTGGGGGTCGCGTTGTGCAGGATGTTCGCAGTTTCGGTCATCTCCACCATGAACGTGGAGCGCCCCCCGGCCAGGTCATCGGATGACCCAATGCGGGTGAAGATGCGGTCAACCGGACCGATGCTGGCGGCGCTGGCGGGCACATTGCTGCCGCACAGCGCCAGCAACACGATCAGCGCGGTCTGTCGCATATAGGTCGACTTACCCCCCATATTGGGACCGGTGATGATCAGCATGCGTTGTTGATCGTCCAGTTGCAGGTCGTTGGCGACGAAGTTGTCCGTGCTAACAACTTCCACCACGGGATGCCTGCCGCCCTCAATGGCGATGCCGGCTTGCTCACTTAGCTGCGGTCGGCAGTAGTTCAGGTTACAGGCCCGGTCGGCGAAACAGCTGAGTACATCCAGCTCGGCCAGGGCTGCGCTGCTGCGCAGCAGGGGGTTGAGGGCTTCCGCCAGGGTATTCAGCAGTGCTTCATAGAGCGCCTTTTCCCGCGCCAACGCCTTGCTGTTGGCACTCAACACCCTGTCCTCAAACTCTTTCAGTTCCGGGGTGATGTAGCGTTCGGCGTTCTTCAGGGTTTGCCTGCGCACATATTCGGCAGGGAGGTCGGCACCAGCCTGGCCCTTGCTGATCTCGATGAAATAACCATGCACCCGGTTGTAACCTACCTTCAGTGTGGACAGGCTCGTGCGTTCGCGCTCCCTGACTTCGAGATCCACAAGGAACTGCCCGGCGTTACTGCTCAAATCCCGCAGCTCGTCCAGTTCCAGGTCATAGCCCCTGGCCAGCACGCCACCTTCGCGGATAACCACGGGCGGGTTCTCTTCTATGGCCCGGGCCAACAGTCCGGCCTGGTCGGGGAATTCGGCGATGTCGTCGGCGAGCCTGAGCAGGGAGGGCGCACCAATCCCGCCGATGATGGATTGCAGTTCAGGCAGCAATGCCAGCCCGTCCCTCAGCTTTGCCAGATCCCGCGGACGGGCCGAGCGTAATCCGAGACGGGCCAGTATGCGTTCCAGGTCGCCAATCTGTCGCAGGATGTCGGCGATTTTTTCGAACCGGTAGTCCTGTTGCAGGGTGGCAACCACCTCCTGGCGCTCCGCCAGGATCTCGCGGTTGCGCAGGGGTCGATTCAGCCAGCGGCCGAGCAGGCGGCTGCCCATGGGGGTGGATGTCCGGTCCAGCACCGACACCAGGGTGTTGTCCCGACCGCCAGACAGATTAGTATCGATTTCCAGATTGCGACGGCTGGCCGCATCCAGAATCACACTGTCGCCGAGGTGCTCTACCTGAATTCCCTGGATGTGGGGCAGCTCGGAGCGCTGGGTATCGCGCGCATACTGCAACAGGCAGCCGGCCGCCTGCAGCGCCAGTTCCATGTCGTTGCAGTCGAAAGCGCTGAGATCGCGGGTCTTGAAGTGACCGGTCAGCAGCCTTACCGCGTTGTCCAACTCGAACTCCCAGGGGGGACGCTTGCGCAACGCGGGATGTTTGAGGGCGGCCTCCAGGGACAGGTGGTCATCCTGGATCAGGATCTCGGCCGGTTTGATGCGTTCCAGTTCGGTGAGGGCGTTGTTCAGGCCTTCCACCTCGATTAACACGAAGCGGCCGCTGCTGATATTGGTGAAGGCAATCCCGAAGCGCGATTCCTGGCCGGTACGGGAATATTCGCAGAGCGCCAGCAGGCAATTATCGCGGTGCTCATCAAGCAGGGCTTCATCGCTCACCGTGCCGGGCGTGATGATGCGGACTACTTCGCGCTGCACCGGCCCCTTGGACGTGGCCGGGTCGCCGATCTGTTCGCAAATGGCGATCGATACCCCAGCCTCAACCAACCTGCCCAGGTAGCGATCCACGGCGTGGAAGGGGATGCCGCACATGGGAATCGGTTCGCCGGCCGACTTGCCCCGCGCTGTGAGGGTGATATCCAGCAGGTCGGCGGCTTTCCTGGCATCGTCGTAGAAGAGCTCGTAAAAGTCTCCCATACGATAGAACAACAGTTCATGGGGATGCTGCGCCTTGATGCTCAGGTACTGCCGCATCATTGGTGTGTGTGTCTGGGAGTCTGCCAAAATATCCTGTCGAAGTAGTCGTTGTTCTGTTGCGTTGGTGGGGGCAAATTCTACACCGTTTGAGCGGCAATGATCAGGGCCGAAAAGCGTTTGGTCCAGGTTGTTGATGCGGCTACTATGGCCGTCATGCCAACCGTTTCTCCATTGTCCGCCACCGAAAGAGCCAGGCTCGATTCAGCTATCCAGTCTCATGTACAGCGGCTGGCCAAAACACTCCTCGAACGACAACTGTTCATGGCCACGGCCGAATCCTGCACCGGTGGCTGGATTGCACAATCCCTGACCGCCATGCCCGGCAGTTCTGCCTGGTTCGACAGCGGTTTTGTCACTTATTCGAATGCTGCGAAACAGCGCCTGCTGAATGTACCCGCCGCGTTCTTCGCACCCGGTGGGCCCGGTGCGGTCAGTGAAGAGACCGTGCTGGCCATGACGGCGGGGGCCATTGCCAACAGCGTGGCCTCGGCGGCTGTCGCAGTGAGTGGTGTGGCCGGGCCGGATGGGGGCTCGGAGGAGAAGCCGGTAGGTACCGTCTGGATTGCGTGGCAAGTGGGGGATGTGGCGGCGGCCCAACGGTTTCTGTTTGCCGGGGACCGGGAGGCGGTGCGCCTGGCCACCGTGGAAGCGGCGCTGGATGGCTTGCTGCAGCGCCTGGCCTAGCCGGACCGCTATTCCGCAGGCCTGTTGCGGGGCGATCACTTATTCATTAAAGGACTCTGCATATTTGCCAATATACTGGTTGTATATACAGTAAAATTCTGATTTACTAAGTACTGGTTGTACATACAGTGTTACAACACAGGCGACGAATCGGGGCGTTAGCAAAAACGCCAGTTTCTTAGCAGGTAGTCGGGGACAGGCTACTATAAACAGCCCACCAGGGCTGGACTGAATCTGCGTTGGACGCAGGCAATAGGGCAACTGCATTACTCACGGAACCAGCATCAGTTGTTAGTTTAAAACAAGGAAACGACGATGATTGAAGACAACGGCAATAAAGAAAAAGCATTGGCAGCGGCGCTGTCGCAAATAGAACGACAATTCGGCAAGGGTTCCATGATGCGTCTCGGCGATTCCGAGCGCGTGGCAATACCCGCGATATCAACCGGTTCCCTGGGACTGGATATCGCCCTGGGAATAGGCGGCCTGCCACGGGGCAGGATTGTAGAGATTTACGGACCGGAGTCCTCCGGTAAAACCACCCTGACCCTGCAGGTCATTGCAGAGGCGCAGAAGGCCGGCGGTACCTGCGCCTTCATCGACGCGGAGCATGCGCTGGACCCGATCTATGCCGGAAACCTCGGAGTGGATGTCGATAACCTGCTGGTGAGCCAGCCCGATACCGGTGAACAGGCTCTGGAAATCTGCGACATGGTAGTGCGCTCAGGCGCTGTGGACGTGGTGGTGGTCGACTCGGTCGCCGCCCTGACCCCGAAAGCTGAGATCGAAGGCGACATGGGCGACAGCCACATGGGTCTGCAGGCACGCCTGATGTCACAGGCCCTGCGTAAAATGACTGCCAACATCAAAAATTCCAATACCCTGGTGATCTTTATCAACCAGATTCGCATGAAGATTGGCGTCATGTTTGGCTCACCGGAAACCACCACCGGTGGTAATGCGCTCAAATTCTACTCCTCGGTTCGCCTCGATATTCGCCGCATCGGTTCCATCAAGGAAGGCGACGAAGTGGTAGGTAATGAGACCCGTGTGAAAGTGGTGAAGAACAAGGTCGCGCCGCCATTCAGACAGACGGAATTCCAGATCATGTACGGTCAGGGAATACACCACCTGGGTGAGGTCATCGATATCGGCGTGAAGCTGAATCTGATCGAGAAGTCAGGTGCCTGGTACGCGTACAAGGGCGATAAAATCGGACAGGGCAAGAAGAATGTCAGCACCTACCTGGAAGAGAATCCGGAAATCGCTGAAGAAATAGAAACCCAGATACGCAAGGAATTGCTGCAGGGTAAGTCGGCAGTCAACGAAGATGCCGATAAGAATGAAGACGTTGTGGTCCTGGCCGATGCCAAGGCCAAGAACGCTTCCTGAGCACTAAGCACCGGGAAACTTGAGAATGGAAGCCGCAGAAGTTCTCGAAACCGAATCAACCATCGTTGATGTCCCCGTTCTCCGGCGGGCCGCCATGGACTTCTTGGCCCGCCGGGAACACTCTTTCTTCGAACTGGCCGAAAAATTGTCCATGCGCTTTCCAGACGAGGAGTTGATGCGAATCGAGTCCGTGCTGGAAGACCTGGCGGCAGATAACCTGCAGTCGGATGCCAGGTTCGTCGAGGCCTGGTCCCGATATCGCAAGAGCAGGGGCTTTGGTTATCACCACATCCGACAAGACCTGCTGCAGCGCCGTGTATCGGGTGAGTTAATCGATCAGCACCTGTTTACCGACGATGAATGCTGGCAGCAGATGGCAAGTATGCTAGTTCGCAGGCGCACCCTGAATTCCTCCAAATTTGAGTTTGGCTCAGCCCAGCACAAGCGGCTGGTACGCTTCCTCGAGAGTCGAGGATTCGGCAGTCGCGAAATTCAACTGGCAATCGCCCCCTACCTCCTGCCCTGAGGCGGATTCGTGTCGCAGTAGCTAAATGGCGTCATCGGTTTATTGGGCTGCCGTTTCTCCAGACCTGGCATTGCGCGGCTTGTCGGTAGATTTTGGGTCAGGCCGTTGCGCATCGATGTAGAGAGTCCATTGTATTAAGAGTCAATACCGCGGCAATCGAGGCGGGAATTTACTGCACTGCAATCCACGTGCGAAAATACTGCCCTGGTACAGGTGTTCCTCGACAGGATAAACCACTTCGAATCTGACCCACCGGGTGGACAGTGGCGTGGTGTTTTCTCTTTTGGCAAGAAATAAGGCGCAATACAGAGCGGGTCGAGGAGCCAACTCAATCGGAAGCTACAGCCAAAGCCTAATTCACCCAATCTTCTCATTCTCCAGTCAGGGAACGTTCCAATGAAATTGATCAAACCCTTTCGCGGTCTTCGACCTACCCGAGAGTTGGCGGCGCGTGTCGCATCTCACCCCTATGATGTACTGAACAGGGATGAAGCCTACGAACTGGCGAAAGACAATCCCCACAGTTTTCTTCATATCAACAAGCCTGAGGTCGATGTTGACCCATCCATGAGTGTGTACGACCCGCGGGTCTACCAGAAGGGCGCCGAGAATCTGCAGCGTTTCATTGCAGAGGGAATCCTGAATAGAGATGAGGCCGATCAGTTCTACGTCTACCAGCAGCAGATGGGGGCACACGTGCAGGTGGGATTGGTGGCAGTTGCCTCGGTCGCCGCCTATGAATCCGGCCTGATCAAGAAGCACGAGTTCACACGCCCGGAAAAGGAAGACGACCGGGTTCATCACATGGATGCCCTCGGTGCCCAGGTAGGGCCGGTATTTCTGACCTATATGGCGGAAGACAGTATCAACGCACTCATCGCCGGGATTATCAGCAAGACTCCCGAATACGATTTCAGTGCGGATGATGGCACCCGGCACACATTCTGGGTGATACCCGAAGCGGCCACGACAGCCCAACTTGAGAAGCAATTCAATGCCCTGCCGTGTCTCTACGTAGCGGATGGTCATCATCGTTCCGCGGCGGCATCGAGAGTGCAGAAACTGCGTGAGGCACGCAATGAAGTACACAATGGAGACGAATCCTACAACTGGTTCCTGGTTGTGCTGTTTCCCCACGACCAAATGCAGATACTGGATTACAACCGAATCATCCAGGATCTGGGCGACTACAGCGCGACGCAATTTATCGACGCCTTGCGCGAAAATTTTGACGTGGAAGAGGCGGACGATCACCGCGCAGCCAAACCCACTGCAGCCAGGCAATTCGCACTGTATCTCGACAAGAAGTGGTACCGCCTCGCTGTGAACGGCGCCCTGGCTGCGAAGATTGATGATCAGGATCCTGTACAGAGCCTCGATGTAAGCATCATGCAACAGGCGATTCTGACGCCGCTACTCGGCATCGAGGATCAGCGTACAGACAAGCGTATTGATTTTGTTGGCGGTATCCGCGGCCTTGGGGAGCTGGAGAAGCGTGTTGATTCGGGAGAGTGGCAGGCGGCCATAGCACTCTACCCCACATCCATAGAGAGTCTCATGGATATTGCGGATGCCAACGAGGTCATGCCCCCCAAGTCTACCTGGTTTGAACCCAAGCTGAAGAGTGGTCTGGTTACCCACGTTCTAGACTAGGCTTGGCCGGGATAGTAATGAGTTCAATAAAAAAGCCGGAGCAATGCTCCGGCTTTTTCGATCTCAAGGTTTAGATGAAAGGCTGTCAGCTTGTTACGGCGATCCGTCGACCACCTGCCAGAGGCTGATGGGCTGGTGTTTCATGGTCAGATTTCGAGCCTTGTCGGCCAGTCCATCCACTCGCGAGCCTCCGCAACGGTCCTGGCATTCACGCCGCGTTGCGGCTGGCCTCTTTCACATCAATTAGCTTGCCATTGCCGTTGCCGATCGGAATCTGCTTGGGCTTCATGGCTTCCGGGATTTCCCGAACCAGGTCGATGTGCAGCAGGCCATTCTCCAGGCGGGCACCGGTCACCTCAATGTGATCAGCTAACTGGAAGCGGCGCTCGAAATTGCGCGCGGCAATGCCCTGGTGCAGATAGGTGCGGTCGCTGGAATCTGCTGTCTTGTTGCTCCTCACGGTCAGGGTCTGCTTCTCGGTCTGGATATCCAGTTCATCGGTGCTGAAGCCGGCCACAGCCATGATAATTCGGTAATTGTCGTTGTCATGCCGTTCTATGTTGTAGGGGGGATAGCCGGCGGCGTTGTTATCGGCGCGGGTTACGCTATCCAGCAGCGATGACAGGTTGTCGAAACCGACAGTAGTTCGATACAGCGGAGCAAAATCAAAATTTCTCATTGTCATATCCTCGTGGGGTGCGCTCCGGCACCAAGCAATATGGGTTGTGTAGTTTGTCCACCCGAGGGTCGGACTCTTGGGGCGACCTCAGCAGAGCGTCGCCTTGGGATGCTATATGCGGTTGGCTATGGCAATTTCAAGCGGCAGACAGATGCTGGATGCAGGGCAGGCAGGGAGGAGAGAAGAGGAGGCAACTGCACCTTGCTGCCGCAGGTGAAGCTGACGGTGTTAACTTTCAGCCCATTTTTGATAGGTAATCTGCGGCCAACTTAGCCCCAAAAACTCGTGAGATTCGCTGTGACGGCCTTCACAAAAGCCTTTGCCGCAACTTTTCGCAGTAAGAAAATAAAGTATCTGCAGATCAATTAGCTATATTCAAAAAGTGACAAAAAGGATAAGAAAATCGCCTGATTCGGCGTCTTTTTTGTGAGTGACTGCTACGTCTGCAGGGCAGGAATATTTAGTCTTGGCAACCGATTGATTTGCATGGCTTTTTTCATTTTCGCGTGGTGCAGAACGGTCTCGATCTGCAGGGTTTACCCCAGCCGAGCCGTGGCTGGATGCTTGGTCCTGATGAGTGTATCGGCCGCGTCCTGCATGGCAGTAGCGGCCGATACAGCCGGCGACGCTAGATCACCAGCAGGTCCATGAACGTGTGGACTGGGGTCTGCTCGAGGCGCTGCTGATCCTTGCACAGATCGAAGATCTGCTTACAGCGGGCGGCCGGGAAGCGGGTGGCGAGATTCGCCCGGAACTTGGCCTCCAGCAGCGGAATACCTTCCTCACGACGACGACGGTGCCCCACGGGGTAGTTGATCTCTACCTTGTCCGTGCAGTTGCCATCCTTGAAGTAAATCTGCAGGCTGTTGGCGATGGAGCGCTTCTCAGGCTCAAGATATTCCTTCGTAAACGTTGGATTTTCATGGATTTCCATCTTTTGCCGCAGCTCGTCGATGATGGGATGTGCTGCATGGAAGCTGTCTTCGTAGTGCTCAGCCTCCAGGTTCCCGAAGGCCAGGGGTACCGCGGTCATGTACTGCAGGCAGTGGTCGCGGTCGGCAGGATTATTGAGCGGCCCCACCTTGCTGATGATGCGAATGGCCGATTCGTGGGTGTGAATCACGATCTTCTCAATCTCATGCAGGCGGTCCTTGACCTGGGGGTGTAGCTGCACGGCCGCCTCGGCCGCTGTCTGGGAATGGAACTCGGCCGGGAAGGAGATCTTAAACAGGATATTCTCCATGACATAAGTTCCGTAACTCATTGGAAATTTAAAAGAATTTCCTTTAAACGAAACATCATAGAAGCCCCAGGTTGGCGTGGTCAAGACGCTGGGATAGCCAATCTCCCCGCGCAGGGTCAGGTCGGCGAGGCGCACCGCCCGGGACGTGGCATCACCGGCGGCCCAGGACTTGCGTGGCCCGGCATTGGGGGCATGGCGATAGGTACGCAGGCTGGAGCCGTCCAGCCAGGCCTGGGAGAGGGCGTCGATGACCTGCTCCCGGGAGCCTCCCAGCATGCGGGTCGCCACGGCCGTGGAGGCCACTCGAACCAACAGAACATGGCAGAGACCTACCCGGTTAAAGCTGTTCTCAAGTGCCAAAACCCCTTGTATTTCATGGGCTTTGATCATTGCAGTCAGAACGTCTTTCATCACGAGAGGCGCCTTGCCTTCCGCTACTCGCTGCTGCGACAGGAAATCTGCCACCGCCAGGATGGCCCCGAGATTGTCAGAAGGGTGCCCCCATTCGGCCGCCAGCCAGGTGTCGTTGTAGTCTAGCCATCTGATAATGCAGCCTATATCCCAGGCTGCCTTGACCGGATCCAGGCGAAACTGGGTACCTGGCACCCGAGCCCCGCGGGGCACTACCGTCCCCTCGACCAGCGGCCCCAGTAACTTCGTGCACTCGGGAAAGCGCAGCGCCAGGAACCCGCAACCCAGGGTATCCATCAGGCAATTGCGTGCCGTGTCATAGGCCTCGGCCGATTCCACCTCGAAATCACATACATAATCTGCAATATCCACCAACACCTGGTCCGGCGCTGGCCGTTCGTTCATGTCTACATTAGCACTCATAAAAATCTCAATTAAAACAGATAAATAAAACGATTATTTAAAATAGTCTGAAGGCCATCCAGGCGCCGGTGGCAGAGGCAGCACAGTGCGCTGCCAGCCCTCTTTCCCGGGAGATGGGGTAATACCCCCAAAGTCTCGTGACCAGACAGACAGAATTCAGTTCGCTGTTCGCTGGACGACCGCTTCCGGACCGGGCCCTTGACCAGGAGGTTTTTCAAGCCAGCTCACGCGCTTAGCGATCCTCAATATTCACCCATTCACTGCTTTCAGGCCCCGTATATTCAGCCGAGGGCCGGATAATCCGATTGTTGGCCCGCTGTTCCTTCACATGGGCTGCCCAGCCGGTAACCCGCGACATCACAAAGATGGGCGTGAACAACTTCGTGGGGATGCCCATGAAGTGGTACGCCGAGGCATGGAAAAAGTCTGCGTTACAGAAAAGCTTCTTTTCCCGCCACATCACCTCTTCACACCGCACGGAGACTGGGTACAGCACTGAGTCTCCCACATGGTCTGCCAGCTTTGCGGCCCATTGCTTGATTATGGTATTACGCGGATCCGATTCCCGGTAGATGGCATGGCCGAAGCCCATGATCTTGTCCTTGCGCGCCAGCATGCCCAGGATCGCTTCCTCGGCCTCATCAGGGCTCTTCCAGTGTTCGATCATGTCGATGGCTGCCTCGTTGGCGCCGCCGTGCAGGGGGCCCCTGAGGCTGCCTATGGCGCCGGTGATGCAGCTGTGCATGTCGGACAGGGTGGAGGCGCAGACCCGGGCGGTAAAGGTGGAGGCGTTGAACTCGTGCTCCGCATAGAGGATGAGGGACACATTCATGACTTCGCTGAACAGTTCGTTGGGTTTCTCGCCGCTCAGCATGTGCAGGAAGTGGGCGCCGATGGACTGATCGTCAGTCGCTGTCTCTATGCGTTTGCCTTCATGAGAAAAAACGTACCAATAACAGATAATTGAGGGCAGTATCGCAAGCAATCTGTCGACAACTTCGTCCTGCTGCGAGAAGTCCGTTTCGGTTTCCAGATTGCCCAGCATTGAGCAGCCTGTGCGCATCACGTCCATGGGGTGGGCGCTGGCTGGAATGCGTTCCAGGACATCCTTCAGAGCCTGGGGAAGGTCTCGTAAGCCAATGATTTTACTGACGTAGTTATCCAGTTCTTCTTGGGTAGGCAGGCGGCCTCGCAAGAGCAGGTAGGCGACTTCTTCGAAGCGGGCCCTGGCAGCCAATTCGCTGATGTCATAGCCCCGGTAGGTAAGCCCGGTGCCGGTCTTGCCTACGGTGCAGAGGGCGGTTTCTCCGGCAACCTGGCCACGCAGGCCGGCTCCCCCCAGTTTCTTGTCAACCATGTTGATTCTCCGTGGACTGAGTTTTAATCGATTACTTCGATTCAATAAATGCCGTTAACTTTATGATATTAAATAATTTATTCGGCAAATAACTTGTCGAGTTTCTGCT
Source organism: Pseudomonadales bacterium (assembly GCA_038134565.1). Lineage (GTDB taxonomy): Bacteria > Pseudomonadota > Gammaproteobacteria > Pseudomonadales > Pseudohongiellaceae > UBA9145. The sequence continues at coordinate 8,990 of JAYPVK010000005.1, read as the reverse complement.
CGTAGACATGGTAACCCAGCACCTCGTAGAGCTGGTCTCTGGTCTGCATGCGATCCAACATGGCTGTCTGGTCGCCATTGATGGCGATAGTTTCGTAGACCTCCAGGGCTGCCTTGCTCATTGCGCGGAAGGCGCTTAAGGGATACAGGACCATGGCGACTCCGTGATCCCCCAGTTCCTTGCAGTTGAACAGGGGGGTCTTGCCGAATTCCGTGATATTGGCCAACACCGGCACGTTGACGGCATCGACAAACTGGCGGTACTGGGTCAGCTCCAGCATGGCTTCCGGGAAGATGGCGTCGGCGCCGGCTTCTACACAGGCGACGGCACGCTCGATGGCGGCGTCCATGCCCTCAACCGCCAGGGCGTCGGTGCGCGCCATGATGACAAATTCATCGTCGCTGCGGGCATCCACGGCGGCTTTTACCCGGTCGACCATCTCTGTCAGGGGCACGATCGACTTGTTGGGACGGTGCCCGCAGCGCTTCTGCGCCACCTGGTCTTCCAGGTGTACCGCGGCAGCCCCGGCTTTCTCCATGGCCTTGATGGTACGAGCGATATTGAAGGCGCCACCCCAGCCGGTATCGATATCCACCAGCAGGGGAAGGCTGCTGGCGTTACAGATACGCTCCACGTCTGCCACCACGTCGTTGAGGCTGGTGATGCCAAGGTCGGGCAGGCCATAGGATGCGTTGGCCACACCACCGCCAGACAGGTAGATTGCCCTGTGCCCGGCGGCTTCCGCCAGCATGGCGCAGTAGGCGTTGATGCTGCCTACGATCTGCAGTGGGCTTTTTTCTGCCAGCGCGCTGCGGAAGCGCGATCCGGGGCTTTGTTTGCTCATCATTTATCCTTGAATATATCTAAAGAAAACTATGTATCTGATTGTTTTAGCTGGCTAATTAACATCGCCTTGGCATTGGCGATGTGACGGCGCATGAGGATCTCTGCCAGTTCTCCATCCTGCTCTTCGATAGCATCCACGATTCTGTGGTGCTCCCTGAAGGCCTGCTCGGGGCGGGAGGGTTGGCTGCTGGTCTGGGCGCGGTAGAGTCTCAGCAGGTGGTACAGCTCCCCACAGAGCAACTGTATGAGTCTCTGATTGCCGCTCAGATGCACTACCTGGAAGTGAAAGTCCAGGTCGCCTTCCTGCTGGTAATAGCGGCGCCCGTTTTCGGATTCAATTTGCAACTCGTGCTGGGCTAGCAGGTTGCGCAGGGATTCGCAGTCAGCCGCCGTGGCGCGGGCCGCCGCGAGGCGACAGGCCAGGCCTTCCAGAGATTCTCTAATCTCATAAATTTCAATGGCTTGTAAACCATTTAGAGAAACTACCTTGGCGCCCACATTGGGCTTGATCTCAACCAGCTTGCAGCCTTCCAGGCGGCGAATGGCTTCCCTCAGTGGGCCGCGGCTGATGCCATAACGCTCGGCAAGCTGGGGTTCATTAATCTTGGAGCCCGGGGCAAATTCACCACCGACGATTGCGCTGCGCAGTTGGTCGAAAACGTTGTCAGCGAGGGTTCGGGCGGGGGCCGGGACAGGCGATTCGCCTGAGCTTATGTCAACAATTTCTGCCATAGGTGGCGGATAATAGCATAAATCCGGAAAATATTTCCAGATTGTCGACAATATTAGGCTGCCTTGTGCCTGACCGACAGGCCGCGCCCGATCCCGTTGTAATGGATGCCAAGACTGGCCATCCTGGCGGGGTCATAGAGGTTGCGGCCGTCAAAGATGACCGGGCGCCGGTTCCCCCGTGTCAGCCTTCCCGGATGGACGTCGGGTCTGCGCCTGGCCTGACGAATGCCTGCCAAGTTTTTGTGGCAATGACACCCTGATCCCCGCAGTTGCCGTTTATGTTCCAGCCATGTGCTGTGCTTGTAGGTGCGGGAGCTCAACCTGGTTTATAGTCAACTTCAAGCTATTCCTGACGTGTTGAACGATGGCCTTTGAAAAATTTCAAGATTTCCTGAGTGGGCTGGTGAAAGGCCAGCGTGGCTTCTTTTCCGGTGGAGAAAAAGACAGCATCGACAAACTGGTACAGCGCCTGATGGGGAGTGAGGGCGAGGTATCGGGAATCGTGACTGCGCGGCAGGTACTGGACCGGTTTCAGGAATTGGATGACGAGCACAAGTTGTTGTTTTTTCAGAATCTCGAGAAAAATTTCAACGCCAACCCGGCTATGGTGCGGCTGGCCTTCAATGCCTACGACAAGGATCCCAGCAGTTTTAACCTGGGTACTCTCTCCAAGGCCAGCGAACCCCTGCGTCATGAACTGCTGAGGCGGCTTAATCAGACGCCGGGTGCCACTCACGACCTGGTGGCCATGCGCGCGGACTTGCTGGGATTCCTCAAGACCCATCCCGAATTGTTGGCAGTGGATAATGACTTTGTGCGCCTTTTCACGTCCTGGTTCGGACGCGGTTTCCTGGAACTGCGCACCATCGACTGGAGTACCAGTGCGGCAGTACTGGAGCGCATCATTCGCTATGAAGCGGTGCACGCGATCAAGGACTGGGACGATCTGCGAAGTCGCATCGACCCTCCCAACCGTCGCTGTTTCGCTTTCTTCCATCCAGCTCTGGTGGATGAGCCCCTGATCTTCGTGGAAGTGGCCCTGACCGGTAATGTGCCTGAATCCATTGCGGCGATTCTCGAAGAGAAAGCGGAAGCGGTTAATGGCGACGACTTCAAGACGGCCGTCTTCTACAGCATCAGTAACTGCCAGCCAGGACTGCGTAATATTTCCTTCGGCAACTTTCTTATCAAGCAGGTGGTGCAGGAACTACAGATGGAGTTTCCCTCCATCAAGACCTTCGTCACGCTGTCGCCGGTTCCTGGATTCGGCCGCTGGCTACTCAGCGAGGAAGAGGGGGATGCCGACGCGTCCCCGACCGCTGCGCAGGAAGAACAGAATCCCAGGGAAGACAAGCATGCGGCGGCGTTGCTGGAGATGAAACGGCGAGTGGCGGCACTACCGGCAAGCGGGGAAGCGACACAGGCGCATGCCGAGGAAATTCGCTCCCTCGTGTTTCATTACCTGACCGTCGCACGCAAGGAAAAATACCCGCTCGACCCGGTGGCCAGGTTTCATCTCGGAAATGGTGCCTCCCTCTATAGAATTCATGCCCACGCGGACATGAGCGAGAAGGGGTTGCGCCAGTCACGAGGGGCGATGGTTAACTACCTGTATGACCTGGCCAGCATCGAGATGAATCATGAGGTCTTCGCCAATGAGGGACGGGTAAAGTTCAGTGACAAATTGAAGTCACTGGCAATCAAGGCTTAGTTTGAGCGCCCACCGATGCCGCCACCGTCCAAGGCAATTTCCAGTCAGGCAGAAATTGCCTTCGGGTCCGGGAACGCTTAGCTGCTACAATCCCGCGTCGGTGTACGGCGATTGCGGACAGGCTCGCCGCACTCAACTGTATTTAGTGAATGAATTCCTGGGCAAGTCATGAGACCAGTAAAATCGTCAGATGCAGATCGCATGCGCGAAATGTGCAGGCAAATAATCGAAAGCGGTGAACTGGGTCGCTCGCGACACTATCAGGCCATGCTTGAGTATTTGCTGGAGAGTTCTATCGCTGGCAAGGTGCCCAAGGAAATCGAGTTGGCGATCGAGGTGCTTAGTCGGGGCGAAAATTTCGACGTCTCCAGTGACAGTTCGGTGCGAGTCTGTGTTCACCAGCTACGTAAAAAACTGGACTCCTACTATCAGAAACATGGTGCTGAGTCTGGTGAGCAGATTGCCATACCCAAGGGCCAGTATTCGGTAGTGCTGCAGTCGAGATCGCCTGTAGCGCAGGACAGCGAAGCGCCCAAGAAGGGTTTCTGGTCATCCAGATTGAATAGTGGCTTGCTCGCCACTGCCTGTCTTCTGTTATTGCTAAATTTGGGATACATGGCGCTTAGTGGCGAAGAATCTGAGGCTTCACAATTGGGGTCGATCGCTCACCATCCAATCTGGAACAGCGTGTTGGGTGATGACAAACCAGTCTTGCTGGTTATGGGGGACTACTACATTTTTGGGGAATTGAATGCGAACGGCAATATTGCGCGAATGGTTCGCGAGTTCAACGTGAACTCCCCCAGCGACCTGGAAGATCTGCAGTTCAGTGATATCGAAAAGGCGGAGAACTACCTCGACTTGGATCTGAGTTATATGCCAGAGGGAAGCGCATTCGCGCTCGCCAGGATCGTGCCGATTCTCGAGGCGAGTGAGAAGCAGGTCAATATCACGATGATGTCCGATCTCACCATGTCAGATGTGAGAAATAATCACATTGTCTACATCGGCTATATAAGTGCCCTGGAGAAACTTACCCAGCTCTCGTTTGCCGGTTCCGGCTTGCGGATCGGTCGCAGTTACGATGAATTGCTCAATCTCAAGACTTCAGAGTACTACACCAGTGACGCAGGCCTGCCAGAGTCAGGTCAGTCATTCCGGGATTATGGTCTCTTTGCCAGCTACCCGGCCAGCCAGGATACCCAGGTCATCCTGGTGACTGGGATGCGTGACGCGGGGATGATGCATACCGCACAGGCTCTATCCAGCGCGGACAGCCTCGATGACCTGATGGTGAGCATGGATGCGGATACCGACGAAGCGCTGTCGAGCTTCGAGGCATTGTTCGAAGTGTTTGGTGTCGATCGGATGAATTTTAGTGGAAACCTGGTTTACAGCAATCATCTCGATACCAGCAAGATATGGGATAGCTGGCTGCCTGCTGGCCTAAACTAATGATGCCTGAGACGGGCTTCAGTAGCTTGCTGCCGACGGCTGCGAGGAAAGCGAGCGAGTGAAGTCGGAGTATTTGGCCTGAGCCGATGATGCGGCCAGGTTTTCAATCGGGCACCCTGGACTAGCTGCCGCGGACTATTGCGTAATCAGTTGACGCGATTTTCCTTCACCGCATCCCGTCGCCGCTTGATCGCCATTCGCTTCGCTTTGGAATCGCCATACTTGTTGACCGAGAAGTAAGCATTCCGCTGGCGCCGCCTGGCTCCCTGTCCCTCCTGCCAGGTTGCAACCCAGGAATTGTCTTTCTCCGAGAAGCTGACCCCGATCTCTCCGGATGAGTTCAATGGTGAGATCTTTCGCGGGCTGTACTTGGCGTAGGGCCAGTTTTCACCGTAGATCTTTCGGCCCTGCCGGTCTCTGACTTCTTTGGCTGCGGCGATGGCTTTCTGCTTGCCACCATATTTCCTGAAAGGAAACGATTGTTGGAAATTTTTGCCGTCGTACTTGATTCGGACCCAGGCACAGTTGGTGCCGCGGGACTCTATGATGCTTATGTGATGTAGTGCTCTAAGCTTTTTCACGGTCATTACTCCTGTTAGCTGGAGAACATTGTGAGGATCGACTGAGCGCTTTCCAGATTGTTGCTGTTATGGCGTGTATATAAGAGGGCGTTTCAGGCCTGAATATTTCAGGAACCTGGCTGCTTCGAGAGCCCCTCTTTCTTGCATGCGAAGTGCTATGGCTCCTCAACAGGCTAGAATGACTACTTGCAAAATCAGTGTACACCCATAGCGCAGTGCTAGCCATAATATTGGCGGGCTTTGTCACGGCCCTGTCCCTGAATTGACAGCGACGGCGCTGGCGCGATCATGGGGGGAGGGGAGGAAAGGTAGCCGGTACGGGGCGCCAGGCGAGTCTGTAGAATCGCCTGGCAAGGGGTCAGGCGTGAGCGGCCATGTGCTGGATAACGCCGGGTTTGCGGCTCTCAACACGGGAAATACTGTATTTGTAATTCTTGGCGCTGGGGTCGATATCCATGGCCTCGTCAATGGCGGCTTCCAGATCTGCCTGGGCTGCCTTTCTGGTGAGGTAGGGGCCGGAAATTTTGACCTGCAGGCTGGGCTCATTGGGAGCCGTCGCCACGATATAGAAATTCTTTGCGTTCACTCTTTTGCTTAACTACTTCAGCTGCTTCCTGGTGTGTGCCTCAATCATGCCTCTGTCAGAGTAGATGACCGGTAGCACGTGATTTCAGTGCAGTCTTTGGCAGCTCATTCCTCAAGCAGTACGTTATAGGGCTAGTATCGGCAGCGTATTTAAAACCAACAGTGTTTCCAATTCAAGACGATTCAACCCCTGAATCCATTGCCATGACCGGGCTCTGGCGAGTCACGGCTGCAATGGCCGCGCCGATGGTACAAGACTAATCCCAGTTGCGCCTGCTCATTGTGCGCGGGGTCACATCCCGCATCACGGGCGGTCAGAAGAGGGGCTAATGTAAGTCAATGTTAGTCACTATAAGTGTAGCAGTCCCTCACAGGGCTACTCTGACAAGTACGCTGAAAGTCGCCCTGGAGTTCAGGGCCAGGCTCGGGGCGGGCTAGCAATTGCGGCGAAGAGTGCCTGGGGAGATAAGTGCTGGGAGAACCTGGTGCTGGGATCAGGCGCGCCCCACTGGATTCTGGCTGGTTCTGCTTTCTGTGCCGCCGTTTGCCGTGTACAGCTTCTGCTCCTGGGAAATGCCTCGCATGAGGTCAAGCTGTCGGCTATTCCTCGTCCGTGAGTTAGAGATCAGGATTCCATTTAACTCATTGAAATAATTGAATTTATTGATATTGTTTCTGCGCAGGGAGAGCAGCTCAATGGCGGCCTTCGCGTTGGCGTCCCGCTGTGCCTCCAATGCCTGCTGGAGTTCTGAATCGGCAGGGCTTAAGCCCTGATTCTGCTGCCATTGAATGCGGGTACTGCGCAGCGCCTCCAGTCGATTGAGGGCATCGGATTTGTTCACGAGCAGGGCCTGCATGCCGGCCAAATCCCGGGATTCCAGGCGCTCTCGTTCACTTTGCAGGGTGATCAGCAGGGATCCGTGCAACTCAGTTCCTGCTGCAGCAACTCAACCAGGTCGGCGAATTTGCTCATGAGCGGTTAATGAGGGATTCGAGGTCCAGTATCTTCTGGGCGATGCTGTCGCTGTCCAGGCTGTAGACGCCGGATTTAATCCGGTGGTGCAGGTCAACGACACGGGCGGCGTCAATATCGGGTAGCTGCTTGATTCGCTGCTCGAGGGCATTGAGGTCAACGGCCTGTGGACTGAGTGCAACAGTATCTGCGGTGCTTGTAGCAGATTCCGCGCCCACTGCCCTGCGGTCCCCACGAAAACTCGTGACGACGCCCGCATTCGGGTTGCGATTATCGGGTGGGGTATGGCTAGGATTGGGTCCGATCTTGTTCACTGTCTTACAACTTCCATATCCGTGGTGAGTTTACTGTTCCCTGTTTCCCTCGTTACATCCTGCAATGGATTCGGCTGGCATTGCGCGAATCGAGATGGCCTGAAACACATTCATTCACTGTCAGTCGTCGCGACTTCAAGCCTTGCTTGAGGTCTTGCCCGGGTAAGCTAGTGAGCAATGTGCTTGCCAGGATTACTCAGGTTTAAATTATAACGACTGGTGTAAAAATATCTTTAAGTCCGTTTCCTTGTTTGCAGATGGCGGCTTATAGGGAATGCTTATATCGTCTTTATAGCTGTTAAATCGTTGTTATAGCTGTATTTTTACCTTCCCGGCAGCGACTACGACGGCCTGGACTACCAGTCTCGAGCTGCTATTGCGGACATCGATTACCTTGCCGAATTCGCCATCTTCCAAGGCTTCAGCCTGCTGTCTGGCCTGCAGGGATTCATTTTCTGCAACCAGTTGCAGCATGTCGCCGCGCTGCACTACTTTGGGCAATTGAAGCGATTCCAGGGATAACGGGCTGCCAGCGGTTAGGGAGTACTTCAGCTCTTTGCCGACCGCATCTTCCCCCGCAAAGAGGGGTGTTCGACGCAGCTGACTGATATCCATCTCCTGCAGGCTGAAATGGGTGTCATCCAGTAATGTGCCGCGGTTCAGGTTGCGGCTTGCCACCAGCACGGCTTCATAGATTCTTATCTCGGCGGGGATGTACTTGGTCCAGGCCCTGTCGTCTCTTCACTGGCATACTTTGTACGACAATGGCTCTTACAAGCCCTTCGCCATAAGAGCTAGCTTGCTCGTCGGAGAGAGGGCGGGCTTAGCGCGCGATGAGCCCTTGTTTAACCGCAGTCTAAACCTTCAGATTGATAAACAGAGTCGTTAGCGTTTGGGATGTTGCAGCTCGAATGAATATATTCACGTTAATCGTACCTGCCTTAATGCTCACTCCAATAAGTTTAATATCGAAGCGATTCGCCTGCTGTTACACCATTTTCATCAGTCGCATCATAAACAACATCCGGAAGTGCTTAATTTTCATGATTCGGACAGCTGTGATTTAGTGCCGCCTATGACCGCAGTTTGCTTTATAAAGTCGCCTGCCCAAGGCTATGTAACGCTGCAATCATTGAGCTGACGAAACCAAGCAAAGCTCTGTTGGCGGCAATCAATCCGGACTATTGTGAAATGCTTTGCCGGGAGCATGGCAATCATATTTCTGATTTGGTGCTGCAAACCGAACAAGGTTTAAAAATCACGAGAACTCAAGTGATGCAAACTCTTTATCGCTTCGAAAATTACATATTTGAAGCGGGGTTGGGATGCCATCGAACCCCAGCATTGAGAGTCCAGCCCGCCTGCCGGAATCGGCTCGACAGCCTTGATTTCCGGCGGCTTCAGCCAGCGGGAATCAGGCCACACAAAAAATCCTGAAAACCGTCTAGAATATCTGTGTAGCAGGCCGGGATTTGATATAGTCCCAGTCTGATGGGCGGTTCTCTGCGTTCTGCAGTAGCCCGATAAAAACGAATGACAGAATTCAGGGACAATTCTTAACTGTAATGGGTGAAGCTACGAAAATCTTGTTGATCGACGACAACGAGCGTACCCGTCACGACCTGCAAACGATCCTCTCCTTCATCGGTGAACAGACAATCCCTGCCAGCTCCGGGAGCTGGCATGGACAGGTGTCAGATATCATTGCCAAACCGTCAGATATTTGCCTGGCCATCATAGGCGATAGTCAGCAGATACCGCTTGAGCAACTGGTGACCTGTCTCTTATACACA